>NZ_JAUZVM010000004.1:0-508391 GCF_031844565.1 Alcaligenes sp. AB3
ACACCCCCGCCCAGCACACCAGCGGCTCACAGTGGTTATCTATGTCGCCCCTGACTTTGGAACTAGGCAGGCGGTGGGTGGGTTTCTGGCTGAGTGTGATTGTGGTTTCTGGAGCAGGTGTTGATCGGAAGCGTGTTGTATCGAGGTGGCTCGGCCTAGTCATAGCCAGACTCAGGTGAAGACCTAGACCTAGACCTAGACCTAGACCTAGACCCCAGGCCCTCTATGGGGCTTGGGTGGTTATTTGTCTACATGGATGGCGGGAATTTATCTTGCGATTCGATCAGGAACTGGCGGGCTGCCGGGTCGTTGACCAGGTCGGGCATGGCTTTGGCCTTGAGCAGGTCTGCCGGGGTGCAGGCTTTGGAGATGATGAAGCCTTGCACGTAGTCCACGCCCAGTTCTTGCAGAGCTTTCAGGGTGGGGACGTCTTCTACCCATTCGGCGATGCTGATCATGCCCAGGTTGTTGGCCAGTTCGACGATGGTGCGCACGATGGCGACATTGGTCTCTTTTTTGAGCATGTCGCAGATCAGGGCGCCGTCGATTTTGATGGCGTCGGCAGGCAGTTCGCGCAGGTAGGAGAAGGAGGTGTAACCGGCTCCAAAGTCATCCAGTGCGATGCGTACGCCCATTTGTTGCAGACGTCGCATGAAGTTGCGGGTGTGCTCCAGGTCGTCCAGGGCGACGCCTTCGGTGATCTCTACACACAGGCGGCGAGCCAGGTGTTCAAAGCGGGCCAGGATGTCAAAGAACCACTGGATGAAGGTGTCGTCGTTCAGCGACACGCCGCTCAGGTTGATGGTGACCCATTGGGTTTTGCTTAGCTGTGCTTCGTGTTTGGACATCCACTCCAGCGTGGCCGAGAACACCCATTTGTCGATGATGGTAATGGTGCCGCTTTCTTCGGCTGCGGCAATGATGCGGCCGGTGGGGATGAGCTGGCCGGAGGAGTCTCGCACGCGCAGCAGCGCCTCGAAGTTCAGGCTGTCCATGGGGCGGCGCAGGGCGGCGATGGGCTGCATTTCCAGATACAGCGCGCGTGATGAACCACCTTCCAGCTCTTCGAACAGGCGCAGTTCTTCAGCGTGTTCCTGCAAGGCGTTGGAGTCCTGCTCGTAGATGATCATGTCCTGGTGCAGGCGGCGGGCGTCGCGGGCGGCTCGGCTGGCGGCGGAGATGGCCTCTTGCGGAGCCATGCCGGGCGCAACTTCGACCAGGCCCAATGTGCTGCGCAGGTTGAAGCTGCGGTTGCCGGCCAGCAAAGGGTTTTTGTTCAGTGATTCCAGCACGCTATTGGCCAGCTCTCGTGCTTGTTCGGGTTCGCAGTCTTCGAAGATGATGACAAATTCGTCGCTACCGATGCGGCCGATTTTGTCTTTGCTGCGCAGGACCGATTCCAGTTGTTCGCAGACTTTCAGCAGCAGGGCGTCGCCCGAGGAGTGGCCAAAGGTGCCGTTCACATATTTGATGTGATTCAGGTCCAGGTAGGCCAGCAGGCAGGGTTTGTCGTCCTGGCTGCGGCTGAGCAGGCCGTCCAGTGCTTTTTCAATACCACGCTGGTTCAGGACATTGGTGACCGGATCGTTGTCGGCCATCAGACGCAGTTGGCGGTAGGTCTCGGCGCGGGCGGTGATGTCTTGCAGCGAGCCTTCTATGCTCTGGTTGACGATAGCAACGCGCAAGGCGAATTGGCACGGCTGTGCGTTGCTGTCGTAGTGGGTGATGGTGACATCCTGGCCATTCTGGGTGCTTTGTGCGACGGCCTTCCAGTCCTGCTCAGGGAAGAAGTCTGTCCAGTAAATGGTGTTTTCACTTGGGTCTGCTTCTATGTTGAGCATGCGGCTCAGCATGGGGCTGATACGCTGAAAGACACCGGATTCGTTCAGGGTGAACATGCCGACGGGGGTCAGCAGGTAGTGGGCCATCAGCTCGTTACGGGCGCGCAGGGATTCGCTGCGGTCTTCTCGCAGGCGTTCACCCACGGCCAGAGCCACCATCAGGTTGGAGAGCAGGAAGGCGATGACGCCGTTGAAGTTCTCCACGAAGCTGGAACGACCAAAAGCCACCAGGAAAATGGCTGAAATCAGCATGCACAAGGCCATGCTCAGCAGCACCAGTTGCCACAGCAGAATGCGCGAGCGGGTATGCAGGAGGATAGATAGCAGCACGGCAGAGACGCAGCACAGCGCGTAAATGGTGCTGATCCACATGACAGGCTGGAACACCGAGGCTGGGGCCAGCAGGGACACGGGCAGCAGGATCAGGCCCAGTATGCCCACCGTAGGCAGCAAGCGTTGCAGGCGGGCGGTGGTGATGGAGTTGCCCAGCAAGACGGTGAACAGGGAGTAGCTCAGGATGAAGTAGCAGGCGATGGTGACCTGACGTAGCGCAGGCATGTACTGCGAGGGCAGCATCTGGCCCAGCCATTGCGTGTCCCAGCCCATGGCCATGGAACCCAAGCGCAGGTTGCCAATCAGCCAGACCGACAGCAGCAGGTAGATCCAGGCCCGGTTGGTGGCGGCCAGTACCAGCATGAACATGGCCATGGTCAGCAAACCGCCTTCCAGCAGCCCTATACCGCGGCTAAGGCGAATGGATGAGTTGCTGATGTCCGCTCTGGCCCAGAGTTGAGCTTGCAAGAGAGTCGGGCGGGAGGTGTCGACACGGCACAGAATGGTGTCAGGATGGTTCGTCTGGCCCAGTTCCAGGGTGTAGCTTTTGACCGGCGCCGGAGACAAGGGAGCAGGCGGGTCCAGTTCGCTATCGCGCAGGGTCTGGCCGCTACGGGCATCTTGACAGTGCAGCGAGGAAATCGGAGAGGCGGGAAAGTGCAGGACTTGTTCTTGCTGGGGGAAGGGAGCAGGCAGGGTCAGCAGGAGCCAATGGGGCTCGCTCAGGTGCAGCCGTTGCCGGGACGGCGCATTTCTCAATCGCGTCAGTAACTCTGGATCCGCATGCTCTTGCTGACTGGCTAGTGCCTGAATGCTTAAGCTTTGACCGGGGGCCGTAGGGTAGCGATTCGGCAGGAACAACAATGCCCATAAAGTGAGCATGATCAGAAACAAAGGGATGACGTAAAGACTCAAGCCGCGAATCAGGCGTTCGCTAGCCGATGTAACGGGCTCAAAGCCGTGTGTCGGTATCCCTGGGGTGGTCATGATGGTGGTACAGCCTCCAGCGCTTACCATCGAACTGTCTGGCCACTGACAGCGAAATCTGTGCTTTCCCGGCTAGGACGCAACAGGCCGGGACTGCTTTGCCTGCTGATGGCAGTGCAGTCCCGGCCTGTTTTACGGTCAGATTCGAGAGTTCTTTAAGGCTGAATGGTTGTTACCTGCATTCTTGCCCCGGCTTTATGGGAGTAATCGTTCGCTGGCAAACAAACTTTCCAGTGTTTCGCGGGGGCGGATCACATGGACTTGATCCCCATCGACCAGAATTTCAGCCGCACGGGGGCGGGTGTTGTACTGGCTGGCCATGGTAAAGGCGTAGGCACCGGCGGACATGATGGCGATCAGGTCGTCCTGTTCCAGCGCCAGCTGACGGTCTCGTGCCAGCCAGTCACCGCTTTCGCAGATAGGGCCAACCAGATCGTAGCGGGGGGTGTCCTCGGTCACGGGACGAGGCTCTACCGCTTCCACACTGTGCCAGGCATCGTACAGGGTGGGGCGAATCAAGTCGTTCATGGCGGCATCAATGATGGCGAAGTTTTTGGTCTCGCCATGCTTGAGGTATTCCACGCGGCTTAGCAGCACACCGGCATTGCCCACCATGGAGCGGCCGGGTTCCAGCACGATTTCCAGATGGCCCAGGCCGTTCTTGTCCAGAGCGGCAAAGACTTCGGTCAGCAGCTGGGTGGGGGTCACCAGGGTTTCGTCGGTGTAGCGAATGCCCAGACCGCCGCCCAGATCCAGGTGGATCAGGTTAACGCCTTGCTCTTTCAGGGCCAGGATCAGCTTGATCAGCTTGTCCAGCGCATCCAGATAGGGGCTGACTTCGGTGATCTGCGAGCCGATATGGCAGTCCACACCTACAATATTCAGGCTGGGCAGCTCTTGAGCGCGTGCGTAGATGCGGGGGGCCTGATCAATCGGCACGCCGAACTTGTTGTCTTTCAGGCCCGTGGAAATATAGGGATGGGTGCGGGCATCCACGTCCGGATTCACACGCAAGGAAACAGGCGCTTTCACATTCATGCGTTCTGCAACCTGGGCAACACGCTCCAGCTCGCCTTCGGACTCGACGTTAAAACACTTTACGCCTGCTTTCAGGGCTGCTTCGATTTCCCAAACCTGTTTGCCGACACCGGAGAACACCACTTTGCCTGGATCGCCACCGGCGGCGATGACTCGGGCAAGTTCACCGCCCGAGACGATGTCAAAGCCGGTACCCAGGCGGGCAAATTCTTGCAGAATGGCCAGATTGGAGTTGGCCTTCATGCCATAGCACACCAACAACTTGCGGTCCTGACCTGCCACTCGATAGGACTCCCAGGCGTCGCGCAAGGCTTGGCGGGAATACACATACAGAGGGGTGCCGAATTCTTCAGCCAGCTTGTTCAGGGGAACTTGCTCGGCATGCAGCGTGTTGTTCTGAAATTGGAAGTGAGGTGCAACGGTCATGGTGTCGTCAAATAACAGAGGTTAAGCCAGCAGGGCGGAAATCAGCGCGGCGCTGTTTGGGCGTCCGCTGCTTCCTGCGCAGGAGGGTGGTACAAGGGGCCTTTGTAGCCGCAAGCGCTAAGAAAAACGCTTAGTGTCAGCAAGGCCAGCAGGCGGGAGGAACGTAGTTTGTTCATAAGTGTTGAGCGAGTGCGGACAATGCAGAACATTATGCCATTGTGAGGGGCAAAGCATAAAAAACGCCGGCTGGGGCCGGCGTTTGGGTACTAGATTTAGAAGGGGACGAAGGGCTGGGCTCCCGTGCCCGAAGAACCGGAGTCAGAGTCCAGTTGTCGCAGCAGGTCGCCAATACCGTCGCTTTGATCCCCACCGCCTTGTTGCAGGGCGCCGTCACCGGGAGCAGGCAGGCCAACACGGGCGATAGCTTGTCCGGGCGGGAATTCGTCAAAGTAGAAGTCCCCATTGATGCGCGACAGGCCTGAAGGTGCAGGGCCCGGAGGCACGATGGGCTTGTCCTTGAGCGCGCTGCGCATGTAGTTGATCCAGATTGGCATGGATGCACCACCGCCAGTCTCGCCCGAACCCAGGCTGCGGGGCTTGTCAAAACCCATCCAGGCAATGCCGACCAGATCAGGTGTGTAACCCGCAAACCAGGCGTCTTGCGAATCGTTGGTAGTCCCTGTCTTGCCGCCAATGTCCGTACGCTTCAACTCACGGGAGGCGCGGGCACCCGTGCCGGAGGTCGCTACACCACGCAGCAAATCGTTCATGACATATGCAGTGCGAGCGTCAATGGCGCGAGCCGCTGCGTCCCCGGCCACAATGGGCTTGGCGCGCATGATGACTTTATTGGTGCTGTCGGTGACGTAATCGATCAGATAAGGCTCGGTACGGTAGCCGCCATTGGCAAAGACCGAGTAGGCACCCGCCATTTGCAAGGGGGTCACGCTACCTGCACCCAGAGCCAGCGGCAGCACCGCAGGCTGACGAGCCTTGTCGAAACCGAAGCGAGTCACGTATTCCTGCACGTACTTGGGGCCGACGGCCTGCATGATACGGATGGACACCATGTTTTTGGATTTGTACAAACCTTGACGCATGGTCAGCATGGGTTCGTAGGTACGGCCGTAGTTCTTGGGCGTCCAGGGCTTGGAGCCAGTCTGGGCGGCGGTCAGAACAAAGGGTTCGTCCGAAATCTGGGTGGCAGGGGTCAGGCCGCGCTCCAGCGAGGAAGCGTAGATGAAAGGCTTGAAGGCCGAGCCAGGCTGGCGCCAGGCTTGCGTGACGCGGTTGAACTTCCCGTCGGAGAAGTGGAAACCACCCACCATGGCTTGAATGGCGCCGTCTTGTGGGCGTACCGACACAAAAGCGGCTTGTACCGCAGGCATATTGATCACTTCCCAGTAATCGCCATTGCGGAACAGATAGACCACGGAACCGCGCTGAATGCGTACGTCTGCCTTGGCGTTTTTCACCAAGCCACGAGCGACAATCTTCAGGGCGCGCTTGTCGTTGACGTCAATAATTTGCTGGGCGGTACGGGCTACGCGAATCTGGTTGGGGCTGGCGTCCAGCACCACACCTGTCAGCAGATCGCCCGTGTCGGGATACTTGTCCTGCAAATCATCCAGAATGGAATCCAGCTGCGCGTGGTCGTTTTCAATACCGGCAGGCAGATCCACCTGGCCTTGCGGGCCAGTGTAAGGAGCACGACGGGTGTAATCCAGAATACCGTTACGTACGGCCAGATAAGCGGCTTCCTGATCGGTGGACTTGATCGTTGTGTAGATGTTGAAACCGCGCGAGTACACATTGTCCTGGTAGACGCCGTACAGCAGTTGGCGAGCCAGTTCAGCCGCGTATTCACCGTGGATGGCGTAGCCACCCGCAGGCGTACCCAAGGCCGATTTCACAACGATTTCCTGAGCCATCGCATCCTGGTATTCCTGCTCAGTGATGTAACCCAGGCTACGCATACGGCCCAGCACATAGCCCTGGCGGGTTTTGGCGCGCTCGAAATTGGCAATCGGGTTAAAGCGCGAAGGCGCTTTGGGGATACCAGCCAGCATGGCGGCTTCTGCTGTTGTGATCTCGCCAAGCTGTTTACCCAGATAGGTTCGTGACGCTGCCGCAAAACCATAGGCGCGGTGACCCAGATAGATCTGGTTCATGTACAGATCCAGAATCTGGTCTTTGGACAGCGTGGCCTCAATCTTGAAGGTCAGCAGCAGTTCGTAGAACTTGCGGGTATAGGTCTTTTCCGATGACAGGTAGAAGTTACGCGCTACCTGCATGGTGATCGTACTGGCCCCTTGCGTCTTGGACATATGGGTCATGTTGGCCAGGGCTGCGCGGCCAACACCCATCCAGTCAATCCCGCCGTGCTGGTAGAAACGGTCGTCCTCGGCCGCCAGAATGGCCGATTTCATCACATCGGGGATTTCGTCAAAACGCAACACATTGCGGCGTTCTTCACCAAATTCGCCGATCAACACCTTATCCGCCGTGTAAATGCGCAGCGGCACTCGGGGGCGGTAGTCGATCATGGCGCTGAGATCGGGCAGGTTGGGCCAGGCCAAAGCCAGCGCAAGTGACCCGAGCAGGACGGCACACAGACCAAGCCCCACAAAAAAGACCGAGGTCTTGACGATGAGGCGGGCAAGCCAGGAACCGGAGCTTTGCTCGGGTTTAGAATTGGGGGAGCGGGAAGAAGAACTCATTAGGGCTGATTTTAAAGTCCAAACGCAGCAGGACTGGGCCTCAAACCAAGTATCAATGTAACAAAATAATACTAAGCAAGCGGACTGTGCTTAGGGAAGGCTAATGGGATAATACACAAATGAACCACTCTTTACCCGCCGAGCTGATGCCTGTAGAACATCCTGATCCCTTATCAGACGCCGAGCTGCTCCATTTACAACAAACTGGCCCACGTCCCATTATTTTGGTGGGCATGATGGGTGCCGGTAAAACGACCATTGGTCGTCAATTGGCGCGGGAACTCAAGCGCGAGTTTATGGACCTGGACCACGAGCTGGAAGCCCGTAGCGGCGTGCGAGTGTCCACTATCTTTGAGTTCGAAGGCGAGCAAGGGTTCCGCAAACGTGAATCTGCGGTGCTCGATATTTGTTCGCGCCAGACCGGAATTGTGCTGGCAACGGGAGGCGGGGCCATTTTGTCCGAGGCCAATCGCCAGATCATCAAAGATCGCGGTATCGTAGTGTACTTGTGCGCCACCGTAGACGAGCTGTACCGCCGTGTGGCCCGAGACCGTAACCGGCCGCTGCTGCAAACAGCGGACCCACGCGCCCGCATCCAGGAACTGCTGCAAGCGCGCGAACCCCTCTATGAAGAAGTGGCAGATGTCCGCTTTGAAACTGGCTCGGCGCCAGTCCATCATGCGGTGCGCCACTTATTGTCCCTGTTGAAAGAACGAGGTTGCTAAATGTCTGTAGTGCATGTTGACGCCCAGGGTGGCGCTTATCCCATCCACATCGCCGCCGGGCGTTTGGCGCAGCTTGCAGACACGGTACCAGCCGATACGTCTGCCATTGCCATCGTCACCAATCCTACGGTGGCGGCCTTGTACCTGGCGCCTGTGAAGAAAGCCCTGGCCGCAACGGGCAAGCCTGTTCATGTGATCGAGCTGCCCGATGGCGAAGCCTACAAGAACTGGGAATCCCTGAACCTGATTTTTGATGCGCTGCTGGGTGGTCACCTGGATCGCAAGGCCCTGATCGTGGCCTTGGGCGGTGGCGTTATTGGCGATATGGCCGGTTTTGCCGCAGCCTGCTTCATGCGTGGGGTGCGTTTTGTGCAAGTGCCGACGACTTTGCTGGCGCAGGTGGACTCCTCAGTAGGCGGCAAGACGGCCATCAACCACCCGCTGGGCAAGAATATGGTGGGCGCGTTCTACCAGCCTATCGCCGTGGAAGTGGACACGGACGTACTCAAGACTTTGCCTGCGCGAGAGATTTCCGCCGGTCTGGCTGAAGTCATCAAATACGGCATGATTTACGATCTGGATTTCTTCAACTGGTGTGAAGAGCAGATTGATCCCATGCGCACGTTGGCACAAGAGCAAATCGTCTATGCGATTCGCCGCTCCTGCGAGGTCAAGGCTGAAGTCGTTTCCCAGGATGAACGCGAATCTGGCTTGCGCGCTATTTTGAATTTTGGTCACACTTTTGGCCACGCGATCGAGTCCGGCATGGGCTACGGCCAATGGCTGCATGGCGAAGCCGTGGGTTGCGGCATGATCATGGCTGCCGAGCTATCCGCCCTGGTTTGTGGCTTGCCGGCTCAGGATGTGGCCCGTATCAAAGCCCTGGTGCAAGCCAGCGGATGCCCGATCACACCACCACAATGGCCTGCGGATCGCTGGCTGGAATTGATGCAGGTGGACAAGAAAAATGAAGGTGGCCAGCTGCGCTTTGTGCTGCTGGATAAATTAGGCCATGCCAAGGTGCAGGCGGTCGCGCCTGATGTGGTGCGCCAGGCATTGGCCCGCTTTACAACGGTGGAACAGGAGTAAAACCTATGCAAATGCTTGCCGCTTATGCCTGTCACCCTGAACAGTCCCGCGGTCGGCGTTATGCAGAGGCAGCGCCCCAAGGCCGTAACGCCTTTCAGCGGGACCGTGACCGGATTATTCACTGCAATGCCTTTCGTTTGCTGGAATACAAGACCCAGGTTTTCATTAACCACGAAGGTGATTTATTCCGAACACGATTGACGCATAGTCTGGAAGTGGCCCAGCTGGCGCGGGCCATTGCCCGCAATCTGGGTTTGCACGAAGATCTTATCGAAGCCATCTCCCTGGCCCATGATCTGGGCCACACCCCGTTCGGGCATGCAGGCCAGGATACGCTTAATAGCTGTATGCAGGAGTTGCGGCCCGAAGCAGGGGGCTTTGAGCACAATTTGCAAAGCCTGCGCATTGTGGACGAGCTGGAAGAGCGTTACGCCGCCTTCAATGGTTTGAACCTGTGTTTCGAAACCCGCGAGGGGATTTTGAAGCATTGTTCGCTTAAGCACGCTCGCGAGTTGGGCGAGGTGGGCCAGCGCTTTATTGATCGCACCCAGCCATCGCTGGAAGCACAAATGGCCAATCTGGCCGATGAAATTGCTTACAACAATCACGATATTGATGACGGTTTGCGCTCCGGTCTGATCCGCTTGGAACAATTGCTGGAACTGCGCCTGTTCAACAGTCATTACGAGCATGTACAGGCCCAATATCCGGGCTTGAGCGGTCAACGTTTGGTGGCGGAGATTATCCGCGGCATGATCAACACGCTAGTGGTGGATTTAACCGAAACCACGCGTGCCAAGCTGGAAGAGCATAGGCCTGACAGCGTGGATGCGATTCGCCATTTGCCTCGTTTGGCCGGATTCTCGCCAGAGATGCGGGCGCAGGCTGATGAGCTCAAACGCTTCTTGCACGCGAATCTGTATCGCCACTACAAGGTGGTGCGCATGATGAGCAAGGCGCAGAATATTGTGCGTGAACTGTTCCACGCTTTTCTGGATGATCCTCGTTTGCTGGCGGCGGAGCATCGCCGTGAAGACCCGATTGCTCAGGCCCGTGCCATTGCTGATTACATCGCTGGCATGACGGACCGCCACGCTATTCGCGAGCACGACGCTATCTTCAAGATGTAGGTTTTGCAGCCTGTGGCTAAGTCCCGCGATCTGCTATCTGCCAGTAGCCGTGTGCTGTTCAGGAGCTCTTCTTCATTGATAAAGCGCCAAAAAACCGTATTTTTTGGTGTTTGGGGCCTGAACAGAGTGGCCTTTTAAGAGAGACAGTCTTTAGCGCTGCAATAAAGGCTTCAAATAGCGCCCTGTATGGCTTTGCTCACAGGCAGCAACCGTCTCCGGGGTGCCTTGCACCACAATCTGCCCACCGCCCTGGCCACCTTCCGGTCCCATGTCCACAATCCAGTCTGCCGTTTTGATCACATCCAGATTGTGCTCAATTACGACCACGCTATTGCCCGACTCAACCAGTTTGTCCAGCACTTCCAGCAAGACAGCAATGTCCTGAAAGTGCAGGCCGGTTGTGGGCTCGTCCAGCACATACAAGGTTTGACCGGTACTGCGCTTGGACAGCTCCAGTGACAATTTCACCCGCTGCGCCTCACCACCAGACAGGGTAGTCGCGCTTTGACCCAAGCGGATGTAGGACAGGCCCACATCAATCAAGGTAGTCAATTTACGCGCGACCGCTGGCACCGCATCAAAGTATTCCAGCGCCTGCTCAACCGTCAGGTCCAGCACTTCGCTGATATTGCGGCCTCGGTAACGAATGTCCAGCGTTTCACGGTTGTAGCGACGGCCCTGGCAGACATCACAAGGTACATAGACGTCCGGCAGGAAGTGCATCTCTACCTTGACCACGCCATCGCCCTGACAAGCCTCGCAGCGGCCGCCTTTAACGTTAAAGGAGAAGCGGCCTGGGTCGTAGCCACGCAATCGTGCCTCGGGCACGCTGGCGAACAGCTCACGAATAGCCGTGAACATGCCCGTGTAGGTGGCTGGATTACTGCGTGGGGTACGACCAATTGGGGTTTGATCGACGTTGATGATCTTGTCGAAATGCTCCAGGCCTTCCATACGATCGTAGGGCGCCGGTTCGGCATGGGCACGGTGCAGCAAATGCGAGAAGGCGGTTGCCAGCGTGTCGTTGATCAGCGTGGATTTGCCCGAACCGGACACGCCGGTAATGCAGACCAGTCGTCCAGCTGGAATCGCCAGATCAACGGACTTCAGGTTATTGCCGCTGGCACCATACAGACGCAGCCAGTTCAGGCTGTCATCAACAGGACGTCGTTTGGGCACGGCAATCTGACGCTTGCCGGACAGGTACTGGCCGGTCAGAGAGTCGGGGTTCTGGGCCAGCTCTGCCGGCGAGCCTTGAGCGGTAATTTGACCACCATGTTCACCTGCGCCGGGGCCCATGTCGATGACATAGTCGGCGGTGCGTATCATGTCCTCGTCGTGCTCGACCACGATCACGCTATTGCCCAGGTCCCGCAGGTGCTGCAGGGTCTGGATCAGTTTGTCGTTATCGCGTTGGTGCAGGCCAATGGAGGGCTCGTCCAGCACGTACATCACGCCGGTCAGGCCGGAACCGATCTGGCTGGCCAGACGAATGCGCTGGGCCTCGCCACCGGAAATGGTGTCGGCGCTGCGGTCCAGAGACAGGTAGTTCAGACCCACATTGTTCAAAAACTCCAGCCGCAGGCGGATTTCACGCACGATGCGGTCGGCAATTTCTTTTTTCGCACCTGTCAGCGACAGATGCTCGAACCAGGCCAGGCAGTCGGACAGGGCCAGGGCTTCGACTTCATAGATGGCCAGTCCTTTGGCTTGTCCTTGCGCTGCGGAGTGAGTCTGCGTGCACTGTGCGGCATTGTCAGACAGCTGGTCGACATTGAGGGTTGCCGAGTTGGCAGACGCGGTGCCTGCATGATGCTTGCACCCAGTATGGCTGGGAATCGGATCATCCCCAATACGGACGTGACGCGCCTCCAGACGCAGGCGTGCGCCATGGCAGGCTGGGCAGGTCTGGGTGCGACGCAGCTTGTTCAGTTCCTCGCGCACGGCGCTGGAATCGGTTTCCGCCCAGCGACGTTGCAAATTCGGAATCACCCCTTCAAATGGGTGAGTTTTCACGGTGGTGCGGCCTTTCTCATTCAAATAGAGAAAGGGGATTTCTTCCGCGCCGGAGCCATACAGCACGGTGCGACGTAGCGCTTCGGGCAGGGACTCGAAGGGGGCCTCTATATCAAAGTGATAATGAGCCGCCAGGCTGGTCAGCAAAGTGTAGGTAAAGGCATTGCGTCGGTCCCAGCCCGCAATGGCACCGCCTGCCAGGCTCAGTTCCGGAAAGGCCACCACCCGTTCGGGGTCGAATACATCCACTTGCCCCAGGCCGCTACAGTCCGGGCAGGCTCCTGCTGGATTATTGAAACTGAACAGGCGTGGCTCCAGCTCGGGCAAGGAGTAATCGCAGACCGGGCAGGCGTAGTGACTGGAATAGGGCTGTTCCAGGCCCGTGTCCAGATTCACCACCAGACAACGCCCGTTGCTGGTGGACAGGGCGGTTTCCAGGCTCTCGGCCAGACGCTGCTGGCTATCGGGCCGAATGCGCAGACGGTCTATGACCAGGTCCAGGTCGTGTGCCTGTTGGGCATTGAGTGCGGGCAGATCTTCAATGCTGGAGATCTCGCCATCGACGCGTACCCGTACAAAGCCTTGGGCTTGCAGGCCGCGCAGTTCAAGCTGCAGGTCACCAACCAGGCCACGGTGCATGGGTGCCAGCACAGCAATACGGGTTTCAGGTTCCCATTGCAGAATCTGGTCTACCATCTGGCTCACGCTATGAGCCTGCAAGGCCAAGTGGTGTTCCGGGCAGTAAGGAGTCCCGACCCGCGCGTACAATAGGCGCAAATAATCGTGGATTTCGGTAGTGGTCCCCACGGTGGAACGCGGGTTATGGCCTGCTGCCTTTTGCTCGATGGCAATGGCAGGCGACAAACCTTCGATCAAGTCCACATCTGGCTTGTCCATCAGTTGCAAGAACTGACGTGCATAAGCGGACAGGCTTTCCACATAGCGCCGCTGGCCTTCGGCATACAAGGTGTCGAAGGCTAGAGAGGATTTCCCAGAACCGGACAGCCCCGTCAGCACGACCAACTGGTGGCGTGGCAGGTCTACGGAGACATTTTTCAGGTTGTGGGTACGGGCACCACGAATGCGGATGGCTTCCATCGCTTTATTTAGGCTTGTCAAAAGGCAACTTGCTACTATAGCGCGTTGCGTCAGAATTTATGTGAACGGGTATCCGGGCTCTCTGCTAGCCCAGTTGTGACAGAGTATTAAATGAGTACACACCAAACCATGAATACGGCCGGATCGCGCCCAGCGCGCCTGAGTCTGACTCAGCAAGAGCGCAAGGCCAGCATCCTGCTTGCCCTGTTGTTTGCCTGTCGAATGCTGGGTCTGTTTTTGCTGACCCCGGTCTTTGCAGTGGCCGCGCACTCCTTGCCCGGCGGTAATGATGCCGCCCGTGTGGGTCTGGCATTGGGTGCCTATGGTCTGACGCAGGCTGTCTTGCAGATTCCCTTGGGGATGGCATCGGACCGTTTTGGACGCAGGCCGATTATCGTCATCGGCATGGCCTTGTTCGTGATCGGCGGGGTGATCTCCGCGCTGGCCCAGAATATTGACTGGGTGACGGTAGGCCGCTGTATTCAAGGTCTGGGGGCAGTTTCAGCGGCAATTTCCGCCTGGGTTGCCGACTCCACCCGTCCCGAAGTGCGCACACGTGCCATGGCGATGGTGGGTGGCTCGATTGGGCTGTCTTTTGCTGTATCGCTGGTGCTCTCGCCAGTGCTGGTGGGGCAATTTGGTTTGTCGGGACTGTTCTGGGCCATCAGTTTGCTGGGCTTTGTCTGCTTGTTGATTGCCGCTTTTGTCGTGCCCAGCGCGCCTAAAGCACCCGCCTCGATTGTGCAGGTTACCGCCGGACAGGTGTTGCGTCATTTGGATCTGCTGCGCCTGAACTTTGGCGTGTTCTGTCTGCACTTTATCCTGATGTCCCTGTTCATCGTCGTACCGGGCATTCTGGCGACCTTGGGTGGCTACGGCACTCAGGATTTGTGGAAGGTGTACTTGCCCGTTATTCTGGTTTCTTTTGTGCTGATGGTGCCAGCGGTGTTTTGGACAGAGACCCGCAAGCGTCACAAGCATGCGCTGGAACTGTCTGTGTTGCTGCTGATTGTGGTGCTGGCCGTGATGCCATGGGCGCGCGATTCGCTGGTTCCCATGGTGGCCGCGCTGACGTTTTTCTTCATCGGCTTTAATGTGCTGGAAGCCTTGCAGCCTTCCTTGGTGTCGCGTGTGGCGCCACCAGAATACAAAGGTTTGGCGCTGGGTTTTTACAACACCTCTCAGTCCCTGGGCGTGTTTGCCGGCGGCCTGATCGGCGGCATCCTGGCAGGGCGAGGGCTCACCCAATGGGTCTTGTGGACCGGCGCTGCTCTGGCTTTGCTCTGGTTGCTGACAGCGCGTGGTTTCAAAGACAAATATTAAAAGGCATTGCCTGTTACGCTTGTGCAAAGACGTGGCAGGCAGCAACAAGTAAAGTGGCTGGATTGGCCGCAAGAATCAAGAGCTGGGCGGAACAGGCGACACCATCAGGTGCTTAGCTATATACGCCGTTCAAGATGCCGTAACGGGATCGTTTGCATGGATAAAACTGCCCTCCCTGGAGTGGGGAGGGAGTGTTAATTAAGGCACGAATCCACGATAATACGGCTTGATATCGAATTTTTGACTACAGGATTTTTTTCATGGCATCGGTAAATAAAGTCATTCTGGTGGGCAATCTTGGCCGCGACCCAGAAGTACGCTACAGCGCAGAAGGATCGGCCATCTGCAATATTTCCATTGCCACGACTTCGCAGTGGAAAGACCGTACCTCCGGCGAGCGCCGTGAGGAAACCGAATGGCACCGTGTGGTGTTCTACAACCGTCTGGCTGAAATCGCGGGTGAGTACCTGCGCAAAGGCCGTCCCGTTTACGTAGAAGGTCGCCTGCGCACCCGTAAATGGACAGGTCAGGATGGTCAGGAGCGTTTCACGACCGAGATCATCGCCGAGCAAATGCAAATGCTGGGTGGCCGTGACGGTGGTGATATGGGCGGCGGCAGCATGGGTGGTGGCGAATACGGTGGCGGCGGTGGTGGTGCACCAGCTCCGCAACGTGCTCAGCGCCCAGCGCCTCAGCAACAGCAGCAACAACAGGCCCCACGTAATAACGCTCCTATGTCGGACAATCTGGCCGATATGGATGACGATATTCCGTTCTGAGGTCTCTAGCTCTTAGCGGGCCTCAAGATCAAAACCCTGGCAAGCAGATGCTTGCCAGGGTTTTTTTTCGTTCGTACAAACACCAATGTGTACCAACATCCATTCTTGTATACAATCCATAAAAAATGAATGCAAAATAGGAAAGCAATGACCACGATCAAAACAGCAAGTCACAGCGATGGGGTGTATGAGTCGGTGCGGGCTCACGTTCTTGGCCTGGTGAAGGATATTGATGAACCCGTGCGGGTTCGGGAAGAAGAGCTGGCCAAGATGCTCAATGTCAGCCGCACGCCGGTGCGCGAAGCGCTGCTGCGTCTGGGGCAGGAGGGCATTTTGACCATGGAGCCTCGGCGCGGAGCCTTGCTCTCGCCTTTGACCAAGCAGGACTACATCGAATGGCTGAAGTTGCGTATTGAACTGGAAGCCTTTGCGGCGCGTGAAGCTGCTTTGAATGCCTCGCAGCGGGACGTGGATGCCTTGCGCGCTCTGTTTGCGCCCTTCAATCAAGACAATGTGGAAGAGCGTGTCAGCGAATACGCAGCAGCCAATGTGGAGTTTCACGCCGCCATCATGCGTCTGGCTGCAAACAGCTTGCTGGAGAAGGTGTGGAAGTCCTTTGGGCACCGCGACATGCTCAAGACCAAAACCATCGAGCGCTTGAAACGTGCACATGAGTCTTTGGCCGAGCATCTGGCCATGATCGACGCGATTGAAAAACGGGACGCGGCGCTGGCAGATCGCCTGGCGCGTGAGCACGTTCAAGGGCTGCTGACGCAAACCTTGAACAGTTCCAACAACATCCGATAAGGAGGTTTGCTGTCATGAAGTTACTGACCTTTGTAGCCGCAGGGGAAACGCATTTGGGCGGAATGCTGGACGATGATCGGGTGGTAGACCTGACGCAGGCCTGGGGGATGTACGAGCATCCCTTAAGTGCTCGGCAAGCGCCCACTGAAGTCATCGATGCCATTTTTATGGGTGACGAGATCCTGATCAGCCTGCAACTTTTGATGGAGCAGGCAAGCCAGGCCAAGGCTCCCGTCCATGCCGCTGAGGATCTGTGTTTTCTGGCTCCTGTGCCGAACCCGGCTAAAAACATTTTCTGTGTGGGACGCAATTACCGTGCCCACATCGTGGAAGGCAATCTGGCACGTGGTCGCGCGGCGGATGATTTCCCCAAAGCACTGGAGTTTTTCAGCAAACCGCCCACTACGGTGGTGGGCCATCAGGCCCTGGTCAGCCGCCATGCGGCCCACACCAAAATGCTGGATTACGAAGTGGAGCTGGGCATTGTGATCGGCAAGGAAGGCCGGGACATTCCGGTTGAAGACGCGCTGGATTACGTCTTTGGCTACACGGTGATCAACGATATTACGGCGCGCGACCTGCAAGCACTGCATGGCCAGTGGTTCAAGGGCAAGTCTTTGGACGGCACCTGCCCGATTGGGCCGGTAGTGGCACTGAAAACGTCCATCGCAGATCCCAACGCGCTGGATCTTGAATTGGAAGTGAATGGCGAACTGCGCCAATCGGCCAATACGTCGGACATGTTGTTCGATGTGCCCAACATCATCGCCCAGTTGTCGGCGGGCATGACCTTGGAGCCGGGAGACATTATTGCGACAGGTACACCTTCCGGGGTGGGTTTTGCCATGCAACCTCCGCGCTCTTTGGAACCAGGCGATGTCATCAAAGCTCGCATCCCCGCTATTGGCGAGCTGGTCACTACTATTGAGTAAGGTTGACGACTATGCGCTTCAAGTTAATTTTGTCAGGCGTGGCTGCATTAAGCGCTTTAACGGCTGTGCCTTCGCTTGCGGCGGCACAGGACTATCCCACCAAACCTATCACCATCATTGTTCCGTTCCCGGCGGGCGGCACACTGGATAACCTGACCCGCAGTCTGGCGCAGAAAATGTCGGATGATTTCAAGCAGCCCGTCATCATCGACAACAAACCCGGTGCCGGTACGGTGATTGGTACTGAAATCGTGGCCCGTGCCGCGCCGGATGGCTACACCCTGGGGATGGTGGCAAACAGTTTTGCCATTAATCCCAGCCTGTACGACAACCTGCGTTACGACACGGTGAAGGACTTTACGCCGGTTAGCTGGGTGGCCTACACGCCGCACTTGCTGGTGGCGAACCCGGATGTGCCGGTCAAGAGTCTGGCGGATGTCATTGCTACGGCGAAATCCAAACCGGGTGAGCTGTCCTTTGCTTCCTTTGGTGCAGGTACGTCACCGCATATCGCCATCGAACGTTTGAAGTCAGAAGCCAAGATTGATGTGCTGCATATTCCGTACAAAGGCCAGGCCCCGGCGTTGAACGATTTGCTGGGCGGTCATGTGGACATGATGTTTGCCAATACGCCCGATGTTTTGCCCCACGTGAAATCCGGCAAGCTGCGTGCGATTGCACTGGCGAATGACGCTCGTCTGGAATCCATCCCGGACGTGCCTACCTTCAAAGAAGCAGGCGTGGACAATATGAACTCCAACTCCTGGTATGGCGTGATTGTGCCTTCCGGTACGCCAGCACCGATTGTGGAGAAACTGAGTGCTGAATTTGTCCGCATTGTGAACCTGCCTGAAATCCGCGAGCGCTTGTTGGCTCAAGGTCTGGAACCGGCGGGTACGACCTCGGCCGAGTTTGCCGAGTATCTGAAGTCTGAAATGGAAATGGCCGCCACAGTGGTAAAAGCCTCCGGCGCCAGCGTGCAGTAAACCCTCAACGAGTACGAAAGAGCCCAGAGAGCTCAAGCTACTCACCAGGAGATGAACATGATCAAAGAAATTATCCGGTCCGACAAAGTGACTCCCCCTCGTGCCCCCTTGTCGCCTGCTGTGCGATCCAATGGCTTTGTGTTTGTGTCGGGCCAGCCAGGCTTTTTTGACGATCGCCAGATTGCTGAAAACGACTTCGACGCCCAGATGCATCAGGTCATGGCCAATGTGAAAGCCCTGCTGGAAGAGGCCGGTTCCAGCCTGGACCATATCGTCAAAGCCAATGTGATTCTGAAGAACGCTGGTGACTTTGCTCGCATGAACGAGATCTATCGCACTTACTTCAAGGACGGCGAATACCCGGCCCGCACCACGATTGCTGCGGATATGGGGAACCCCTTGTTCCTGCTGGAAATTGAGTGCATCGCTGCCGTCGCGGAATGATGAAATGAAAAAAGGCCGACATGAAGTCGGCCTTTTTTATTCAGAACGCTCCTTGAGCGGAACGTCGCAAGGTAATCAACCCTGCACCAGCCAAAACCGCAAAGATCGCGCCAGCGGCAAAGGTGCCTTGAAAGCCTAAGGTATCCCAGAGCACACCAGCGATGACGCTGGCCAGCAGCAGGGCGACGCCGGTCAGCAAATGGAACATGCCAAAGGCAGTGCCACGCAGTTCGGCGGGGGCGTTGCCGGCAATCAGGACGTTGAACAGACCTTGAGTAAAGCCCATGTGCAGGCCCCACAGGGCAACCCCCAGGCCCAGGCCAAGCAGACCAGGAACGAAGGCCAGCACCAGATCGGCTGCAATGAGAAGAGCTACGCCGATCAAGAGCAGATCGGTCTTGCGCATGCGATCCGACAGCACACCTGCAGGATAGGCAGATAAAGAAAAGGCCACGCCCATGACGACCAGGACCGCAGGAGCCCACATGGGCGGCAAACCGCTGGCTTCACCACGCAGGATCAGGAAGGCTTCGCTGAAACGGGCCAGGGTAAAGGCCAGACCGATAGCGACAACCCACCAGTAGCGGGAACCCAAGCGGCCGAGGTTTTCCCGATTCAGAGGCAATTTGCGGGGGCGGGTGTTGGCGGGCAGTTTGGGCTCGCGCACAAAGAACACCAGGATGGCGATGGCTATAAAAGCGGGCAGCACGGCGATCCAGAAGATCAGCTGGTAGTTGTTGGCGGTCCACCACATCAGGCCGATAGCCAGCAAGGGGCCAACAAAAGCACCAATGGTATCCAGAGTCTGACGCAAGCCGTAGGCGGCACCTCGCATTTCCGGCGGGGTCACATCTGCGACCAAGGCATCGCGTGGCGCACCGCGTATGCCTTTGCCGATACGGTCTACAAAGCGGGCACCAACCAGCCAGTCCAGCGAGTTCGCCAGCGGGAAAATGGGTTTGGTCAGGGCTGCCAGGCCATAGCCAATGACTGCCAGCAGTTTGCGCTTTCCAAAACGATCGCTGACCGCTCCGGAAAACACTTTCATGATGGAGGCGGTGGCTTCGGCAATACCTTCGATAAAGCCGACGGCCAGTACCGATGTACCCAGGACGGTAACCATGTAAATGGGCAGCAGGGCGTGGATCAGCTCCGAAGAAATATCCATGAACATGGACACAAAACCCAGCGCCCAGACGCTGCGGTGAATCTTGGCTCGAGGCATGTCGGCAGCCGGTGTGAACGCCGGATTAGCGGTTTTCTTCATGAGCGTCGTAGACCATTTGAGCGTACTCATCCAGCCGTGCCTTGCAGTCTTGCAGGCGCTCTTGAGCGACCTGTGCCAGGGGGGCGCCATAAAAATCCAGCTTCTGGATTTTCTCGTACCAGTTTTCCAGCTTTTTCAGGTCGGTTTCTTCTTCGTCCAGCTCGGCGTAGGTGAATTTCAGAATCGAAATTTCCTTGGCGATTTCCACTTCAAAGTCTTTGCAGCGCCCCAGCAGCTCCTGGTATTGCTCATTGCGGTCGTCCGTAAAACGGGCGATGACTTTGTCCTCTTGTGCCTTGTCCAGAGCAATGGTCTCCAGCAAGACGCATTCACCTTCCATGGTGGTGATGTCGTTTTCCAGCACCTTCAGACGGCGCACATGCTCGTCGGTTTTGGGCAGGACGCATACCCCATTTTGCAGATACACCGCACCCAGCGTTTTCAGGCGTCGCCATAAGGCCAGTCGTTTTGCACTGGGTTCAGGGGGGACTTTATAGGTCAGTAACAGCCAGCTCATTGAAGTCATGATCTTGATTTAAAAGTAACGGCCGTTTCATATTAATTGAACTTATTGAATCTGAAAAGAAGCAGTGAGGTATGAGCGCTGGAGCAGGGATTTGCCTGCTGTCGTCTGAACAGAGCCCGGATTCTGTATCCAAGTGTTTGGTCTTGTATCTCTGCTTGAACAAGAACGCGGCTCTTTATCTTGGGGAAAACCAGTAAAAAATTTCGTGCCAAGCCCGCATGCCGTGTGAGGTTGAACAGTTTTCAGACGGCCTGATTTCTGGTTCTCTGGCCTTGAAAAGCCGGTCTATTTGCTACTGGTGGCCGCGGTTTTGCGCTTTCCAAGCCAAGGAGCAATGGCTACCATGACAACACCTATCCACTTTGTTCAGTTTCTTGCACGACCGGTCTCGACCACAAGCAGCGTGCAGACTTCAAGCCCAGGTTTAGGTAAAGCGCTTGTCCCAAGGACAAGCTCTTGTTGGTTATGGAGTCAGTGTGTTCGTTTCCGGTTGTTGCGCGATACAGCGCCGCACTTTCGCGGTGGGAATCAATACGGAGGAATGCAATGAATAAGCAGAAAGCTGTCAAACCAAACCAAGGTCCAATCGATGTTGCCGCTATCCGCGCGGCTGCCAAGAAGTTTGTGGACGATGGGGCGGTGGCATCCGGCTACAAGGGCAACCGTGAAGAAATCATTCAGATGCTCAATGAGGCCCTGGCTACCGAGCTGGTCTGTGTGATGCGCTACAAGCGCCACTACTTCACCGCTACCGGCTTGAACAACGAGCCCATCAAAGCCGAGTTTCTGGAACATGCCCAGCAGGAAGCCGAGCATGCGGACCGCATTGCCGAACGTATTGTGCAACTGAACGGCGAGCCGGATTTCAACCCCCAGAACCTGGTCCAGCGCAGTCATGCGGAGTATGACGATAGCGGCGATATCAAATCCATGATTCGCGCCAACCTGATTGCCGAACGTATTGCCATCGAGTCCTATCGCCAGATGATCGAGCGTATTGGTGATACCGACCCGACCACCCGCCAGATGCTGATTGAAATCATGGCAGTGGAAGAAGAGCATGCCGACGATATGGGCGATTTGCTGGATATCTAAGTTATTTGTACAGACGCTCACCAAAACCCCGGTATTTTCCGGGGTTTTTTTCTGCCTGAATCCTGAAAAGGAGTACAGTAGCGGCTTTCCTACCTATCGGTAGGTAGTTTTAAGTATCGGCGCCATATACGGGGGTGTGAGCGTGTTTGAACTTCTGTTTTTCCGCAGTGTAGAGGGCGCGATATGAACGCGTTGTCGCGTAGCAGAGGCTTGGCCTGGCCTTTGATCTTGTTGCTGGCCTTGTTGACGGCCCTGGATGCCATGGCCATCGATATGTATTTGCCGGGCATGCCTGCCATTGCGCAGGAGCTGGGCGCTTCTGCGGGGCGGATTCAACAAACCCTGTCCGTGTTTCTGGCTGGCCTGGCGTTGGGGCAGGGTATTTATGGTCCCTTGTTGGATCGCTTCGGGCGTCGAGTCCCCTTGCTGCTGGGTGTGGTGATTTTTGTGGTGGGCTCGGTTTTTGGCGCTCTGGCCACATCGGTTGAAGCCTTGTTGGCAGCACGTTTTATCCAGGCTTTGGGCGCTGCGGCGGGCTTGGTCACACCGCGCGCCATTGTGGCGGACTTGTGCGACATAAAAGAGTCGGCACGTATCTTCTCCCTGCTGATGCAGGTGATGATGATCGCACCGATTGTGGCCCCTATCCTGGGCGCGTATCTGTTGAGCCATGCGGATTGGCGGGCCATCTTCTGGATGCTGGCCTTTTTAGGAACGTTAGGTTTGTTGTGGGGACTGAAGGCTATCCCGGATTCCCTGCCGGTGACACAGCGTGTTCCTTTGAATCCTGGTCATATTGTTCGGGCCTATGGGCGGGAGCTGCGCAACAAGACCTTCATGGCTTATACCGGTTCCGGCGGTTTTGCCTTGGCTGCCTTGTTTGTCTATATCAGCGGCTCGGCCTTTGTGTTCACACAGCATTTTTCCTTGTCGCCTGCCGTGTTCAGCTATGTGTTCGCTGGTAACTCGGTGGCACTGGTGCTGGGTGGGGTCGTCAGCAATTACTTGTTGAAGGCCGGGATGCCTACCTCTCGGGTGCTGGCCTTGGGGCTGATTGTTCATACGGCTTCAGCTTTGCTCTTGTATGGGGCGGTGCAAGCAGACGTGGCGGGCCTGATCCTGTATGCCGCCTTGATCGCCATTTCGGTCGGCTCCTTAGGGATGGTGTTTGGCAACGTAACGGCCTTGACCATGGATGTGGCTGGCCCGCAGGCTGGGACGGCTGCCGCCTTGATGGGCATGTTCCATTACCTGATTTCGGCGGTGGTGGGCTATATCGTCAGCCTGGCGGTGCCCGGGCCGCAGGTCTTGCCGCTGGCCATTGGCGGCTGCGGACTGCTGTCGATCCTGCTGTACGTCCTGGCTGGTCGTTGCCACACGGTGACAAGATCGGTCAGTGAACTGGGGGCTGTAAAATAGACAGTTGCTGCGGGCCGCGATGGCGGCCTTGATACTTGGCCTTTGACTGAGAGCTTGTTGGACTGTGAGCAAAACCACTACTGAAAAACTGCAGGATGCCGCGTTGGCGCGTTTTGCCGTTCAGGGCTTTGATGCCACCACCATGAACGAGATTGCCGCTGATGTAGGCATTAAAAAGCCCTCGGTCTATGCCCATTTTCGTAACAAGGACGAGCTGTTCCTGAGCCTGATTCCAAAGATTGTGGAAGATGAGTTGAACCATGCCCGTCAGGTTCTGCACGGAGGCGAAGGGATCAAGCAGCAGTTGCGGGCCTATCTGGAAGGAATACAGGAGCGTTTCGAGCAATCGCATCAAGTACGTTTCTGGATTCGCACCTTGTTTGCGCCGCCTGTGCATTTGTACGATGTGGTGATGGAACCCATGCATGTGTTCATGGCGGATCTGGAAGGCATCATCCATCGGGCCCTGGCACAGTCTGCCCTGGCCAGGCCTGAAATGGGCTTGAGTGTAGATACCTTGGCCATGACTTACATGGCCTTGATCGACAGCCTGCAAAGCGAGCTGTTATTTGGTGGTGCGCGCAAGTACCAGCGGCGTCTCGAATCGGTTTGGCTAGTCTTTGAGGCGGCATTGAGAACGGACCGCCCTGCTTGATCAGACCTTCTCGCCGTTCTGCGCGTCCTGATAGGCTTTGGCCGCATTGTGCACGTGCTGGGTGGCCAACAGGTTGGCCAGATCGCCATTACCGGCCACAACCGCATTGAGAATCTGGGAGTGATCTTCCCAGTTCTGGCGGATGCGCTGCAAATTGCTGGGCGCAAATAACAAGGCGGTGCGATCTCGCAGAGAGCGCATCAGCTCGGTCAGCACGATATTGCCCGACATGGTGGCCAGAGTTTCATGAAACTGGCGGTTCAGGGATTTGAGCAAATCCAGATTGCCGGCATCCATGGCTTCATGGCCCTGGCTCAAAATGGTTTGCAGCTTTTCGATATTGGCCGGGTCCCGGCGCTGGGCGGCCAGTTTTGCATTCAAGCCTTCCAGCGTGGCACGCACTTCAGCCATGTTGTAGGCAATCTCTGCCGACAGGACGGCCACAGAGGCGCCACGTCGTGGTTCGATAGTGACCAGCCCTTCGGAGGCCAGCTCGCGCAGGGCCTCTCGTACAGGAATACGCGACACACCCAGCTCGCTCGCCAATTTTCCTTCCACCAGACGGTCGCCTGGATGGAATTCACCACTCAGGATACGTTCACGTAACTGGTCGCGTATCACCGCAAACAGTGACGCGTGTTGATCGCCCAAGCGACGGTTATCTGTATCGCCAAGGGAATGGGGGAGGTGGAAACTGGGGATATTCATGGTGCGACCTGTGCAATCGGGCAGAAGGGCCAGACACGATTATACGGTGTGAACGCACTTTTCTGAATATGGTATACAGTTTGCGGCCTAAGCATTATTGCCACAGCGTACGGGTAATCAAGACCACGGCACTTAGAGAGCAAATTCCCAGTAGCAGCCTACGCATCAACGGCAGGCTGACTTTATGACGTAGTTGCCCCGATAGCGTGAAGCCCAGCAGCATGAAGGGGTAGAGCACGATGCTGAGCATTGCCTGTTGCAAGGAGAACAGGCCCGCCACAATAAGCAGGACCAAGGACAGGCTTGCGCCCAAAAACAAAATAAGACCCAATGAAGCCCGTAGCTGTGCAGGAGCCAGATTTTGCATGGCAATGGCCAGAGCGGGAGCGCCTACTGAGGTCAAGGTTCCCATGATGCCCGAGGCAATGCCCGCCAGGATCATGTTTCGTTTGGAGGCCAGGATACGCAAGCCCCAGGCACTCAGTGCGACTGCCACCAGAATGGCAAGGGCAAAACCCAGGTTGACTGCTTCTATGGGGAGTTGCGTCATGGCCAATATGGCAATGATCGATCCGGTGGCGCGGCCACCCAGTGCACAGACAACGACATCGGGCACGATATGTTGGCGCTCTCGCAAGGCGGCCAGCAGAGAGACACTGCCACCCAAGGCCAGTAGGGGGCCTGGAACCAACTGCGGAAATACCAAGGCGGCAATTGGCGCGACCAGCATCGCAAACCCAACTCCACCAACGCCTTGCAAAAAGGCAGCCAACACAACCAGCAAGGCCATGAGCAGCCAGGAGAGCGGGTCCACCAGATCAATCAAAGCCGCCATAGTTTCCTCTTTATTTGTATAAGGTATTCAATCTAAGTGTTTCAAACATGAAATTCTTAGAGTTTTCCCCAGTTTTTGATAGTTTTTTCTGATTTCGATCATTGATTGAAGATAGTATACCGTTTCAGGAATGCTAAATATTCAGAAAAAAGAGAAGGAAAGGGGGATACATGCAAAGCGACGTGGTGCTCAGTGCGGCGCACTGGGCTTATTTGATCAGCGTTCTGGTCATCATCATTACGATGATTTTTCGGGCCAACGTGGTGGTGCCATCCGTGATTGGTACTTTGGCGGTTGTCACTGCCATGACGGGCAGTCCGATTCAGGGCTTTATCAGTATTTTTTCTGCCAGCTTTGTGGCCGCTCAGGAACTGTTCAATATTTTCCTGGTGATCACGTTCATGACTGCCTTGCTGAACTCGTTAAAGCGCTTGGAGGCCGATGTGAAGATGGTGGCCCCTTTCCGCAAGGTCATGGTCAATAGTGGCTCGTCCTTTTTGATGATTGCAGCGGCTACCTACTTTATTTCGCTGTTCTTCTGGCCGACACCTGCTGTGCCTCTGGTGTCGGCCATTTTGCTGCCGGCGGCTATTGCTGCTGGCTTGCCGCCCTTGGTCGGTGCGATGGCTATCGCCATCTGTGGGCAAGGCATGGCGCTGTCGTCAGACTACATTATTGGGGTTGCCCCGGGCATCAGCGCCAAGGCGGCAGGTGTCGGTGCCGATGTGGCCGTGCTGGCTGATCGTGCTCTGGTGCTCTCCTGGATTACAGGTGGTGTTGCGCTGACGTTGGCATTTCTGCTGATGCGCCGCCATTTCAAACCGGCCGATAGTCGTTTGCTGGATGCCTGGATGCGCCAGGCGCCCGATAGCACCCTGGATGAAATGGAATCTCAAGGGACTTATGACAAGGCGGAGATTGCCCGTGGCACTGCAGGGAATGAACATACGGTGCATTCCGGTTTGAGTGCCAAGGAAGAGCGCTATTCACGCATTCTGGCCTGGATTACGCCACTGGCGTTCCTGGCGGTGATTGGCATCATGCTGCTGCCCCGCTTTATCCCGTCCTTGCCAGTCCTGCGTGGTGGAGATGCCGCCGGTTTGGTTGGGGGTGTGGCCTTTGTGCTGATGATGATTGCCACCTGTATGGCAGAAGGTCCACGCCGCATGCTGGACACCTGCCCGGACCATATGACCGATGGCTTTGTATTTGCGTTTCGAGCCATGGGCTCGGTGTTGCCCATCGCCGGCTTCTTCTTTCTGGGTGCCAGTGAAGCAACGTCTGCCATTTTGGGCACCCCACTGGAACAAACGCCCAGTCTGCTGTTCGAGCTGATCTCGGCGGGTCAGCATCTGATTCCGGACAATCATTTTCTGGTGGCTTTTGGTGTTTTGTTGGTAGGCATGATCTCGGGCATTGATGGCTCGGGCTTCTCGGGCCTGCCATTGACGGGCACGCTGGCGTCGGCTTTGAGTCCGGTGTCCGGGCTGGAGGTGGAAACTCTGGCTGCGGTAGGACAGATCGGCGCCATCTGGACCGGAGGCGGCACGCTGATTGCCTGGTCTTCATTGATTGCCGTGGCGGGCTTTGCCCGAGTGCATGTGTTGGATCTGGTGCGAGCCCTGACGGTTCCTGTGCTGGCGGGGATGGCGCTGTCGACAATTTGTGCCGTGCTGATATTCGGATGAGCGATATGGGTACGACAGCCTATCGCGCAGGTGAAAAACAGGGATTGGGGAAACATTGGGCCGTTGCTGCCGGGCACCCCTTGGCGGTGAGGGCCGCGCAGGCCATGCTGGAACTCAAGGGTAGTGCAGTGGATGCGGCTATTGCTGCCGATGCCGTCATGGGGGTCGTTGAGCCTATGGCGACAGGCATTGGTGGCGATCTGTTAGCCATGATTGCACCGCCCGACAGTATGCCAGTGGCTTACAACGGCAGCGGCGCGGCCCCCCTGTTGTTGAAGGCTGAGCCTGTTCAGGCTTTGCCTGGGGGGCGGATCCCCGAGCGTCATGTGCTGTCCATTACCACGCCCGGTCTGGTGCGAGGGTGGTGGGATATGCATCAGCGCTATGGCCGTCTGGATTGGGCGCGCTTGTTTCAGCCTGCCATTCAGGCAGCGTGGGAAGGTTTTGCGGTCGCGCCGGTGGCGGCGCGTGAATGGAAAATCTTCGATTTTGTGCTGCATCGCGATCCCGTGTGTGCCGCCCTTTATAGGGCAGGAAAGCCGCCCCAAGCAGGGGAGCAGTACCGGAATCCGGAGCTGGCGGCTGTCTTGGAGGAGATAGCCGCGCAAGGGCCAGATGCCTTTTATCTGGGTCGCCCCGCGCAGCATGCTGAACAGGCAATGGAGCAGATGCAGGGATTATTGAGGGCTGAGGACTTTCGCCGTCATAAAGGGTTTTTCTGTGAACCTGTCAGCGCATCGCTGGGTGAGTTCAGCCTTTATGAATGCCCTCCCAACACGCATGGGGTGGCGGTACTGGAGGCCGTACAACGTGCCTGGAAACGCCCCGTTGATCAAGATGCGGCGGAGCTGGAGCTGGTCAAGGCGACGGAAGCCGCAATGGCTCAGGCTTCACGAGTCGTGTGTGATCCGGCCGGGAATACGGTCTGCACTGTTGTGGTCGATGCGGACGGGCTGGCCGTTACGTTCATGTCCAGCATCTTCAAACGGTTTGGGTCAGGCTATGCCGTGCCCGGCTGTGGGTTTGTGCTGCAAAACCGGGGGTTCGGTTTCTCCGAGCCAGGGCATGTGAATGGCCCGGGGCCGGGCAAACGGCCCTATCACACGGTGGTCCCGTCTTTGGCCTTGAAGTCCGGCCAGTTCCATATGGGACTGGGCGTGGTGGGCGGCTTGATGCAACCCCAAGGGCAGATACAGATATGGACCCGTGTTTTGCGCGATGGCTGGCCTTTGGATAAAGCGATGTTTGAACCGCGCTGGCGTCTGGAAGGGGCCGGGCGTCTGGCCCTGGAGGATGGTTTTGATGCGAACCGTACAGCCTTTTTGCGTGAGCACGGGTATGTGCCGCCTGATAAAGGCGTAGGCGAACTGGCTGGCCGCAGCGACTTTGGCGGGGCTCAGGCGGTTGAGCGCTTGGCAGACGGCCGTTTGCAGGCTGTTTCTGACCCTCGTAAGGATGGTTGCGTGGCGCTGGCCTGATAAACGGGCAGGGTTATTCCCTACTTTCTAAAATAGTAGACGGTATACAATATACTTAAATAGTCCAAACCTCATCTTTCGTCGGCTGCTGTCAGGGCGACGTCTTTCAACAAGGAAACAGTCATGGAAAAACTGCTGAATCGCGATGAATTTCGCACCGCACTGGAAACCGCCATTAAAGGGAAAAGTGCCAATACTTCCCCTTTCAGTATTGCCTGGGCCAGCGGCAAGCTAAGCCGTGAACATCTGGCTCGCTGGGCTGAAAACCACTATCACTATGTCGGCCCTTTTGCCGATTACCTGGGTTATCTGTATGCCCGCACTCCCGCTGAATACGTGGAGGCCAAAGACTTCTTGCTGGCCAATATGTATGAAGAGGAAATTGGCGGTGACCGCCACACAGATCTGCTGATCCGCTTTGGCGAAGCGTGCGGCACGACACGGGCACGTATTGAAGACCCCGACAACATGAATGCCACCACCCGCGCCTTGCAGGCCTGGTGTTACGCCATTGCCATGCGCGAAGATCCGGTCGTTGCGGTGGCGGGGCTGGTTGTGGGTCTGGAGTCCCAAGTGCCCTCTATCTACCGCAAGCAGACCCCAACCTTGCGCGAAAAATACGGCTTCACGGACGAAGAAGTGGAGTTTTTCGACCTGCACATTGTGTCGGACGAAATCCACGGCGAGCGTGGCTACCAGATCGTGCTTGAGCATGCGAACACGGTGGAACTGCAGCAGCGTTGCTTGCGTATCTGCGAAATTGGTGCCGAGATGCGTCTACTGTATACCACTTCTCTGTACAACGATTACGTCAAAGACGAGATCAGCCTGCAAGAACTGCAGCTGGAAGCAGCCTGAGCCAGAAAGCCGAGCGGGCAGATGGGCTGCCCGCCGACCTAGAAACAAGGAAGTACAGCGGTGGACAATCTCAAGGACGTCGTTTTCGACAATTACATTGATGGGCAGTGGCTGCCCAGCCAGAGCGGGCGCACGACGCCTAATCTGAATCCGGCCGATCGGGACGATGTGGTGGGAGCTTTCCCTCTGTCCACGGCTGAGGACGCGCAGGCTGCCGTTGCTGCTGCTCAGGCCGCCTTTGCGGGATGGCGAGCAACGCCTATCTCTACTCGGGCCCGTGTGCTGAATGCAGCAGCAGCCTGGCTTGATGCCAATGTGGACCGTATCGCTCAGGGTCTGACGCGAGAAGAGGGCAAAACGCTGGCGCAGAGCAAGATGGAAGTTGGGCGCTCGGCCCAGACCCTGCGTTTTTATGCGGTTGAAGGCCAGACCTATACCGGCGAGACATTCCCCCAGGACGATGCACAGCAACTGGTCTATACCCAGCGTGAACCTTTGGGTGTGGTATCCGTGATTGCGCCCTGGAATTTCCCTATCTCCATCCCGGCACGCAAAATTGCCCCCGCCTTGATCACCGGTAATACCGTCGTGTTCAAACCTTCATCCGACACACCTTTGACGGGCTATTACCTGTGCGAAGCCTTTGCGCAAGCCGGGATTCCGGCGGGTGTGCTGAATCTGGTGCATGGCAGGGCCAGTGAGGTGGGGCCCACGCTGGTGCAATCCCCTCAGGTACGCGCTATTTCGTTTACTGGCTCGACCCAGGCGGGTGAAGACATTTGTCGTCAGGCCCGCATGAGCACCCGGACCCAAATGGAACTGGGTGGCAAAAACCCCTTGATTGTCATGGAAGACGCCGACCTGGATCTGGCCGTCAAACTGGTGGTTCAAGGCGGGTTCTCCTTGAGCGGCCAGGCCTGCACGGGAACCAGCCGTGTGCTGGTGCATCGTCAGGTCAAAGAAGAATTCACGCGGCGCCTGGTAGAGAAAGTCAGCGCTTTGAGCGTGGGTAATGGTTTGAATGGCAACCCCGATCTGGGGCCTATTGCCACCGAAAGCCAACTGGAAAGCATTCTGGAATATGTGGCCATCGGCAAGCAGGAAGCCACCCATTTACTGGGCGGCGAACGCTTGACTGAGGGTGACTACGCACGCGGCCTGTTCATGCGCCCGGCTTTGTTTACGGACGTGACCCAGCAGATGCGTATTGCTCGCGAAGAGATTTTTGGCCCGGTGATTGCCTTGCTGGAAATCGATTCCTACGAGCAGGCACTGGCCATGGCCAATGACACCGAATACGGCTTGTCTGCCGCCATTGTGACGCGCAGTGCTGAATATGCGCATCGCTTTGCCAATGACATTGAGGCCGGGACGGTCAAGATCAATCGCACGACAACCGGCAACTTGATCAATGCTCCTTTTGGTGGGCTGAAACAGTCCAGCACCTCCACCTTCCGCGAGTCGGGCCGGGCGGGCCTGGAGTTCTATACCCAGATCAAGACCGTGTATCGCGGTATCTGAATTTTATTAACCCGAAATACTGAGAAGACTTATGAAAAAAATCCTACGTCTCGAGCAGCGCGAAGCGCGCTTGATGGTGGACGCGGCGATTGCCAAATCCAAAGAGATTGGCGTGCTGGAGACCGTTTGCGTGGTTGACGAAGGGGGTTACCCCATCGTCATGGAGCGTATGGATGGGGCTCGTATTACCGGCGCCCAGATTGCCTGGAACAAGGCGTTTACCGCTGCCGGCCACAAGCGCTCCACCCATTTGTTCACCACGCCGCCCAATGGTCCCGCCTTGCCGGGTAATGAGGCCTTCGGGATTCAGTTGAGCTTTGAAGGGCGTTTTGCGGCCTTTGTGGGCGGCTATCCCATTGTGGTCAATGGCGAAGTCATTGGTGGCATAGGCCTGAGTGGCGGTAACGGCGAGCAGGACACGGCAGCCGGTGTGGCCGGCTTGCAGGCCTTGGCCGAGGCCTTGAAGGCAGAGGGTCTGGACGTGCTGGTTCAGGCGGACATCAAGAAATAGTGGTATCAGGAGGACGGGTCATGGCCCATCGTGTCGACATCAAGGAAACCGGCGAGCAATTCTGGGTAGAACCGCAAGAGACCATCTTGCAGGCCGCCCAGCGCCAAGGCGTGCGCATTTATAGCGACTGTGAGTTTGGCGGTTGCGGTACCTGCCGTATTCAGGTCACTCGCGGGAAGGTTTGTTATGAGGATGACTGCCTGCCCATGAGCATTGCTGATGAAGAACACGAGCAGGGCCATGCCGCCGCCTGCCAGGCTCGACTGGATGCCGATATTGAAATCAGTCTGGCCGCTCATCGTGACGAGTTGCCTGAAGTGCAGCAAGTCAGGACACAGGTTCATAGCGTGGAGCGGGCGTGTCAGGGCATCTGGCGCTTGACCTTGCAGTTGCCCCAGGACGTGCAAGTGCAGTTTCGTCCTGGTCAGTATCTGAACATCCTGTTCGAGGACGGGCGTGCACGCAGTTTTTCCATGGCCAATGCCGATGCCGCCCAGGGGCGCATTGAATTGCATGTGCGGGAAGTGGAAGGCGGCCGTTTCACCCAGGCATGTCTGCCGGCGCTGAAAGCCGGAGACGAGCTGCTGCTGGAGCTGCCCTTGGGCGTTTTCTATTGGCGCGAGCGGGACTGGAGGCCCATGGTCATGGTGGCCACCGGTACGGGTATTGCACCGATCAAGGCGATTCTGGAGTCCTTGCTGGACAAGGACGATTGCCCGCCTGTCAGCCTGTATTGGGGGATGAACCGACCCGAGGATTTGTATCTGGCCCAGGAAATTGAATCTTGGGCGGACCGCTTGTGCGAGTTCCGTTTCGTCCCTGTGCTCTCTCATGCTGACGAGAGTTGGCAAGGCGCGCGCGGCTATGTGCAGCAACAGGTGTGTCGAGATGAACCTGACCTGTCAGAGCATGCCATTTACTTGTGCGGCTCGCCCGTGATGATTGAGCAGGCCCGTGGTCTGTTCAAGGAGCATGGCGCCAATGAGCAGTTCATGTATGCCGATGCCTTCAACTTCCAGTCTGATACCAGTTCGGCAGAGCCTTCTCTTGCCTAGGCGCTGTGCGGGAGCTGATCCTGGGCCGCTTCAGGGTCGCGCTTCTTTCCGCTGCCAAACAGTTCAGTGAGCGAGGGCAGATTGATGAGTGGAATACGACGGCGCAGATGCTTGCGCTGAGCCAAATGAGGCAGCAACTGCTCGCCGACAGGACGCTGCAAATAGCGAAGTTCGACGGGGGTTTTCATGGCAATCTCGTTTAGGGTTTGAATTGAATTAAGTATACCGCAATAGGGGTTTCTACTCAAATTGACAGAAAAGTGTGTCTAAAGCCAAGAAAATCTGTTGCGGGGAAAGCGCATTTTTCGACTTGGTATACCGTTCTTGGTTTTTCAGGCGGTCAGGGCTCGCAATCCGGTCGCATCATTGGCAGCAAGCAGGAGGTCTTATGCCAACCATTACTTTTCATAAAAACGGCCAGACTCATGTGGGCGAGGTGCAGGAGAACACGAATTTGGTGGTCAGGGCGGGCATCAAGCAATTCCCCTTTCCTCATTTGACCTACGGTTGCGGCATGGGCAAGTGCGCCAAGTGTGCGTGTCGTGTGCTGGAGGGGGCCGAGCATCTGCCTGCGGCCAACTGGAAAGAGAAAAAGCAGTTGGGCGAGCGACTGGATCAGGGCTGGCGGCTGGCGTGCCAGCTGTGGATTAACCAGGACATCGTTCTGGAGCAGGCAGAAACACAGGAGGTGCAGTGATGTATGTGGTGCTGACGAGCAAGCCGGGGGAATACCGCACGGAGCCGGGAGTGGGCGTGGAAATGGTGGCAGCGTATGAATACCATTTTCAGGGTCGTTTCAAAGCGGTGTTTGCCATTGCACGCATTCAGGAAGGGTCGCGCGTTCGCATTGTGGAAGAGACGCCAAATGGCACGATCAATGACATTCCTACCCGGCAAATGGAAAAGTTTGCGACAGCCGAGCAGGCTTATGAAGAGCTGGCGGGATTGACACAGTTTGGCAGCATACAGGCCGAGTTGCGTCAGTGTGGGGTCGTCGGTCACAAGGCTGGGGTCCAGGCCCCGGTACAGCAGCAATCCTGAGGTAGCAGAATATGGTTCAGATTACATTTGCGTCGAATAATGATTTGGTGGTGTCTGCCGCCGAGAACAGTAACTTGCTGCGGGTTTCCATCCGCGAGCGCGGTGGCATCCCGTTCAAGTGCGGGGGCGGGATCTGCGGCACCTGCAAGTGCCGAATTACGGAAGGGCTGAGCAATACGGATGAGGTTAAGGCCAAGGAACACAAGCATTTGTCCGAGCAGGATCTGGCAGAGGGTTTTCGTATGGCGTGCCAGACCTTTGTTCGTGGTGACGTTACGGTGAGCTGGTAAAAGGAGCGGCCATGCTGCATTTGACCGATCAGCAACTACACGAGCTGCTTGATGCGCCTGCCGTACAAGAGGTGCTGGAGCAGGCTTTCATCGAGTTTGGACAGGGCCAGGCGGCCCAGCAGCGTCGTGTGCGCACGCAGGTGGGCGATACCCGCTTGTCGACCTTGGGCGCGGTCATCCCAGGCCAGCAAGTGGCGGGTGCCAAGATTTATACGACCGTGCATGGCGCATTCAATTTTGTCATTGTGCTGTTTGATGCACTGAGCGGACAAGCTTTGGCCACCTTGGATGCTGGCGCGATCACGCAGTGGCGTACTGCAGCCTGCTCGGTTCTGGCAGCACAGCGTGGCGCCAATCCCCATTCGCAAACCTTGGGAGTGCTGGGTCTGGGTGCCCAGGGGATGGCGCATGCCCTGCAGTTTTGCCAGACCTTTGATTTGCAGCGTGTGCTGGTGTGGAGCCCGAATGTCGATGAGAAGCGCTGCCACCAGCTGGAGCTGGAGTGTGGTGTGCCTGTGCGAGCCGCCCGAGCGGAAGAGATCGCCGCACAGGCGGATATTCTGGTCACGGCCAGCCGCAGTCGCGATCCCCTGTTTGATGGACGCAGCCTGAAGCCAGGCTGCTTTGTCGCCGCCGTTGGCTCCAGTTTGCCAACAGCGCGGGAATTGGATGATGCCTGCCTGCAGCGGGCAGGCAAGATTGTGGTGGAGTGGGGTGAGCAGACTCTCGCGGAGGCGGGGGACCTGATTCTGGCTGCGTCCAATTGCGGCGTTTCGGACAAGTTGTGCGAGTTAAGCGATTGGTTGCAATTAGACCGGGGACAAGGCTACGACGCACAGGGAATTTGCGTGTATAAATCAGTGGGTGTGGCGATTGAAGATATTGCCGTCGCTGGATTGGCGTATCGCCGTCATCAGCTTGGCAAGACAGCGCAGGAGGCGCTTGCCGCACACTGAAAAACGACAATAATTCAAGCATGTTGGGGGTAGGCAATGGCGATGGCAGGCTTTTCTTCTATAGGCGAACTCAAGCAGGCACTGACCCGGGACTACAACCGCATTAACAGCAGTATTTTTGCCTCAGGTGTGGTGACGCTAAAGATTGATGTGCTCGAGGACCGGATCAGCATGCTGGCCGTTCACAAACGACAGCCTGCCCTGCAGACGCTGAGCCGTGAAAATGCGCATATCGCTGACTTGGCAGATCTGTATCTGATCAAGGCGTTCAAAAAAGAGATGAAGCAGGTTTTGGTGGAAGAGTATGGCCTGGACGTCGTGGCCATCTTCAAGGATTACGACGCGACGGCGCAGTTGTCTTCCACCATGGTGTTGTTGCACAAAGGAGTGTGAATGCAGTGACATTGGTGAGAGCCGATGTCCTGAATTCCAAATCGATAAAAAGAAGCTGACTGGTAGACAGTCTTGTTGTCCTTCCGTCCGGAGTGGATTGCCTTGTGGGCAGTGTGCTCTGGAACCGAGTCCAGACCCTGACCGGTCCGCTTGGGGAAGTTGCCGACAGGAAGTGCTCGCATACCGCCGGCCTCGGGCCCTGGGAACTCCCAGGGCCCGAGGCCGGCTTTTTATTTGGAGACAAAATCATGGCCTATGTAGCCGATTTGCTGGATGCATTGAACGTAATTACGGGGGGACGCATGGTGTCCTGTATGGATGAGGTCAAATGCGGCCATCATCCCTTCGTGATCTGGAAGTCCTCTGGAATTTACGGCAAGGAAGTACTGGAGATCCCGGGACTGATTCATGGGGATCCCAACAAGGAAGTGCGCAAGGTGGCGGTGTGCATGACCATGTCCGAACTGAGCATTGAGCTGGCAGGTGCCACCGGGGTGGATGCCATTGTTGCGCATCATCCGATCGCCGATGCCGCCAGTTGCGGGGGCGTGACCCTGAAGGATTATCTGGACTTGTATGGCGTCGCTGCGCTGGAGTGCCACGAAGCGTTTCATGGTTTGCATCCGGGTATTGCGTATCTGCATGGCCACAAAGTGGGCAAAAGCGATATCGCTTATGGAGGCATTCATGGCAATGTGATGTTCGTGGGCGAGCCCCTGGAAGGGGTGAACACCTTGGGCGACATGCTGGATCGGCTTGACGGTTTCATGGGCTTGGATCTGGAGGATCAGGTCTTGCAGGCTGAACGCCGTATCAAGGGCAATGAAAACATTCTGGAGACCAGTACTCTGACGCGGGGAGCCATTCGGCTGGGCGAGCGTAGTAGTCGAGTCGGTCGTATTTTGCACATCTTTCCGCATACCGGCTTTAGCCCCGACCATCTGCGTCAGGCGGTGGCCGAGAACCCGGGCGTTGACACGGTGCTGGCTTCCATCAGCCGGGTCTACGACGGCCATGCGCTTATCGAATGCGCGCGTGAACTAGGCCTGAATTTCCTGGTGGGCAACAGTCATGTACTGGAAATTCTGGAAAATGGGTTGCCCTTGGCGTATGCCCTGAGCGCTTTGCTCGATGGTGTCGAGGTGGTGATGTTCCGCGACCGGGTGACATCGACACCTGTGCATCAAGTGGGTGGGGCCCGCCTGCGTGAATATGCTCAGCATTTTTCGACTGCCCATTTGATGGGCAAGAATGTGTTGAGCTTCCAGTAAGTCCAGCTTCCTGAACGGAGAGAGACATGGATAACAAAACAATAGAAATCGATAAGGTAGTGCATTCACCGCCTGCGGGCCGCCGTCCCTTGGAACGTATCGAGGTGGTGGGCCTGAGTTTGCTGGCCGTGGCCATGCTGACGCTGTTTTTCTTTCCCGCTACCTTGTCGGGCGCGTTTGATACGGTGCTCAACAAGGTCAAGCCCGTGGTAGTGGATGTATTTTTGACCGGGCAGGTTGGGGTGGCTGTCATTATCAGCGTCATCATTGGACGCCTGCTGGAGCGTTTGGGTTTTACTGACGCCATGATGCGGGTCTTTATGCCAGCGATGCGGGCCATTGGAATCAATCCGGCCGTCATCATTCCCAGCGTGTACAACATTTTTGGTGATATCAACGCGGCTGGTCGTATTTCGGGGCCTTTGTTGCGGCAGGCTGGTGCAACCAAGGACGAGCAAAAGATTGCGGTAGCCACGATGGTGCAGTCACAGCAATCGTTCTCGACCTTCATGCTGGGCATGATGGCCTTGACCTTTGCCGGGGTGAATGTCTTTGCCGTGGTGCTGATTGCGATCTTTGGCCCCTTGTTGTTGTCGCCCTTATTGCTGTCACGGCTGGTTTACCGCAATGTCCGCTCGGTGGATTTGCTGGCAGCGCCTCGTTTCACACCGAATATTGATTTCGCACCCATGCTGTTCAAGGCAGCCCGCGAAGGGGTGGAATTGTTGCTGCTGATCCTGATTCCAGCCGTGGCTTTGGTGTTCTGTGTCATTGGCTTGCTTGAACACATGGGTATTTGGGCACCTGTCAGCGATGTGCTTGAGCGCGGTTTGCTGGCCTTGAATATTCACCCTGAAACAGGCGTGTTGGCGATGCTGGTCAGCCCCACTTTGGCAATGGGCAAGTTGCAGGCGATGGCGTCAACACTGGACCCCTCTTTGGTGGTGGGCTCCTTCGTACTGGCTTCTTCAGGACTGCCGTTGTCCGCGGTATTTGGGCAGATTCCGGTGGTCTGGGCCGAGTGCTCGGATCTGAATGAAAAAGAAGTCATGCTGGCGGCCGTTCTGGGCATCGTCATGCGCTTGTTGATGGCTGTGATCCTGGCCGTATTTTTGACGCCTTTGATTATTTGATTTCCTGTTTGCAGTCCCCCCTTTTCAGGAGCGCTAAAGCTGGCGCTCTTTTTTTATTTTGTCTGTTTTACGCAGGGCAGCTCACTGCCATCGAACTGCCATAAAACTGTAACAGGGCTGAAAGAACACTTGTTTAACCTGAGCCTGTCGTGGTTTTTTTAAGGCAGGGCACTTAGGTGACTCTGGTTCTTTAAGTTGATGCCTTCTTCTGTCCGGCAGCGTGCGCTGCGGCCCATTGCGCTTATTGATGCTTTGCTTTTGTGCCCGGTGTTGCGCCGTGCTGCAAAGCAGGATGCCGGATGTGGCTTGGTGATGTATTGGCCTGCATGCCTTGTGGGGGACGGAGCATGAACCAGACCCTGGTGACGGTGTTAAGTGGCTATGGAAGTAAAGCGCCAGCCGCCATTCTCGTGCAGGCATGCGGCTTGCGATTGCTGCTGGATGCCGGCGGGCCTTTGTATCCTGGGCAGGTGTGCGACTGGTATGAAGGCCTGGAGGTAGATGCCGTTCTGGTGACGCACGATCACCAGGATCATATTGGTTCCTTGTCCAAGCTGCCTGAACACATACCTATTTATGCCACGGCCTCGACGGCACGCAGTTTGCCTGCGGGGCGGATCTGGCGTGAACTGCCAACCCGAGGCACGACCTACATTGGCGATATTGCCGTGCGTACCGGCTTGTCTGGCCATGCTTTGGGTGGTGTCTGGCTGCATCTGGATGTGGGCGGCGGGCTGTTTTATAGCGGCGACTTTTCCTGCGAGTCCTTGCTGTTCCCCTTTGATTTGCCACCCCCTGCCTATCTGGCTTTGCTGGATGCGTCTTACGGTTTGTACGACCAGTCCCATCATGTGGCCTGGAGCATTCTGGAGTCCCTGCTGGAGTCTCATCCGGCCTTGCTGCCTGTGCCACCCTCAGGCCGGGCGATAGAGATTGCCTTGTGGCGCCAGCAACAGGGTTTTGAGGACTGGAGCATGGATGCGTCCTGCTACGAAAACCTGACCCGCATGATCAGCCAAAGCAGCGATCTGTTGTTGCCAGGTGTGCAGCAATCCTTGCGAGAACTGATGCCGCGTGCGGCTACGTTTGATCCGCAAGCGCACCTGCTTCTGGCCGGTGAGCCGGACGGTTGCCAGGGCAAGGCGGGGGAGTTGATTCGGGAGCATCAGGCGCGGGCGGCAGACCCCAATGCCGACTCTAGCGAGCGCTTGCTGATTCACACCGGCTATGTAGCCCCACATGCACCGCGTGGCACGCATACCTTGTGCTGGAATGTGCATCCGCGTTTGACGGATTTGCGCTGGTTGGTCGACATGGTGCAGCCGCGATATTGCATGCCTTTGTTCACGCCAATGCATGATTTGCCGACCTGGCGCAATGTGATGGGTGCGGCCCTGAGCCTGGAAGGTCACTGGGAGTTGCCAGCGTCCTCCGTAGGCGTGGTTTAGGCGGTGTAGCGTTCCAGCAAGGCCTCGCGTCGTGCTGGGCTGAGTTTCAAGGCGTTCTGAAAGAAGTTGTCCAGATTGCCGTGTGTCTCATCAATGGTCCTGAAAGCGGTTTCCAGAAATTCGGGCTGAACGCCCCAGAGAATATCCAGCACTTCCTCGCTGATGCCACGGTTATCGGGCAGATCGGGGCGGCGGAAGAACTGATTGGTCAGCAGATAGTCGTGCATGACATCATCAGGGTGGACCCCGGCGGCGCGGTGCAGCAAGGCGACGGCAAAGCCGGTGCGATCTTTCCCGGCGGTGCAGTGCATGACGACAGGGGTATCGGTTTCCAGCAACTGGTCAAAGACCCGTCCAAACGTAGCGGCATGTCCAGTCACGAATTCCGTGTAGGTCTTGTTCATGGTGCCGTAGGCAGCTTTGACGTCCACTTCGCCCTTGGCAAGCATGTCCAGAAAATCAGGCAATACGGTGGGTTCGACGGTCAGCGCATGACTGGTCAGAAAACTGTACTGGTAGGGAGAGCGTTTGCGCTCATGTGCACCCCGGAAATCCAGTGAGCAGGCAATGCCCAGCTCTTGCAAGGTGTCCAGATCATGGCTGCTTAAATCCGCCAAATGGTCCGAACGGTAGACGCGGCCTTTACGAAAGGAGCCGGAGTCTGTGGCATAGCCGCCAATATCACGGAAGTTGCTGGCCCCTTCTAAAGGGCAGGATAGGGAACTGGGCAGCGACGATACGGACACGGCGGACTCCTGTTGAAACGGTGAAAGTCCCATGTTAACGGTCTTGGACGGGATCTGCATATGACAATGCGGTGACAGGAGGGGAGTGCGGGCGGACCAAAAGCAAAATGAATGCAAGTGCACGGTTCTGTATCGTCAGAAAGCCATGTATATTCGTTGCTGGCAAGGCCCAGGCAGACAAGCAGGTACACCGCGTTCACGTTCTTGAACCTTCGGTTTACTGGAACTGTGAACAGACTTCATGGTGACGCTGGAGTTTGACCGCCTGCACCGACTAGACAAGAACAGGTGCCGCGCCGAGCCAAGGGGGGACAAGACTGATGACGCATTCACGCATCGCTCGCGTGCTCATGTGCTGCAAAAAGATCCCCAGGATATTGGCTAAAGTAGGCCCAAGGTATAAGGTCAATGGTTATCTGAATAGACCGTCGACCAGACCGGGCGGCCCACAACCGTAATTTTTCAAGGAACAAGCATGTTTGAGCATTTGCAGGCCTATGGTGGCGATCCGATTTTCCGTTTGAACGAGGCATTTCACGCCGATCCACGTGATCGCAAGGTCAACCTGACCATTGGTTTGTATTACGACGACCAAGGCCGTCTGCCATTGCTGGATGTGGCTCGCCGGGCTGAAGAACAATGGGCGGCCAAGGGCCAGCCCCGTGGCTACCTGCCTATCGAGGGTTTGGCTTCGTACCGTAGCGCCGTGCAAAAACTGGTTTTTGGTGCCGACAGCAAAGTGCTGCAAGAAGGTCGTGTTGCGACCATTCAGACACTGGGTGGTTCGGGTGCCTTGAAAGTGGGTGGCGACTTCCTGCACGAAGCCTACCCCAATAGCGAAATGTGGATCAGCGATCCAGCCTGGGATAACCACCACTCCATTTTCCGTGGATCGGGTATTCCTACCCACACTTACCGTTACTACGATCCAGCCACTCGCGGTCTGGATTTCACCGGCCTGATGGAAGACATCTCCGTCCTGCCCGAGCACAGCATTGTCTTGCTGCACCCCTGCTGTCATAACCCCACCGGGGCTGATCTGAGCGACGAGCAATGGCTGCAACTGATTCCTGTGCTGCAACAGCGCAAGCTGATTCCTTTCCTGGACATGGCTTACCAGGGGTTTGGTCGTAGCCTGGATGAAGATGCCTTCGCCGTGCGCGCCATGGTCGATGCTGGCCTGACTTTCCTGCTGGCCAACTCTTTCTCCAAGAACTTCTCCTACTACTCCGAGCGCTGCGGCGGCTTGTCGGTGGTGTGCCAGAGCGCGGACGAAGCTGACCGCGTTCTGGGTCAGCTCAAAGCTGTGGTGCGTCGCATCTACTCCAACCCGCCATCGCACGGTGGTCAGGCCATTGCCACCATCTTGTCCGATGAGTCCTTGCTGGCCGAGTGGACGGCAGACGTGGAAACCATGCGTCAGCGTATCGCCGCCATGCGTCAGCGTGTGCACGATCGTCTGAAAGAACTGGCTCCTCAATACGACAGCAGCTACTTCGTCAAACAGCAAGGCATGTTCTGCTACACCGGCCTGACCAAAGAGCAGATCCAGAAACTGCGTGACGATTTTGGCGTGTACGTGCTGGAGTCGGGCCGCATCAGCGTGCCAGGCCTGAACCAGTCCAACGTGGATTACTTCGCGGAGTCGCTGGCTGCTGTGGTGGCCTAAGACACTGACGTCTTTCCAGCAGGATTAAAAAGCGTGTTTATGGCCCCTTTGGGGGCGGTAAACACGCTTTTTTGTTGATGCTGGAAATGCGTCCACAACTGCGTGGATCGGGAGGTAGAAAGCGCTTATGCGTACTTGTCTGATCCAGGCGCTCGACTTGTTTTGCTCACCTGGCTGGGTGTTTGAGCCTGAACTGAAAAGTGGAACGGTGTAGAGCTAAGCCATCGAACAACCCTGCGCTTATATAGCTGAAGCACTCAATGGTTTAGTGCTTAGCCACGGCCAGGCGAGCAAGGTCTATCGGCAATCCAGCCGTGTTTCGTCGTGCTGCGACATTGCTCAGGCTAATGCTTGCAGGAGCAGTTCCTGATTGATCTGCTCCTGCTGCCGCGCCCGGTTCAATAAGTAGCGATGAAAATCCTGGCTATGAGGCGACTCAAACGCACCCGCCCGTCGGGTCAGTACGTACGGCCAGGGCAGGGGCAGGGAATGGGAAAAAGGCAGGATCAACTGCCCGCTGCGCACTTCCTTTTCTATCATCGAGCATTGCGCCAATACAAAACCCTGACCGGCCACCGCAGACTCCAGCGCCATATGCGACAGGGAAAAAATGCGGAAGCGATCCAGGGGCGTATCGCCTATGTCTATATCCAAAGACTCAAACCAGTCGCGCCAGGATGGAGGCGAGGTAAAGCGTGGCTGCCAGTCCGAGGATAGCAAGGGATAGCTCAATAGATCACGGGGATGCCGCAAGCTGGCTTGTCCTTGGAGCAGGGTTGGGCTGCAGGCGGGCACGACACGGTCCGTATAAAGCTCGGTAAAGCTGCGGGGGCGGGCGGCGGCCTGGCCGTAGGTAATCCGAAAGTCGATTTGCTCGGCCTCCAGATCGGGCTCGGCATGGCTACCTTTCAGATGCAGTGTCAGCTCCGGGTCGTACTGTTCCTGCCATTGAAATGCCAGCGGTGCCATCCAGGTTTTAAGCATGGATGGCAAAGCGCTGATCGAAAGCAGGCTGGTGTTGCGCGAACGCTCCATTTCTTGCTGGCCGTCGCGCAATAGCTCAAATGCCTGGGTACAGATTTCATGAAAGCGCACCCCCGCCGCTGTCAGTCGCAAGCGTTTGCCTTCTTTGTAGGTCAGGCTGCAGCCCAGCGAGTCTTCCAGCAAACGTAATTGCTGGCTGATGGCACCGGGAGTAATTTTCAGACGACGGGCGGCTTCTTGCAGGCTTTGGCTATGGCCCAGCGTCTCAAAGACTTGCAGTGCGCGTAAGGGAGGCAAGGTATCCATGATGGTCAGACCCCGTCCAGAAAAGTAATTTAACTTTAGAAATTCTAAACGATATGGATAGTAGGCTGAATTTGATTGCGACTATCATGACAAACAAGAGAGCATGAAATGGACTCGTTCAGCCATCATGCACCGCATTTAGAGTTGGGGGTAAATCATGTTTGTACGCAATGCCTGGTATGTAGGCGCATTGGCTACGCAGCTCGGTCGCAGCTTGCAGCCCGTGCGTATGCTTGGCGAGAACCTGGTGCTGTATCGCCGTGAAGACGGCCAGCCAGTCGCCCTGGAAGATTCCTGTCCGCACCGTCGCCTGCCTTTGTCCAAAGGCCGCTTGATTGGCGATCAGGTGGAATGTGGCTACCACGGCCTGACATTTGATTGCAGCGGCTCCTGTACCAAGGCGCCCGGTGTGGCGCAAATCCCTAAAAGCGCGGTGGTGCGCAGCTACCCCTGTACGGAGCGTTTTGGTCTGGTCTGGATCTGGATGGGTGATCCTGAATTGGCTGATCCGTCCAAACTGATCGATATTCCCGAGTGGGACAATCCCGAGTGGGGTGTGAACCGTGGCGATGCCATGGAGCTGGACTGCAATTACCTGTACGTCACGGACAATTTGCTGGACCCATCGCACGTGTCCTGGGTACACCAAAGCTCGTTTGGTAGCCCCGACATCATCGGCCTGCCCTTGACGGTGAAGGTTGAAGACAATGGCGTGACGGTCTCTCGCTGGTCCAAAAATGTGGAAGTTGCGCCGTTTTACAAGCAATTTGTGAAATTTGAAGGCAATTGCGACCGCAAGCAGCAATACGAAGTGCGCTTCCCGTCGCTGGCCGTGATCAAGGCCATCTTTCTGCCCGCCGGTGCGGCTACCGAGGAGCCCAGCGAGTACCACCAGGACGTCTTCCTGATGGACTCCTATAACTTCCTGACGCCTATCGACGAGGAGCACACCCGCTACTTCTGGTTCCAGCTGCGCAACTTCAGCCCGGATGACGAGGCCATCTCCAAGATTTTCAACGAAGACGTGCGCCACGCTTTCCTGGAAGACAAAGTGGTTCTGGAAGAAGTGCATAAAGCCCTGAAAGAGCGTCCTGCCGCTTTGGACTTGCCCTTGGATTCCGGTCCCTTGCGCTTCCGTCGCAAGATCAGCCAGATGATCCAGGCCGAGCAAGCCGTCGCCAGTGAGACGGCAACGGCTTGAGCGTGATGAATACGACTGCATCATCTGCGTCTACGGAGGCTACGGCCAACCGCCGTTTCCGGGATTATCGTGTCCTGGAAAAGCAGCGCGAAAGCGAAGTGATTACTTCGTTTGTACTGCAGCCGGTGGACGGTGTTATGCCGCCTTATCAGCCGGGTCAGTATCTGGTGTTCCGTCTGGAGATTGACGGGCAAACCGTGCTGCGCAATTACAGCGTGTCAGGGGATCCCGACTGCACGGATCGTCTGCGTATTTCCGTCAAACACGAGAAGGCCCCGGCAGGGTCAAGCGTGGCCGATGGTTTGGCCTCCTCCTATCTGCACCAACAGGTGCAGCCGGGCGATGTGCTGAGCGCGGCCGGGCCGATGGGTGAATTCGTGCTGGACGAGAGCAGTCAGCGGCCTGTGGTGCTGCTAAGCGGTGGCGTGGGCCAGACTCCTTTGCTGGCCATGCTGCATCGCTTGCTTAAACGCAGTCAGCGTAAGGTGTATGTGATTCATGCCTGTGATAACAGCGCGGTGCATGCCTTTGCGGATGAGATGCGCGAGCTGGTGGCACAACGCGACGGCGTGCGGCTTTACTTCTGCTATCGCAACCCGACGGAAGATGATGAGCAAGCCGGTTTGCACCATGTGGCGGGACTGATTACACGTGAACAGTTGCAGCGTTGGTTACCGCTGGATGATTACGAGTTTTACCTGTGTGGGCCCAGTGCCTTCATGCAGAGCAATTACGGTGTGCTGCGTAGTTTGGGTGTGGCGCGAGAGCGCATTCACTACGAGTTTTTTGGCCCGGCCACGGTGTTGGAAAAGACCTTGGCTGGTGATGTTGCTGCCCGCGTTGTGCAGCCAGAGGCAGGGCCTGCCGTGTCTGGTGGTGGTGCGACTGCAAGTGCATTAGCACCGGAGTCGCTTGCAGCCGTTGATGAAATCGTCACCGATGTCACGCAGACCGTGACGTTCTTGCCCGACGGTCGTCAGGCCCAATGGCATGAGGACTGTCCTTCCTTGCTGGATCTGGCTGAAGAAACGGGCTTGAGTCCGGACTTCAATTGCCGGGCGGGCCTGTGCAATACCTGCATGTGCACTCTGGTATCGGGCGAGGTCGATTATTTTGAAGAGCCTCTGGACCCTGTGCCAGAGGGCAAAGTCTTGCTGTGCTGTTCCCGTCCCCGTGGTCCGGTGGCTGTGGAATTGCCTTAAAAGTTTTTCACTTGCCTGTTGAGGTTTGCCCCGTCCTTTTTGGACGGGGCTTTTTTTTCAAAAAATCATATGCTTCCTTGTTGGAAGTCAGGCGGTTTTTTGATGTCTGAAGCTGGGGGTGTGGACATGAGAGCTGTTGAAATGGTGGTGCTACATGGGCTGGAGTGGGAAGCGATTAAGTGCTGTTTTATTTTCCCTACCGTTGTGCGATAGCAGTCATCGTTACTGCCACTGCCACTGCCACTGCCACTGCCACCGCCGCCGCAGGAAGAAGCTTGGCTACCTTGCTATAACTGGGCTTGCTCGATTATCCAATCACTAAAGGCACGGACCTCTGCTTTTTGTGTTGCATCGGGCAAGGTCACCAGGTAGTAGGCAAAGCGGGCTGGCCAAGGCTTGTCCAGCACTTGCACCAAGCGGCCTGCGGCTATTTCATCCTGCGCATACTCCTGCGGTATCAAGGCCAGTCCCAGGCCCGCAATCGCACCGCGTATTAGCAGGTAATCATCCTCAAAAGCTGTGCCTCTATCGGCGCGCGCATCGTCCTCCACCCCGTGGGCAGACAGCCAAAGCGCCCAGTCGGCCCGGTCGGCATCTTGCAGCAGTGGCCACTCCAGGCAATCTGCTGGTTCCTGAATAGCCGGCTTGTCTTTGAGCAAAGCAGGGCTGGCTACAGGCAGCAAGACAGGGGCCATCAAGGGCTCGGCCTGCAAGCCGGGATACACGCCCAGGCCGTGGCGAATGGCGATATCCACTTTGTCGCGACGCAGGTCCACCAACGTGGGGGACGCCTCCACACGGATTTCGATATCAGGATGGCGTTGCTTGAAGTCGGCCAGCCGGGGAATCAGCCAGGATGCGGCAAAGGAAGGCACGGTGCTGATCGTCAGTGTCTTCCTTTGCTTGGTGGCTTCCAGCGTGTGCATGGCCTGTTCGATCTGGTCGAACGCCGTCAGCAGGACAGGGTAGACCTGATCACCTGCTTCGCTCAGGCTCATTTTGTGGTGGCTGCGCACAAACAGTGTCACGCCCAAGCGATCTTCCAGTAGCCGGATTTGCTGGCTGACTGCGCCCGAGGTCACGCCCAGCGCCTGGGCGGCCAGCTTGATGCTGCCGTGGCGTCCGACTTCGGTAAAGGCGCGCAGAGCCTGCAGAGGAAAGACAGGATTCATGGTTTAGTTTATCTAAATCTTTAAAGCAGATTTAATCGTTTTTATTTGTCCATATAGCTGGGGAAAATAGGCTTCTGAATCATTTTTAAAGTTTAGCTTATCTATACGTAAAAGAAGAGCGAACTTTCAGTTTGGGAGCTACATCATGATTGATCTGTACACCGATAGTTCGCCTAACGGCTTTAAGGCGACTATCGCCCTGGAAGAGCTGGCGCTTCCGTATCGCCTGCATCACGTACGTATCGAAGCGAACGAGCATAAGCAGCCGGAGTTTCTGGCTCTGAATCCGCATGGGCGTATCCCGGTGATGAGGGATGATGAAACAGGTGTTGTCCTGTTCGAGTCCGCCGCGATCCTGTTGTATCTGGCGGAGAAAACCGGCCAATTGCTTTCAAAAGATCCTGTTCAGCGCTGGGAAACGATCAAATGGCTGCAATTTCATTCCTCCAGCGTGGGGCCGATTCTGGGCCAGCGTGTGCATTTCGAGCTGTTCGCGCAAGAGAAGATTCCGGCCGCCATCGAGCGCTACCGCCGTCTGGTGAATGATCTGTTCACCGTGCTGGATACACGCTTGGCAGACCATCCTTATCTGGCAGGACAGGACTATTCCATTGCCGACATTGCGCATTTTGGCTGGACGCATATTGCGCGAATTATCGACTTTGATTTCAGCCAGTACCCTCATATGAGTGTCTGGCATGAGCGCGTGGCCCAACGCCCCGCAGTTCGTAAAGGCATCACCTTGCCTGAACCTGCTACCGGCGCTTGAGGGGAAAACATCATGACGATTGAAACAAGCCTGACTCAAGGCGCCTCTTGCCCTGCCTTTGCCACGCATCCCGGTTATAGCCGCATGTTTGCGCCGGGTTGCCTGACCATGGGTATTTTTCTGCCTCTGCGCTTTTATCAAGGCGATATGAGTGTGCTGGCCGGACAGGCGGCCCTCGTAGAGGAGATAGACCGGCAGGATTTTGCGGCGGTGTGGGTACGTGATGTGCCCTTGCATGATCCAAGTTTCGGAGATGCGGGACAGGTGTCTTGGTGCTGGGTATTGCTTCCGGGGACAGGCCGGTGGAGTTTTCCGCCTACGGCGTGGAGCGGGCCGAACGGGCAGAGCGTTTTGCGCAGGCTGTCAGCTACTTCCGTCAGCTAACGCAAGCGGGGCAACTGGATATTGATTCTCCGCTAGGTCGCTTCGATACCGCAGAGCTGTTACCCAAGCCTGTGCGTGGCTCCATTCCCTTGATTGTCACCAGCTCCTCGGGGCAGTCGCCCGAATGGATCGCAGAACATGCCGATGGTTGGCTGACCTATCCAGAAGCCACACATACTCCGTTAGGACCGCAAAAGCTGGCTGCCAAAATTCGGGCTTGGCGCGCCCGGATTCCAGATGGCGGTTTCCGTCCGCACATGACCAATGAATGGCTGGATTTGGTGGAGGACCCCGATTATCCACGCACACCTTTGCGCGGTGGTTTTACACTGCGTACCGGGCGCAAGGGGCTGATTACCTTGCTGGAGGAGTGGCAGGCAGCGGGTGTGAATCATGCCGCTTTGGGTATTCAGTTTGCGCAGCGACCGGCGGCGGAAATTATCCAGGAGCTGGCTGAGTATGTGCTCCCGCATTTTGCCTCTCACCAGGCGCAGCCTGCCCTTGCAACAGCATGGTAGCAACAGGGGAATACAAGCATGACTAGCAGTGCAGAACAGCCAGTAGCCGATGGTATTCAGATCCGGGATTTGCAGCCGCAAGACCGGGTCGCTTGGGAGCGGCTATATCGGCAGTACGCCGAGTTTTACAAAGAGCCCATGAATGAAGAGATCCTGGCTTGTACCTGGTCCTGGCTGCTGGATGCGCAGCATCCTTTGCAGGGGAAGGTGGTAGCTACGGCGAATGGTGTGCTGCTGGGTTTGGCGCATTACCGTTCTTTCCCGGAGCCCTTGCTGGGCAAGGACGCAGGTTTTCTGGACGACTTGTTTGTGTTGCCGGAACAGCGAGGCGGCGGGCTGGGCCGCCGTTTGATTGAGGCAGTCGCCCAGGCAGGTAAGGAGCAAGGCTGGCCGTTCCTGAGCTGGATTACGGCGCAGGACAATGCGCAGGCGCGAAGGCTATACGATGGTCTGGCTCAGGCGACAGCGTGGGTGACGTATGACTTGAATCTGTAGAAGGGGGCTAGGGGCGTGTAGAAGGTGATACGTTTTTCAGGTTGCCAGTATGTAAATAACAGGAATGATGGTTTAGTTCCCGAAGGCTCGCAATTCCTTCGCTAAGGAGGAGGAGGCCAAGCGCTCTAGTGGTCTGAATGCTCCCTCCAGATAGTCCATGTCTTGGGCGGATGCATCGAACTGCTCAAAATAAGGCTTCCAGGCTCTGACGACTATCCATACTTCATGCAAGGCGCGAATGGCTTCTTGGCGGCTAGAGAAGTAGGCTGCCCAACGTGTCATTAAGTTGTCCAGGGTGGCCAGCCTTCCTTGCTCTCCTAGTTCGAGGTGCAAATAACGTTCGCTTGCCACCGTGTTCATGGGCAGAACGTCATAGAGCGGACTTAACCTCCATCCTTTGCCGACCACGTCATAGATGAAGGCGTGGTTTCTCAAGTGATCGTCATTGTTGTTGGCAAAGATGTTCAGGGCTTGGCGCTTGAATAGTTCACGTAAATCACGATCGATGAAGGTGGGCAAACAACGCTCTCGTAGTTTGAGGGCCAGTGCCTGATAGGAACTGCTTCTTGCTTCGTACTCGTCAATGCCCATCAGGGTCATAGCGGAGCAAAAGCCGATACGCCCCTCAACGGTAGAAGCATTGTGTTCTGGGGTGGAGGGCGACCAACTGTCCTGGCCGGGGGCGGGTGCTTCTCCCGGAGCTGCCCAGTAACGGTCAAATCTACGAATGAAGAGCACGCGCGCCGTGCCAACAGATTGGATATGCACGGGTGGAACGCATAGATCTGCAGCACGTGCCAATTCCAAGGTGCCAGCTTCAAGTACAGCATTGCAGGCGCGATCAGACTTGGAAGGGAATTTCGCCAGCCACAGCACATCGGATTCATCGCGAATAGATGCTTTGGGCCGGGCTCCGCCAGCCGAACCTAGGCCTTCAAAGCAGTCAGCCAGGCCCTCACCGATGTCTTCGTCATTTTCAATACGATCAGCGGCTTCAAGTAGGCGTTCAAGGCTGACCTCCCCAACTGCCGATTTCTTGGCGGGGGAATCGAGCGTCAGTCGAATATCCAGTGCGCCTACGCGATCCACTCCGGCCTCCAGTAAATAGGCGACTTCAGGTAAAACGCCCGAGCCTACTTTGAGTTTGTTTTCGATGACACGTCGACCCCATGCATCAGGGGCCGCGTCGCGCAGTCCACCAAACTCGTGCAGCCCAGGTAAGGTAAAACGTTGTATGCCTCCGTTTTCTGCCGTTAGTGGCAGTGCTGCAGGATCGATTTCAATCGCGTGTTGCCGTTGTACATAGCGCTTACCGTAGGTGAAGCTTGGCGCATCGGAATTCGCGTTCTCCAGTAGTCCTGCCGGTACAAAAGCATTGCCCTGATCGCTTTGGGCAATATGAGCAAACACAGCAACCTGACTGGGTGGTCGGCTGTATGGATTGCGCGGTTTAGAAGTCATATTTGTCCTTGGCTGGAGCGATGTTGGCCGTATTCGATGCATTTTTCCTGGAGACACGCTGTACCTTGTTGGCATTGTTGAAGCTCCGCACAGCGCCGGACTGCTCTGTGAGCAGATCCAGCAAGGTAAGTTCGGGCTCAATGGCATGGAGGTAGCGCAGGATCTGAGACATCGTTCGGCTTTCATTACCTTGCTCAAGCAGGGCGGCCGTGGACCGTGAAATACCAGCACGAGCAGCCACATCGCTTTGAGTCATTCCATGGGCGATGCGCAGTTGCTGGAGCTTCTGACCAATGGCGCTGGCTTCCTGCAAACGTTTAGGGGGGGTGCGTTGTGCCTCATCGTATTTCATAGTTGGCCCTTTCTGCCATGTTCGTCATGGACAATTCTGTGAAACATGTAGAGTCAAGACTTCTGATTTATTGACCGTAATAACAGTCCTTAAATTGATTAAGGACTGTTATTACGGTCATGTTAATTGAATTTGATTGTTTGCTGAATAGACGCGTAGTCTAATGTCCGTAATATCAGTCTTAATAACTATTAAGGACTGTTATTACGGACATTTTGGTTAGGCTTTCCTTCTCTCCAGCAACATCAAAGCAAGCAAAACCACGCTGCTCATCCCCAGCCCAAACACCACTAGCGGCCACGCAGTATCCCCATCCAGCAAGGTCACTGCCAAGGTGCCGATCACGCTAACGATCAGGCTTTCTACGCAAAAGTAGATCGCCACGGCGGAACCGGCCACGTCGTTGAACTGGGCCAAGGCGCCATTGGCGGTGACGGATACGGTCATCACAATGCCAATGGCGGCCAGCCACATGGGCAGGATAAAGCTGGCAAAGGAGGGCTCCAGCAAGCGCTGTCCTGTTGCCAGCAATAGGGCGGCCAGGGCGATCAAGCCCATGCCGCGTTTCAGGCTTCCGGCGGTGCCCCAACGAGCCACAAAGGTTTTGGACAGGCGGGTGGTGGCAATCATCACCAGGGCAACGCTGGCAAAGGCCAGGCTGAAGCTCATTTCTGAATAAGCCGCTTGTCCGATCAAGACTCGTGGCGCGGTCGAGAAGTAGACAAAAAATGTCCCCATCCCGGTGGAGAAGCCCAGGGTGTAGACCCAGAACGCCGGGCTTTTGAAGACGGCCAGTGCGGATTGTTGTGACTGCATTGGTTTGGCGGGCCGGGTTTCCTGCCAACGCAACAGCGCATGGATCCAGGCCAGCAGCCCCATTCCGGCCAAGCTCAGGAAGATGGCCTGCCACCCGCCCGCACGGGCAATCAGAGCACCTGCAATAGGCCCCAAGGCGGGTACGAAAGCCAGAATGGAGCTGAACAGGCTGTAGATCACCACGCCCTCGGGGCGATCAGCATACACATCGCGCACCGTGGCAAACAAGGCCACGAGGGTGGCCGAGGCCCCCAGGGCTTGCAGCACCCGAAAACCGACAAAAGCCCAAGCGGAACTGGACAAGGCAGCGGCGGTTGAAGCCAGCACGAACAGGGCGGCGCCTGTCAGCAAAACAGGTCGTCGGCCTATGCGATCCGACAGGGGGCCAAAGAGCAGTTGCCCTGCACCCAATAGCAGCATGTACAGGCTAAGGGTCAGCTGGATGACGGCTGGAGTCGTGCCCAAAAGCTCCGGCATGGCCGGGACGACGGGCAGGTAGATATCCATCCCCAGGGAAGCGAGGATGTCGAAGGGCGCCATCAGCAGCAGGGCGGCTGGCAGCGTATAAGCCCAGGAAGAGCGTGAGGAAGACATAACAAAATTACCACTCGAAAAAGAGATCGGGCGGCGTCTGTTTGTTATCAATCAGCGGGATTGGGAGTACAGAACGCCACAACAAGACTAGAGCTTGTTGCGGCTTACTCAGTTGCTGACTCAGTGCTCGTCATGCAGACGGCTCCTCACATAAATAACTTGAAAGTGTGTCGCGGGGAAAACGTTATGGCTGCGTCTGGCCCAGTCCAAAGGGGCGGGGCGCGACAGCTGACCATTATAGGGGGAGGTTTTTACGGCCTTGAAGACTCAGTCCGTGATAGCTGTTGGTTTTTTGCCCTGCAAAGTTTTGGCAAGACGCGACACCGCCTCGCTGGAGTTGCCGGTCTTGTTCTTCTTCACCCGGACGGCGGCAGCTTTCAGCAAGCGCTGGAATGTCGGGCATTGCGTATGGTTGGCGGCGGGGCAGTGGGCAGCGTGGCGCAAGCCTTCGCTCATGGCTTTCAGGCGCTTGATAGTGGCATCCAGTTGATCGGCCTTGGACAGCAGCAATTGCCTGTCTACCTGCGGAGCCCCATCGGGAGGCAGCATGGCCCGTATTTCTTCCAGCGACAAACCGCCCGCTTGCCCCAGGGCAATCAAGGCCAGTTGATCCAGCACTTGTGGCGTAAAACGACGCCGTTCTCCGGGGGCGCTGACCGCGCTGATCAGGCCTTCCTTCTCGTAATAGCGCACGGTGGAGGAGGGTAAGCCGGTTTGTTTGGCGACTGCTGAAATATCCATCTTGCACCTATTGACTTGAAGTTGACTTCAACTTCTATGATCACTCAAAACGATGTGCTTATCAATGGAAAGGATTACCAATGTTATCGATCAATGAGTGGATGCATGTGATTCTAATCGGGGGCGGGGCCACCATCTTCATGGATATCTGGGGCCTGATTCAAAAGGCGATGGGCGTTGCCACGCTGAACTACGCCATGGTGGGCCGCTGGGCCGGACATTTGCTGCGTGGTCAGATCGCGCACAGCAATATCGGCAAGGCTGAACCGATTGCGGGGGAGTCTGCCCTGGGCTGGTTCATTCACTATGCCGTGGGCATTGTTTTCGCCTTTTTGCTGGTCGCGGTCTATGGCACCGCATGGCTGCAAGATCCCCGCTGGCTGCCCGCCGTCCTTGTGGGCACGGTGACGGTCGTGATGCCCTTTTTTGTCATGCAGCCCGCCATGGGAGCCGGAGTGGCTGCATCGCGTACCCCTACGCCTTGGATCAATCGTTTGCGCAGCTTGCTGACACACGCGATTTTTGGTCTGGGCATGTACCTTGCGGCCTTGTTGATCCAGCAAGTGGCCTAAGGCGCTGTAATTTGTTGGGACATCTGTCATGAGTAGCCTGAAAACCACTGGAACCATCCCGTCTGCCGTCTATCTGCTTGCCCTGAGCCTGTTTGCCATGGGCAGTGCCGAGTTTCTGATGGGCGGCATCCTGCCCATGATTGCGGAGGATCTGCGCATTTCCTTGCCTACCGCAGGCACCCTGATTTCAGCCTTTGCGGTGGGGGCGCTGATTGGTGGTCCGCCTTTTGCGATCCTGGCCTTGCGCTGGCCCAGCCGCAGTGCCCTGTTCATCAGTCAGCTGACTTTTATTGCGGTTACGGTGGTCAGTTTGCTGGCACAGGGCTACTGGGCCATTTTGCTGGCGCGCTTTGGCATGGGGCTGGCCTATGCCTGTTTCTGGTCCGTGGCAGCGGCCACAGCTGTGCAGTTGTCGCCACCGGATCGCCGCGCCAAGGCCTTGTCCATTGTGGTCAGTGGCTTGACGGTGGCCATGGTGCTGGGCGGCCCGGCGGGTACGTACATCAGTGAGGCGACAGGCTGGCGAGGCGGTTTCTGGGCGGTGATTGCCGTCACCGTGATTTCTGCGGTCGCCGTCCTGCTGGCCTTGCCCAAGCACACTGCCCGTGATGCAAAAGCGCCGGATCTGGTCACTGAATTGCGTGCCATGAAGCGTCCCGCCCTGTGGGTGGCCTATGCCACCACCATGTTCACCACAGCTGCGTATATGGGCACCTTTGGCTATATCGCCGCCTTGCTGATGGAGGTTAGCGGTTTGAGTGCGGAATGGCTGCCGGCGGTCCTGATCCTGTTCGGTGTCGGTGCCTTTATCGGTTTGACGATAGGTGGACGTACCGCTGATGCTCAGCCGCGTGGAACCTTGGTCGCGGGGATTATTGGCTTGATTGTGAGCTCGGCCGTCATCGCCTCGTTTGCCGCTTCTGTATGGGCAACGGTTGCCATGGTGTTCATGTTGGGCCTGGCTGGTTTTCTGTTGAACCCGGCAGTGTGGGGGCGCGTGTATGTGCTGGCACCGGATGCATCCATGCTGGCAGGGGCCACCAACGCCTCCGCTTTTCAGGCTGGTTTGACCTTGGCTCCTTTGTTGGCCGGTATCCCGATCAGTCTGGGCCACGGCTTGGCCTCGGTTGCCTGGGTGGGTGTCATCATCGCTGTGGTTTCCTTGCTGTTGGCGGGGCTGGATGCACGTTTAAGCCGTACGGCGGCTCACTCCAGGTAGAAGACTGGTCCGGCCCTCTGCCGGGACCTTGTTTGCTTGCCTGATTATTGCCTTCGATCGCCGCGATACCGTGGCGATCTGGAGCGGGCGTCTCGCCCTTACCTTATGGAGTCTCCATTCATGTTCAAGACACTTGATAACGACAATTTTGATGCCGAGCTGGGCCAGGCCTCCCATGTGTATGCCGTGCGTTTCTGGGCGCAGTGGTGTGGGCCGTGCCGGGTGATGGCTCCCATTTTCAATGCTTTGGCTGACGATATGCAGGGCCGCGCCCAGTTTGGCGAGGTGGACCTGGACAAGTCGCCGGACCTGGCCGTGCGCTATGGCGTCCAGAGCATTCCGACTGTGTTGCTGTTCAAGGATGGCATGGTCATTGACCGTTTGGTGGGTGCGGTTCCCAAACAGAATTTGCTGAACTTCGTCAGTCAGCATAGCGCTTGAGCCACTAGGGTCTGTCGCTTTGCTGGCAATGGGGTGTCGGTAGGGTGGCAGACCTGGCTCGCCGGGTGCAAGACAGCTTTGGGCGGTCGTTTTACCTGTATAAACAGGTGGAGCAGACTGCCGTTTTTCATAATCGCGATTTTTTGAGGTGTCAGATGACTGCCATTTCTACAGCGGCTTTTCTTGATTCTTACTTTGCCCGTATCGGCTATCAGGGGCCGGTGGAACCGAGCCTGGAAGTGTTGCAGCAGCTGCATTTGCTGCACCCGCAAGCGATCCCGTTTGAGAACATTGCGCCCTACCGGGGAGACAGTGTGCCCCTGGATCTGGAGGCTATTGTGGACAAGCTGATTCACCGCCGACGCGGTGGTTATTGCTTCGAGCACAACACGCTGTTTCTGGCGGTTTTGCAGCAGATGGGCTTTAACGTCACGCCTTTGATTGCCCGCGTGCGCTGGCAAGTCCCCGCCGAGGTGGAAACCGGTTTGACGCATATGTTGCTGCGAGTCGAGATTGAAGGCCGTAGCTGGTTTGCGGATGTGGCTTTTGGCTCCACCACGCAAACGGCACCTTTGGAGTTTGTGCTGGATACGCCGCAAACAACGCCACATGGCATGTATCGGATTACGCGGGCCGGAGAAGTGCTGAGCTTGCAGTTCCAAACCCGTAGCGGCTGGCAGACGGTGTATCAGTACGGCTTGGCTCCGGCCTCGCAGATCGATTTTGAAATCGGTAATTGGTATACCTCGACCTATCCGCAGTCGGTGTTCTTGAACAGCCTGCTGATCAGCCGCACCCAGCCCGGTATACGCGAGCTGATGGTCAATGACACGTATACACAGCGGGACAATGCGCGCCTGTCGCAACGGCATCAGTACAAGGACGCGGCCGCCTGGGCTGAATGCCTGCAGACACGCTTGGGCCTGACATTAAGCCGCGAAGAAGCCCAGGAGTTGTTTTTGTGTGTGAGTCAGTCCCAGGATGCCGCTTCCGAGCTGACCGGAGGGTGATGGCTGGGGTTAGGCCTGTTGTGTGGGCAAGGCCAGCCATTCCTGAGCTGTAATGCGGCTGATGTGTTCAGTCCGGTAGTCCTGCAGGAACTGGTTGTACTTGTTTTTCTCAGTGTGATGATGGCGAAAGCCGCACTTGGTTTGCGCAATTTGCGATTGGGCATTGTTGGCAAAGTAGCCGCACCACAGGGCCTTCAGCTTCAGCGTTTCAAAAGCGTGTCGCATCACTTCGCGCACGGCCTCGGGAATCAAGCCCTGACCCCAGTAAGGCACGCCGATCCAATAGGCAATTTCGCCTTCTTCTTCACTAATCTCGAAGTTGCTGTTCTTGCCGATCAGGATGCCAACGCACCCAACAGCTCGGCCATTGTCCTTGTGCTCGACGGCATACACTTCGGGCATATTGAAAACTGTGCGGATAATTTCAGCACTTTCCTCAACGCTGGTATGAACCGGCCAACCGGCAATCGGGCCGACTCGGTCGTCCTTGGCGTATTCGTATAAATCCTCGGCGTCGCTGTCCTGCCAGGGGCGTAAAATCAGCCTTTCTGTTTGGAGTTTCATTTTCTTTACTCACTAATTAAGCAGAAAACAGAATAGAACCTGGCGGCTTCAGGGAACAGAGCAGGAACTTGGCAGTTTCGGTACTTTTAGAAAATCTTGCGGATTGCCGGGCCGTAAAGGAAAGACGAATACCATGCATCAGATTCCACAATTATTCAGTGCCAAAGACAGCTGGCTGACAGGCGAGACAACGCTGGCGGAAGGCGTGGGAATACCTTTGTCTTTTGGTCATACCTATATGACCTTGATGATCTGCCTGTCGGGCCGCGCTCTGGTCAGCCTGAACTTCAAGGATCAGCTTGTACGTCCTCATGATGTGCTGGTGCTGGCGGAGGATACGATTGCGCTGCTGAAACGGCGTTCGCACAGTTTCAAGGTGTTTTTCCTGTTGATGCCCAAGAACCTGGCCTCAGAAGTGGCGTATCAGTTGCCTAACCCCTTGTTTGTATTCCTGCATGACAATCCGCTGTGTGTGCTCCCGCGGAAAGAGCGGGCTTTGCTGGCTGCCTGGCTGGTGCAGCTACGCGAGATTGTGCAGACTCGCACCTTGTATCAGCACATCATGCTGCGCAATCAGCTGCAGAACTTCTTTCTGCGCATTGCCGAGCAGATTCCGCCTGAATATCAGGGTAGTCAGCAGTTCAGCCGCAAGGAAATGATCAGTTGGCGGTTTTGGGAGCTGGTTGGCCAGCATTGTCGGGAGCATAGGGAGGTGAAGTTTTATGCCGATGCGCTCAACATCACCCCGTTTTATCTATCTCAGTTGAGCAAAGAGTTTTTCAACGACAGTCCCAAGGCCTTGATCGACAGGCAGGTGGTTTTGGAGATCAAGGCACTGCTTTCCTACAGCCGGCTGGCGATCGGGCAGATTGCCGATCAGCTGAATTTTGAGGATCCCTCTTATCTGTGCCGGTACTTCAAGCGCCACACAGGCTTGTCGTTGACCCGCTATCGCCAGCATGAGCAGGCTCGTTCCGGTGTGGTTGGCAATTGATCAGCTCAAGGGTTGGTCGTGCTAGGTCAATGCGACAAGAAAATGGCGACGGTGTATGACTCAGAAGGCCAGAAGCCTGTGCGCCTGATCGATGCGTTTGTGAGTCAAACTCTAGGCAGAGCAGATTTACGGCCTACATCTTGCCGGTGAATTTATAGCGATCCCCCGGATGCCACAGCCTGGCGTGAGTCGTGAACTGATCGCTGGAAAAAGTGCGGCGGTCCATCACCAAACAGGGCTGCTGCTCTTTCATGTGCAGGGCCTGTGCGATTCCCGTAGGCGGCACCAGCACTTCAATGCTGTAAAAGCCGGTCGGCAAGGGAGCAACCCGCACCAGATACTCATTAGGCGTGATCTGGCTCCAGTCCTGCTCCATGTAATCCGGCGCCATTTGCGCATCCACCAGACGATCCTCGTACTGGATAGGCAAGCCGTTTTCGGCATGAACAATAATGGAATGAAACAGCGCCGCGCCCGGTGCAATGCCATACAGCCGCGCTTGAGCCGGGCTGGCTTGCAGCCGCTCCATGCTCAGCACCTGACAGCTGTGTTGGTGGCCGCGCTCCCGTATGTCTTGCGCGATGCTGCGTATCTCGATCAGGGTGGACTGGAATTTGGGCTGTGCCACATAGGTGCCCGAGCCTTTGATGCGAACCAGCAGCTCATCGTTCGTCAGTTCCCGCAGCGCGCGGTTGACCGTCATGCGCGACACGCCAAACTGCTCGCATAAAGCCAGTTCGGTAGGGATCAGATCACCTTCACGCCATTGGCCGGACTGGATTTTCTCCAGCACAAAATTCTTGATTTGCAGATAGGCAGGCATGCTTGGTTCAGTTGACGAATGACTCGTCTGGGGGACATCCATTTTTATGCTTTCCTGTAGGACGTGTTCTCACGCAAAAGAGTCTCGCGCAGGCCAGATCCGAGGTCGTGCACCAGGCCACGGGTGATGCCTTGCCATGCTTACATTCACGGGCTTATGCAAGGCTCTCTTTTATATGTATAGACAACTTGGAAAAATGACTATACATTGGCATGAGCTTACAAGAAAACCGTTGTTTTGTCGGCGTTTGGACCTGCCTTCCGCGTGTGGAAACAGCCTGCCAGATAGAACCAGCGCGTATCCAGAGACACCTCAGATGGAGGACAGCATCATGCCTGATCATCACACTTCGGCGGCCAGCCAAGATCCCCGCTTCGATCCTGCGCGGCAGATTCATGCCCCTACGGGGACACAGCTCAGTTGCAAGAACTGGGTGGCGGAAGCCGCGTACCGCATGATTCAGAACAATCTGGACCCGGCCGTGGCCGAGAATCCCCAGCATCTGGTGGTGTACGGCGGCATCGGGCGTGCGGCCCGAAACTGGGAGTGCTACGACCAGATTCTGGCCAGCCTGCGCCAGCTGGAAGATGACCAGACTTTGCTGATTCAGTCCGGCAAGCCGGTGGGTGTGTTCCGTACGCATAGTGATGCGCCACGTGTGCTGCTGGCCAACTCGAATCTGGTCCCTAAATGGGCCACGTGGGAGAAGTTTCACGAGCTGGATCAGGCCGGTTTGTTCATGTACGGACAGATGACGGCGGGTAGCTGGATCTACATTGGCAGCCAGGGCATTGTGCAAGGCACGTACGAGACGTTTGCTGAAGCAGGTCGTCAGCATTTTGGTGGTTCGCTGGCCGGGCGCTGGATTCTGACTGCTGGCCTGGGTGGCATGGGCGGCGCACAGCCCTTGGCTGCCAGCTTTGCCGGGGCGGTATCGCTGACGATTGAATGCAAGCAAAGCAGTATCGACTTCCGTTTGCAGACTCGTTATCTGGATAAGCAAGCGCGCGATCTGGACCATGCGCTGGAGCTGATTGCCCAGCACACGGCCGCCAAGGAGGCTGTGTCGATTGGCTTGCTGGGTAACGCTGCCGACGTACTACCTGAACTGGTGCGACGTGCCCAAGCCGGTGGTTTGAAACCTGATCTGGTGACGGACCAGACGTCCGCCCACGATCTGCTTAATGGCTATTTGCCTTCGGGGTGGTCGGTGGAGCAGTGGCAGGCGGCGCAGAAAGACCCGGCGCAACACGCCCGCCTTCAGCAAGCCGCAGCCAAGTCCTGCGCTGTTCATGTACAGGCCATGCTGGATTTCCAGAAAATGGGTATTCCGGTTGTGGACTACGGCAATAACATTCGCCAGGTCGCGTTTGATGAAGGCGTAGCCAATGCCTTCGATTTTCCCGGTTTTGTACCTGCCTATATTCGCCCCTTGTTTTGCGAGGGCAAAGGCCCGTTCCGATGGGTGGCCTTGTCGGGCGACCCGGAAGATATTTACAAAACCGATCAAAAAATCAAAGAGCTGTTCCCCGACAATCAGCACGTGCATCGCTGGCTGGACATGGCGCAGGAACGCATTGCTTTCCAGGGCTTGCCTTCACGAATTTGCTGGCTGGGGCTGGGCGAGCGTCACCGCGCCGGTCTGGCCTTTAACGAAATGGTGCGCAAAGGCGAGCTGAAAGCGCCGATTGTGATTGGTCGTGACCATCTGGATACCGGCTCGGTGGCCAGCCCCAACCGCGAAACCGAAAGCATGCGTGATGGCACGGATGCCGTGTCGGACTGGCCGTTGTTGAATGCCTTGCTGAATACCGCAGGCGGGGCGAGCTGGGTCTCGCTGCACCACGGGGGCGGAGTAGGCATGGGTTACAGCCAGCACGCAGGCATGGTGATTGTGGCTGACGGTAGCGAGCAGGCCGCGGCCCGTCTGGAGCGGGTCTTGATTAACGATTGCGCCAGTGGTGTGATGCGTCATGCGGATGCCGGCTACGAGCTGGCGATTCAAACAGCCAAGAATTTCGGGCTGACATTGCCCATGATCAAGTAAGAAAAACAGGACAGATAAATGAGCAAGAGTATCGAGCTTTCTCCCGGCGCACTGACTTTGGCACAGCTGCGCCAAATCTGGCAGGAACCGACTGTTCTGACTCTGCCGCCAGAGGCGATCGGGGCCATGGATGCGTCCTCGGCCATTGTGGCCAAGATCATCCGCGAAGGTAATCCGGCTTATGGCATCAATACCGGCTTTGGCAAGCTGGCCCAGCAACGCATTCCCGACCACGATCTGGAGCAACTGCAAAAGAACCTGATTCTGTCGCACTCCGTGGGGGTGGGTGAGCCGGTGTCCGATGCAGTGGCCCGCTTGATCATGGCCATGAAAATTGCCAGCTTGGCGCGCGGCTTTTCGGGCATACGCTCGCATGTGGTCACGACCTTGCTGGATATTCTGAATGCGGGCGTGGTGCCGTTCATTCCGTCCAAAGGTTCTGTAGGCGCATCGGGTGATTTGGCACCCTTGTCGCACATGACCTTGACGCTGATTGGGGAAGGGCAAGCCAAGTGGCAAGGTGAATGGATGCCGGCCCAGCAGGCTTTGGCCAAGGCGGGTATCACACCGATTGTGTTGGCCGCCAAGGAAGGGCTGGCGCTGATCAATGGCACGCAAGTGTCTACGGCCCTGGCGCTGAATGGCTTGTTCCGCACCCAGACCTTGTTCCGTAATGCGATTCTGGCCGGTGCCTTGAGTGTGGATGCTGCCAAAGGCAGCGATGCGCCTTTTGATGCGCGTATCCATGAGGTGCGGGGACAGCCAGGGCAGATTTATGCGGCCCGCCTGTATCGGGAGCTGCTGGCTGGCAGCCAGATTCGTCAATCGCACCGGGACAATGACAACAAGGTGCAGGACCCCTACAGCTTGCGTTGCCAGCCCCAGGTGATGGGTGCGATTCAGGATCTGATCACGCAAAACGAACGTACCTTGCTGACCGAAGCCAATGCTGTCACGGATAACCCGCTGGTGTTCCCCGGCAAAAATGGCGAGCCGGATCAGGTGATTTCTGGTGGCAACTTTCATGCCGAGCCAGTGGCGTTCGCAGCTGATGGTTTAGCTCTGGCGATTGCTGAAATTGGTGCCTTGGCAGAGCGCCGAGTCGCTTTGTTGATTGATGCCAGTATTTCCGGCTTGCCACCGTTTCTGGTCCCATCCGCAGGCTTGAATTCAGGCTTCATGATTGCCCATGTGACCGCGGCGGCTCTGGCTTCGGAAAACAAGTCGCTGGCACATCCTGCCAGTGTGGATAGCCTGCCTACTTCCGCTAACCAGGAAGATCACGTCAGCATGGCAACCTTTGCGGCGCGCCGGCTGGAAGACATGGCACAGAACACGGCTGCGATTGTGGCGATTGAGTTGCTGTGCGCGGCACAGGGCATTGATTTCCATGCGCCTTTGCTGACTTCCGAGCGCTTGAAGAAGGTGCAGGATGTGATTCGTCAGGCCGTTCCTTTCTACGATCAGGACCGTTATCTGGCTCCCGATATCGAGGCTCTGAAAGCCCTGGTGCTGGACGAGAGCCTGGCAGCGACGGCGGCTGATCTTTTCTAGTTTTCATGAAGTACTGCTGATTGTTTTTGTCTCCACGAACTTGTCCCTGGCCTGGATCACCAAGCCGGGGATTTTTTTGCCTTCATGTATTTAAGAGCTGCTGAGCAAACTCCGCAGCGTTTTTTGGTAGGCGGCAAAGGCCGTCTTTTCTTGCGGATGATAGCCGTCCCTAATGCAGGCTCTCCCACTGACGAATACATCACGAATCGGGTTGGCGTGGGCGCGTTCCGCAAAGACCAGAGCCGACAGCCAATGCTGGCTATCCAGCACCGCCAGACTAGGGTGCTCCAGATCAATCACCATTAAATCTGCCTGATGGCCGGGGCTGAGTTGCCCGCTGGTTCGTCCTGAAGCTTGCGCGCCACCGTGTGCGCAGGTCTCGAACAAGTAGTCCGCCACAAAAGGCTGTTGGGGCGAAGCCAGTACATTGCGTTGCTGGTTGATCAATCGTTGACCATATTCCAGCAAGCGTAGTTCGGCACGCCAGTCTACGCAGATATGGCTATCCGAGCCTATGCCCATACGTCCTTGCTCGGCCAGAAAGGCGGCGGCGGGGAACAGGCCATCGCCCAGATTCGCCTCGGTGGTCAGGCACAAACCCGCTACGGCACCGCTGCGGGCAATTTGCTGGCGCTCCTGCTCGTCGATATGGGTGGCGTGAACCAGGCACCAGCGTTCATCCACATTGAAGTTGTCGTACAGATAGGCAACCGGGCTGCAGCCCTTGATGTTCCCGCACGCCAGCACTTCGGCCATCTGCTCGGCAATGTGGATGTGGATCGGGTGGCGCGAGGGCAGGCTGTGCAGGCCGTCGATCAGGGTATTGATGGAACCGACATTGGCGGCACGCAGGGAGTGGGGCGCAACACCGTAACGCCGGTCTGCATTCAAGGGATGGCTGTTGTGCAAGGACTCCAGCAGGTACAGCAACTGCGTGGGGCTGTTCAAAAAGCGCTGTTGATCCTGACGCGGCGCCTTGCTGCCGAAATCGCTGTATTGGTACAGCACGGGCAGCATGGTAATGGCCAGCCCGCTGGCGCTGGCCGCTTCCATGACACCTTGGGCCAGCAGGCCTATGGGCGCGTAATTCTGACCGTCGCGCTGGTGATGCAGGTAATGGAATTCACACACGCTGGTATAGCCCGCTTTCAGCATTTGTATATAGAGCCATTGGGCAATGGCCTGCATGTGCTCGGGCTCCAGGCGGGCAGCGAAACGGTACATCAGGTCGCGCCAGCTCCAGAAGCTGTCCTGGCCTTGCCCGCGAAACTCGGTCAGCCCGGCCATGGCACTTTGAAAGGCATGTGAATGCAGATTGGGCATGCCCGGCAATACAGCACCCTGCGCTGTGTGGACGGAGCCTGCCGCGTCTATATCCTGCTGGCTGGCGTCGGGCAGAACGTCTGTCAGTGTGCCGTGCTGGTCCCAGCGCAGCAGCACATTGGCTTGCCACTGGCCGTCCAGATAGGCCCAAGGGGCCCAGAGTGCTTCATATTGCCGGGGGATGCTCATGGTGATTCCTTACGCAGGTCGCGGCTGATGCTGCCTTGGTACACGACCAGGGCGCAGCGTGGCAGGCCCAGCCAGTAGACCAGCTCGGGCAGAGAGTCGATATCCCAGGCGACAAAGTCGGCGCGGGACCCGATGCTCAGTTCACCGCTGATGTCCGGGGCGCCCAGGGCCTGGGCGGCATGGCGGGTGACGCCTGCCAGAGCTTCGGGAACGGTCAGCCTGAAGAGTGTGCTGCCCATGTTCAACATGAGCAACAGGGAAGCACAGGGGGAAGTGCCGGGGTTGCTGTCAGTGGACAGAGCCATGGGCACGCCGTGTTTGCGTAGTAGTTCAATCGGGGGGAGCTGGGTTTCGCGCAGAAAATAGTAGGCTCCGGGCAGCAGGACGGCCACGGTACCGGCTTTTTTCATGGCGATGACGCCTGCTTCATCCAGATATTCCAGATGATCGGTGGACAGGGCCTGGTAGCGTGTCGCCATTTCCGTGCCGCCCAGATTGGATAACTGCTCGGCATGCATTTTGACGGGCAGGCCCAGGGCTTGAGCTGCTTTCAGGACGCGCTCGGACTGTTTCAGATCAAAGGCAATACGCTCGCAAAAGACGTCAACCGCATCGATCAGCCCTTCTTGTGCAAGGGTGGGCAACATTTGATCGCAGACCAGATCCAGGTAGGCATCGGTTTGCCCGGCAAATTCGGGGGGCAGGGCATGGGCGCCTAAAAAGGTGCTGCGCACCGTGACCGGACGCAACTCACCCAGACGGCGGGCGACGCGCAGCATTTTGCGTTCACTGTCCAGATTCAGGCCGTAGCCGGATTTGATTTCAATCGCGGTGACGCCTTCGTCCAGCAAGGCATCCAGACGGCGCAGCGCTTGGGCCAGCAATTCGTCCTCGCTCAGGGAGCGGGTGGCTTTGACGGAGGACACAATGCCGCCACCCTGGCGGGCGATTTCTTCATAAGAGGCCCCGGCCAGCCGCAGGGCAAATTCCTGGGCGCGGTTGTCGCCGTAAACAAGATGGGTGTGACAGTCGATCAGGCCGGGGGTCACCCAGCGATTTCCCAGCTTGTGTTCGTAAGTGGGGTGTTGCCACTGCACGGGCAGGTCATGACGTGGGCCCATCCAGGCGATACGGTCTGCCTGCACGACCAGGCAGGCATCTTCGATGACGTGCGCGGGGTCGGCGTTGGGGGCCAGGCGTAAATCAGTCCAAAGTGTGTGGCTCATCATTTCATTCCATGGGAGCGATATAGGCGTAGACCAGCGGGGCATCAGCATGGTTGGCCTGCAGTTGCAGCGACAAGGGGGCGGGGGTGTGGCCGATCAAGGCTTGCCCGGTGTCCAGGGTCCAGCTGTGTGCCTCGGCCTGGAGCTGATAGCCGCCTTGCGGCGCATACAGAAAGTGTGTGCCAGCAGCCAGGCTTATGGAGTCGTTCCGCCCTTGCCATGCCTGCAAGCTGCCTTGGGCCCGGCCTCGACGCAGCATCAGGTTCAAGTCCTGTGTCGGCCCTAGTGGTAACAAACAGGCCATCTTGTCCTCGCCAGCGAAGGCGTAGGGCTGGAATGGGTGCAGCACATGGATATGTTGGTCGTGAGTCAGCTGCATGTTGTCGCCCTCGATCAACATGATGTGTCGGTCTATGCCGGGAAAGCGGGAAAAATCGCCGGAGGTCTGGATCTGGGCCAGGCTGATGCGCCAGTCAAAGTGTTCGTAGCCAGCATGTTGAGGATGGCACAGCACTTCGCGCGTGGTGCCGCCACCATTTTTCCAGGGCTGCGCGGGCAGGCTGCTGATGTTCAGCAAGCGAAGCAAAGTGGCAGGGTGGGGATCGCTCATGGTGGCATGGCTCCGGGCGGATTTTTAATTGTATATACAATAGCTGAGTATAGACAAAGCGCGACGATTGCCTTGACGGGCGGGCCGTTTTTTCAGGGTAAATCCCGAGCATAAACCCTTTGGCTACTTGCGCTGCAAGCCGCTTGGTGGCAAGGTATACGCTAATAAACTCGCGTCATAACTCATTCAAAGGTGCAGGATGCCTGGTTTCTCCGGCATCCTGCGTTCATTGTTGCAAGCTGGAAAGTTTGCATATGAAGTATTTAATCGTTCTTCTTCAGGACTTTTCCGAATCATGGATACCCTCTCGCAGTCTTTTACCTTTTCCCAACGTGCCCAGAAACTGAGTGGCTCCGCAATTCGTGAAATTCTCAAGGTCACTGCGCGTCCCGAGATTATTTCCTTTGCGGGTGGTCTGCCCACGCCAGTCGGCTTTCCTGTCGAGGAAATGCAAAGCGCGTTCAACAAGGTACTGAGCGAGCAGGGCCGTGTGGCGCTGCAATACACCACGACAGAAGGCTATCTGCCCCTGCGCCAATGGCTGGCCGAGCAAATGAGCGCCGAAGGCGCTCCTGTGGATGCCGACGAAATTTTGCTGGTGAACGGTTCGCAGCAAGCGCTGGACATGCTGGGCAAGCTGTTCATTGACGAAGGCAGCAAGGTGCTGGTGGAGTCGCCTACTTACCTGGGCGCCTTGCAGGCTTTGTCTGTGTACGATCCGTCTTTTGTGGCGATTCCTACCGATGGCCAGGGCATGATCCCCGAGTACGTGTCGGCTCCTGAAGCCATGGGTGCCCGTCTGCTGTACGCACTGCCCAACTTCCAGAACCCCACCGGCCTGCGCCTGCCTTTGGAGCGTCGTCAGGATCTGGTAGAGCGATGTGCTGCCGCGCATATCCCGATCGTCGAGGACGATCCCTATGGTGAACTGCGTTACGCTGGCGAGCGTCTGCCCAGCCTGCTGTCCCTGGGCCGCAAGGCCGGTGCCACCGTGATACGCCTGGGTACCTTCTCCAAAGTGCTGGCTCCCGGCCTGCGCCTGGGTTACATCGTGGCTCCTGCCAAGATCATCGACAAACTGGTGCAGATCAAGCAGGCCACGGACTTGCACACGTCTACACTGACGCAGATGGCGGTTTACGAAGCCGTACATAACGGTTTTCTGGAACAGCATCTGCCCAAAGTGCGCGATATTTACCAGAAACAGTGCGCCATCATGCTGGACGCCATGGACAAGAACTTCCCGGACACGGCCCAATGGACCCGTCCTGAAGGCGGCATGTTCATTTGGGTGACCTTGCCCGAGCACGTGGATGCCACGGCCCTGTTGCAAAAAGCGATTGAAAATCTGGTAGCTTTTGTGCCTGGCGAGCCCTTCTACGCGGGCAAGGACGTCAAGCGCAATACCTTGCGCCTGAGCTTTGCCACCGTGCCTGAGGAAAAAATTCGCGAAGGCATCGCCATCTTGGGTAAACTCATCAAAGAAGCCTGATGGCTGTTTGGCAGGCAATGGACGCAGACTGATGGTCTGCGTCTTTTCATGCGCTGGCTGGGCCAGCGTTGTGGTTTTCAAGGGCCGCCCATCCAGTTTTCTGTGCTCCAGGAGCATGGGCACGTTCCCGGAATCCACCGCATACCCTCTGCCAGAGGGTATGCCTGTTTTCAGTCTATGGCCCAAGGCCTGGATTTAGGTTTTACCTCTATGACATCTCCATCCGCTTCGGAATCCTCCCCGCGCCCTGATCTGTCCGATATGCGCCCCAACAATGATTGGGTGGCCCGCTATCTTCCCGCTTCTTGGGGGCCGTATGCCCGCTTGTGCCGGCTGGACCGCCCCGTTGGTACGTGGTTGACCCTCTTGCCCGCCCTGGCCGCTCTGGTGCAGGCAGCAGACGGTATTCCTACCTTGTGGCGTGTGGTGATCTTTTCCCTGGGTGCCTTGTTGATGCGCGGCATTGGCTGTTGCTTTAACGATATGGCGGACCGTAATTTCGACCACCAGGTTGAACGCACCCGTTTCCGGCCCCTGACCAGCGGCCAGCTCACCATGCGCAAGGCCGTGATTTTCGTGCTGGCGCAGATGGCTGTGTGTGCCTTGCTGCTTTTTGCCATTAATGAGTACAGCCGCTGGCTGGCGCTGGCCCTGTTTCCCATTGTGATGATCTACCCCTTGTGCAAGCGCTTTACCTACTGGCCACAAGTGGTCCTGGGTATCTGCTTTAACTGGGGCATGCTGATGGCCTGGTCCGACACGCAGAATATGGTGCCTTTTGGCGCCATCCTGATGTGGGTGGGCGCGATTTTGTGGCAGGTGGGGTACGACTCCATCTATGCCTATATCGACGTGGCTGACGATACCAAGCTGGGCCTTCACTCCACGGCCCTGCGTTTCCGCGAGGCAGGCAAAACCTGGATCAGCGGTTTTTACATCGCCGCCATGGCCTGCTGGCTAGTGGGCGGTTTTCTGCTGAACGAGCGGATTTTGTACTACGTGGTGATGGCCGTGATTGCCATTCATCTGTTGTGGCAGATGCGGCACTTTGACGTGCGTTACCCCGAGCGGGGCTTGCGTCTGTTCCGCGCCAATATCTGGGTTGGTGTGTTGCTGGTGGTAGCCGCTTTGGTGGGCACGATCAGTCTGGCTTGAAACGCGTTCAAGCAATTTACCTAAAGCTTTAAAGGTTTGAAGAATGGCCTCTCCTCTTGAGTATGTTGCAACGGTGCTCTTTGCCATTGCTATCGTCCACACCTTCTCGGTCCCGGTGTTTGCGCGCCTGGCCAACAAGGGCGGCAATCATGCCGGCTTGTGGCATATGTTGTCCGAGGTCGAGGCCGTATTTGGCGTCTGGGCCTGTGTGCTGGTGGCCTATATGGCCGTCTTTGTGGATTTGCAGTCGGCCATCGAGTATCTGGAAGGCCGCAACTTCACCGAGCCCATGTTTGTGTTTGCCATTATGGTGGTTGCCGCCAGTCGCCCGATTCTGGAGCTGGTGAACAAGACGGTGTCGGTGCTGGCACGTGCGCTGCCCATGTCGGACAAGATTTCCACCTACTTCATCACAATTTCCGTGGTGCCTTTGGCGGGCTCCCTGATTACCGAGCCTGCTGCCATGACTTTGGCGGCTCTGCTGCTGCATAAAGCCTATTTCCGTCACCAAGGCCATGCTGGTTTCAAGTATTTGACGGTGGGCGTGCTGTTTGTGAACGTCTCCATCGGTGGTGTGCTGACGGCCTATGCCGCACCTCCCGTTCTGATGGTGGCCAGCACCTTTGGCTGGGATACTTCCTTTATGGCAACGCATTTTGGTTGGCGCGCCGTTCTGGCCGTACTGATCAATGCCATCTTGGCGACTCTGGTTTGCCGTAAGGCCTTGCTGGAAATGGGGCAGGGCATGCCCGAGTCCGGCCAGACCCAGCGTTCGGTGCCCATCACTGTCATGGCCATTCACGTGGCTTTCCTGGTGGCGATTGTGCTGGGTGCGCATCACCCCATTGTATTCATGGCTTTGCTGATGCTGTTCATTGGCTACGCCCACTCCTACAAGCATTACCAGAACCCCTTGCTGGTGCGCGAGGGGCTGATGGTGGGGTTCTTCCTGGCCGGTCTGGTGGTGTTGGGCGGTTTGCAAAAGTGGTGGTTGCAGGATCTGCTGGGCGGCTTGTCGCCCACCGTGCTGTTCTGGGGCGCAACGGCGTTGACCGCTGTGACCGACAATGCTGCCCTGACCTATCTGGGCTCTCTGGTTGAAGGCACCTCGGATATCTGGCGCTACATGCTGGTGGCCGGTGCGGTAACGGGTGGTGGCTTGACCGTCATTGCCAACGCACCCAACCCGGCGGGTTTCTCCATTTTGAAGGGCAGCTTCCCGGACGGGGCTATTTCGCCCCTGCGTTTGCTGATCAGTGCGGCTGTTCCGACCCTGATTGCCGCCTGCCTATTTTTGATTTGATCCGGATGGCCGCCTGGCGCGGCCCGTCTGGCTGAGGCAAAGTTCAGTGCGATTGAACGCCAAAAGGGCTAAAATCACGGCAGAAGTGCCCCTGGGCACTCTTTGCGGGTTCTGTTTGAGCGGGTCCCCAGCTTGAAATTTGCTGGTATCGACCCTACTTATTTGTCTCTCGAAGTTTGTTTCGGCTTTTTGTTAGGATGAGTCGTGCCTATCTATGCGTATAAATGCAGCTCGTGCCAATACGAGAAAGATGTGCTGCAAAAAATGTCGGACCCCGTTTTGGAGGTTTGTCCAGAATGTAACCAGCCTACCTTTACCAAACAGGTAACGGCGGCCGGATTCCAGCTCAAGGGTACGGGCTGGTATGTAACGGATTTTCGTAACCAGGGTGGCAGTAAGCCGGCGGATAGTGGTTCTACGTCCACACCCGCTGCTTCGACGACACCTTCTTCCTCATCGTCCAGCTAACACCATTCCTTATGCGCCCCTTCAAGCGTTATTTCGTCACTGGCCTGCTCATTTGGGTGCCCTTGGTCATCACCGTCTGGGTGCTGACTTTGCTGATCGAAACGCTGGAGAGCGTCGTGCCGGAGTTTCTGTCTTCGCAGGCCCTGTTCGGCCTGCGGATTCCCGGCTTTAGAATTGTGCTGGTGCTGGCCGTCTTGTTTGGCACGGGTTTGCTGGCGGCCAATTACCTGGGCCGTGCCGTTGTGGATCGTTGGGAATTGCTACTTGGGCGTATTCCTTTGGTGCGTTCCATTTATAATTCCGTCAAGCAAGTCAGTGATACGGTGTTGGCACCCGATGGTCAGGCGTTTCGCGAGGCCGTTCTGGTGCAGTATCCCAGGGCCGGTTCCTGGACCATTGCCTTTTTGACCGGCACGCCGGGCGGACAAGTGGCGCAGATACTGGGAGAGGACTTTGTCAGCGTCTACGTGCCCACCACGCCCAACCCGACTTCCGGTTTTTTCCTGATGATGCCTCGGGCGGATGTACACAAGCTCGACATGACAGTGGATGCGGCGCTTAAATACATCGTATCCATGGGAGTGGTCAGCCCTACCGAGCCGATCGCTTTACCCCCTGTTTCTGACCAGCCGGAGGGTCCTGAAGGGACACCCCCCTTGGCTGGAACCTGAATTTTCCAATTTGCAGTTTTTACTATTTCGGAGTCATCCTAGATGCGTACGTGTTATACCGGCGAGGTTTCCAAAGAATACCTGGGCCAGACGGTCAATTTGTTTGGCTGGGTACATCGTCGCCGCGACCACGGGGGTGTGATTTTCATTGATCTGCGCGACCGTGAGGGTCTGGCGCAGGTTGTCGTCAACCCTGACAACGTTCAGGCCTTTGAAGTGGCCGAACGTATCCGTAATGAGTACTGCCTGCGCATTACCGGCCGCGTTCAGGCTCGTCCTGAAGGCACGGTCAATCCTGATCTGCGCTCGGGCGAGATTGAAATCGTTTGCGACGAAATCGAAATCCTGAACGCTTCGGTCACGCCTGCTTTCCAGCTGGATGATGACAATCTGTCCGAAACCACGCGTCTGACGCACCGTGTGCTGGATTTGCGCCGTCCGCAAATGCAGAACAACCTGATGCTGCGCTACAAAGTGGCCATGCAGTCCCGTCGCTACCTGGACGACCTGGGTTTCATCGATATTGAAACCCCCATGTTGACCAAGAGCACCCCTGAAGGCGCTCGTGACTATCTGGTTCCCTCGCGTGTGAACGCAGGCGAATTCTTTGCACTGCCCCAGTCGCCCCAGCTGTTCAAGCAAATGCTGATGGTGTCGGGCTTTGACCGCTACTACCAGATCACCAAGTGCTTCCGCGACGAAGACTTGCGTGCTGACCGCCAGCCTGAATTTACCCAGATCGACTGCGAAACCTCCTTCCTGAACGAAGAGCAGATTCGCGATATTTTTGAAGGCATGGTCACGCACATTTTCCGTACTGTGCAAAACGTGGAACTGCCCAAGTTCCCCACCATGAGCTGGACTGAAGCCATGCAGCGCTACGGTTCGGACAAGCCTGACCTGCGCGTCAAGCTGGAGTTCGTGGACGTGGCTGACCTGATGCGTGAAGTGGATTTCAAGGTCTTCTCCGCTCCCGCCAACGACCCATCCTGCCGTGTGGTTGCCTTGCGCATTCCTGGCGGTGGCGCCATGCCCCGCAGCGAAATCGATGCCTACACCAAGTTCGTCGGTATCTACGGTGCCAAGGGCTTGGCTTACATCAAGGTCAACGATGTGACCTCGATCCCTGAAGGCCTGCAGTCGCCTATCGTCAAGAACATCAACGTTGAGGTTCTGAAGCAGGTGATGGAGCGCACCGGCGCCCAGAACGGCGACCTGATCTTCTTTGGTGCTGACAAGGCCAAGATCGTGAACGACGCGATTGGTGCCCTGCGTATCAAGATCGGTCACAGCGAATTTGGCAAGGCCAACGGTCTGGCCGAAGACGGCTGGAAGCCTCTGTGGGTGGTGGACTTCCCCATGTTCGAATACGACGAGGGCGAAAACCGCTACTTTGCTGCTCACCACCCCTTCACCAGCCCCAAGGACGGCCACGAAGATCTGCTGGAAACCGATCCCGGCAAGGCGTTTGCCAAGGCCTACGACATGGTGTTGAACGGTTGGGAAGTGGGTGGCGGTTCGGTCCGTATCCACCGCGCTGACGTTCAGAGCAAAGTGTTCAATGCCTTGAATATTGGTCCTGAGGAAGCACAACTGAAGTTCGGCTTCCTGCTGGATGCGCTGCAATACGGTGCGCCTCCACACGGTGGTCTGGCCATGGGCCTGGATCGTCTGGTCACCTTGATGGCCGGTGCCGATTCGATCCGTGACGTGATTGCTTTCCCCAAGACACAACGCGCTCAGTGTTTGCTGACCCAGGCCCCATCGGCCGTGGACGAGCAGCAACTGCGCGAGTTGCATATTCGTCTGCGGGCTGTTGAAAACAAGTAAGTCAGATGGGGGGACGGCGTGTCAGTGATTCGGGTAGTTAGCTACAACATTCACAAGGGCCGCTCGGCTTCGGGCAAACGGGAGTCTTTGGCGGATCTGCGTCTGGGGCTTTACGGGCTGTCTCCCGACTTGTTGTTTTTGCAGGAAGTGCAAGGGCGTAACCAGCTGCAAAGCAGCCTGGACGCCCAGCACGAATCGCTGGCTGCTGCCTTGCGCATGAATACGGCTTACGGCTGCAACGTGGTGCGTCCCCATACGGACCATGGCAACGCCTTGTTGTCGCGCTTTCCCATTTTGCAGTACGAAAACCAGGACATCTCCGACCATCGCATGGAACAGCGCGGTTTGCTTCATGCGGTTGTGGATGTTGGCGGCCGTCCGGTGCATTGCATTGTGGTGCACCTGGGGCTGTTCAACAGTGGTCGGGTGCGTCAGGTTCAGGCCTTGCTCGATCGCATCAAGCGCATTGTCCCTGCGGACGAACCTTTGCTGATCGCGGGCGACTTCAACGACTGGAATAACCGCCTGGCGCCTATCTTTGTGCAGCAATTGAATCTGTATGAAGTGTTTTCCTTCTCGCCTCGTGGTCAGGCCGATAACCGCTTCCGTTTGCGTCAGCCCATCAAATGGCTGCGCACCATGCGCAAAAGCGGGCTGGTCGTGCCGGATCAAGGCATTCAGCTGGGCGTGAATGGTGCCGCCCGCATGACGCCACCTCCCCGCACCTTCCCCGCCGCCTTCCCCTGGCTACGTCTGGATCGTGTCTATCAGCGTGGTTTTGCGGTGCGTAATGCCCGTGTGCTGGTGGGTGAGCCCTGGAAGCAATTGTCCGACCACGCCCCCATCCTGACCGAGCTGGAGCTGCCTTAAAGGGCATTCAGTGGTTTCCTAACGCATAGGCCTAGCAAGCATGCCGAGTCTGAAGCGCGATCCACTTTGGCACGAAGGTAATCAGATCACCTTGCTGCAAAACGGCCAGGAATTTTTTCCGGCTATTTGCAAGGCGATCGACCAGGCCCAAAAGCGCCTGCACCTGGAAACCTACATTTTCAACCTGGATGACAGCGGTAATAGTGTCCTGGACGCCTTGCGCCGGGCCTGCGAGCGGGGTGTGCGCGTCCGCGTGGTGATTGATGGTTTTGGCAGTGATGTGCATGCCTTGCAGATTGCCGAACAGCTAAAGGCCATGCGTGCCCGCTACCGGATTTATCGCCCCAAGCCCCAAGGCTGGCGCGAACCGCGCTTGTCTTTGCGACGCCTGCGCAGGCTGCACCGGAAAATGCTGGTGGTCGATGAGCGCATTGGCTTTGTCGGTGGCATCAATATTCTGGATGACTTTGATGATGTGCCCTTGATCAATGGCGAGGGCAGGCCGCGTTTTGATTTTGCCGTGCGTTGCGAAGGGCCGATTGTGGATGACATGGTGCGGGCTCAGCAGGCTTTATGGCTGCGTATGGCCTGGCGCAGACGCAAGGATTGGGACAGCTTCACCCAGCGTTTTACCTTATGGCGTGAATGGCGCAAGCGCCGTCAGGAACGCAAGAAGGCAGAGCAGGCCGGCCAGGTTTTTGAAGGCATACGGGCCAGTTTGCTGCTGCGGGATAATGTGCGCCATCGTCAGCAAATTGAGCAGGCCTACTTGCAGCTGCTGTGCAAGGCAAAGGAGCAGGTCATTTTGGCCAATGCCTATTTCTTTCCGGGGCGCACCTTGCGCCGTCGTATTGAACAGGCCGCGGAACGGGGCGTGCGGGTGCGCTTGTTGCTGCAAGGCCATGCTGAATACTTCCTGCAATATCGGGCCTGTAGATTCATGTATGGACAATTGCTGGATCATGGCATCGAGCTGTACGAGTACAAGGCCAGCTATTTGCACGCCAAAGTGGCCGTCATTGATGACTATTCCATGGTGGGTTCGTCCAATCTGGATCCGTTCAGCCTGCTCCTGGCGCGTGAGGCCAATGTACTGATTCAGGATCAGCCGTTTACCCAGAACTTGCAGGCCAGGCTGGAGTACGAGATCGAGCACAATGCCGCGCGAGTCTACCCGGAGCAGTATCAGCGTCTGGGTGTATTCAGCCGGCTGGTCGATTACCTGGCCTATGGTATGTTGCGCCTGGGCGTGCTGCTGACGGGTAAATCGTCCTTGTATTGAGGACAATCCTGTACGTTGTGCGGGTCTTTACCCATACAAGGTGCCGCCAGCCGGGCAGCACCTTATAAAATACTCTCTATACTTTAAGAGTTTGGTCCCGAAGGACCGAGTTTGCCGTAACCATAATTACTTTTATCCGGAGGGTGGACCACATGAAAACACGTGCAGCTGTTGCCTGGAAAGCGGGCGCACCGCTAACGATTGAAGAGGTCGATCTGGCAGGTCCCAAAGCGGGCGAAGTGCTGGTCGAGATCAAGGCGACGGGCATTTGCCATACCGATTACTACACCCTGTCTGGCGCGGATCCAGAAGGTTTGTTCCCAGCGATTCTGGGCCATGAAGGTGCAGGCGTGGTGCTGGATGTGGGCGCTGGCGTGACCAGCCTGCGTCCCGGCGATCACGTGATCCCTCTGTACACACCCGAGTGCCGTCAGTGCAAATCCTGCCTGTCGCGCAAGACCAATCTGTGTACCGCCATTCGCTCTACCCAGGGCAAGGGCCTGATGCCCGATGGCACCTCGCGCTTCTCTATTGGTGGCAAGCCTGTGCACCATTACATGGGCACATCGACTTTTGCCAACCATATCGTGGTGCCAGAAATTGCATTGGCCAAGATTCGTAGCGACGCGCCTTTCGACAAGGTGTGCTACATCGGCTGTGGCGTGACCACAGGCTTGGGCGCTGTGCTGTTCACCGCCAAAGTGGAAGCGGGTGCTAATGTGGTGGTCTTCGGTTTGGGCGGTATTGGCCTGAACGTGATACAGGGCGCCAAGATGGTCGGCGCTGGCAAGATCATTGGCGTGGACATCAACCCCGAGCGCGAAGCCATGGCTCGCCAGTTCGGCATGACCGATTTCGTGAACCCCAACGAGGTTGAAAACGTGGTGGATCACATCATTCAACTGACAGACGGCGGCGCGGATTACTCCTTTGAATGTATCGGCAACACCAAGGTGATGCGTCAGGCGCTGGAGTGCTGCCACCGCGGTTGGGGCCAGTCCATCATTATTGGTGTGGCCGAGGCCGGTGCTGAAATCTCCACCCGTCCGTTCCAACTGGTCACAGGCCGTGAATGGAAGGGCTCCGCTTTTGGTGGCGCCCGTGGCCGTACCGACGTGCCCACGATTGTGGACTGGTACATGGATGGCAAGATCAATATCGACGATCTGATCACCCACACCTTGCCGCTGGAGCGCATCAACGAAGGCTTTGACCTGATGAATGCCGGTAAATCCATCCGTTCGGTGGTGATGTACTGATAGACGTCGCTTGAGGAGGGCGCAGGCAGCCGCCTGCACCCTTTATCCCGGTTCCAGAGTCCGTGGCCGCCCTTGGGCGTGCCACAGGATGTGGGCCGGATCTGCAATTGAGAACAAGAGGGGGCTATGACTCAGACACTGGAACTGCTCAACGAACACCGCTGTTTTAATGGTTGGCAGCGCTACTACCAACACGCTTCGCAGACAATTGGCCTGCCCATGCGTTTTTCTGTGTATATGCCGCCGCAACTGCAGGCCAGCGCCCAAAAAGGGGCCGCCAGTCTGGCAGAGGCCATCGGACAAGGCCGTGTGCCTGTGCTGTTTTTCCTGGCAGGGCTGACCTGCACGGAAGAAACCTTCATGATCAAGGCCGGTGCCCAGCGCTACGCTGCCGAGCACGGCATCATGCTGGTCACTCCCGATACCAGCCCACGTGGCGCTGGTGTGGACGGGGAGGAGGAGGGCTGGGATCTGGGAACTGGCGCCGGTTTCTATCTGGATGCCACTGAGCCTGGCTGGAACAAGAATTACCGCATGGAAAGCTATGTGACCCAGGAGCTGTTTGATCTGGTCACGACCATCCTGCCCGGCGACGCCAGCCGTGTGGGTATTTTTGGTCATTCCATGGGCGGCCATGGTGCCTTGACGCTGGCTCTGCGCCATCCTGGCAAGTACCGCTCCGTGTCGGCCTTTGCGCCTATTGCTGCGCCAACCCGCTGCCCCTGGGGTGAAAAAGCCTTTGGTGCCTACCTGGGTCAGGATCGCCAGGCTTGGGAACAACACGACGCCAGCGCCTTGATGGCCAAGGCCAGCGCACCGTATCCCGCCGGTATTCTGGTGGATCAGGGTTTGAACGACGGTTTTCTGGCCGAGCAACTGTATCCGGAAGTATTCGAGCAGGCGTGCGAGCAGGCCAAACAGCCTTTGACCTTGCGCCGTCACGAAGGCTATGACCACGGCTACTACTTCATCTCGACCTTCATTCAGGACCATCTGAATTTCCACGCCGAGCGACTGTGATCGCTGGATAAACAAGGTCGCACTTTGTTATTTTCAGGTGGGCATGAAGGCGTTACTCTCAGGCAGCCACAGTTTTTTGCCTGTTTGTGGCGTTCTGCCCACCGATTTGTCGCAGTTTTCCTCCAAGTAGTGAACTTTTTCTTGCTGCGACGCTCTTATTCCTGTATTCGAAATTTTTAGCACTCCAGACCATCGAGTGCTAAACTCAATGATTGTTGAAATACGTTTTCTGCGGTTTGAGGGCCTTGTTTAGTGCTCTCGCCGGCTGACTTTTGAAGGATTTTCCATGACACAACAAGCGAACGCTTTGGCCCTGACGTCTGGTAATGAACTCGTCGCCGCCGTGTCTAATCCAGGCGCACTGGGGACGATCGAAGCGTATATTTCTGCTGTTAACCGCCTGCCCATGCTCAGCGCCGAACGCGAAACTGAGCTGGGTCAGCGCCTGCGCGACCAGGATGACCTGGATGCTGCGCGTGAACTGATTTTGTCGCACCTGCGTCTGGTGGTTTCCATTGCCCGCCAGTACCTGGGTTACGGCTTGCCTCATGCCGACCTGATTCAGGAAGGTAACGTGGGCCTGATGAAGGCCGTCAAACGCTTTGACCCCGATCGCGGTGTGCGCCTGGTGTCGTTTGCCGTGCACTGGATCAAGGCCGAGATCCACGAATATGTCGTGCGCAACTGGCGCATGGTGAAAGTGGCCACTACCAAGGCCCAACGCAAACTGTTTTTCAATCTGCGCCGCATGCGTCCGGACGGACAAACGCTGGATACGGCTCAGGTAGACGCGATTGCCCGCGAACTTGATGTGCGTCCACAGGACGTCAGCGAGATGGAAGTGCGTTTGTCTGGTCACGATATGGCTCTGGAAGCCCCGGCCAATGACGACGATGACAATTTTGCGCCTATCTCCTACCTGTCCGATGAAGGGCACGAGGAACCTACGCGCGTGCTGGAGCGTCGTGCCCAGGACATGCTGGAGGGCAGCGGCCTGGAAGAGGCGATCGACACGCTGGACGAGCGTTCGCAGCGCATTGTGCGCGCCCGCTGGTTGCAGGACGATGGCGGTGCCACCTTGCACGATCTGGCCGCCGAATTTGGCGTGTCGGCAGAGCGTATTCGTCAGATTGAAGTGGCGGCATTCAAGAAGCTGCGCGTCGCCTTGGCGCCAGCGGCTTAAGTCGTTTTAAAGAGTTACAACTTTTCGGGGAATCCGAAGAACTTAAGCTGATTTTCGCGGACTAAACAATACATTTGCTGATTTTTGCCACCTATGCAACTCGGCATTTGCGCATCCGCTTCGGCTTCTCCTCTTCCCCTCCCTTTTGAAGCGGATGTTTACGGGACACCAGCTAGGTGTCCCTTTTTTTTGCCCTGATTTTTCAGCTGTTTTGCCTGCTGAGTCAGCCCGACCCAGCAGGCAAAAACGATCAGAAGGTCAAAGCGGCACGCAGCCAGACGGTGCGGCCAGGGTCATTAAAGCGGCTTGCTGCGCCAAAACCAAAACCGCTGTTCCCGGCCAGATTCAGGTGCTCGCCGTAAGCCTTGTCGAACACATTATCCACACCGGCAGTCAGCGACAGATTGCGGTTGATCTTGTAGCCGCCATACAGCGACAGGGTGCTAAAGCCACCCGTAGGCCCGAAGTCGTAACCCACCACATTCCCTTGCCCCTGTGAATAGCGATTTTGCTTGGCCACAATGCGCCAGACACCGCCTGCAGACCAGGGGCCTTGCACATAGTCCGCTGTCAAACGCACATCCAGCGGGGGCATTTGCGGCAGGGCGCGGCCATCCGTACTGTTGCGGCCCCAGGCATAGGCCAGGCTGCCGCCCAAGGTCCAGTTGGGCGTGGCTTTCCAGTCCGCACCCAATTCCCCACCCATGATGCGGGCCTTGACGTTTCTGGCCTGGGTTTTCGTGCCCATCATGCCGCCGGGCAGGTAGTCGAACAGGATGTAATCCTGAATCTGGCCAATATAGGCGGAGGCCCAGGCCGAGACTGTTTCATCCTTGTACTGCGCGCCAAAATCCAGCTGTGTGGTTTTTTCAGGCTGAATGCCCAGGAAGGCACTGGCGCTGCCTTGCGGGCCGCTGGCCGGGGAAATCAGCTCCCAGTAGTCCGGCATGCGCTGCACATGGCCAATACCGGCGTACAGACTCAAAGGCAGGGAATCCAGATCATGCTCGATACGCAGGAAGCCACTGGGCAGGGTTTCTCTACGGCGCTCGTTTGCACCAGGGTTAGGCTTGCTCATCATGCCGCTGCCCAGGCTGGGGCGCAGGTCACGGGCGCTGGCCCAATCCAGACGTGCACCACCAATCAAACGGCTGGCGTCGTTCAGATCCCAACGGGCTTCGGTGAACAGGCCAATATTGTCGAACTCGGCATCTTTCACCCAATCCTGATCGCGGTAGTCCTGCATGCCCATGCCACTGCGTTTGCGATGGCGGCTGCGCATCAAATCAGCACCTGTGGTCAGGGTCAGGTCTTCGCTCAAGGCCCAGTCCATGCTGAGACGGCCGCCCCAGGTCAGGCGATCCACATTGGAGGCCATAGGCATGGACATGCCACCACCCGGTTTGAAGGTGCGCAGCCCGTAGTTGTCCATAACGTGATCGGCGTAGTTGTAGTAGAGCTGGGCCTCCACATTGCGCAGCACGCCTTCGTGCATATCCTTCTTGAAACGCAGACCCAGGGTTTCACGCTTGAATTTCGTACCATCCATGCCACGACCGGCGTAGCGGGCATAACCGTCACCCGTACCTGCGCTTAACTCCAGCAAGGTATCGGCATCCGGTGTCAGGCCAATGGCGACGTCTGTATTCCACTTTTTCCAGCGCGAGGGCACACGTTCACCATCCCCGTCCTTGTAGTCCTGTGCACGATCTTGATTGGCGGTCAGGCGGGCATAGTAAGAGGCATTGCCAGCAGCAAAGTCCACATTGCCTGCGTGACGGCCAGCCGAGCCGCCCAGAATACTGGCGTCCAGCGTGGCATCGTTTTCGGTAAAGCCGGGTGCTTTGCGCTCGAAACGTACCGTCCCGGCAGAAGCCCCTGGGCCCCAGCGCACGCTTTGCGGGCCTTTGATGATGGTCAGTTCATCAAAAGACTGGGGCGAAATGTAGGAGGTCGGCGCATCCATGCGCGACGGGCAGGCACCGGGCATGGAGCTGCCATTGGTCAGTATGTTCAGACGCGAGCCAAACATGCCGCGCAGTACCGGGTCCCCGTTGCTGCCGCCATTACGAATGGCGGCAAAGCCAGGAATGGTTTTCAAGTAATCTGTGCCGTCGCTGGCCGGCAAGGGCAGGCGGGGCAGCTTGGGGTTGGTGCTGAACTGCAAAGGGGATTCAGGAGCCACCCCGGTCACCACAATGGGGCTCAGTTGTTCAATAACGGTGGATTGGGCCAGGGCAATAGAGGGCACGCAGGCCAGCACACCGGCGCTGATCAGGCCGGGGTTTATTAATTTCTTCATGACTAAATTCCGAAGAGCAGCCGTCGTCCAGCGGCAAACCCGCTTGGGCGATAGCAACAAAGGAGAAAAGGCGTAGCGACAGGGCCGAACGCGGGGAATCAGGCAGGAAGAAGAGAGGGCGGGGCGCGTTGCCCCACAGGCGGGCCACGAATAAAGGCCTGTGCCAGGGCCGGGCTAAGAGGGGGAAGCAGGAAGGGCCGGAAGTGGCCCAGGCTCAAGGGCGTGACGACCGCAACAGGAGCCGGTGTCAGCGCGGCTTGCAGCATGACAAAGAAGGGACAGGTCGCGCTGGTGGTGGCCTCGTCCGAATGGGCGCTGTTGTCCTCGCCTAACAAGGCCGCCCAGTGCTGAATCATTTCAGGTGGCAGGCTTTGTCCTGAGGGCAGACAGAAGGCCAGCGCATAACCCTGATCGGTCTGCTTGGGCATATAGCCCGCAGGCACCATTCCGCGTAGCACCACCGCCAGCAACAACAAGCACAGGCCCAGACGATGGGGCCAGTGTGTCGCAGCGAGGAAGGTGCGTGGAAAATTCATGATGCGAAAGTATAACGAGTTATGTCAGAGACGAATTTGCGCTGGCGCAGATTTTGGCTTGCTGCCGTATCACCGTCTATTTGTGTTTCTGACTGCGGGCTCGGAGGCCAAAAAACGTAAATTTTGCGAGAAAAAGATAATTCGGCGGCTGTAGGTCGGGAAAAAGGCGCTATTCTGATTCATGCGGAAAGCGGGGGGATTTTCCGTGCCGATCTGGCTTGCCCATGCCTGAATGCGTATGCACATGCCGATCGACTCAATGCCGATGACAAAGGATGTCGCGATGCAGATTGGGCAGTTTGTTTTTGGATTGGCAGGCCTGCTAGGGCTGGTTGCCTTTATGCCGCCTTTGGCTGGACGCTTGCGACTGCCGTACTCCGTACTTCTGGCCCTGATCGGCTTTGCACTGGGTATCTTGCTGCATCTGCATGCCTGGGCGCCCAAGATGGTGTCGGACTTCCTGAATACCTTGCAGGCCTTCGACATCTCCTCCGAGACCTTCCTTTACGCCTTCCTGCCTATCCTGCTGTTCGAGACATCGCTGGCCATGAACTTGCGCCGCCTGCTCGACGATATAGGCGCCATCCTGATGATGGCTATCGTGGCTGTGGTGGTCTGTACCTTTGCCGTGGGCTACGCCCTGAATGCTGCTTCTTCCTATGGGCTGGTGGTCTGTCTGATGCTGGGCGCGATTGTGGCCACCACTGACCCAGTCGCTGTGGTGGGCATCTTCCGTGAAGTGGGCGCACCCAAACGTTTGTCCACGCTGGTGGAAGGCGAAGCCCTGTTCAACGATGCGGCCTCAATTGCCTTGTACTCCGTGCTGCTGGCCGTGCTGACCGGCGGCGGCGAGTTAAGCGGCAGCACCGTGCTGGGCAGCTTCCTGTTCAGCTTCTTAGGCGGTGGTGTGGCAGGTTTCCTGATGGGGCGTCTGGCCAGTGGCCTGTTCGTGCTCTTGCGTGGCTGGCCGGCGGCTGAAGTCACCTTGACGATTGCCTTGGCGTATCTGGCCTTCTTTGTGTCCGAGCATTATCTGGGCGTATCGGGTGTGGTCGCCACGGTGATTTCCGGCTTGGTGGTGGGCTCCACGGGGCGTACCCGCATGTCGCCTGCGACCTTCGAGCTTTTGAGCAGCTCCTGGACGCAGATGGGCTTCCTGGCTAACTCCCTGATCTTCTTGTTTGCTGCCATGCTGATTCCGCGCCTGATGGCCGAAATCACCTGGACGCAGATTGGCCTGGTGGCCTTGCTGTTTGTGGTGACCTTGCTGGCACGGGCCGCCATGGTGTTTGCCGTACTGCCTTTGCTGGGGCGCACCCGCTTTGGCACCCGAGTCAGCCGCCCCTATCGAGTGGTGATTTTATGGGGTGGCCTGCGCGGCGCTGTCTCCCTGGCACTGGCCTTGGCCGTTACGGAACAGCATGCCATTCCGCATGATGTGCGCCAGTTCATCGGCGTGGCCACGACGGGCTTTGTGCTGCTGACCCTGTTTGTGAACGGGATCAGTTTGCGACCCTTGATTCGTCGTCTAGGCCTGAACCAACTGACACCGCTGGAACGTCATTTGCGCGATCAGGCGGTGAGTCTGGCCCTGGAAGAACTGCGTGACAAGACGGAGGAGTTGGGTCGGCAAGAGCAGATCAAGCCACAGGTCATCGAGCGCCTGTGTACAGTTTTTGATGCCAGTCAGGCTGGTGTGGCATCTGGCCAGATTCAAAGCCTGACCGAGGCGCAGAAAGTGAAAATGGGCATGGCGATTCTGTCGGCCCGCGAGGTGGAGCTGTTTTACGAGCTGCTGAAATCGCAGATTGTGGATTGGAAAACAGCCGAGTCCTTGTTGAGCCGCGCCGAACGCATGAACGATACGGTGCGTCTGGCTGGCTTGGCCGGTTTCGAGGCCGCCATCGCCAATGATCTGCGCTATTCCCGAGGTTTCCGGTCTGCTTTGCGCTTGCACTATCTGTTTGGCTTGCAGGGCTGGCTGGTGCGGGAACTGGACAAGCGTTTTTCGAACCTGATCGCCAAGCGCTCGGTGGCCCAGCGTCTGATACGTTTTGCCGAAACCGAATTGGCCCCCTTACTGGGCCAACAGGCCACAGGCACGATTGTGCAGGCTCATAAGCTACGCCTGTCTCAGCTGGAAGATGCCTTGCATTCCTTGACGCTGCAATACCCGGTGTTTGCGCAGTGGTTGCAGGAGTCCTATCTGGCACGAGTGGCGGCGGCCCAGGAACGGGCGCACTACCGCACTATGCTGTCGCATTCCCTGATTACCAGCGAAATGTACGCGGATCTGGTTAAACAGATTACGCAACGCTGGCGCTATCTGGACGAGCGTCCCACGTTGGACATGACCATGAGTGCGATGGAACTGATCGCCCAGGTACCCATGTTTGACGGTATTTCCGAGCAGGCCAAGAAAGACCTGTCACGACGCTTGCGCCCACGTCTGGCTTTGCCGGATCAGAAAATCCATCTGCGCTATGGTGGCATGCGCGTCATGTTCTTTGTGGCTTCCGGAGCCTTGGAAATTACCTTGCCGGATGGCAGCCTGGTGGAGCTGGGAACAGGGCAGACAATAGGCGAGGTAGGAGTGCTGGAGCACAGTGACTATGTGGGCACCGTCCGATCCTTGGGTTACAGTCGCCTACTGATGTTGACCGAGCGCGACTTCGACACCTTGCGAGGCAAAGACCCAATCTTTAGTGAAAAGATCGAGGCGGTTGTGCGCCAACGCCAGCGCGCCTACCAGGTCTGGCAGGAGTTCGAGTCTGGCCAACGTCAGCACGAAGAGTTGCCACCGCTGTTTGGCCTGGCGCATGCCTTGAGTGAAGCGGAAAATTTTGTAGGGCCGCCCTTGCCACCCAAGCTGGTGCAACAGACAGAGCCTTCCGAGGCGCAGGTGTAAAAAAAAAGCGAGCCAAATCTGGCTCGCTTTTTTAATGTGGGGTCGATCAGATCAAACGCACCCAATGATCCAGCAGCAGCGCCCCAAACAAGACGGCCAGATAAATAATGGAAAAGCGGAATAGCTTGCGGGACAGCTCATCGCTGTAGTTGCGATGCAGTTGATGGGCGTATTGAATGAAACGTGCGCCCAGCAAGAGGGCCGCGGCCAGGTACAGAGGGCCACTCATGCGGATGATGAAGGGCAGCAGGCTGGAAGCCATCAGGATGTAGCTGTAGAGCAGCACATGCAGCGTCGTAAAGGTTTTGCCGTGGGTGACGGGCAGCATGGGCAGGCCGGAGCGCTGGTAGTCGTGCTGACGGTAGAGCGCCAATGCCCAGAAGTGCGGGGGCGTCCAGATGAAGATGATCAGCACCAGCAGCCAGGCTTCAGCCGGTACGGCATTGGCAATGGCGGCCCAGCCCAGGGCAGGGGGCATGGCACCGGACAAACCACCGATCACGATGTTCTGTGGGGTCAGGGGTTTGAGGATCACGGTATAGATCACCGCATAACCAATGAAGGTGGCCAAGGTCAGCCACATGGTCAGCGGATTCACCCAGTAATACAGCACCAGCATGCCCATGCCGCCCAGCAAACCGGACATGGCCAGGACTTGCGGCGGGGTAATGGTGCCGCGTGCCGTACCGCGCCGAGCGGTACGCAACATGCGGGCATCAATCTGGCTTTCGATCAGGCAGTTGATGGCAAAGGCGGCAGCCGCCAGCATCCATATGCCCAGCGTGCCCGCGACCACGGTGCCCGGATCGGGCAGGCCGGGAGCAGCCAGAAACATGCCGATAACGGCACAGAAAACAGCCAGCTGGGTGACTCTGGGTTTAGTCAGTACCAGATACTGGCGCAGGAGCGAGGCGGGAGCCAGGGTAGCGGTGTTTGTCATACTGTATTCCTTGGGGGACAGTCGACTTGCGGGAAAGCCGTACCAACAGGGTGACGCAGCATAAAACGAGACCGGCAGCTCCCCCATTATGCAGGACGGCAATCAAAAGAGGCCATTGGAAAAAGATCGTGGTTAACCCCGTGATGAGCTGGGCCAGCAGCAACAAAAGCACCAAAGTCGCGGGGCGACGCAAGATGGGATCGGCGCGTAATTTCCACGCAACGGAACCCAGAACCAGAAACACCAGAAAGGCCATATTGCGGTGAACCCAATGGATGGCGGTCAGCGCGGCCTGGGAAATCATTTCACCGGAAGGCAGCTCGCCCAGCGCGCGGAACAGCGAGAATCCGCCGTGCAGATCCATCTCGGGTATCCATTGGCCGTGGCACTGCGGGAAGTCCATGCAGGCCAGCGCAGCGTAGTTGGTGCTGACCCAGCCACCCAAACCAATCTGAATGGTCAGCAGGAGAAATGCGCCGATCAACCAGGGTCGCCAGCGGCGGGTTACCGGGGACACAGGCGGGCCGGGGTTCTCGCGTACAGCAAGCCAGGTCATCAAGGCCAGCACGCTCATGCCGCCCAGCAAGTGGGTGGTGACGATAATGGGCATCAGTTTGTGGGTCACGGTCCAGGCGCCAAAGGCGCCTTGCACGCACACCGCCAGCAAGGTGAACAGAGCCAGTCGGGCCGAATGGCCCAGCGTATGGCGGTGCCGCCAGGCCATCCATACAATGGCAATAATCAGCATGCCCAGGGCCGCGCCTACGTAGCGGTGGATCATTTCAATCCAGGCCTTGCCCCAGCTGACCGGGCCATAAGGCATGGCTTGATAAGCTTGTTCGATATGTGCGCCCGCGCCCAGCGGCGTGAGCTTGCCATAGCAACCGGGCCAGTCCGGGCAGCCCAGACCGGAATCTGTCAGGCGCACAAAAGCGCCAAACATGATCAGGTCCAAAGTCAGGAACCAGGTCAGGTAAACCAGCTTGCGGTAGCGTTGGCGGATATCGGCCATAAACTTATCCGATGCGTGAATTGTTCAGCAGTTTGCGTATATCGGTGCGAACCTTGAGCGGGTCGGCATCGCCGGGAAACAGCATCATCAAATTACCATTGGGGTCGATGATCCACATGCCATTCTTGACGGCTTGTTCGGGGGCCTTGCCAGCAGCGTCAGGAGTCAGAAATTCGGCCAGCTGGCGCGGATCGGCGCGCAGCATATGCGTACCTTGATAGGCCTCCAGAATTTGCTCGGTTGGTTGGCCTTGGTCGGTCACAAACCAGACACGGGCCAGGCGATCCACGTTCTTGCCTTGGCTGGCGTGGGAGTTGCGCAGGATGAACAGCTTACGCACGCAGCTTTCGGGGCAGGCGCTTTCATCGGCGCTGACCAGTACCCAGCGACCGCGCAGCGATTGCAGATCAAAGGCCTCGCCTTGCAAATTGTGCAGGGGCAGGGCGGCGGGTTCAGGCACGCTGCGCTGGGGCTCAATCAATTGACCGTAGGCATTGCTCTCGTCTGGCCGCAGTCCCAATGAAGGCATGTAGTAGGCGGCCAGTGCAAACAGCACAGGTGCCAGACTGATCGCCAGCAGCAGATACAGCGGAGTCATGGAACGCGGGCGGGCAGGGGTTTGAGTCGTGTCCACGTCAGGTTTTCCTTGTAGGGGCAGAGTTGGGCCTGGAGCGTCGCAGCCATTTCCACGCTACACCGATCCAGGCACACAGGGCAATCAGGGCAAAACCGAACCATTGCAGTGCATAGCCCCGGTTCTTTTCAAAGTCGATATTCGGGTCGGGCCAATTGGTTTGCAGCTCCGAGGCGGGGGCGGTCTGGGCCAGTACACGCGGCAGCACAGGTAGATCAATGCGGCTGCGCAGATCTTCCAGGGCCAGGTTCTGCACGACAGGGGGCGTACCCGACGAGTCGGGCAAGTGTTCAGGCAAGGGGCTGCTGCCCAGCTCAAACAGACGCGGAACGCGTTCCATCAACTCGCCCGAAATGGTTTCGGAGCCGGAAGGCGCAGCCGGAACGCTAGGGGTTTGCCCCGGTACGCGAGCCAGCCAACCACGTAGCACGAGCAGGCTGGAGCCCGCCAAATCGCCCTCATCCAGCACAAAAGGGGTAGCAATCCAGTAGCCCGGCTTACCTTTGAAATTGCGATTATCCAGGAGTACAGTTAACTCACTGCGCCAGGAGCCGTGCACCGCGACAGACTGCCACAAGGCACCTTTATCCAGGCTGGCCTGGGAATCAATATGAAGGGGAGCTTGTTGGCGGCCTTGTTCTATTTGTTGTGCCAGACTTTGACGTTCCTGCGCGCGGCTCAGTTGCCAGCGCCCCAGGCTAATGAACAGCAGCATCAGCAAACCCAGACAAACCAGGGCAAGCAGGGATCGAGTCGAAGAAGAACGAGGATTGTTGCTGGACATCAATTCAACCTGAAGCGGGGGAGACGTAATGCGTGTGCTAGTCCTGATCGTGTTTCTGGGGATTATTGTTTCGCTGGGTTCGGCCCTGGTGTATTTGATGCGTGACCGGGGTAACTCCAGTCGCATGGCCTATGCTCTGACCTGGCGAGTGGGTTTGTCCGTGGCCCTGTTCCTGTTTGTGTTGCTGGCCCATTATCTGGGTTGGATTGAAAGCACCGGCGTGCCCTTGGCCTGAAGTAAAAACCCAGGCCCGAAGAAATGGGCCTGGGGCATGAATCACTAGAACCAGTAGACGTACAGGTACAGGCCCAGCCACACCACGTCCACAAAGTGCCAGTACCAGGCGGCACCTTCAAAACCAAAGTGGTGCTCAGCGGTAAAGTGGCCGCGCATCAGCCGTATCAGCATCACCGTCAGCATGGTGGCGCCGATAATCACGTGAAAGCCGTGAAAGCCCGTCAACATATAGAACAAGGCCCCGTACGCACCGGAGGTGAACTTCAGGTTCAGTTCGGCGTAGGCGTGCATGTACTCGTAAGCCTGGCAGGCCACAAAGGCAAAGCCCAGCGCCACTGTCATGAACAGCCAGAAGATTGCACCGCCACGCTTGCTGGCGCGCAGGGCGTGGTGAGCAATGGTCAGGGTGACGCCCGAGGTCAGCAGCAAGGCCGTATTGATCGTAGGTAGCCACAGCGGGCCTACGGTCTGGAACGGGGCGACAGTGCCAGCGGGGCCCTGGTTGGGCCAGGTGCCGGTGAAGTCAGGCCAGAGCAGGGCGCGGTGATCCAGGTCGCTTAACAGCGGCGTGGCAATTTCACGGGTATACCAAAGTGCCCCGAAAAAGGCCGCAAAAAACATGACTTCGGAAAAGATGAACCACGACATGCTCCAGCGATAGGAGATATCGACACGCGTGCTGTTCAGACCCGTTTCAGACTCGCGCACGGCGTCGCTGAACCAGAAGAACAGCACCAGCAAGAAGCTGAGAATCCCGACCAGAAACACCCAGAAGCCGCCCGGCCAGTTATTGATCCAGGTAGCCGCACCCAACAGCGTCAGGCACAGGGAAATGCTGGCGCGTACCGGATGCCCCGACAAGCCGGGGACGTAGTAATACGGCGCCTTGGACGGGTGAGCCGTAGTCTCGACATGCATAGTGTTCTCCTTCGGGTCATGTGCCCTTGGGCGCAGTATCCGGCCAGGGTTCAGCTGGCCTGACCAATGAACCAGCGGGCCACCATAATCAGGCCCACAACGAAAACAACCGTGGCGATCAAGGCGGCAATAATCAGATAGACCGGATTGATCTTGGCAATGTCCTGCTCATGGTCGCGGCCACGACGGACTCCAAAAAATCCCCAGGCAATGGCTTTCAATGTCTGGAAAAAACTGAGCTTGCGCCGTGTGAGGTCCCGAAAATCGTCATCCATATCACTGTCCTAAAAATTGACTGCCTTTTAGAAAGGTCCAGGCCATGACGGCAATGACGAACACGGCCAGGAGCAATCCCAGACGGCGGTTGCGACGGCGTTGTTCGGGGGTCATACGGCGTTCCTCCAGTGTTACTTGACGACAGGGGGTACTTCAAACGTGTGATGCGGGGCGGGCGAGGGTACCGTCCATTCCAGACCCTCTGCGCCTTCCCATGGCTTGGCACTGGCCACTTCACCCTTGCCGCGCGCCGCCTGAATCACGATGTAGATCAGCAGCAGTTGCGACAGGCCGAACCAGAAGGCGCCAATGGTGGCAATCTGGTGGAAGTCCGTGAACTGACCGGCGTAGTCCACATAACGACGTGGCATGCCCGCCAGACCCAGAAAGTGCATGGGGAAGAAGGTCACGTTGAACGAGATCATGGTGGACCAGAAGTGGATCTTGCCCAGGCGCTCGTTGTACATGCGACCTGTCCACTTGGGCAGCCAGTAGTAGGCACCACCAAACAGGGCGAACAAGGAACCGGCCACCAGCACATAGTGGAAGTGAGCCACCACGTAATAGGTGTCGTGTACCGCAATATCAATCGGAGCCACGGCCAGGATCAGGCCGGTAAAGCCGCCAATCGTAAATACGAAGATAAAGCCGATGGCAAAGAGCATGGGCGTTTCAAAGGACAGCGAACCGCGCCACATGGTGGCCACCCAGTTGAAGATCTTCACCCCGGTCGGAATGGAGATCAGCATGGTGGCGTACATGAAATACAGCTGCCCGGTCACCGGCATCCCGGTGGAGAACATATGGTGGGCCCATACCAGGAAGGACAGAATTGCGATGGCGGCGGTTGCGTACACCATGGAGGCATAGCCAAACAGGGCTTTGCGCGAGAAGGCAGGCACGATGGCAGAGACAATGCCAAAGGCCGGCAAGATCATGATGTAGACCTCGGGGTGACCAAAGAACCAGAAGATGTGCTGGTACAGAACCGGGTCACCACCACCGGCGGCGTTAAAGAAGTGGGTGCCAAAGTGGCGGTCCGTCAACAACATGGTCACCGCAGCGGCCAGCACGGGCATCACGGCAATCAGCAGGTAAGCGGTAATCAGCCAGGTCCAGCAAAACAGCGGCATTTTCATCAGCGTCATGCCAGGGGCGCGCATGTTCAATACCGTCACCACAATATTGATGGCCCCCATGATGGAAGACGCGCCCAGAATATGGACTGCAAAAATCGTGAAGTCCATGCCCGGTCCCATCTGCAAGGACAGCGGGGCATACATGGTCCAGCCACCGGCAGGCGCGCCGCCAGGCACAAAGAAGGACGCGGTAAACAGAACGGCACCCACGGGCAGCAGCCAGAAGCTGAAGTTGTTCATGCGGGCAAAGGCCATGTCCGATGCGCCAATCTGCAGCGGAATCATCCAGTTGGCAAAGCCCACAAAGGCCGGCATGATCGCGCCGAAAATCATGATCAGGCCGTGCATGGTGGTGAACTGGTTGAACAGCTCGGGCCGGAAAAACTGCAGGCCCGGCTGGAACAATTCGGTACGCAGCAGCAAAGCCAGCACGCCGCCCTCCAGCAACATCACAAAGGAGAAGATCAGGTACATGGTCCCGATATCTTTGTGATTGGTGGCGAACAGCCAGCGACGCCAGCCGCTAGGGGTGGCATGGGCATGATGGTGATCATCATGTCCGCTCGGGTTCGCTACATGGTCGACGGTGACGCTACTCATGCTTGACTCCTTGCTGCACTCCCCCTGGCCGTAGTCAGGGATAGATTGATAGTGTGATAGGCGGCGCGCGCAAAATTAGCGCTGTTCCTTGACGTCGGCGGGCATCACGACAGGGTCAGGCCCTTTGCCAGCGTTGCCCCAGGCATTGCGTGTGTAGGTAATGACCGCAGCAATCTGTACATCTGTCAGTTGATTGCGGAAGGCGGCCATCGCGGTGCCAGGGTGACCATTCAACACCGTGTCGATCTGGCCTTTCTTGGGGGCGAGCACAAATTTCGTATCGCCATCCAGAGCAGGGAAAGTGCCGGGCATGCCCTTGCCATTGGCCTGGTGGCAAGCCACGCAGTTCTGCGCAAAGATCTGTTTGCCGCGCTCGGTCAACTCGTCCTTGGTCCACTCTTTATTGGGATCGTCGGCCTGAGCCGTCATCAAGTCGTTCTGCTCCTGGGCCCACTTGTCGTAGTCTTCTTGCGCCATCACTTGCACCACGATGGGCATGTAGGCGTGGTCCTTGCCACACAGCTCGGCACATTGGCCGCGGAAGGTGCCGACCTTGTCCGCACGGAACCAGGTATCGCGCAAAAAGCCGGGGATGGCATCTTGCTTGACGCCAAATTCGGGCACCATCCAGGAGTGGATGACGTCCTCGGCCGTCAGCATGACGCGCACTTTCTTGTTAACCGGCACGACCAGTGGCTTGTCCACTTCCATCAGATAGTTCGGACCAATGGGTTCGCGGCCTTCAATCTGGGCGCGCGGGGTGGACAGGTTGGACAGGTATTTCACACCCGTGGCCGGGCCGTCCAGATACTCGTAGCCCCATTTCCACTGATAGCCTGTGACCTTGACGGTCAGGTCGGCGCTGCTGGTGTCCTTCATGGCCACCACGGTTTTGGTGGCGGGTAGTGCCATGCCGATCACGATCAGGAAAGGGATGACGGTCCAGGCCACTTCCACACCCAGATGTTCGTGAAAGCGGGCGGCAATCGCGCCCTTGGACTTGCGGTGCCGGATGATGGAATAGAACATCACGCCGAACACGCCAATAAAGATGATGGTACAGATGATCAGCATCATCCAATGCAGCCAGGCAATGTCCTGAGCGATGGGGGTCACCCCGTTATGCAAATTGAGCTGATTGACACGGGGACCACCCTCCATGTGGGTGATCTGAGCCAGGCTTGGCCCTGCCGTCGAACAGGCGGTCAGAGCAAATAAACTTCTCCACATCTTCATTGTTGTCCCTCTTTTGGTGTTGCCATGCCAAACCGGGGTTCGGCTGCGTCAACGCTCCGAAAAATCCAACGCTGGAAGAAACTGCTGTGTTGCAGTGGCGGGCTTGTCGCAGCTAAGTGCTGGTCCGCTCGAAGTTTTTAGTAGCTTATCTGTTCACGGAAATTATATAGAACTTGCTTTAGCCTTCAAGGGCAGGGTATGTCCCTAGAAGACAAGGTTGGACTAAACGCTACAAAAGCCGTAATGGGGCAAGGCTTGAATTACAATCGCCGACTATGACTTTGTTCCAGAACCGATCACTTACTCAGGCCCTGCGTCAGCGCATGGCCAGCTTGACCAGTCAGCTGCAACAATTGCCCCCACCGGGCAGCCGTCCTGTCACTGTTGATGGGCGTGTTGCCGGATGGATCACCCCCAAGGCTGCTCGTTGCATCGAGCCTTTGCCAGGGGTCTCGATTGAAGAAGATGTCTTGCGTCTGAGCGATTGCCCCAGCCAGGAATTGAGCCTGGCTCAGGTCCTGGATCAGGTCGCCTTGCGTTTGCAGGAAGGCGGTTGCATTCGGGCCTGGCGTGACGAGTTGCTGGACGTGGTCGGCGAAGGGCAATGCCTGTCCCGAATTGAACGTGGTGCGGTGCGGCCTCTGGGTTTTTTGACGCAAGCGGTGCATTTGAATGGCTGGTCTACAGACGGCCGCATCTGGGCCGCGCGTCGTTCACCCACCAAATCGACAGACCCGAATATGTGGGACACGCTGGTCGGTGGACTGGCGGTCAGCGGTGAGTCGCTGCATACCTCCCTCATACGCGAAAGTTATGAAGAAGCGGGTTTGGCCGAGTCCGTGCTGGACAATTGCACCCCCTTGCGCGTGTCCTTGCGCATGCACCGTCGCCTGCCGGAAGGCTATCAGGTGGAGAACGCCCTGGTCAGCGATTGTGTGTTGGCCGACGATGTGCGGCCCTGCAATATGGACGGCGAGGTTAGTGAGTTTCGCTTATTGACGCTGGATGAAGCCTGGCAAATGATAGAAGCAGATTTGTTCACCCTGGAAGCGCAAGTGGTGCTGATCGACAGCATCAAGCAGCATCTGGAACAGCTGGCCTGAACCTGGGAATCACCGGGCAGGCACCAACCCGATGGGAGCTACGCATGAACCCGAATCCTTTTGGTATACCTGATTTCAATGCCCTGGGCGGCGGCAACAATCCATTGCTGCGCAGCATGGACATGATGGCGCAGGCCTGGAAAAACATGGCCAGTGGCGGGGCGGGCGATTTGAGCTCGGGCATGATGCCCAGCTTGTCCCCCGATGATCTGGATCGTCGTATTCGTGACTTGCGTGCGGTGGAAAGCTGGTTGCAGTTGAACCTGTCCATGCTGGGCACCACCATCCAGGGTCTGGAGATTCAGCGCTCCACCCTGGCGGCCATCAAGACCATGGCGCAGCAAGGAACGCAGGCGGCGGGTGGGGCAAATCCCTTTGAAGCCTTTATGGCCTTCAATCCTATGGCAGCGGGTGCTGCGGGTGCAGATAATGCAGCCGGTGCCAAGGCGCAGGCCAGCAAGCCGGAGGCGGCAGTGCATACGGCATCTCAGTCAGCAGCGGCTCAGCCCTCGCCACAGTCTCAACAGGCTGCGCCACAGCCCGAAGCGGCTGCCAAGCAGGACAGCCCCAAAGATAAACAGCCCGGTGCTCAGCAGGAAGCCGGTGCAGGCAATCCCGCTGCGCAAGCGTGGTGGAACATGCTGCAACAGCAATTTGATGCCATGGCGACCGCCACAGCCGCATCGATGCAGCAGGTAGAAAACTATCGCCAGCAGGCGACCAAGGCCAAAGCGGCTGGCTCGGCCAAGACCCCTAAACCGGCGGCTGCCAATGCCCAGACTTCTGCCAAGACCAGTGCTCCGGCAGCGGCCAAATCGGTAAAAACGGCAGCGAAAGCAGCCGCTAAAACTGCGGCCAAGGCGGCCACCAAAACGGCGGCTAAAAAGACCGCCACGCGCAGCACCAAAAGCAGTACCAAAAAGAACTGATCGACCAACCTAGTAGGTAAATTTTTATGCTTAATATCGTGATTCTGGCAGCAGGCATGGGCAAGCGTATGCAGTCTGACCTGCCCAAAGTACTGCATCCTATCGCCGGCAAATCCATGCTGGCCCACGTGCTCGACAGCGCACGTGAACTGGAGCCGGAAAAAGTTGTGGTCGTGGTGGGTCATGGCGCCGAGCGCGTTCAGCAAACCTTCGCACAGGCCGAGCTGGCCTTTGCCTTGCAGCAACCTCAGCATGGCACGGGCCACGCGGTGCAGCAGGCGGTACCTGAACTGGTCGGTGGCGACCAGGAAGAGGACGCGACGCTGGTTCTGTATGGCGACGTTCCTCTGGTCCAGGCCGACACTTTGCGCCGCTTGCTGCAAGCACGTGGCCAAGGTGTGGCCGTGCTGACCGAAACGCTGGCAGACTCCACCGGCTACGGCCGCATCATTCGCGGTGAAGATGGTTCGGTGCAACGCATTGTTGAGCACAAAGATGCCAATGAAGCTGAACGTGCCGTGAAAGAAGTGAACACCGGCATTCTGGTTGCACCTACGGCCCGTCTGAAAGACTGGTTGACCCGCATCACCAACGACAATGCGCAAGGCGAGTACTACCTGACCGACATCATCGCCTTGGCGGTTGCTGATGGCGTGCCTGTGCAAGCGGCTCAACCGGCTGCTGGCTGGGAAACTTTGGGTGTGAACAGCCGCATTCAACAGGCCGAGCTGGAGCGTTTGTGGCAAGCCGAGCAGGCCCGTCGCTTGCTGGAAAAAGGCGTGACGCTGGCCGATCCGACCCGCTTTGATCTGCGCGGCACACTGGAATGTGGCCGTGACGTGTTCATTGATGTGGGTTGCGTGTTTGAAGGCACGGTTGTGCTGCAAGACGGCGTGCGCGTCGGCCCGCATAGCGTACTGCGTGACGTGACTATCGGTGCCGGTACGCAAATCGAAGCCTTCAGCCATCTGCAACAAGCCCAGGTTGGCGAAGAAGCCCGTATCGGCCCTTACGCCCGTCTGCGTCCTGGTGCTGTTCTGGCCAATCACACCCACGTGGGCAACTTCGTGGAAATCAAGAACACCCAGCTGGGCGAAGGCTCCAAAGCCAATCATCTGGCCTATATCGGTGATGCCGATGTGGGGCAGCGCGTGAACATTGGCGCAGGCACCATCACCTGCAATTACGACGGCGTGAACAAGTTCCGCACCGTGATTGGTGACGATGCCTTCATTGGTTCCGATACGCAGTTGGTGGCCCCGGTGACTGTTGGCCGTGGTGCAACAATTGGTGCGGGTACGACCCTGGTGCGCAATGCGCCGGATGATCAGCTGACCTTGTCGCGTTCGGAACAGCGCAGCGTGTCCGGCTGGAAGCGCCCGGTCCGCAAATCTTGATGTGTGTTAGCCCATCTTTGGCATCCCTCCCTTTGCATTGCAAGGGGAGCATTGCTGCGTACGCTTGTGGCACACAGTGCCCGGATGGGCTGATTCTGGATTTTCGCCATGCGCATTCTGCAGCTTAATTTCGAGCGCGGCTGGCGCGGTGGCGAGCGGCAAACCCTGCTGAGTATCCAGCAGATGCAGCAGGCTGGTCATCAGGTCAGTCTCCTGGCCCGACGTGATGAAGAACTGGCCAAGCGTGCTAAAGAGCAGGGTTTGAGCGTGGTGGAATGCGCCTCTGTAGGAGCCGCGTTGCGCTATTTGCTGGTGCACGGTCGTGGTTTTGATATCGTTCACTCCCAAACCGCGTCCTGCATGAGCTGGCTGGCCTTGCTGCATTTCTGGCTGCCCAAGCGGGTGGTCTTTACGCGCCGTACGGCTTTTCCGATTGACCGCAAACGCGTCGAGCAACGTAGCGGACAGCAGCCAGACAGTGCTTTGACTTCCAAGGAACGACGCACGCGTTGGAAGTGGCGCAAGGCGGATCGTTTGGTAGCGATCAGCCAGGCAGCAGCGGCAGAGCCGCGTCGCCTGGGCTTTTCCGTAGATGTGATTCCTAGTGCCATCGAGTACGTCGAGCAGGATGAAGCCTATGTGAACCACTTGCGGCTGCGGTGGAATCCGCAGGGCTTGCACGTTCTGGGGACGATGGCGGCACTGACGTCCGAGAAAGATCCCCAGACTTTGATACGTGCGGTTCATGCCTTGTATCAGCGTCGTCAGGATTTTGTGTTTTTGCATTTCGGTGCGCCAGGCTCCGAGACCTCGGCGGCAGAGGAACTGATTGCGCAGTTGGGGCTGGAAGACTGCTACAAGCTGGCTGGTTTTGAAGCCCGTCCCGAACAGGCTTATCGCCTGATGGATGGATTTGTCTTGAGTTCCCGGCATGAAGCCCTGGGCTCCAGCGTTCTTGATGCGTTCGTGTACGGCGTGCCCGTTACGGCCACGATGGCGGGCGGTTTGAGTGAGCTGCTGGATAATGGCCGTGGCAAGTTATGCGCGGTAGGGGATGCACAAGCCATTGCACAGGCTCTGGATGATACTTTGAGTAATCCGACAGCAGCGCGGCAACAGGCAGCGCTGGCGCATCGCTGGGTGCAGCAGGAGCATGACCCCGCTGTCATGGTGCAGCGTTACTTGCGTCTGTATCAGCAACTGGTACAGCAGCGCGTACGAACCTGAGTGCGGCTGTTTTATTCGGTTGCTGAGCGTTCCACCCTTTGCTCTTGTACTGGCTTTTACGCGTGTTTTAATTCCTGCCACAGCCACAGCCACAGCCACAGCCACAGCCACAGCCACAGCCACAGCCACAGCCACAGCCACAGCCCATGCCTTGTTCATTGCCGATAGCGTTTCGGCGTAAAAACTCGGCCTGGTTTAGATCTTCGGCGCAGGCAAAGGGACTCGCGTCTCGAACTTGGCCTGATGAATCGAAAAAAAGCTGCGAATATTGCGGATATTCGCCTGGCTGGTGAACAGCGCATGAGCCAGCTTGTGATACGCCGTCATGTCGCTGACCTGCAAGATCACAATGAAATCCACCCCCGTAGAGACGCGATAGCATTGCGTCACTGCCGCTTCGGGGGCCATCAGGCGCTCGAACTGCTGCAAGTATTCTTCACCCTGACGGTCCAGCGTAATCTCCACAATCGCCGTCAAACTGGGGCCCAGTTGCTTCGGGTCCAGCAAGGCGACCTGCCTGCGAATCACTCCTTGTTCACTTAAACGGCGCACTCGCCGCAAGCAGGTTGGGGGAGAGGCATGCACGCGCAAAGCCAGCTCCTGATTGCTGATGGAAGCATCATTTTGCAGCTGCTCCAGAATGCGTAAATCCAGCTCGTCCAGTTCAATCATGACAATGTTTATCTATCTATGATGAAATAAAATTCCGTTAAATAAAATTAATTTTTTATTTATTTTAAATTGATTATGAAATGAAATTTTAATTCATTTGTCTAAAAAAATAGACATAAAATTTTCCTTGTTTCAGATCAGAATAAGCGGATTGAATTGATTAGCTGGCCCACCCAAAGGGGCCATGAACAGGAGTTGGCTATGTGTGGAATTGTTGGCGCTGTGGCGCAACGCGATATTGTTCCCGTGCTGCTGGAAGGTCTGAAGCGTCTGGAGTACCGGGGCTACGATTCGTGCGGCGTTGCTGTTCATGCGCAGGGCCAGTTGTTGCGGGCACGCAGTACTCAGCGCGTGGCCGAGCTGCAGGAACAGGTCAAGGCAGATCATCTGCAAGGCTTTACCGGCATTGCTCACACCCGCTGGGCAACGCACGGCGCGCCTGCTACTCACAATGCTCACCCGCATTTCTCCGGCAAGGGCAAAGCACGTATTGCGCTGGTGCATAACGGCATCATCGAAAACCACGACGAACTGCGCGCCGAGCTGCAAAGCATTGGCTACGTGTTCGAGAGCCAAACCGATACCGAAGTGATCGCTCACCTGATCGACCACCTGTACAACGGTGATCTGTTCGAGGCCGTGCAACAAGTCATCCGTCGCTTGACGGGCGCTTACGCCATTGCCGTGTTCTGTCAAGACGAGCCTCACCGTGTGGTCGGTGCTCGCCATGGTTCGCCCCTGGTGGTGGGCGTGGGCCAGAACGAAAACTTCCTGGCATCGGATGCCCTGGCATTGGCCGGCACGACCGATCAAATCATCTATCTGGAAGACGGTGATGTGATCGATTTGCAGATCAATAAAGTGTGGATCATGGACAAGGACGGCCGCTCCGTTGATCGTCCTGTACACACCGTGCATCTGCATACTGCAGCGGCTGAACTGGGCCCATACCGTCACTTCATGCAAAAGGAAATCTTCGAGCAGCCTCGCGCTGTGGGCGATACCTTGCAAGACATTGAAAGTGTTACGCCTGAACTGTTTGGCGACCAGGCCTACAAGGTTTTTCAGGACATCGACAATGTGCTGATTCTGGCTTGCGGCACCAGCTACTACGCCGGTCTGACTGCCCGTTACTGGATCGAGTCTCTGGCCAAGATTCCCGTCAATGTGGAAATCGCCAGCGAATACCGCTACCGCGACAGCGTGCCCAACCCGCGCACCTTGGTAGTGACAATTTCCCAGTCCGGCGAAACCGCCGATACCCTGGCCGCCTTGAAACATGCCCGCAGCCTGGGCATGGAGCAGACCCTGACCATCTGCAACGTGGCCACCAGCGCCATGGTGCGCGAGTGCAAGCTGTCCTACATCACCCGTGCTGGTGTAGAAATTGGCGTGGCTTCCACTAAAGCCTTCACCACCCAGCTGACCGCCTTGTTCCTGCTGACCATCGCACTGGCTCAAGTCAAAGGTCACTTGAATCAGGAGCAGGAAGGCGACTACCTGAAAGCCCTGCGCCACTTGCCTACTGCTATCGCGGCTGTGTTGGCTTTGGAGCCGCAAATCATGGCATGGGCTGATCGTTTTGCCAGCAAGGAAAACGCCTTGTTCCTGGGCCGTGGCATGCATTACCCCATCGCCATGGAAGGCGCGTTGAAGCTGAAAGAAATCAGCTACATCCACGCCGAAGGCTATCCCGCTGGTGAGCTGAAACACGGCCCTCTGGCCCTGGTCACCGAAGCCATGCCCGTGGTCACCATCGCCCCACGCGATGAACTGCTGGAAAAGCTGAAATCCAATATCGAAGAAGTCCACGCACGGGGTGGTGAACTGTACGTGTTTGCGGACGCCGATACCCGTATCGGCAGCAGTGAGCGAGTGCATGTGATCCGTATGCCCGAACACTACGGCAAGCTGTCACCCATTCTGCACACCGTGACCCTGCAATTGCTGGCGTATCACACGGCTTGCTCACGTGGCACGGACGTGGATAAGCCACGGAATTTGGCCAAGAGTGTCACCGTTGAATAGTTTTTTTGACTAAATCGACTGTAAAGAGCCGCTGATGCGGCTCTTTTTTCATGCCGCTTCGCTTTACGATTTCAGGCAGATTTTCAGAGAGGGATAGGCCTGACGACAGGGGGTGAAGCATGTCTCAAGGCCAGTCCATGTGTCGCCCCAAACACACACCGCTAGCGAACTGCACAAACAGCACCATATAATAATTGATAACGATTCTCATTATATGTAGTGCGGAGTACCTTCGTGTCATCTTCAGTTCTTCCCTTGTCAGGCGTGTATTCGGCCGAGTCGGTCGAGTCACTGTACTGCGACCACCACAGTTGGTTGCAGCGCTGGCTGCATCATCGATTGGGCGGAGCAGACCAGGCGGCTGACTTGGCGCAGGACACCTTTGTACGCCTGTTAAGCAGCCGTTCCCGCTGGCAATTTGCCAGTCCCGGCGAAGCCCGTGCCTACCTGCGCAAGACAGCACAAAACCTGTGCATCAACTTGTGGCGACGTCAGGAAATTGAACAGGCCTGGCTGGATATTCTGGCCACTACGCCCGAGAACTTTTACCCTTCGGCAGAACGCCAGGCCATGATTTTGCAGGCGCTGGAAGAGATCAGCGCCATGCTCAGCAGCCTGTCTCCCAAAGCGGCCAAGGCGTTTACCCTGGCCGTCATTTGCGAGATGACGGACGATGAGGTCGGCGCAGAAATGGGTATTTCCGGCCGCATGGTGCGCAAGTACGTGGCACAAGCCATGTTGGGCTGCATCAGTCTGCATGCTTGCCAGACCGTCGCCGAATTGCGTCAGGAACCTTAGTACTAAGTCTCATGAAGCACGGTTCCAGCTTTTCTTCTCCCGCTACACCTCCCCATGCCGTTTTGATGCAAGCCGCTGAATGGTATGCCTGCCTGCGCGATGGCAAAGCCAGTGCGGCGCAGCGCTCTGCCTGGCAGAGCTGGCTCAAGCAGGACGAGATGCACAGCACCGCCTGGCGATATGTGGAAGAAGTCAGCCGCAGTTTTGAGCCTGTGCGCACTGCGCCAGATTCGCGCCGAGTGGTAGAAACATTGCACACGGCCAACGAGCGTTTGCATCAGCGCCGTCGCGTGCTGACCAGTGTCGCCGTACTGGCGGGCACAGGAGTTCTCAGTTGGTTGGGCTGGCGTCAGTCCTGGCTGCCATCCAGTGTTCTGGCCTTGGCGGCTGACCACTCTACACAAACCGGCGAGCAGAACCAGATTGTGCTGGCAGACGGTTCCCGGCTTTGGCTGAACACAGCCTCTGCGATTGATGTGCAGTTCACCGCACAGGCTCGCCATATTGTTCTGATTTCAGGCGAGATCTTTATCCAGACGGCCAAGGACGACATGGACAGGCCGTTCACCGTTCAAACCCCCCAGGGCAATATGCGCGCTTTGGGTACGCAATTCAATGTGCGTATGGACCAGGACTGTACGCAGTTGGCGGTCTATGAAGGGGCCGTGCAGGTGTCTACGGCAAAAGGTCAAAACACCGCCACGGTACAGGCGGGCAAGCAGGTCCACTTTAGTGCGCAGCGTATCCGGCAAAGCATGGACGCCGAGCAGGCGCGCGAGGCCTGGACCAAAGGCGTTCTGGTGGCTGACAACATCGCCTTGCGTAGCGTGATCAAGGAATTGGGCCGTTACCGCAAAGGCTATCTAGGTGTAGATGATGCCGTGGCCGACCTGAAGGTTTATGGCAGCTTCCCCATTCATGACACGGACCGTGTGCTGAAAATGCTGGCTTCGGCATTGCCGATTCGTATCGACCAGCCCATGCCTTGGTGGACCAGTGTGCAAGCTCTGGATTGATTGAGCAGGGCATTTCACCAGCGATGGTCGTAAATAATAAAAAATAAAAACAGTTTAGATTCAAAGGCTTGCCAGGCTTTGGGCAAAAAATCCTGAAAAAACAGCAAAAGCAGGTTCCGGGTTTTGGAGACTTGGTGGTTTTAGACAGTAAGAGGACCTGATTGGCGTGAGGCCAATGAAGCAGGAGGCGGGCCGCAGTGCCCGCTCAGTACTGAACATCAACGCAAGAACATCGTTCAGGTTCATCGTTTTTATTGTGACTGACCCGTGTTTTTGAAGGATGTCTCCTTATGCATCGTCGCCCCGATCCCCTTTCCCTGTCCAAGGATGCAGGATCGCATTGCGCCCCTTTGCGTCCACTGGCCTTGGCCCTGTATGTGTTGATGGCCGGCAGCGCCTTTGTCGTGAGTACCCAGCCTGCTCAGGCGGCCACGCAAAACAGCCCGACGGCAGACAAGACCCAGCGTTATGACATTCCAGCCGGCCCCCTGAGCCGCGTGCTGATGCGTTTCTCGCAAGAAAGCGGGGTCTATCTGGTTGGCGCAGGCAGCGTGGCCGAAGGCAAACAAAGCGCGGGCCTGAAAGGCAATTACAGCGTGACGCAGGCCTTGGATACCTTGCTGGCAGGCACGGGCATTCGCTACTCGCGCGATGCCAATACGGTGAACTTGTGGCCGATCACGGAAACCACTCAGCTGGAACCTGTGCGGGTTAAAGGCACCCTGAATCGCGCAACTGAAGACACCGGCTTGTACACACTGAATGGCACCAGTAGCACCGCCACCCGATTGAATATGGACACGCAGCACACGCCGCAATCGGTCAGTGTGATGACGCGTCAGCAAATGGACGATTTTGGCCTGACCAGCTTTGATGATGTGATGAACTTCACCACCGGCGTGACGGCCAATACGGCGGCGGTGGGTGGCGGCTTTCAGTTTCAGGCTCGTGGATTTGACATCAGCAATGTGCAGGTAGATGGCGTGCAAAGCAGCTACCGGGCGGCCGGACGTGGTGCGTTCAACCCCATTTCTCTGGATATGGATTTGTACGACCGGGTGGAAGTGGTGCGCGGTGCGACAGGCTTGCTGTCTCCTACGGGCGAGCCTTCCGCCTTGATCAACCTGATCCGCAAACGCCCTCAGGCCGAGTTTGGTGGCAAGTTAAGTGCTCAGTACGGTTCCTGGAACGACAAGCGTGTGACGGCAGATGTGACTGGCCCGCTCACTGACGATGGCCGTTTACGCATGCGTGTTATTGGTTCGCGCAAGCAGGCGGATTCTTTCATGGATCACCAGGATCACAAGAACGACTTGCTGTCCGGCATGCTGGAATTCGATTTGACTGACCGAACCTTGCTGACCGCAGGCTACGACTACCAGACCGCCAAGCTGCGTGGTGAAGGCAATATGGGCGTGCCTTTGTTCACCAGCGAGGGCGACCGTATCGATGTGTCGCGCTCCATGTCGCTGGTGCCGGATTGGACCTACTGGGACAAGAAGCATCAAAACGCCTTCTTTTCGGTTGAGCACGAGTTTGAAAACAAGTGGAACGCCAAGCTCAGCTACAGCCATCAGCGTGACGATGGCGATGCCTTGATTACAGGCTTGGGGCAGGGCGTTAACCCCGTTGTGCGCCCCGATGGTTCTGGTATCGGCATTCGCGCCAACCTGGCCGCCAACGGCTACCGTCATCAGGACAATCTGGAGCTGTCGGCCAATGGTCCTTTCGAACTGTTGGGCCGTACTCACCAGTTGATGTTTGGTTTTAACGGTACACGCAAGCGTGACACTACGTACACCATGCAGGTCAGCGATACCCGCAACTGGTTCATCCCCAATATTTACGACTGGGACGGCTATATGCCCGAGCCCAGCGTCAGCCGCACGGGTGAATGGAACCGGGTCCACACACGCGAGTACGGTTTTTTTGCAGGCACGCGCTTGAACATTATTGATCCGCTGAATGTGATCATGGGCCTGCGCTTGTCGGACTATAAAACCTACCGTGACAACTACGGTAAAGATGGCCAATTCACCGGTGTGTCCAACGAACTGCGCAACCGCAATGAAATTACGCCGTACTTTGGGGTGACGTACGACATCAACCCCAATCTGACGGCTTACGCCAGCTATACCCGTCTGTTCCAGCCGCAAAGCTACAAGGACATCAACGAGAATTTCCTGGATCCTATCACCGGGGTTAACCGTGAGATCGGTCTGAAAGGCAGTTTGATGGAGGAGGCCCTGCAGTTCTCCCTGGCTGCTTTCGAGACCCGTCAAAACAACCTGGCCGTCCTGGACCCTTCGGTGCCGGATGACTTCCTCTTGCCCGATGGCAGCCGCCCTTATGTATCTTCGGGTGCAGGCAATAAAACCAAGGGTTTTGAAGTGGAGCTGAACGGCGCGCTGACCAACAACTGGAACGTGTTTGCCTCCTATAGCTACGCCAGCACCAAGAACGGTGAAGGCGAGCGGATCAACACCTATATTCCAAGCCAAACCTTCCGTCTGGGCACCATGTACCAATTCTCCGGTGCACTGCAGGGCCTGAGCGCCGGTGCCACCGTGAACTGGTTTGGCAAGCGTGATCTGTGGACGGCCGGTCGTCCTTACACCGCCAGCAATGGCAAGGTGCTGGAAGATACCCACAGCAGCTATGCCCTGGTTGGCCTGCACGCCAATTACCGCGTGAACCAGCATTGGAATGCCAAGCTCACCGTCAACAACCTCTTTGACAAGCGCTACTACGACAACTTCGTGATCTTCCGGGCACGTTACGGCGCGCCGCGCAATGTGCATCTGTCCATTGATTACCAGTGGTAATTCCTTCACCCACTTTTATCGAGCCTAAATTATGACGTCGTCTACTACTCGCCATCTTGTGCGTGGTCTTTACCTTGCTATTGCAATGAGTTTGTCGGCTGGCTACGTACACGCCAAGACTCCTGCCCCTGCGGGCTACCAAGCCGTTACCCAAGCACAGATCATGCAAAAACCGACTGCCGCCGAAGTTCTGGAAATTGTCTTCAGCCCCGCTCAATCCAGCTTGTACGTGTCCTCGCCCAACTGGAAGGACGAGACCTTGTCGCGCACGCTGGTGCTGGACCCCAAGACCCTGGAAATCAAGCAAGAGATTGCCATGGAAGCCAAGAGCTTTGGGGTGGCTCTGGATGATGCCGCCAACCGCCTGTATCTGACTCAAGGTTTCAACGGCACGATTGCCGTGGTCGATACCGCCAAGAACGAGGTAATCAAGCGCATTCCTGTGCAGGAAAAAATCAATTTCCAGGACACCATCAACGCTGCTGACTTCGGCCAGGCACGTAAAGACGGTTTGTTGAAGATGATGGAGCGCTTCAAGATCACCGAGGACTTCCAGTACAAGATGCGTGAACTGGTTGTGGACAAGAAAAACCACCGCGTGTTTGCGCCTGGTCTGGGCCTGGGTTTCGACAGCGTGCTGTTCGTGGTGAATACCCAGACCATGGAACTGGAAAAAGTGCTGCCCGGCTTTGGCTATAACGTCGTGGGCATCACCCTGGATGAGGCCAATAACCGCTTGTTTGTCTCCAATATGCAGGGCCAACTGATGGTCGTGAATACCCAGACCTTGAACATTGATCAGGTCTTGGAAATTGAGGCCGACCAACTGCTGAATCTGAGCTACGACCCGGCCCAGAACCGCTTGTTCGGTGTGGACCAAGGTATCGACCGCGATGACGCCCGTAATCTGCACCTGGAGCGTGAATACAAGCGCCGCAGCGCGGGCCACCAGGTGTTTGTGCTGAATGCCGATAACGGCAAAACCCTGGCTGTGATGCCTACTGGCGAAGTGCCAATTGGCGTGCGTTTTGATGCTGAATCCCAGCGTCTGTTTGTAGCGAATCGTGGCGGTGTGCGCGAGAAAGAAGGCAAGGGTTCGGTCAGTGTTTTCGATACGGTGAACTACAAACCGCTGCAAACCATTGAGCTGGCTCCACACCCCAACAGCCTGGAATACCTCCCCGCTGAAAAAGCCTTGTACGTGTCGGTGAAGAACGACGGCAATAGCAAGGAAAAAGGGACCAAAGAACGTATGGTGCGTATCCAGTTTTAAGCTGGTTTCGCAGGCAGCCATGCTGCACGACTGATTGACAAGGTGGGTCCAAGCCCGGGTTCGGCGTCATGCCGAGCTCGGGCTTTTTTACGTGTGTGCACTGCTTGCGATATTTAGTGTGAATCTATAAGATTTGATATCTAATCAAATTGGACTTTTCAGCACTTTGTGCCTATTTCAGCTAAAGGAAAACTGCCCATGTCTCACTATCTGATCGAGCTTTATTCGCCCAATGCCAAGTGGAAGGCATTGCCCGAAGAGCAGCGTCAGCATTTTCTGGCCAGTCTTCAGGAAGCGATGGGTGGCCTCTCCAGTCTGGGTATCGAGGTGCTGTCCCTGACAGCAGCTGAGCACGATATTGACCACGCCAGCGACCACCGCTTTATGGGTGTTTGGCGCTTCCCGGATCAACAGGCATGCAAGGCACTGCTGGCTGGTATCAAAGCCAGTGGCTGGTACGAGTATTTCGACTATATCAATGCGGCAGGGGCAGAGGGAGGCTTTGCCCAGCATCTGACGGATCTGGCCCAGGCCTGATCGCGGGCAGTGCTGTTTTGCAGGGCCGGAAGGCCGTGGTGTGAAAGCTGATGCAAATAGGGGTTGGGAACAGGCGCTCCAGCCCGTTCCCAACCCCGTTATCACTATTGGTGATCAGTTCCCAGCATCAGAACTGAATGCGCGCCACACTCTCGAACGTACCCTTGGCAGCATCTTCGCCGTTCTTTACCGTGGCATACACATCGCCGTTTTTCTTGGCGATAGCCAAGGTATTAGGGTGCGCCGGGGTGCTGATGCTGTGCAGTTGGCGGTAGGTATTGCTGTCGAACACGGTGATCTCGCCTGACTCGCGGTTGGTTACCAGCAAGCGTTGGCGTGCCGGGTCCAGCTTCAGATTGACGGGTCCGGAGGCGGGCATTTCTGCCACCATTTTCTCGGTATTCAAGTCAATGGCTACAACGCGGTGGCCGGGGTGGCGGGATTCATAACCCGGAATACCGCGCTCCTGGAAACCACGCATTTTGGGGTGGCCCTGGTCTACCGCCAACAGGCGATGGTTAGCCTCGTCATAGGCCAGATTCAAGGGCTGTTCCGCACCCAGCTTGAAGCGATTTACGATTTCATTGGATTGCGTGTCCACCACCACCGCCTCGCCCTGCATGTTGGAGACATACAAGCGTTGGTGCTTGGCATCCAAAGCAATTCCGGTTGCCGTAAAGCCAAAGCCTGGAATGATTTTCTCTACCTTATTGGCCTGGGTATCAATCACGAACAGCTTGCTTTGTGTGTTGTCGAAAGCAGGCATGTACAGGCGGTGGTTGGCGGGGTCCAGCATCAGTTGCCGGAAGTGATATTCAGGCCGTTCCTTGCCGTCCTTGCCCTTGAGCATGGGGGCCAGTTGTACGGTCTGCAGCACCTGGCGGCTTTGCGTGTCGACAATGGTGATGGCTCCTTGGCCGGTGTTGCCTACATACAAGCGGTTAGCCTGGTCATCCAGAGCCAGGCTAAATGCCTTGCGAGTCAGCGGAATGGTGCCCACCACCTTCAGGTCTGCGGGATTCACGATCAGAATTTGATAGGGCACGGTGCTGTCGCTAAAACTGCCGGCAGACGCCACAAACAGCAGGTCCAGCTTGTCGCTATAGACCAGTTCGTAAATGCCCTGGGCAATTTGGGCGCGGCTTACCGTAGGCTCGGCACGGTTTTCTACTGCGGTTGGGGCGGTGCTGTGCGTATGTTGTGCGGGTGTGCTGCATGCCATCAAGCTGGCTGCCAACGCCGCGTATACCAGGGTAGAAGCAAAAGTTCGGGTCATGGAAGTGGGCCGTATAAAAGGGTTGAACATCGCCATCAGAACTCGAAGGTGGCAGAAAGGTTGAAGGTGCGAGGCTGGCTTACGCCGCGCCACAAGACCCCATACCAGTAGTGGGAGTTGGCGACGTTATAGACCGTGCCACGGAAGGTGACAGGGGTAGACGCAATCCTGGTGGCATAGGCAAAGCCCAGGTCGTAACGGCGCCAGCTGGGGATGGACTGCACATTGGCTTGATCCAGGTATTGTTTGCCGGTGTGGATGGCATTGGCTGTCAGCGTCAGGCCGTTGATCTGCGGTACGTCATAGGCCACGCCCAGCTTGGCTTCAAAGCGTGGAACTTCCGGGGCGTCATTGCCTTGGTACAGGCCGCTTTGGGTCTTGGTCAGCTTGGCTTGTTTCCAGCTCAGACCACCGATCAGGCGCAGGCCTTTCATGGGTTCGCCAAACACTTCCCACTCCACACCGCGATTGCGCTGCTCGCCATCAAAGCTGTAGATGTTGTCGGCATTGGTGACAGCGCTAGGACGGGTGATTTCAAACACGGCCAGCGTGGTGGCGAAGCTGCCAGCGTCGTACTTCACGCCCAGCTCTTTTTGCCTGGACTTGTAGGGTGCAAACATTTCACCTGCATTGGCGGCGCTGACCGGGGCCTGGGCTCCCGCACTTAGCCCTTCAATGTAGTTTCCGTAAACCGAGACTTGATCCGTCAGCTTGAACAAGGCGGCAACCGCAGGCGTCGTGGCGCTCTCGTCATATACATCCCCTTTGACCTGGCCGGTAATGGGGTCAAAGGTCTTTTGCTTGACCCGCTGCTGGCGTACGCCCACGGTCAGCTGCAAGCGATCGTCCAGCATGGACAGGGTATCCGCTACGCCTATGCTTTGCAGGGTGTTTTCATTGCTTTTGGGGATGCTGGGTGAATAGTCGACATTGGTCGGTTTGGAGACGTAGGTGGGGTCATAAATATTGCCTCCGGGCAGACCGGCAATCGGGTAGTTGGCGCGTACTTGATAGACGGTCCGTTCCGAGGCATTGGCGTTAACCGACAATTGGTGGCTGATAGGACCCGTCTCGAATTTGGTCTGGGCACCAATGTCGGCGGCCAGATTCTTGAACTTGGAATTCCACACCAGCACGGAGTCTCGCGCAAAGTCGCCATTTTCATTCAACAAACGCCAGTTCATGACGTTGGCCGTCATCTTGCGGTCGTTGTGACCAACACTGGCCCAGACCGTGGTGTCATCGCTCAGGTCGTACTCGCCCTTAAGCATGAACAAGTCACCCTTGGTGTTGTAGATGGACCAGGGCTCGCCAGCAATCAGCTTGTCGTGGGTGGGAGGGGCCGGAACCGCAGACAGACGGGACGTGATCTGGGCAGAGACCCCGTCGGTGTTTTCTTCATTGTGAATCCAGTCCAGGCCTACGCGCAGTCGGGAACCACGGTAATCCAGCCCCAAACCAACGGCTTCGTTGTCCACCTTCTTGTGCTTGACGGCGGTTTCGCCCTTGCGCTTGCTGGCATTGATGCGAATGCCCCATTCATTGTCAGCCCCGAAGCGACGACCAAAGTCCACCTTGCCGGAGTAGATGGAGTCGCTTTCATAACCCAGCGTCACGCGGTTGATGGCTTCGTCCGTGGCTCGTTTGGTGACCGTATTGACGGTACCGGCCACGCTGCCGCTGGGCATCATGCCGTTGAGCAGGGCAGAGGGGCCTTTGAAGATTTCCACACGTTCAGCAAAGTCGCCCAGGCTACGGTTGCCGTAAGAGGCCAGACCGTACAGGCCATTGATCCCCAGATCCTCAAAACCGGCGGTGCTGAAACCACGGATATGGACCGAGGCGTAGTTGCTCAAGTCGTAGTCGCTGCCTGTGGTGGAGACCGAAGGGTCCGAGTCCGAAATTACTTTCAGCAGATTGCCGGAGGAGCTGTTTTCAATCGACTCGCGGGTATACGCCTTGGTGCTGAAAGGCGTTTCCATAAAGTCCTTGTTGCCCAGCATCCCCACCCGACTGCCCGTGGCCAGTTGTCCGCCTGCATAGGCGGGTGTCAGGCCATTCAGGGAGCCGGTAACGGTGACGGGAGCCAATTGCGTGACCTGGCTGTCTGCGTTGGGGGCCAGGGCTGTCAGGGACACATTCTTGCCGCGGCGTTGATAGCGGATATTGGTATTGGCCAGCACTTGGCCCAAGGCCTGATCCGCCGTCAGGCTGCCCGAGACTGCAGGGGCGTACAGTCCTTTGACAATCTCGGGAGAGTAAGCCAGATCCAGTGAATAGCGGTTAGCCAGTTCAAGCAGGGCCTGGCTCAAAGGTTGAGCGGGAATGCTGATGGAGATGGCAGCGCTTTGAGCGTGGGCAGGGGCCGCACTCATGCCTAAAAGCACAGCAGCAGTTAGGCAGCTTATTGAGAAGGAAACAAAAGTCTTGCTGCTCGCAGCACGGCTGCGGCCTGTTCGGGTCTGGTTCACTGAGCGAGGGTTCCGTTAGGGTTGCGGGCGTTTCGTGACACAGGCACAGCGATGGCGCGGCGGGGTGTACAAAAAACGGCCTCTTATGGATAAAGACAAAGCAGCCGAAACAAAACCTGATAAAAATCTGAGCCGAATTTGAAACTAATTGTTTCTTCATTCGGCCATGCCTTATGGGCGGCGTGACACCACGGGTGTGCCGTCCCGCAAATAACTGACGGTGACAGGAACAATATCGGGCAGCAGTTCCAGAAAGCCCGCCGTGTCCCCGGTGCTGAAGGCCCCGGCAATATGCAGTCCTTGCAGTTCCTGGTGGTTCGCCCGCAGCGCCTTGGGAGCGTAGCGGTTGATCTCGTTGATCGCGTCGAACAACGGCGTGTCGCTAAACAGCAAGCGGCCCTGCGTCCAGGCCATCAGGGAGGCGACATCACCGTCACCCATAGGAACCAGATCCGTGCCCGCTTGCGCGCTGACGCCTTGCTTGGCAGTTAGGGCGGCAGTGCTGCGGCTCCACCAAGGACCATGCTGAACCTGTACGGAGCCCGATTCCACCACTACCCGCACTTGTGCCTCATCCCGTCGCACTCCAAAGCGGGTGCCTGTGACACGTACAGAGGTATCCCCGGCATCCACCAGGAAGGGGCGCTGGGTATCACTGGCAACGGTGAAGGAGGCTTCGCCCGAAGCCAGGGTTACGACACGGCTCTGTTCAAACAGTTGCACATGCAGGGTGGTGGCCGTGTTCAGCTCAATAATCGAGCCGTCCGGTAAAGAAACCTGTTCGCGCTCGCCCTGACGAGTGGCAAATTGCTGCTCATACAGCGTTTCGCCCTGATGAAACCAGGACAGGGCAATGCCGCCACTGATGGCGGCGGTGCAGGCAGCAGCGCCACCAATCAGTAAACCACGACGTTGCAGAAAACGGGGAGCGGGGGTGGCTGGTTCCTGAGCCAGCTGACGCAGGCGATTGCCAGGCACCAGGCTGATGGCATTCCAGATCCCTTGGGCCCGCTTGTATTCCAGCAGGTGTGCCGGATTGGCATCCAGCCAGGCTTGCAGCTGTTTGCGCTCGGCCTCGTCCATGCGTCCCGATTTCTCGCGCGCAAGCCAGAACGAGGCCGCATCGCGGGGGTCCTGCTCGCTGGAAGGGGCAATGGGATCGTTCACAGAATCAAGGTCCGACAAGGGGGCGCCAAATAAACTCATGGGATTATAGGCTTGCCAGCCTTGTCCACGTGGCCGATATCAGGGGGGCAGAAGCTGTGCAGCTGCCCGCGGATATGGCGTGTTGAGTCGATGACATAGCGTTCGACAGTATTGATCGCCAGCCCCATTTTCTGGGCAATTTCAGCGTGGGTATAGCCTTCCAGTCGGTGATAAATAAAGACCTGGCGCTTTTTCAAGGGCAATTGCGCCAGCGCCGTCTCCAAGGCTTGAGCCAGATCGCTGGCATGCAAATGGGATTCGGGGTCGGCCAGCAGCGGGTGATCTTCCTCGGCCAACTCTTCCAAAGAAACCAGATTGGCACGGGACTGCCGCTTGACCTCATTGATCAGGCGATTGTGCGCAGAGCGCATCAAATACGCCTTGGGATTCAGAACCGCTTCCGAACCCTTGCTAAGAAACTGCAGGGCCGATTCCTGGGCGGCATCTTCTGCATCGCAGGGCAGGGAGTTGCGCTTTGCCCATGTCCCGATCAACCCGCTGTAATGAGCGAGCCAAGCTTTCAGGAATGGCGGTGGGCGGGACATGACAATGCAGGCAAACAAAGCGGGTGAGCAGGGAAGCGCTCATATTAGCAATAATTCTCATTCCCATGTCCGAATTGCTTGCAGAGTGTGTCTGCTTGGAGACGGTGTGTGATGCTGCACCGCATCTCAAGGAAAACCTCCATGTACGGCAGCTAAGCATGGCGGCACACTGGAAGATAGGCCGCGCCCGCCCGGGGGTGGTCTGTTTTCGGGATGAGCGCAGATATGCAGTCTTCACATGTGGCACACGTCCAAGAGATCACGGCTGTTTGGCAGGGCAGCCTGTCCCGGCGCGATCAGGCTGTGGTCCATAGCTGGCGGCGGTGCATTGAGCATCACAGGCTGGACCCGGCGCAGGCTTGCGAGGCCTATATCGTGCCGGACTCCCAGTTGCGCGAGCACCGTCAGCAGTCCGAAGCCCTGATCAATATCGCGCGCTCCGGGCTGGAGCGTCTTTATCAGCAGGTTTCCGGGCTGAATTACGTGTTGCTGCTGTCCGATAACAAGGGCGTTACGGTAGATTTCCTGGGCTCGGATGGTCAACGCGATGCCTTGCGGCAGGCCGGTCTGTATATGGGCTCGGAATGGTCTGAAGAGCGCGCGGGAACGTGCGCGGTGGGCACTTGCCTGCACACGGGCGAGGCTCTGACCATTCATCAAAACGATCATTTCGATCATATGCATGCGCCTCTGTCCTGCACGGCGGCGCCTATCTATCACTACGACGGCAAGCTGGCCGCGGTGCTGGATTTATCCTTGTTGCAGTCGCCGGAGGCCAAGGCCAGCCAAGGCTTGGCCCTGCACCTTGCCAATGCGGCGACCCGCCGTATTGAACTGGCCAATTTGATGGCCTGTCACCGTCAGGAATGGATTCTATGTTTGTCGCAGTCGCCGGAGTTTCTGGATATTGATCCGGAAGCGGCTATTGCGATTGATGGTTCTGGCCGTATCAAGGGCATGACGCATACGGGTGCCCGGATTCTGGCGCGGGCAGCGGGGGTGGACTGGCGTAATCCTGCAGATCTGCTGGGGCAGAGTTTGATGCGCTTTCTGCATCTGGAAGTGGATCAGTTACCGACCTTGATGCGCTATCGCCCCACGCAGGAGCGAGTCGTCATGGCGCGGGATGGCAGTGTGCTGTTTGCCCATGCCATTGAGCCACGGCGTGTATTGAACAATCGGTCTGTGGGGATGGATGGGGCGGCCGTGGATGCCGCCTTGCCACAGGCATTGCGAGGCTTGGCAGGCACGGATGCGGCCATGCAATCCATGTTGCTGAAGGCCGCCCGTTTGGCAACGCGGGAAATGCCGGTACTGTTGCAGGGCGAGACGGGTTCGGGCAAAGAATATCTGGCCCGTGCGATTCACACGGCCAGCGGTCGTCGCGGGAATTTTGTGGCCGTCAATTGTGCGGCCTTGCCCGAGAGTCTGATTGAAAGCGAATTGTTCGGCTATTTAGCTGGCACGTATACCGGCGGTGCTGCACGAGGTCGCACGGGTTTGATTGAGGCGGCTGATGGCGGCACTCTATTCCTGGACGAGATTGGCGACATGCCGCTGGCTCTGCAAAGTCGTTTGCTACGAGTGCTGGCCGAGTCCGAGGTAATGCCCTTGGGCGCACGCACAAGCAAGCGCGTGGACCTGCGCGTGATTTCAGCCAGCCACCATGATTTAAGCGCCTTGGTAGAGCAAGGCCGCTTCCGTGCGGATTTGCTGTATCGCTTGAATGCGGCTGTGTTGACCTTGCCTGCCTTGCGTCAGCGCAGTGACCTGGAATGGCTGGTGCAGCAGATATTGCATCGGCGTAATAAGGGTGATGTGCCCGGTTTGTCTCCCGAGGCCTGGCAAGCGCTGCAAGCGTACGAGTGGCCGGGTAATTTGCGCGAGCTGGACAATGCGCTGGTGCTGGCCCTGGCCTTGGCGGAAGGTTCCTGCATTGAGGTACAGGACTTGCCGGAGGCTTTGCGAGAGCGGCGTCTGGCCACCACATCTACAAGCAACCCGACGTCAGTTCTCTGCGCCGGAGAATCGTCCTGGCAGCAGGTTTTGCAAGCCTGTGGCGATAACGTGAGTGCGGCGGCCAGACAGCTGGGTATCAGTCGGTCCACCTTGCATCGTTATATCAAACGAGCGGGACTGGCTCAGCAAGACTCGGCTCCTGACACAGGCTGCGACACCTGATACACCACCTGTGTCACAGCTGGCACAGTTTCACCGCCTTAAAACGAGCGAGCCCCCGTTAAAACAAGCCGTTCCCGGTTTGGCACGGTGTTTGCTATGTACTCCATAGCTGGGCATAAAAAGCCCGGCGCAACATTAAAACGATATGGAGACAAATCATGCAAACACAGCAGCAACTGCAGCCGTCTGCGCGACAGTTGGACACGGTTCTTGAACAGTTGACCCATGCGCTTGCCAGCAATGCACCGGACGATGCGGCAGCCCTGTTTGCCGAAGAATGCTTTTGGCGTGATCTGGTCATGTTCACCTGGAATATTCGAACCATGGAAGGGCGCGATCAGATCCGCGACATGCTGACGCAGCAGCAACAAGGCGCCGTGTCCGCCAGGTTCGAGCGCGACAGTGCCGAGCCGGTCAGTGATGATGGTCAAGGTCTGGTGGAAGGCTGGTTTCGTGTGGAAACCGATGTGGCGCGTGGCTACGGCCATATTCGCATCAGGAACGGCAAGATCTGGACCTTTCTGACCACCATGTCGGAACTGAAAGGGCACGAGGAACCGTTGGGCGTGCGTCGCCCCATGGGTGCCGAGCATGGTATTCGACGTGGACGTCAGACCTGGCAGGAACGTCGTCAGCAGGAGCAGGCCGAACTGGGCACGACCGAGCAGCCTTATGTGCTGGTGATTGGTGGCGGGCAGGGCGGTATTGCGCTGGGGGCGCGTCTGCGGCAGTTGAATGTGCCTGCGCTCATCATTGATCAACATGCGCGCCCTGGCGATAGCTGGCGCAAGCGCTACAAGTCTCTGTGCCTGCACGACCCCGTTTGGTACGACCACCTGCCTTACATGCCTTTCCCCGACAATTGGCCTGTCTTTGCTCCCAAGGACAAGATTGGCGACTGGCTGGAAATGTACGTCAAGGTGATGGAGCTGAATTACTGGAGCAGCACCGTATGCAAGAAGGTGCGCTACGACGAGTCCAGCCAGACCTGGGAAGTGGAGATCGAGCGTGATGGCAAGCCCATGACGCTACGACCACAGCAATTGGTTTTTGCTACGGGCATGTCCGGCAAGGCCAACGTGCCCAGCATAAAGGGGCAGGATGTGTTCAAGGGTGAGCAGCAACATTCCTCGCAGCACCCCGGACCAGAAGCGTATGCGGGTAAGAAAGTAGTGGTGATCGGGGCCAATAACTCGGCGCATGATATTTGCGCCGCGTTGTGGGAGGCAGGGGCAGACGTCACCATGGTGCAGCGTTCGTCTACCCACATTGTGCGATCCGACTCCTTGATGGAGATCGGCTTGGGAGATCTGTATTCCGAACGGGCACTGGCATCGGGAGTCACCACGCGCAAGGCAGACTTGCTCTTTGCCTCTTTGCCGTATCGCATCATGGCGGACTTCCAGATTCCTGTGTACGACAAGATCCGCGAGCGTGATGCAGAGTTCTACCAGAAGCTGGAGGCGGCAGGTTTCATGCTGGATTGGGGTGACGATGGTTCTGGCTTGTTCATGAAATACCTGCGCCGTGCCTCGGGCTACTACATCGATGTGGGTGCTTGCGAGCTGATTATCGATGGCAGCATCAAGCTGAAATCCCGGACCGGCATCAGCCATTTGACCGAGAACGCTGTGGTACTGACAGACGGCACGGAATTGCCTGCGGACCTGGTGGTGTACGCCACGGGCTACGGTTCTATGAATGGCTGGGTGGCCGATCTGGCAGGTCAGGAAATGGCGGACCGGGTGGGCAAGTGCTGGGGACTGGGTTCGGAAACCACCAAAGATCCAGGGCCGTGGGAGGGCGAGCAGCGCAATATGTGGAAGCCCACTCAGCAGCCGAATCTGTGGTTCCATGGCGGCAATCTGCACCAGTCGCGCCATTACTCACAGTACCTGGCCTTGCAGCTGAAGGCGCGTCAGGCGGGCTTGCCGGTGCAGGTTTACGGGATGCAGGGGGTGCACCATCTGCGTTGATGGGTAGTGACCTTGTTGTTCGAGTGGAGGTGTGTGGGTCTGCACCTTGTTCTGATTTTGGCCAGATTATCAATTTGATGATCTGGTTTTTTTTGTGTTTACCGGCTGCGGCAGGCGTATCTGCACTGCAAGCACCGTGGCCAGGGCGCTTGTTTTGTTAGAAGTTTTGCTAAATTTTTTACTTGATGTATCTGGCCCGGACGACCCCTCTGCAGAGAGCGACGCCCTGCTTTACTGCTCTGTTCTCACTCAGGATTGCCAGTCTCAAGGGCGCGCGGGATCTTGGTTGAAAACGTGTGAAAACCAGTCGTGTTGTAGGTGGGAGCTGATTGAACTTGGCCAGCATGCAGGCCAGAATCTGACGAAACACAGCAGCCTGTCATAAGCAGGACGAATAGAATTTTATGGAAAGCAGGAAAAATTCTTATAAAGAAATCGCTTGTAGCATTTCGTAGTTTTCAGCCTGGTTGGGAATGTTACGGTGGAACCATCCATTGCAAACAACGAAAAATTTGTTGATTGAACTGGACTTCTTTTAATAGCAGGGGCAAGGGTTTTTGAAATTGAAAATTCCCTTTCTGATATTGGAGAGCATATATGAAAAAATCCGCCATCCTATCCAGTGTATTAATGGCTACTGCTTTGAGCTTTGGTCTGCAAAGCGGCGCAATGGCCAATGAGCCAGCGGTCAATCAGGATCACTCGGCAACCGCAGGCGAAGCCGTCAGCGATACCTGGATCACCACCAAGATCAAGGCTGATCTGGCCAGCACCAAGGATTTGAAGAGCACGGATATCTCTGTTGAGACCAATAACGGTGTTGCAACATTGACCGGTACCGTGCCCAGCGAAATTGAACACAAGAAAGCCGTTGCTGCAACGGAAAGTGTGAAGGGCGTTGTGAAAGTCGATTCGTCGGGATTGAAAGTAAAACCGGAATAAATGTTCCGACATCAATCCTAATTGTGAATTCCCGTTGAAACAGGAGAACGACTATGAATGAAGATACGATCAAAGGTAAATGGAAACAGTTGTCCGGAAAAATCCAGGCCAAATGGGGCAAGCTGACCAATGACGATATTGATGTTGCCGAAGGCAATACCGAATATCTGGTCGGGAAAATCCAGGAACGCTACGGCATTGCGCGTGAAGAAGCGGAAAAGCAAGTTCGCGACTTTAATGGCGGCGCCTGATCCCCTGGCTTGACTGCTCAGGAATACAAAACGCCCTGCATATGCAGGGCGTTTTTGTTTGTGCTGTAGGAGGGGCGCGGGCCAGTGATGTTGCGCTTTGATGAGACGTAGAGACCTTGGACCACAGCGTCGCTGTCAGTCCTCATCCATCTGCTGATAGCGCTCGGCCAGGTAATCCAGCAATGCCCGCACAGCAGGCATTTGCCCGCGACGGGAGGAAAACACCGCGTGAATGATCTCGCGCCGGGGTGCCCAGTCCGGAATCAGCTTCACCAACGAGCCGTCGGCCAATTGATCGCAGACCACCAGGGTAGGCAATTGCACCACACCCACGCCTTTCAAGGCGGCACAGCGCAAAGCGGTCATGTCCGTGGTAATCAGGCGGGGCGTGTGATGCAGTACGGCTTGTGCGCCATCGGGACCATACAAGGTCCAGGTATGACTTTGCTGCGGCAGGCCCAGAGCCAGGCTGGGGTAGTCCGCCAGATCCGCAGGTGAACCGGGCATGCCGTAACGGGCGATCAGCTCCGGGCTGGCAATCAGGCATTGGCTGCGGTCGGACAGCACGCGCATGACCAGATCGCTGTCTTGCAACGGAGGGGGGCGGACGCGAATGGCAATATCCAGCGCTTCGCCGATCAGGTCGACACGCCGGTTGGTCGCATCCAACTGCACGGTGACATGCGGGTAGCTGACCATGAAGTCGGCCAACATATCACTGACATGAGCGTTCAGTAAGGTGATCGGGCAACTGATGCGAACCACACCACGAGGCTCGGCGCGTGTCAGTTCGATGGCTGCTTGGGCTGCTTCAGCCTCCACCAGCATGGCCTTGCAGTGCTCGTAATAGGTCTGGCCGATCTCGGTCACGGTGAAGCGGCGGGTGGAGCGCTGGATCAGACGCACTCCCAGGCGTTCTTCCAATGCCGCCAGCCTGCGGCTAAGGGTAGATTTGGGCAAACCCAGAGCCCGACCAGCAGGGGCAAAACCTCCGTGATCCACAATCTGAACGTAGAAGTACAAGTCATTTAAATCTTGCATGGCGGTTTTATCGTTCCATAAATGGAACATAGATGGCCGATTTAGGGGGCTACTGCCTTCGTTGTCCCGAGTTTATTCTGTCTCTTATGTTGAAACAAGGAGATGGACATGAAGAAAATTCTTGGTATCTATAGCGCTCCCCGTCCTCACTGGGTGGGCGACGGCTTCCCCGTTCGCTCCCTGTTTTCGTACCACACACACGCAAAACAGTTGAGCCCTTTCCTGCTGCTGGACTATGCCGGCCCTGCCGAGTTTGCCCCTAGCAATCACAAACGCGGCGTTGGCCAGCACCCACACCGTGGTTTTGAAACCGTCACCATCGTCTACAAGGGCGAGGTGTCGCACCACGACTCCACGGGCCAGGGCGGCACGATTGGTCCCGGTGATGTGCAGTGGATGACAGCCGGTTCGGGCATTTTGCACGAGGAGTACCACTCCGACGCCTTTGCCCGCTCGGGTGGCACCTTGGAAATGGTGCAGCTGTGGGTCAACCTGCCTGCCAAAGATAAGGGCGCTCCCGCTGGCTATCAGGCCATTACCGACCAGCAAATTCCTGTAGTCGCTTTGCCCGATGCCGCTGGCATGGTGCGTGTGATTGCCGGAGAAAAGGACGGTGCCGCAGGCCCTGCCAAGACCTTCACTCCCATGAATGTATGGGATTTGCGTCTGAATCAGGGTGGGATTGCCGAGCTGGAAAGCCCAGAGGGCTGGACGGCTGCGCTGGTGGTTCTGCAAGGCACCGTACTGGTCAATGGCCAAAGCGTGGCACGTGAAGGGCAACTGGTGGTGCTGGATCGGACAGGCAGCCAGTTCAGCGTGGAAGCCAATAACGACGCCGTGGTCTTGCTGATCAGTGGTGAACCCATTGATGAGCCGATTGTGGGACACGGCCCCTTTGTTATGAATAGCAAGCAAGAGATCTTGCAGGCTATGGATGACTTCAGCAGTGGCCGCTTTGGTGCGATGGCACCAGGGTCGGCATCCTAAAGCAAGGCCCGTGAGGGGCCACACCAACCTGGTGGCCCCTCGCTTTTCCTCCACAGGAGAAACATGATGACTATCCCCAGCAATGTAGCCAATTTCAATGGCGCCGCCCCGGTAATTGATCCTGATGACGCAGTCATGCTGCTGATCGACCACCAAAGCGGTCTGTTCCAGACCGTGAAGGACATGCCCATGACCACCTTGCGTGACCATGCGGCAGCACTGGCCAAAATCGCCACCTTGAGCAAGCTGCCCGTGATTACCACGGCTTCCGTGCCACAAGGCCCGAACGGTCCTCTGATTCCCGAGATTCATCAGAACGCCCCCCACGCCCAGTATGTGGCCCGCAAAGGCGAGATCAACGCCTGGCACAACGAGGATTTTGTGGCTGCTGTCAAAGCCACTGGCCGCAAGACCCTGATCATTGCTGGCACCATTACCAGCGTGTGCATGGCGTTCCCTGCAATCAGCGCTGTGGCTGAAGGCTACAAGGTGTTTGTGGTGATTGATGCCTCCGGCACCTACTCCAAGATGGCCGAGGAAATCACCTTGGCTCGTATGATGCAGGCAGGTGTGGTGCCTATCGATACCGGCGCAGTGGCCTCCGAATTGCAGAGAACCTGGAACCGCCCTGATGCCCAGGAATGGGCGCAGGTCTACACCAAGATTTTCCCTGCCTATCAGTTGCTGATCGAGAGCTACGCCAAAGCGCAGGATGTACTCAAGAATCAGGAACAACTGGATTCGCAGCGCTAATACCCTCAGCGCTGTTGCAGTGCCGGGTGCAGTGCCTGCACCCATCCCTTTCAATCATCGTTAAGGAAAACTGAGATGACTACGCCTTACAAACGTCTTGATAAAGACCAAGCCGCTGTACTTCTGGTAGATCACCAAACCGGGCTGCTGTCTCTGGTTCGTGATATTGATCCCGACAAGTTCAAGAACAATGTGCTGGCTCTGGCTGATCTGGCCAAGTACTTCAACTTGCCTACTATTTTGACGACCAGCTTTGAGGAAGGCCCTAACGGTCCTCTGGTCCCCGAGCTGAAAGAAACCTTCCCCGATGCGCCTTACATCGCTCGTCCTGGTCAGATCAACGCCTGGGATAACGAAGACTTCGTCAAAGCCATCAAGGCCACTGGCAAGAAGCAGCTGATTATTGCGGGTGTGGTGACTGAAGTGTGCGTGGCTTTCCCGGCCTTGTCGGCTCTGGAGGAAGGCTTTGATGTGTTCGTGGTCACCGATGCGTCGGGCACCTTTAACGAACTGACTCGCCATTCCGCATGGGATCGCATGTCGGCCGCCGGTGCGCAATTGATGACCTGGTTTGGTGTGGCGTGCGAACTGCATCGCGACTGGCGTAACGACGTGGAAGGTCTGGGTGCCTTGTTCTCCAACCACATCCCTGACTACCGCAACCTGATTAACAGCCACACCAAGTTCACTTCTGGCAAGTAAGCGCCCTGGCGCAGCGCTGTCCATTTCGGTGGGCAGCGTTTTTTGCTGTTTTGATGGCTGGCCCCTGTTCATGCATTTTTGGAGTTTGACCCATGAGTACCCTCAGTTCCGAAGTCTCCGTATCCTTTGATTGTCCTGAAGACCAAAATGGTGACAAACAGATCCAGCGCGTGCCCGCACGCAGTGCACAAGTGGGCGGGGGCATCACTGTTGGCCGTATCTTGCCGTCCTCGCAGCGGCGTATGGTGGGAGCCTGGTGTTTTCTGGATCACGCCGGACCCGCCGTGTTCACTTCCGGCCCCGGTCTGCGTGTCGGGCCGCATCCCCACATTGGTCTGCAAACCTTTACCTGGATGATCCAGGGCGAGGTGCTACATCGCGACAGCCTGGGCCATGTGCAAGTGATCAAGCCTGGTCAGGTGAATTTGATGACGGCAGGCCGGGGCATCAGCCATACCGAAGAGTCCTTGCCCGGCGAGGACAAGCTGCATGCGGTGCAGTTGTGGATTGCCTTGCCCTTCAAGGATGCCGCCTGTGAGCCCGCTTTTGATCATCACCCCGATTTGCCGCGTTGGCGTGAAGGCGAGTGCGACTTCACCTTGCTGGCCGGTAGTTACGAGGGGCGGCAGGCACCCAGCAAGTTGTATTCGCCTCTGATGGGCATGGATTTGAACAGCGTCAAAGCCGGTCGGGTTGCGTTGAACTTGAAGCCGGAGTTCGAGTATGGATTTCTGGTGGTGCAAGGCACTGTGGGCATTGGCAATGAGCAGTTTCAGACCAATGAACTGGCTTATGTAGGCCGTGGCTTGACGCAGCTGTCGCTGGACTTAAGCGTGGGCTGCCGTGTCATTGTGCTGGGCGGAGAGCCGTATACCGATGAGCTGGTTCTGTGGTGGAACTTTGTAGGCCAGAACAAGGAAGTCATCACCCAGGCGCAACGCGATTGGCGGGCAGCCCATGATCGTTTTGGTGTGGTGCAGGGCTATGATGGCGATCCTTTGCAGGCTCCTGACTTGCCTTGGGAAACCGCCTGATTCTATTGAGAGGTCTGCAAGGCCGCTGCTTACCTTGATTCTGCTTCTGATGCTAGGCCTGAATGGCCCCTTTGGGGGCCATTGTTTTTGGACGAAATTTGCCTACCTTGACTGGCGGTCTGCCAGTGATCGGAGTACAAAACAGTGTGCTGGTGTGAACGAGCTTGCGGGCCATGGCCTGTTGGGGTGCGGTAAAAACCTGTGTTTGCACGACAGCGTTGAGCGATTTTTAAAAGGTAGCTGGAATGCGATTGAAAGATAAAGTGGCGGTTGTTACCGGATCGGCAGCGGGTATTGGTTTGGCAACGGCCAGGAAGTTTGCCCAGGAAGGGGCGATTGTGGTGTTGTGCGATCGCAATGCGGATGCCGTCAATCAAGCAGCGCAGTCTTTGAGCGGCAATGGCGTTACCGCTGTGGGCTATACCGTGGATGTGACGGACCGTGCGCAAATTGATGCCATGGTGGCGGAGGTGAAGCAGAAGTTTGGCCGCATTGATGTGCTGGTGAACAATGCCGGGATCACCAAAGACGCCAAGCTGGTCCGCATGACCGAGCAGCAGTTTGACGATGTGATTGACGTAAACCTGAAAGCGGTATTCAACTTCACCCAGGCCGTGGCTGCAGTGATGCTGGAGCAGGAAAGCGGTTCCATTCTGAACGCTTCCAGCGTGGTGGGTCTGTACGGTAATTATGGTCAAACCAATTACGCGGCCAGCAAGTTCGGGGTGATTGGCTTTACCAAAACCTGGGCCAGGGAATTGGGGCCCAAAGGGATTCGCGTCAATGCCGTCTGTCCCGGTTTTATCGAGACAGACATTCTGAAAACCATCCCGGAAAAAGTGCTGCAAGGCTTTCGTGACCATTGCTGGCTGCGCCGCATGGGTAAGCCTGAAGAAATCGCCAATGTGTATGCGTTTTTGGCCTCGGATGAAGCCAGCTTCATCAATGGCACCACGCTGGAAGTGTCGGGTGGTTTGACGGTTTAATGCCGCGTAGACAAGGATTGAATCGTTCGTAGCCTTTAGTTGGCAGCTTCTATTTAGTAGTGAAGGATACTGGCTCCAAAAAAACCTCCACGCTACGCCTTCGGCTGGCTGCCCCTCGAGGGGGAGTTTTTGCCTTGGGGCGGCCCGGCGACAAAAAAACGGGTCTGAGCGTTTTGCTCAGGCCCGTTTTTAATGTGCTCGTATTTAGGTGGAGAGTTAAAGGATGGGAAGGTGAACGGTTGGCATCATGGATTGATTAGATCGCACACTGCCTGCGTTCAGATTTCCCTTTAATCCAGCTCGGGGTGGCGGTCCACCAGGCGCTGGCGCTTTTGCTTCAAGGCTTCCAGTTCTTCCTCGGCCTTGGCAATGGCTTCTTCCACATCCTGCACGCTTTGTTCGATGTGGTCATAAGCCTGCTGCAGCAACTCCTTGGCCTCCTTGCGGTTGGAGGCCGTAGGCGTATCGCCGCGCAAGGGACGGTTGGCCGTTTCAGGCAGGAACAAGGCGGTAATCAAGCCGATGACGCTGGCGAAAATCAGGTAGTAGGCAGGCACCAGCAAGTTGTTGGTTTGCTCCACCAGCCAGGCCGCAACGGTAGGCGTCAGACCCGCCACAATAATGGCGATATTAAAGGAAGCGGCCAAGGCGCTGTAACGTAGCCGGGTCGGGAACAGGGCGGGCAGGGTAGAGGCCATGACCCCGGTCAGGCAGTTCAGCAAAACGGCCAGAATCAGCAGCCCCAGGAAGATCTGCACATTGCTGTCGCTGCCGATAAAGTGAAAGGCGGGAATCGCGAAAATCAGCAGGCCCAGACTACCGGCCATCAGAAAGGGTTTGCGACCTATCTTGTCGCTGACAAAACCCACCACCGGTTGCACGAACAGCATCCCTATCATCACCACCACAATAATGAAGACACCATGTTCTTCGGCATAGCCCAGGCTGCTGGACAGATAGGTGGGCATATAGGTCAGCAACATGTAGTAGGTGATGTTGGTGACCAGCACCATACCAATGCAAATCAGCAGGGCTTTGCGGTACTTGGAGAAGATCTCGCCAAAGGAAACCGTAGGACGCTCCGTCAGGGCGGCGCGGTCCTCTTTTTCCATCTTTTCCAGCTGCTCGGTAAAGGCAGGGGTCTCTTCAGCGGCATGGCGCAGGTACAAGCCCAAAATACCGAGGGGGCCGGCAATCAGGAAGGGAATGCGCCAGCCCCAATCCTGGAAGGTCTCTTCGGTCAGGGACGTTTGCAGCAGCACGACCAAACCGGCGCCCAGAACAAAGCCCGCGATAGAGCCAAAGTCCAGCCAGCTGCCCAGGAATCCGCGCTGCCGGTCGGGGGCGTACTCAGCCACAAAGACCGCCGCGCCGGTGTATTCACCGCCTACGGAAAAACCTTGGGCCAGCTTGCACAGCAGCAGCAAGACGGGAGCCCAGATGCCGATGGATAGGTAGGAGGGAATCAGGCCAATCAGGAAGGTGCTGATTGCCATGATGATGATGGTCAGGGAGAGCACCTTTTGACGACCGAACTTGTCCCCCATCAGCCCGAAGAACACACCGCCCAAAGGCCGCACCAAAAAGGGCACCGAAAAGGTACCCAGGGCAGCAATTGTTTGTACGGCAGGTGATGCGTCGGGGAAAAAGACCTTCCCCAAGGTGGCGGCCACAAAACCGTACACACCAAAGTCAAACCATTCCATGGCGTTGCCCAAGGCAGCGGCCGTCACGGCTTTTTTGAGTTTGCTGTTGTCTACGACGGTAATGTCGTCAATGTGGAGCGGCTTGGCGTTGCTGGATGCCGCGGAGGACTGCGTCATATGGCTTCTCCTGGAGAGCAGGACAATGACCTGCAGGGTCGCCCTTGTGCTGTCGATACCAGAGAAGAAGCACTGGCATGACGGCATTCTGATCAGGCGAGGCTGGCAGGCGCTACGTCCAGCTTTGCTGTTCGTCTATCAATTGAAAGGGTCGAGCAGTCAGTGCCAAGTCGCGAGAAAAACCGGGCGCGACTTGCAGTCCCTATTGTTACTGAGCCGCGGGCCGACTCCCACGACATTTGCACATACTTACAGAGCGCGGCACCCAGGCGGTAAAGGGGCTTTTTTCACGTAGGTTCGCACCTCTTCCACCAGAGCGGCGGCGGCAGGTGTCAGATCATGTTCCTGATGGAACATCAGGCACAGGGTGCGGACCAGTGTGGGGGCCTGTAACAAGGAAAACGTCAGGCCGGGCATCAGGACACGTTGTGCGGCCAGGGCTGGCAGCAGGGCAATGGCCAGACCACTTTGCACCAGTGCTGCTTGAGAGGTGGTACTGGAGGCCTCGTAAAACGGAGCCGACGCTTCGATAGGCAGATCCGGACGCGATTGCAGCACGGCCATGATGCCGGTTTCGTCTACGACGCCCACCAGCTTGCGCTCATTCAGGGCGGACCAGCTGACGGTGTTGTTGGCATCCGGTTTGATCAGCTTGTCATCGCTGCGATAGAGCACGCCAAACTGGTCTTCCAGCAAGGGGTGACTGTCCAGTCCTTGGACATCTGCCCAGGGGCTGGTCAGACCAAAGTCAATTTCCCCCGCCACGATCTGGCGCTGAATGCGTCCTGAGTTGTCATCCCGTAAATACAGACGTACGGCTGGATGCTGCTGCGAGAAATTCGCGGCCGCCGGTGCAATCAAATCCGTAATGGCTGACGGAGCGGCGGCCACGCTGACTCGCCCGCTTTTCAATTCCCCATACCGCATGACATCGCTGATGGCGCCATCAAAATCCGCCAGCAGGCGGGTGATGCGCGGCAGGAACTCCAGGCCAATAGGCGTCAGGGATACGCGGCGGCTGGTGCGGTTGAACAAGGTGGTATTCAGGGCAACTTCCAACTGCTGGATCAGGCCCGTTACCGAGGATTGTGTTTGAAAAAGACGACGCGCGGCATGGGTGAAACTGGCCTCCTGGGCCACGGCGACAAACGCGTTCAAGTGCTTGAGCGTGATGTGCTTGGGAAGTCTGTCCATATCATTTTCTGATTAATCAATTAACTTAAACAATTTTTCATATTAATAATACCTTTGGATAATGCGGTCAACTCCCCTTTTTGTGGGAGGGTTAGTGGAGACGTAGATGCAGACAGACGACCGCAGGCTGGACGTCAAGATCAGCAATGGCTGGATTATTGATGGCTTGGCCACCCCGCGTTGGCGTGGTGACGTGGGTATTCGAGAAGGGCGTATTGTCGCCCTGGGCGACCTGAGCGCCTGGCACGCCGATCAATCGGTGGACGCCAGCGGCCATGTGGTGGCTCCCGGATTTATTGATACTCACGGCCATGATGATTTGATGTTCATCGAACGGCCTGTTCTGGACTGGAAAACCAGCCAGGGCATTACGACGGTTGTGGTCGGTAATTGTGGTGTCAGCGCCTTCCCCGCCCCTTTGCCGGGCAACTCGGCAGCGGCTTTGGCCCTGCTGGGTGATTCGCCCTTGTTTGAAGACATGGCGCAGTACGTGCAAGCCGTGCGCAAGCTCAAGCCCATGATCAACGTGGCAGCTTTGGTCGGTCACGCGAATCTGCGCATGGCCGTGATGCAGGACCCCTTGTCCCAGCCGAGTACCGACGAGCAAAAGGCCATGGAAGCCTTGCTGGTCAAGGCCTTGGAAGAAGGCGCCGTGGGCTTTAGTACCGGCCTGGCTTACGAGCCTGGTTGCATGGCCCAACCGGCCGAATTGGAAGGTCTGGCCCGTGTTGCCGCTTCCAAGGGCTCTTTGCACACCAGCCATATTCGCAATGAAGGCGACACGGTGCAGGAGTCGGTAGAAGAAGTGCTGGCGGTAGGCCGCCAGACGCAGTGCGCCACCCTGGTGTCGCACCACAAGTGCATGATGCCGGCCAACTGGGGCCGCAGCAGCCATACCTTGGCCAATATTGATCGGGCCCGCGCCGATGGCGTGCAGGCCACCCTGGATATTTATCCCTATTCGGGCAGCTCCACGATCCTGATCCCCGAACGCGCCCACACCATAGACCAGATTCTTATTACCTGGTCCGAGCCTCACCCCGAGTGCAATGGCCTGTATCTGGCCGAGATTGCCGAGCAGTGGGGCTGCGACCGGGAAACTGCCGCACGGCGTTTGCTGCCTGCTGGCGCGATTTATTTTGCGATGGACGAGAAAGAAGTCCAGCGCATTTTCAGCCATCCATGTTGCATGGTGGGCTCGGACGGATTGCCTGCGGATGCGCATCCCCACCCTCGTTTGTGGGGTAGTTTCACGCGCATTTTAGGGCGGTACGTACGCGAAGATGGCCTGATGTCCCTGGAGCAGGCGGTTGCCAAAATGACCGCCATGCCTGCCTCGGTCTTCGGGCTGGAAAACCGCGGCGTGTTGCAAGTCGGCGCCTGGGCGGATCTGGTGGTGTTTAATCCCGAAACGGTGCAAGATTGCGCCACCTGGGAAGAGCCCACCTTACCGTCTCAAGGTGTGCAGACCGTGTTTGTGAATGGCGTGCAGGTTCACCCTGTCGCCCCGGAGCAGCGGCCCGGCCAGGTGCTTAATCGCGCCTTTGCCGCTCAGGCGCAAAGCCTGGATGCGCCGATTATCCCGCTATAAGCGGCGCGTCGGACAAGAAAACAGTCGCCGTGATTTGGGGTAGTCAACCAGGCCAGGGCGATTGCATCACATGCAGGCCGGTTTTTGATAACTGGCCAGGAAGGATCGTTAAGGAGACGACATGAGTGTCATTCAGCAACAAATGCCAACGGGCAAGCGCAATGCTGCCATGGTGGTGTTTTTAATTGGCATGGCGATTGCCTTGTACACCCACTTTTACATGCCGGGTGAAAGCTCCCTGTGGGGCTTGACGCCGGTAGTGGTGTTTGCGCTTATCGCCTTGTTGGGTGTGGATATTGTTCTGGCCACGATTGGTGCGATTGTATTGGGCGCCATCATGACCAGCACCACGCCCATTGCCATGGGCAAACTGCTGGCCGAGTCCCTGGGCTCGTTTATTGCCGTGGTGGGCTTGATTATTGTGCTGGGCGCCGGGGTGGGTGAAGTGGCCGCCCGTACAGGTGCTGCCGAGCAGTTGGTGCGAGCCATTGTGAAGCGTATTGGCTTGTCCAATCCGGTGCGCGTGCGTCTGGGCATCATGGTGGCGTCCACCCTGATCTGTGGCGCTCTGGGTACGCTGGCTGGTGGTAACGCCATTATTGCTGCGGTGGTGATTCCAATTGCCGCCGCCGTGCGTCTGTCTCCTCCCGCTGTGGCTGCCTTGTTCCAAAGTGCCGGTTCCGCCGGTCTGGTGCTGGGCCCATTCACCCCTAACGTGGTGACAGTAACGGGTCTGACAGGTCTGAGCTACACCGACTACCTGCTGGTTGCCGGTCTGCCCATGGCCGCTGCCACCTTGCTGACGGGCTGGTTCATGTCCGGTCGTATCCAGAAGATGACCAAGGATCAGTTCCAGTACGAAGAAGCCTCCCAAGGTCAGGCTGCTTTTGACGTGAATGCCAAGGCTTCCCCCAAGGCTGTGCGTGCTGCCTGGGCTTTCTGCATCACCATCGTGGGTTTGGCTGCGGTGGGTATCGCCTCCAAAGCCGGTTTTGCCTACGCCATTATTGTGATGGTGTCTCTGGGTGCTACCACCGGTCTGGCCGGTGGCATGAATCCGCGTGAAATTTTGCAGGCCATGTATGCCGGTGCGGGCAAGCTGATCTGGATTTTCTTCCTGTTCTGGCTGTTCAACCCGGTGCTGGTGCTGGTGGATCAGCTCAATGCCTATCACGCCTTGCTGGATTCGGTGCAGCCCTATCTGGTCGGTATTAGTGGCGCGGTGCTGTGCATGCTGATTGTGGCCTTTAACGTGGTCGGCCACATTCCGGGTGCTGCTGTGGCGCAGATGACTTTCACCGCCAAGATTTTTGGTCCTGTGCTGGCTGCCGCCGGTGTGGGTCCTGCAGCCACTGCTGCCGTGATTCTGGGCAGTTCGCAGATTGACTGGTTTGGTCCTTTCCCTTCTTCAGATATGTTCGGCCAGATGGGCCTGGCGCGTTCCACTCAGCTCAAGTACATGTTGTATAACGGCTGGGCGGTCATGGCGGTCAACTTGTTGATGTTCGTCGGCCTGTTCCTGATTCTGGTCTGAGTATTGAAGGAGTGTTTGTATGTTTACCTTAGGAAGCGAGTTGTTGGATGCGCCACTGGTTCGTGAGCGCTTGCAAGAACGACTGGAGCCTTTGCTGACCCAGGAGTCCGCCCGTATTTCGATGGCGGTCTACGCTACCGACGGTACCTCCTTGTTCGAGTGGCATGCGCAGCGCGTCATGCCCTCGGCCAGCCTGATCAAAACGCCCATGCTCCTGTGTCTGCTGGAGCAGGTTGCCCAGGGCAAGCTGTCGCTGGATACGGTTTACCCTTTGCCCGAGGGCGACCGTACCCCCGGCACCGGCATTTTGAGCCAGCTGCCCGGCGTGCCCAGCCTGAGCCTGCGCGAGCTGGCTCTGCTGATGATTATCCTGAGCGATAACGTCGCCACCAATGCCCTGATTGACTTGCTGGGCATGGATAACATCAACGCCTGGAGCGCCCAGGCTGGTTTGCAGCATACGGATTTGCAGCGCCACATGATGGACATGAAGGCGCGCGAGGCCGGTAAAGATAACTGGACGACCGCGCAGGATGCCTGCTCGACCTTGCTGTACCTGTTGCATTCGCCTGCCTTGCCCGAGAACCTGCGTCAGCAGGGGCTGGACATGCTGGCGGATCAGCGTGAACGAGGTCACTTTGCGGCAATTTTGCCTTCTATCGCCCAACTGGCTCACAAGACCGGCTCCTTGCCCGGCTTGCGTCACGATGCCGGTATCTTGACGATGGGCGAACGCAGTGTGGTGCTGGCCGTGATGGCCGATGGCTTTACCGATGGCCGCACCAGCACCTCTCTATACGGTGGCCAGGGGGCGGGTGTCTTGTCCCGTCTGGCCTTGGAAACGGCCCGCGCCCTGCAGTATTGAGCCGGTCCGAAAGGATAAAAGTATGTCTACGACACGTGTTGCCCTGGTTCAACTCGATAGCGGCCGCGACCGCCAAACCAATCTGGACCAGCTGGAACATTGGGTGCTGGCCGCTGCCAAAGACGGCGCACAACTGATTGTGACCCCCGAGTACAGCGATGTACGTGGCGATACGGAATGGTTGCAGCAAAACGCCACGCCTATTCCGGGTCTGGTGACGGATCACATGGCCAGCCTAGCGCGCCGCACCGGTGCCTGGATTCATCTGGGCTCCATGCACGAGCGCCGTCCGGATGACCATCGCCTGGGCAACACGAGCGTGACGTTTTCACCAGAGGGCGAGATCGTGGCGCAATATCGCAAAGTACATTTGTACGATGCGGTGGTGAACGGTCTGGAATACCGCGAGTCTGATGATTTCTGCCATGGCCAGCATCTGCAAAATGTGCAGGTCGGGGATTTGAATCTGGGCCTGAGCATTTGCTACGACATGCGCTTTGCCGAGCTGTTTCGTACCTTGCGTGCCCGTGGCGCGAATGTGCTGGTAGTGCCAGCTGCCTTTAATGTGCATACCGGCCGTGACCACTGGGAAGTGCTGTTGCGTGCCCGTGCGATTGAAAACCAGTGCTACGTACTGGCTGCCGCGCAGATCGGTGGTCCCGGTCCTGCCATGCCGTGTTTGGGTCGCAGCATGATTATTGACCCATGGGGCACCGTATTGGCCTGTATGCCTGATCATCCAGGCTATATTTGCGCCGATCTGGACCCCGCTCGCGTGCAGCGCATGCGTGAGTCACTTCCGGCCTGGCAGCACCGCCGGGGTGATCTGTATCCTATTCCTTCTTGATTGTGTGCTGAAACAGACTGGAGTCTGCCATGACCGTACCTGCTGCCTTTGAGTTTTATCCGGGCACTGCCCCCTTGTTGATTTCCATGCCCCATTCGGGCACCTACGTGCCGTCGGACTTGCTGGCGCGTTTTACGGAGTCAGCGCGTCAGGTGCCGGATACGGATTGGCATATTCCCCGCTTGTATGAATGTGCCCAGAAATTGGGTGCGTCCGTGTTGGTGGCGACGTATTCGCGTTTTGTGGTGGATCAGAACCGTCCGCCGGACAATGCCAGCCTGTATCCCGGTCAAAGCGTGACCAGTCTCTGTCCTGTGGACACCTTTGGCGACGAGCCTATTTACCAGCCCGGCCAGGAGCCGGACGAGCGTGAGGTTGCCCAGCGTCGCGAGACCATCTGGCTGCCGTATCACCAGAAGCTGGAAGAAGAGCTGACACGCCTGCTGGCCCTGCATGGCCGTGTGGTCTTGTGGGATGCGCATTCGATTCGTTCGGTAGTACCGCGTTTTTTTGAAGGCCGCCTGCCGGATCTGAATTTTGGGACCGCCAATGGCCAGAGTTGTGATCCTGCCTTGAGCGAAAGTCTGATGAAAACGGCCTCGGCCAACAAAGACTACAGCAGCGTGTTGAATGGCCGTTTCAAAGGTGGTTACATTACCCGCCACTACGGACGTCCCGAGCAGAACATCCATGCTGTGCAGCTGGAAATGGCGCAGTGCTGCTATATGGAAGAGCAGTGGCCCTTTGATTACAAAGAAGAGGCTGCCCGCAACATTCAGCCGCTGATCGAGGCCTTGCTGCGCGACGCGCTGGCCTTTGCGACCGAGTCGTAAATTCATCCTGAGCCCCGGCACAGACAGGCCGGGGCGCTACACTATCGCCTTGGCCACGGTGGCCGTAGAGCGATTCCTCCATGTCTGATCTTTCCCCGCCCCTGTTTCAGAAACTGTGCTGTCCCTTAGACGGTTTGCCGCTCGTGTTTGAGGCACCCAGCTGGCGCTGCGCGTCGGGCCATTGCTTCGATACGGCCAGTCAGGGCTACATCAATCTGCTGCCCGTACAAAACAAGCGTTCCCGCGATCCGGGCGACAGCAAGGAAATGGTGGCGGCGCGTCGCCGTTATCTGGAGTCGGGGGTGTACGAGCCCATCGCTGCCGGTGTGTGGCGTGCCTTGATGGATGGCCTGGAAGGGGAGGCCCCTTATGCCTGTCTGGATGCGGGCTGTGGCGAAGGTTATTACCCACGTTATCTGCGTCAGCAGGATCAGGATGGGCAGTTGGCCTTGATTGGTCTGGATATCTCCAAGTGGGCCGTCATGGCGGCGGCGCGCAGTTCCTCGGACATCCGTTGGCTGGTGGGCAGCAATGCACAATTGCCCGTGCCTGATGGCGCTTTGGATGCCTTGTTGTGCATGTTTGGTTTTGCCGTGCCCGAGGAGTTTCTGCGGGCCTTGAAGCCAGGCGGGATCTGGGTGCAGGTGGAAGCGGGTACCGACCATTTGCTGGAATTGCGCCGCATTATTTATCCGACCTTGAAGGCTGATAAGGACGAGGCCCAGGAGCCGCCCGTCGGTTTCAGCCTGGAGAGCACCGAGCGCATCCGTTGTCAGATCAGCCTGGACTCACAAGAGAAAATTGCAGATCTGCTCTTGATGACGCCTCACCTGTTTCGGGCCAGTGCACAAGGCTTGGAGCAGGCTCGTCAATTGACGAGCCTGGAGGTACAGGTGGATGTGCGTATCAAGGTCCTGCGCCGTCTTTAAGCGCTTTTTACGTCCGAATCGCTGACGATGGGGTCGCACAGTTCGACACGGTTGCGGCCATTGCGCTTGGCCTTGTAAAGCGCTGCATCAGCCAGTTTCAGCACAGTACTGTGGTCGCGGGCATGGACGGGCCAGTGCGCCAGACCAATAGAAATCGTAATCGGCGAACCCGTGGGACTATTGGTTTCGCTAATCAGAATGCGCAGTCGCTCAGCCAGTTGCAGCGCCTGATCTATATCCTGATCGGGCAGGAAAATACAGAATTCCTCCCCCCCGACACGACAGATCAGGTCTGTATCACGGGTGCAGGCTCGCATGGTGTCAGCCAGAAAGCTCAGCACCAGATCGCCCACATCGTGTCCGTAAGTGTCGTTGACGCGCTTGAAGTGGTCTATATCCACGGTCAGCACGGAAAAGGGCGTGTCCGTTTCCTTCCATTGCTGCAGGACGGTCGCCATGCCGCGTCGGTTGTTCAGGCCAGTCAGCGGGTCCGTGTTGCGCTCGACATTCATGACGCCAATCTTGCGGTTGACGCGTTTCAGGCCCAGCAGCATGGCCAGCTTGATCTGGCGGGATTCGAAATACCAGGCGTGAACCTGCGCGATGCGCGAGCTGGCGTTGGCTGAATCCAGATGCGGAGCCTGGCGAGCCAGCTGTCGCAAGGGTTTGGCAATCAACATGGCCAGCATCCAGATCAGGATTTGTACGGCCAGGAAAAAGGGGATGGAATTGCGCAGCACCTTGCCCAAGAGGACCGTTAATTCATCCAGCACGACTTTGGTGGGGCTTTGCACCACCACGCCCCATTTCACATCGCTGCTGGGAGCAAAGCCCGCCAGCATGTCCACGCCTTTGACGTTGCGCAGGGATAGTGCGTCGCTTTCGCCCTGACTGACGGCATCAATGGCCGGGTTGCCGTGTACAACTTCGCCGATACGAGCGACATCGCGGTGAAAAATCAGCCGCTTGTGCTGGTCCACCACATAAATGTAGGAGCCATCGCGGTAAAAGTGCTCGCCCAGCAAGGCGTTCAGGCTATTGGGTTCGTGCAGGTAAATAGAGCCACCGACCAGGCCCTTGTAGTTACCTTCTGCATCAAAAATTGGGTGTGACAAGAAGATCAGCAAGCGCCCGGTTGCGGACAGATAGGGTGGGCTGACCACTGGCTTTCTGGTTTTCAAGGCCAGTTGCGTGCCTTCGCCGCGAAGCGTTGTGCCAATCAGGCTGAGCTGGTGGGGGGCATTGGCCAGAACCCGGCCCTCGGCATTCAGGATCAGGACTGAATTAAAACTGTTGTTCTGTTCCTTCAGGCGCCTGACCTCATCGCCTAGCAAAAGCTCGCCCTGGTACAGAGAGCGGGAGAGCACGCTGGCGCTGTAGCTGAGTTGCTGCTGCAAATTGGCAATGAAGGCATCAGTGCTGCTGGCCAGTTTCAGGGCGTAGGCACGGTTTTTCTCCAGCGCCTGCTCGATCAGCAAGGTGCGCTCAGCCGAATAGGCCCCATACAAGGTGTAGCCCATGGTCAGCAGACTGCTGGCGGTAGCCAGCAAGAGAATCAGCCGGCGCAGATCAACAAAAAACATGAGATGGGCGAATGCTCGAAGAAAAGGGGGCGTTGAAGCCAAAAGACGGGTGGAAGGCACCTAAATCATTATACGTAAAGAATGTTTCCGAGTTTGAGTAGGTGTGACGTAAGGCCACAGGAGGGACGCTGCACAGGGCGGGGGATTACGCCAGAGTGTAAGATGTGGAATGGTCTAGACCAATAGACAATTACCACATGTGTATCGCTGGCTGGGTAAATTGGATGGTATCGGCCGGCACTTTTCCATGGAGATCCCGATATGAAAAGCGTAGATAGTTTTAAGGCTTTGCACCAGTTGGATGTCGGCGGGCAGTCCTACGACTACTATCGGTTGGATGCGGTTCGTGGAGATGGCCTGGATGTTGCCAGCCTGCCCTATGGCTTGAAGATTCTGCTGGAAAACTTGCTGCGCACCGAAGATGGTGGCGATGTAACGGCCGATGATATTCGCGCCCTGGCCGCCTGGGACCCTGCTGCCGAGCCCGATCGTGAAATCGCCTTTACCCCCGCACGTGTTGTGCTGCAGGACTTTACCGGCGTGCCAGCCGTTGTGGACCTGGCTGCCATGCGTGAAGCCATGCAGGCGCTCGGTGGTGACCCGCAAAAAATCAATCCCCTGGCACCGGTAGAGCTGGTTATTGACCACTCGGTGATCGTGGACGATTTTGGCAAGCCCAGCTCGTTCGAGCGCAACGTGGAAATCGAATACGAGCGCAATATGGAGCGTTACCAGTTCCTGCGCTGGGGCCAAAGTGCATTCGATAACTTCAAGGTCGTGCCACCTGGCACAGGTATTGTTCACCAGGTGAACCTGGAACACCTGGCTCGCGTAGTCTTTACACGCGACGAGCAGGGCCGTCAGCTGGCCTATCCCGACACCTGTGTGGGCACGGACTCGCACACGCCCATGGTGAACGGTCTGGGCGTGGTGGCCTGGGGCGTAGGCGGTATCGAGGCCGAAGCCGCCATGCTGGGCCAGCCCATTTCCATGCTGATTCCCCGTGTTGTGGGTTTCAAGCTGACAGGTCAAATGCCTGAAGGCACTACCGCCACCGACCTGGTGCTGACGATTACCGATATGCTGCGTCAGCATGGTGTGGTTGGTAAGTTTGTGGAGTTCTATGGCCCTGGTGTGAGCGCTGTGCCTTTGGCCAACCGTGCCACGATCGGCAATATGAGTCCCGAATACGGCTCCACCATCTCCATGTTTCCCATTGACGAAGAAACCCTGCGTTATATGGAGCTGACGGGCCGCAGCAAAGAACAGATCGAACTGGTGCGCGCCTACGCCAAGGCTCAGGGCCTGTGGCACGATCCGCAGCATGAGCCTCGCTACTCCGAGCGTCTGGAGCTGGATCTGTCCACCGTCGTTCCTTCGATTGCCGGTCCCAAGCGTCCTCAGGACCGCATCGCCCTGTCTTCGTCCAAGCCGGCATTCCGTACTGCGGTGCGTGATTTGTTGGGTGATGATGTGGCCACCTATGACGAAGCCGTCGAAGAGAGCTTTCCTGCCTCGGACGTGCCGTCGCACAAACCGCCAGCACCCCGGAAAGCGGCGGTGGAATTTACGCTGGCCGATGGCAGCCAGTGCACACTGGATCATGGCTCGGTCGTCATTGCCGCGATTACTTCGTGTACCAACACCTCCAACCCCAGCGTCATGATGGCGGCGGGTCTGCTGGCCAAGAAGGCCGTGGAAAAGGGCCTGAGCCGCAAACCTTGGGTGAAAACCAGTCTGGCCCCCGGATCGCGCGTGGTCACGGACTACTACCAGCGCGCAGGTCTGACCCCCTACCTGGACAAGCTGGGTTTTGATCTGGTTGGCTACGGGTGCACCACATGTATTGGTAACTCAGGCCCCTTGATTCCGGAAGTCAGCCAGGCCATTAACCAGAATGATCTGGCTGTAGTGTCCACACTGTCCGGCAACCGCAACTTCGAAGGCCGTATTCACCCCGAAGTAAAGATGAACTATCTGATGTCGCCACCACTGGTGGTGGCGTACGCCCTGGCTGGCACCATGGATATCGACCTGTACCATGAGCCGCTGGGACAGGGCAGCGATGGCAAAGATGTGTTCCTGAAAGACATCTGGCCGTCTGCCGCTGAAGTGCAGGATGTGATCAGCAAGGCCATCGCCTCGGATATGTACCGTGATGGTTATGCCGATGTGTTCGCTGGTGATGAGCGTTGGCGCTCTTTGCCTACCCCCAAAGGGGATCGTTTCGAGTGGCAGGAAGACTCCACCTACGTGCGTAAACCGCCGTATTTCATCGACCTGAAACGCGATCCAAGCCCGGTCTCGGACATTCGTGGTGCCCGCGTGCTGGCCAAGCTGGGTGATTCGGTCACCACCGACCACATCAGCCCGGCTGGTTCGATTGCACGTATGTCGCCTGCCGCCACGTATCTGATGGATCACGAAGTCAAGCCGCAGGATTTCAACTCCTACGGCTCGCGTCGCGGTAACCATGAAGTCATGATTCGCGGCACCTTTGCTAACGTGCGTTTGCGCAACCAGTTGGCCCCAGGCACGGAAGGGGGTTATACACGCGACTTCACGCAAGACGGCGCGCCCGTGGCAACGATTTACGATGCCTCGCGCAATTACTTGAGTGCCGGCGTCCCGCTGGTGATTCTGGCAGGCAAGGAATACGGTTCCGGTTCCTCGCGTGACTGGGCCGCCAAAGGTACGGTGCTCTTGGGTGTACGTGCCGTGATTGCCGAGTCTTACGAGCGTATTCACCGCAGCAACTTGCTGGGCATGGGCGTGATGCCTTTGCAGTTCCCGGCCGGCCAAAACGCTGAAACTCTGGGTCTGACGGGAGATGAGGTCTTTGATATTGAAGGCATTACCGCCCTGAATCAGGACAAGATCCCCGAGAAGGTCAAAGTGCGTGCGGGCGATATCGAATTCGAGGCCCTGGTCCGAATTGATACGCCTAGCGAAGCGCATTACTACCGTCACGGCGGTATCATGCAGTACGTTTTGCGGGGCTTGTTGAAAGCATAAGCTTGGCAGCAGGTCAAGGCGTGGTTTGACACGCCAGCAGGTGCGTCAGTGGTGTCATGCCCCTGGCGCACTTGTGTGTTTAGGGGCCGGCTCCTGCGCCGGCTTTTTGCTTGGATACAGAAAAATGGCGAATACCCAAGAAGCTTCTTGGTCCGAATTACTGTCTGGCCGCAATGGCTTGCGTTCGCTGGCGTTGGCCGGTGGCGTGGCGGTTCACGCGATCAACGTGTATGTGGCGACCACGATTTTGCCCTCGGTGGTGGAGGATATTGGCGGGCTGGAGTACTACGCCTGGAACACCACGCTCTTTGTGGTGGCTTCGATCCTGGGCTCGGCCCTGTCGCCACAAGTTCTGGAAAAACTGGGTCTGCGACACAGCTTTCTGGTGTCGCTGCTGTTTTTTGCCATTGGTACAACCTTGTGCGCGGCAGCACCTTCCATGCCTTTTCTGCTTTTTGCCCGCACGATTCAGGGCTTGGGCGGCGGCCTGCTGCTGGGTCTGAGCTATTCCTCGATCCGGCTGGTGTTTGAAGAGCGCCTTTGGCCGCGCGTCATGGCTTTGGTGTCCAGTATGTGGGGCGTGGCCACTTTGTCAGGCCCGGCGATTGGCGGGGTGTTTGCCCAGATGGGGCAGTGGCGTCTGGCCTTCTGGAGCGTCCTGCCGTGTGCCGCTTTGCTGGCGATTCTGGTCTGGACGCAATTGCGCGACGCGCGTGCGCCCGAATCGCGTAAATCCGGCTCCACCTTGGGCAAGGTCTTGCTGCTAACGGCCTCTGTGCTGGTGATGTCGGCAGGGAGCCTGTCGACTTCCTGGATGATCAATCTGGCTGGTGTGGCAGGTGGTGCAATTCTGGTGTATTTGATGGCGCGTGCCGATAGCAAGTCTACCAGCCGCCTGTTTCCGCAGGGCACCTACTCCATCAGCACGGCCTTGGGCAGTCTATATGCCGGTATTGGCCTGGTCAGCGTGGCCGTGGCAACGGAAATCTTCATTCCGTATTTCCTGCAGATCATCCACCACATGAGCCCCCTTAAAGCAGGTTACCTGACCGCCTTGATGTCAGGTGGCTGGACCTTGGGTTCTATTGCCAGTTCCAGCCGGGGGCTGAAAACCGGGGATCGCATGATTATTGCCGGGCCTGTGCTCTCGGGCTTGTCCTTGGTTGCCTTGGGCGTGTTTATTCCATGGGAAGGCTTGAGCGAAGGCACGGATTATTCCTGGGCCTTGTACCTGTCCCTATTGGGAGTCGGGGTGGGGATTGGTCTGGCCTGGCCGCATCTGCTGACGCGGGTGTTTCATTCCGCACCCAAGGGGCAGGAGAATATTGCCTCGGCTGCCATTACCACCTTGCAGCTGTTCACGATGGCATTGGGGGCCGCTCTGGCCGGGATCATCACCACGGCCTCGGGCTTTGTAGACCCCGGTGGGGTGCAGGGCGCGCGCCAGTCGGCGCAGGCTCTGCTGTGGCTGTTTGCTCTGGCGCCCCTGCTTGCCGCCTTCTTGTCCGGCCCTGCAAGACGGGTGCGCCCCAAGGCTTAGTCTTGGACGGTGCTTTTGGGCAGGCGGAACAGTTCTGGATCCGGGCCAAGACGACCGTCGGCCTGGTCCAGACCGGCAATGGCAGCCATATCCTGTTCGCTTAGCTCGAAGCTGAAAATGTCCATATTGTCGCGCTGACGCTTGGGGGAATTGGACTTGGTAATCACCATATTGCCCAGCTGAATCTGCCAGCGCAGCATGATTTGCGCCACCGAACGGCCATGTTCCTTGGCGATCTTGTTCAGCACCGGATTGTCCCACAGCGTACCCAATCCCAGCGGGCTCCAGGCCTGGGTCTGGATGGCGTGGTCTTCATGGTAGTGACGTGACTCGGCCTGCTGAAAGCCGGGGTGCAGTTCGATCTGGTTCAGCACGGGCAGCACGCCTGTCTTGTCCAGCAAGGTTTGCAGGTGCTGGGGCAGGAAGTTGCACACGCCAATGGATTTCACGCGGCCTTCGTTGCGCAGATTGATCAGTGTTTCCCAGGTCTGGATGTACTGACGGTTCTTGGGCACGGGCCAGTGGATCAGGTACAGATCCACATAATCGAGCTGCAGCTTGTCCATGCTTTCTTCAAAGCCTGCACGGGTGTTGTCGTGGCCATGCATGTCATTCCACAGCTTGGTGGTCACAAACAGTTCTTCGCGTGGCACCTTGGACTGACGAATCCCTTGGCCGACTTCGGCTTCGTTGCCATAAATGGCGGCAGTATCGATCAGGCGGTAGCCCGCTTCGATGCCACTGCACACCACATCGGCCGTTTGCTCGGCAGGTACCTGCCACACGCCCATGCCCAGTTGGGGCGCACGGTTATCGTCGTGGAAGGTGATGGTTGGGGGGGTAGTCGACATAGGTCTCTCCTCGGTAGAGTGCATGGCAAAACAGCCAGGACATGGCTGATGAAACCACCGCGCATTGGGAACGATCGGGCTCTAGAGTACAGGCGATGTCAAAACAAAAGTCCTTAAAAGGACCTGAATCCGCACGGGATGGACACGCGAAGCTTGTACGTAGGCAGGAAATTAGCTTATTGTTTTTTGTCCTGCGGCGATTATAGAGGCGTCGACTGGATTTTTGATTAAGATGTTGCAATCTGCATCATTCATAATCCCATATAAGCTTTTGCCTATGGGGTTCCAGCTGGAGTAAGTATGAGCGTACATACCACGCAGGTTCGCATTAGCGTTCCCGCTCTGACCGCCTATAAGGGCAAACAAAAAATTGCTTCGTTAACAGCCTACATCGCGCCTATTGCACGAATGCTGGACGAGCACATGGACATGATCCTGGTGGGCGACTCGACCGCGATGGTAGGTTATGCCATGCCTGACACCCTGAGCATTACGGTGGATATGTTGGCTGCCCATGCCGCGGCCGTGGTGCGTGCAACTAAACACGCTTGTATTGTCGTGGATATGCCTTTTGGCAGCTATCAGGAATCACCCCAGCAGGCATTTGCCAATGCATCGCGTATGCTCGCGGCCAGCGGCGCCCAGGCGGTGAAGATGGAAGGCGGCCAAGCCATGGCTGAAACCACGCGTTTCCTGGTTGAGCGCGGCGTGCCTGTGCTGGCCCACGTGGGCTTGATGCCCCAGTACGTCAACACCATGGGCGGTTACAAAGCTCAGGGCATGACCGATGCCGCCGCCCAGCGCGTGCTGGACGATGCCGTCGCCCATGCTCAGGCAGGTGCCTGGGGCGTGGTGCTGGAAGGTGTGGCCGAAAGCGTAGGCCGCCGGATTACTGAAACCATCGCCATTCCTACTATTGGTATCGGCGCTTCACCTGCATGTGATGGCCAGGTTCTGGTGACAGAAGACATTCTGGGCCTGACAAACGGCAAGATTCCCAAATTCGCCAAACCCTACGCGGATGTGGGTGCCCTGATCTCGCAAGCAGCGGCGCAATATGCGGCCGAGGTGCGTGATGGCTCTTTCCCCACGCTGGATCAATGTTTCGGTGTGAAACGCTAGTCCGCCTAACTATTCCGCATTAGAATATTCCATGTTGATAAATGCGGCATCCACATAGAACGACATGGAAATTCGCCAATTAGAAGCTTTTGCAGCTGTGATGTCCGCAGGCAGCGTTACCGCTGCCGGCCGCTTGCTTGACCGCTCTCAGCCAGTGGTTAGCCGCCAGATCCAGGAGCTGGAGCAGGAGCTGGGGTTCAGACTCTTTACTCGCACCCGTCCGCAAGTTACCCTGACCGAGCAGGGGCGCGAGTTTTATCTGGAAGCCCGGCCTGTGCTGATGAATCTGGAGGTGCTGCAAACCCGCGCTCTGGAAATCGCCCGTGGGGGGCTGCGCCCCCTGCGTATCGTGACCACTCACGCCTTGGCGATTGGCCTGGTGCCGCAAGCGCTGGGCATCATGGAGCAGCACGATCCGGCCTTCAAGCAAAAGCTGATTATTGATACGGTGAAACCGGAAGAAGTGGTGCAAGCCATCGACGAAGGACGGGCAGATCTGGCGGTGACCAGTTTGCCGCTGGACATTGATGGCTGCACCTTGCATTGGTCGGGTCAAAGCCCGTGCCTGTTGGGCATGGCCGTGAACCATCCCCTGGCCAAACAGGAACTGGTGCGTCTCAGCGACATTCAGGGCACTCCCCTGATTTCCATCCAGAACCGCCACCGCTTGCGTCATACCCTGGCCACCGCCTTGCTGCGTGCCAGTCCGCAAGCCCCGGAAGATATCCGTCACATCGAGGTTGCCTCGTCTCTGGAAGGCCTGGTTCTGGCCAGCCAAGGGGTAGGCGTGTCCTTGATCGATCCCTTCACCGCCCACGGCCTGCCGCTGCCTAATGTGGTGCTGCGCCCGATTGATATCCACGTGCCTTATATGGTCGGCGTGGTGTCCTTGCGGTCTCGCGAACTGCGCCCCGATGCGCAGCGCCTGGTCGAAGCCATGCGGCAGTACGTGCTGCAATTCATCCCGCGCTTTGTGCTGGGGGATGACACAGGCTTACCCAGTACGCAGGACCCGTTCGACTCGCTGTAATCCGGCGGGTACGGGCAGGTTTTGACTGCAGCTTCCCGACTTTGTCAGCCTCAAGGAATCATGGCGTAAGCTACCACCTCCAGCTTCATGCCCGGCTCCACCAAGGCCGCAACGCCCACACTGGCGCGGTTGGGGAAGGGCGCGGAGAAAAACTCCCTGTACACCTTGTCGATGATGTCCATGTCGGCAACATCGGTCATGTAGATCAGCACTTGGGTGACATTTTCCAGGCTGCCACCTGCCGCTTGTGTGGCCCGCTGCATATTTGCGAAGGTCAGGCGAGCTTGCTGCTCGATGCTTCCCGTATCGATGCTGCCGTCCGGCCGCACAGGCCCGTTCACCATGAACAGCATTTCTCCTTTGGCTTTGACGGCCCAGGAAAACGCTTGCTTCAGGGGCGGAAGCCCGACGTCGACAACTTGTTTCATCACTTGCTCCGAGTAGAGGTGACCGGCAAGGACGCAAAGAGCGCGTGCGTGGCATCGCCCAAGCGGGTGTGGGGACGAGCCTGGTCAAGAATGACATCGAAGTGGTTGCGTGCTGGCATTTCGATGGGGGGCAGATACTGGGCACTCTGTGCGTTCAGCGCATCGGCAAAAGCCTGGCTCTGGCGCTTGAACTCCGAGGTTTCAATTTCTCCCCAGCTGATGATGGCGGGCGGAAAACCCGTCAAATCAAGCAGTTGGGGGCTGATCGCCTGTGCGCTTGCTACATCCAGGGACAGTGCCTCATTGATGCTGGTGCCAATCAGAGGTTGCAGCTCGTAAATGCCGGAAACCAGCACTGCTGCTGCGGGTGCGCCTGCAGGCAAATCGGCATCATCCTTCCACCCACGCAAGCAGCACATGGCCGCCAGATGCGCCCCGGCAGAACTGCCGGAAATGACGATGCGTTGTGGGTCAAAGCCCAGTTCTTCGCCATGTTGATGCAGCCAGCGCAGAGCCTGGCGGCACTCCAGCACCATGTCGTGGACAGAGGCTTGCGGCGCCAAGGTGTAATCAATAGCGGCAAAGGCGATGCCCGTGTTGGTGCAATCCGGGGCTGAGAACAAAGAGGACGCCTTGGAGAGCTCCTGCCAGTAGCCGCCGTGGATAAACAGCAGCAAGGGCGGAAGCGCCTCCGAATCGCGGGGCTCAGGCAGGAACAGGTCAAGCCGGTGCGCGGCAGCGCTGCCATAGGCATGCTCGGTATGCCGTGATCCGCTTGCCAACGCCGCTGCGCTAAGCGTGGCGTAGTCCTCGATGTAGGGCGCGTAGTTCCCGCCTATACAGGAGCTGGGCGAATATTCGCGCTCGCGCTCCTGCGCGGAGAGGGAGTCGTGGGGAGCCTGCATTACAGCGCGGTCCGAACAGTCCAGATCTCGGGGAACAACACAACATCCAGCATCTTGCGCAGGTAGCTGACGCCGCCTGTGCCACCAGTGCCGCGCTTGAAACCGATAACGCGTTCCACCGTCGTGACATGACGGAAACGCCAAAGACGGAAGGCGTCCTCAATGTCGGTCAGTTTTTCGCCCAGTTGGTACAGATCCCAGTGCGCATACGGGTCACGGTAAACCTGCAACCAGGCGGCTTCGACCTCGGGGCTGGCCACGTAGGGCTGCGTCCAGTCACGGTCCAGATAGTCAGCGGGAATGTGGAAACCCTGGCGGGCCAACAGGCGCAGCGACTCGTCGTACAGCGAAGGCGCTTGGTAGGCAGCTTCCACCTGACGGAGCAGGTCAGGGCGGTGCGCATGCGGCTTGAGCATGGCGGCGTTCTTGTTGCCCAGAGCAAACTCAATGCAGCGATATTGCGCGCTTTGAAAGCCGCTGGAACTGGCCAGATAAGGCCGCATGGCGGTGTATTCCGGCGGGGTCATGGTCGACAGCACAGTCCATGCACTGACCAGTTGCTCCATGATGCGCGAGACACGCGCCAGCATCTTGAAGCTGTCGGCATAGCGGTCGGCGGCGACCGATGCGGTGGCCGCATTCAGTTCGTGCAGCATCAGTTTCATCCAGAGTTCGCTGGTCTGGTGCTGGATGATGAACAGCATTTCGTCGTGGGCAGGCGAGAGCGGGTGTTGGGCGCCCAGCACCTCGTCCAGGTGCAAGTAGTCGCCATAGCTCATGGATTGGCTGAAATCCAACTGCGCTTTTTCTTCCGAAACAATGCGCTCTGTCTCGCCGATTCCCTTGTCAGCCGATGCTTTGGAAGCATTCATTTGTTCTGTTCCCGGTACGTTAATAATGACCTGTGCGACGTGTGGAACAGGTCGCGTGAGTCGATAAAAAACCAAAGTCGCGTTGCGCGCCGAGGGGAGCTTGCAGTGCATCCTGCCCGAAGGTCTCCATCAGCGGCAGGATGCGGTCACCCGAGTAGGCGGGCATAGGGGTGAAGCTGAAATTTCTCTGTGGTTTCATGATTTCATCCCACTTAAATTTATGCGTTGATCTTATGTATTTAAGGGTCTTGCGCCAAGCTGTTTTTTATAGAAGCATAACTTTTTCTGAAAAACTTAAAAAACGGGTTTTTTTATGCAAATAGAACTGGATGAAGTGGACTGCAGTTTGCTGGCCGAGCTGCAACGAAACGCCCGGCTCACAACGAGCGAGCTGGCGCAAAAAGTGGGCATATCGCAGTCGCCCTGCTGGCGCCGGATTCGACGCATGGAAGAAGCCGGGCTTATTTCAGGCTACCACGCCCGGCTGGATCGGCGCGGCCTGGGCTATGGCGTGGTGGCCTTCGTCAGCATCAGTGTGGACTTTCAAAATGAAGAGCGTTCGGTGCAGTTTGTGGAGGCCGTGCGCGATATTCCGGAGGTGGTGATGTGCCACGGTATTGCCGGTCCAGCTGACTTTTTGCTGATGGTGGTGGCCAAGGATCTGGACAGCTATTCGGAATTATTGCAAAGAAAATTGCATCGTTTGCCGGGTGTTCGGCAAGCGCAGACCAGTTTTTCCTTGCAGGAATTCAAGGGTCTTCACGAGCTACCTATCCCAGCAATGGCCAGCCCTACGGCCTGATTTACCGCGTTGCAAAACCGGATGCGCGGCTCGCTCGCAAGGCTTGCCGCGTCGTCCATGACGAATTAGGAGGCTAAGGGTTAGCTCTGATTTGTTGTCGGAGAAGTCCGTCCTTAGAATTGATCAAAAATCACAAATCTTTGCTCGAATTCACTTTGTGACGGAATTTAATGAAACATTCAGATGCTGCAAGCACCAGTGCTCCGCTCGAAGCTTTCCAACCTATCGTTCGGCAATCCGTTAACGAAGCGGTCTATCAAGCCCTGCGCAACAAGCTGATGCACGGTGAATACCGTGCCGGCCAAGTGCTTGGCATCCAGTACCTGGCCGATGCGCTGGGCACCAGCACCATGCCGGTGCGCGAAGCCCTGCGTCGTCTGGTGGCTCAGCAAGGGCTGGAGCCCTTGCCCAACGGCACCACGCGTGTCCCCCTGATCACCAAAGCCTGCCTGAGCGACATTCGCCGTGCTCGCGTTCTGATCGAAGGCACCGTCACCGAATGGGCTGGCCCCCTGCTGACATCTTCCGTGCTGGATCAGCTGGAACAGTTGGCGCAAGAAATTACACAAGAGCGCCGCACGCCCAAAGGCGTGGCCAGCAGCCTGGAAAAAAACCGGATCTTTCATTTCACGATCTATGCCGCCGCCCAGTCCCCCGTCATGCTCGCCATGATCGAGAGCCTGTGGTTGCAGTCGGGGGCCTATTTGCGTGAAACCCGCGAACTGCTCCATAACGAAGACTCCTCAGACCAGTTGCATGAGTCCACCGTCAACGCGCTGCGTGCCGGTAACTTCGCCCAGGCGCGCCAATACATTCAGGAAGATGTTTCCTGGATCTTTGATCGCTTGGACCTGACCGATTAAATCGATCTTTCAATTACTCATCACCACCAAAGACCATGCTAAAAAAACATAGATCAAAAGCAGTTACCGAGGGCGTGACCCGCACACCACACCGAGCCTTTCTGCGTGCCACGGGCCTGGACGATGATGATCTGGACCGCTCGATGGTCGCCATCATTGGAACCGCCGGAGACAATACACCCTGTTCCAAATCGCTGGGCCCGCAGGCAGACAGCGTGCGCCTGGGTGTAGCACAGGGTGGTGGCGTACCCGTCATGATGAACACGATCTCCGTGTCTGATGGCACCTCCATGAACCACGCTGGCATGCGCATGAGTCTGGTCTCGCGCGAGATGATTGCCGACAGCATGGAAATAGCTGTACGTGGCCATGCCTATGACGCTCTGGTCGGTCTGGGTGGTTGCGACAAGACCTTGCCTGGCACCCTGATGGCCATGGCGCGGCTCAACGTCCCCTCAGTCTTCATTTATGGTGGCTCCATGTTGCCGGGCTACTCACCCGATGGCACTGAAAACACGGTGCTTACCGCCATTGAGGGTGTGGGTCGCTACCAGACTGGGGCGATTTCCCTGGAGCAACTGCATGGCATCGAGCGTACCTGTGCCATGACCGTGGGCTCCTGTCCGGGCCAGTTCACCGCCAATACCATGGGTATGGTGGCAGAGGCCCTGGGCCTGTCTTTTCTGGGTTCCTCGACCACCCCGGCGGTCTACAGCCAACGACACGCGCTGGCTCGTCGCGCCGGTCGCCGTGTGATGGAGATTCTGGAACACGGTGGTCCTTTGCCGCGTGATCTCATCACCCGCAAGAGTCTGGAAAATGCCACTGCTGCTGTTGCTGCGACTGGCGGATCGACCAATGTGGCCTTGCATATTCCTGCCATTGCGCACGAAGTCGGTATTCGTTTCACCACGGACGATATGGCCGAGGTGTTCAACCGCACGCCATTGATTGCCGACTTGCAGCCCGGCGGCCGTTATCTGGCACGCGATCTGGACGTGATCGGCGGGGTGCCCGTAGTGCTCAAGGCCCTCTTGAAGAGCGGTCACCTGCACGGCGATGCCTTGACCATTACCGGCGAAACCTTGGCCGAGGCTCTGGAAAACTTCCCCGATGTGGATGGTCGTATCGTGCGCAGCAGCGATCAGCCGATTCACGCGTCGGGCGGCCTGGTCGTGCTCAAGGGCAATCTGTGCCCCGATGGCGCCTTACTGAAAATTGCTGGCTTGAAGTCTCTGGTATTTGACGGGCGCGCACGCGTTTTTGAAACCGAAGAAGACTGTATGGCGGTGGTATCCAAGCAGGCCTATGAGGCTGGCGACGTACTGATTATCCGTAACGAAGGCCCTAAAGGCGGCCCCGGTATGCGCGAGATGCTAAGTGTCACTGCCGCCATTTATGGTCATGGCAATGGCGAAAAAGTGGCACTGCTGACGGATGGCCGTTTCTCCGGTGCGACACGCGGCATGTGTATCGGCTATGCCAGCCCCGAAGCAGCAGCCGGTGGGAACATCGGTTTGGTAAAAGACGGCGACCGTATCACCATCGATGCTACCCAAAGCAGCATGCAGCTGCATGTGTCCGAGGAGGAACTGGCTGCACGCCGGGCGCAATGGAAACCTTACGTACGAGACCGCTTGGCTGGCGCGCTGGAGAAATACGCACGCCTGGTTGGACCGACCAATGAAGGTGCAGTGACCCATTCGGGTGCTGCCGAGTGGCCGCAAGAACAGCTTGAGGACGTATAAGATGAAACTCGGTTTTTGCGGTTTGGGATTGATGGGGGCTGCCATGGTGCAGCGCCTGTTGAAAGCGGGTCACGAGGTCAAGGTCTGGAACCGTTCCAGAGAAAAGGCCGAGCCGCTGGCGGCGCTGGGTGCGCAGGTCGTAAGCACGCCACGCGAAGCGGCTGAAGGCGCCGATGGCGTGTTGTTATGCCTGTTTGATGCCAAGGCCGCCGAGGCCGTGGTGTTTGGCGCGGACGGGATTGCTCAGGCAGCGGGCCTTAAATGGCTGGTGGATCACTCCAGTATCGACCCTGAGGCCACACGCAAGCTGGCCGCTCGTTTGGCGGAGATCTGCGGCGCTGACTGGATTGATGCCCCGGTGTCCGGCGGTATTCCCGGCGTGGAGGCCGGTACGCTGGCCATCATGACGGGCGGTAGCGAAACCCATATGCCTGAAGCCGAGGCCGCCATGCGCGCCTACGCCGGCAATATCACGCATATGGGGCCTTCCGGGACCGGGCAGGCAACCAAGCTGTGCAACCAGGCCATCGTGGCAACCTCGATTGCGGCATTGGCTGAAGCCATTGGCTTTGCCCAGCGCAATAACATCAATGTGGACAAGCTGGCGCCCGCGCTGGCGGGTGGTTGGGCGGACTCCAAGCCCTTGCAGATCTTTGCCCCGCGCATGATAGAGGCCCAGGAAAAAAGTATTGGTGCGCTGTCCACCATGCTCAAGGATATCGACACCCTGATCGCCAATGCCCAACAAAGCGGCGCGCCTATGCCGGTTGCCGCCAGCGTGCAGCAAATGTTGCGCGTGGCAAGCGCCATGGGGCTGGGTCAGGCCGAGGTGTCTGCCTTGGTCAGCGTTGTGCTGCCCGAGCAGCGTGACGCTTTTCTTCGCCAGATAAGCACATAAGGCAGGCTGCCCCATGCAACTATCCGCTAATCTCAGCTGGTTGTATCGGCATCTGGACTGGAGCGAACGCTTTGAGGCTGCGGCGGCCGATGGGTTTCAGGGCGTCGAGATTTTGCTGCCTTACGACTACGCTCCGGCTTGGTACGCTCAGCGACTGCAAGCCGCACAGCTGGAGCTGACGCTGATCAACACGCCTATAGGCGAGGGGCAGGGCAGGTTGGGCTGGGCGGCCATTCCCGGCGCACAGGCCCAGTTCCAGGAAGCCTTTGATCGCGCCCGTGCTGTTGCACAGGCTACCGGGTGCCGCCGTATCCATGTGATGGCGGGCGATGTCAGCCCCTTCGATCAGGAAGATTGCCGGGCTGCACTGCTCAGTAATCTGGAACAGGCTTTGGCCTTGGCTGAAGCAGATGATCTGGTGCTGACGCTGGAAGCGCTCAACCGCAGCGATATGGCCGGGTATTTTTATTACTTGCCAGAGCAGGTGATTGAGGTGCTCCAGCACTTCAATTCCCCGCGCCTGCGTCTGCAGTTTGATTACTACCATTGCGTCAAAGAAAGCTTGGACGTCCCTTCCAGTGTGGAGGCCTGTGCTCCGTGGATCGGCTATGTGCAGATCGCGGGTGCCGATGGGCGCTACGAGCCGGATCTTGCACAGCACGATTTGCTGGCAGGCGTGGCGGCCTTGCCTGCCTTGGCTTACGACAGCTGGCTGGGCTGCGAGTATCAGCCTCGTGGATCATCTTCGGACGGTTTAGCCTGGTGCCAGCCCTTGTGTGATCGCGGTGTGCTGGCTGCGCCACGTCGTCGTGATGCGGCTTGCACGCAGGCTGCCGGGAGATAAGCCATGAAGCATGTCTTGATTACCGGCGCCAACGGCTACATCGGCCAAGCGCTTGCCCGTGCGGCGGCCAAACTGCTTGAAGCCAAAGAGATTCAAAGCCTGACGCTGACCGATCTGGCCTTTGAAGAGCAAAGCCATCACCACGTGCCTGGCCTGCGCTGCATTAGTGGCGACCTGGCCGATAAAACCGTGCTGGAAGCGGTGTTGTCGCCAGCACCCGACACGGTTTTCCATCTGGCATCGGTGACCAGTCGGCTGGCTGAAGAGAATTTCGCACTGGGTTTGCGCGTCAATATAGACAGCACCATAGGCTTGTTTGAGCATCTGCGACAGCAAGGCCAGTGCCCCGTTGTGGTGTATGCCAGCAGTATCGGCGTCTTTGGGACGCCACTGCCCCAGCAGGTGGATGACGACACGCCCGTCGCACCTACTTTAAGTTATGGAACGCAGAAGCGGATGGTGGAGCTGCTGCTGGCCGATTACAGCCGCCGGGGTTTTCTGGATGGCCGCTCGGTTCGCTTGCCTACCGTGGTCGCCAGACCCATGACCGCTGAAACAGCGCTGTCTTCCTTTGCCAGCTCTTTGATCCATGCCTTGGCTGCGGGCGGCACCTACGAGTGCCCCATCGGCCTGCAAGGGTGGATCTGGCTGCTTTCCTTGCCCGCCTGTGTGCAGCACCTTCTGACAACAGCGAGCCTGGCAGCCGCTCGCTTGCCTGCAGGTCGGGTGTGGAATCTTCCCGCCCAGCGTCTTCAGGTGGCAGAGCTGGTACAGGCTGCCAAAACCCGCTATGGCCGGGGGGCCGACGCGGGATTGAGCTTTCAGTCCAACCCTCAGTTTGACCAGCAGTTTGCCCAGTGGCCGCCTTTGACAACGGCAATCGCCACACAGTTGGGCATGCATCATGACGGCGATGCCGAAACCTTGATTGAGCAGGCCCTTTTCTCCTGACGGGCCTGGCTAACTATACCTATAACGATCTACCACCAAAAAAGGATTTCCCCATGAAGAACCGATGGATTTCTCGCCTGTTGGGTATGGCCTTAACCAGCCTGGCTGTGGCGGCTGGCCCCGCAAAAGCGGACAAGCCTGTGGAGCTGACTTTTTCTGCCTGGATCCCGCAAACACATGTTCTGGTGGCTAACTTCATGAAGCCCTGGGCCAAAGAGGTGGAGCAGGCCACAGAAGGGCGCGTCAAGATCAACTTCCTGACCAAGGCAGCCACTAATCCGGTTGGGCATCTGGATGCGGTGCGCAATGGCATTGTTGATCTGGCCTTTATTTCCTACTCCTATTACCCCGGCAATTTTGATTTGATGAAATTTGCCATGTTGCCGTTCTCGGGCAATAGCGCCGAGTCCACTTCGCTGGCGGCCTGGAACATCTACAGCAAGTACCTGCAAGATGCCAAAGAGCATCGCGGCATCAAATTGCTTGGGCTTTATGGTCATGGCCCGGGCAGTGTCTACACGACCGGCAAACAGGTGCAGACCATTGCAGACTTCGATGGCCTGAAGCTGCGTATTGGTGGTGGCATGCAGGCTGATCTGTCCAAGGCGCTGAACGTGAATGCGGTTGTAAAGCCTGCGTCCGAATCGTACGAATTGCTTAGCACCGGCGTGGTGGATGGGGTACTTTTCCCTCCGGAGTCCGTGGTTTCCTTCCGTCTGGACAGTGTGGTCAAACATGCGACGGTTTTCCCGGGCGGTCTCTATGCGGATCTGCACGGCATCATCATGAATCCGGGTGCGTTTGATCGCTTGTCTGAAAAGGACCGCGAGATCGTGATGAGTCTTTCCGGTGAGCATATTGCTCGCATGGGGGGCAAGGCCTGGGGGGATGCGGATGTCGCCGCCATGAAAACTCTGGAGGCCAACAATGTGCAGTTCCATCCCGCCAGTGAAGAGCTGATTGCCGCCGTCAAAGAGCGCACAGCATCCTTCGAGCAGGCCTGGCTGGATGCCGCCAAGGCCAAGGGTATAGACGGGCCTGCCGTGCTGGCCGAGTTCCGTGCCGACCTGAAGCAGCGGGAAAGTGCCAACTGATCAGTACACGCAGACTGTCTTGAATCTGCTGTGCGCCTCGTGCGCCAGCAGCCCCGGAGCTACAAAGCATGAACTCCATTCTCTCTTTATTAAGAGCGGGTCTTCGACGTCTGACCGAGTTATGCATGGTCTCGCTGGCCTTGCTGACTTTGGCCGATGTATTAGGGCGCTACATTTTCAACGTATCGGTGATGGGGGCGGTAGAACTCACTGAAATACTCATGGTGGGGGTGATCTTTTGCGGCATCGTGTTTGCCACCATGGAGCGCGAACACGTTGTGGTTGATCTGGTGCCCGTCCCCGGTGGGGAGAAGGGGGCGCGGATTGTCCATGTCTCCAGCCACTTGCTGGCCGCTGGGATCAGCGCGTTGTTGGCCATGGTCAGCTGGACACAGGCCGAATCGGCAGCCGAATACCTGGATCAGACCACCTTGCTGGGGTTGCCACTGGCCCCGGTTGTTTATTTCATGAGCATCATGCTGTTCGTCAACACTATCGTGGAGCTGGCGCAGCTTCGTCGAGATCTGAGCGCAGACACGGCCCATCTGGAAGAAGAGGCACAGAATGACTGAAGCACTGATTGGCTTTGCCGCCATGCTTGTCTTGATCTTCCTGCGGGTGCCAGTGGCCTTTTCCATGGCACTGGTGGGCTTTATCGGCGTAGGACTCATGCGCAACTGGCCGTCCGCCTATGCCATGACCGGCGCAGTTGTGCGTGAAAGCGGTTTTCAGTATTTGTTGTCCGTACTGCCCTTGTTCATCTTGATGGGCAACTTCATTACTCAGGCCAAGCTGTCCAAAGAACTGTACGCCGCCGCCTATGCATTTCTGGGCCATAGAAAAGGTGGGCTGGCCATGTCTACGGTGGTGGCCTGTGGCGGCTTTGGGGCGGTGTGTGGTTCCAGTCTGGCAACGGCAGCCACCATGTCCAAGGTGGCTTATCCGGAAATGCGCAGACTGGGCTACAGCCGTGCGCTGGCTTCCGGTTCCATCGCTGCCGGTGGCACGCTGGGCATTTTGATTCCGCCCTCTATTGTCATGGTGGTCTATGCCATCCTGACTGAACAAAGCATAGGCAAGATGTTTGCCGCCGGTATTTTGCCGGGTCTGCTAGCTGTGGGTTTTTACCTTTTGGCAGTCAGGTGGACGATCTGGCGCGACCCCAATGCCGGGCCGCCCGGAGAGCGCATGAGCTGGAAAGAGCGCTTGCATGCATTGCGAGATGTCTGGGGTGTGCTGGTGCTGTTCATCATCGTCATGGGCGGTATCTATGGCGGGGTTTTCAGCTCGACGGAAGCCGCCGGGATTGGTGCTTGCGGAGCCTTCCTGTTTGCTCTGCTACGTGGCCGTTTAACCTGGCAGATACTGTCCAACGTGTTGGTTGAGTCGGCTCGTACCACGGGCATGTTGTTCATGGTGCTGATCGGAGCCCTGCTGTTTTCCAGCTTCATCAATTTCACGTCCATGCCCAGTGATCTGCAGGACTGGGTGCAGCAGGTCGACATGAGCCCGATCGTGGTGATCCTGTTGATTTGCGCGATTTACATTGTGCTGGGCAGTGTGCTGGAGAGCATGTCCATGGTCTTGCTGACCGTGCCTATTTTCTATCCACTGGTGCAGCACCTGGGCTTTGATCTGATCTGGTTCGGCATCATCGTGGTGGTGGTCACTGAAATCAGTTTCATCACTCCGCCTGTGGGCATGAACGTCATGGTTCTGAAAAGCCTGCTCCCAGACGTGAAGATGAGCACGCTGTATCGGGGTGTGATTCCCTTCGTGGTAGCCGATGTTTTCCGCCTGGCAGTGCTCTTGGCTTTCCCAGTCATTTCGCTGCTCTTGCCCAAATACCTTGGATAAAAACGGATTCACAACATGATTATCGACCAAAGAACCTATACCATCCCCACCGGCCTGCTGCGCGATTTTCTGTCCCTGTATGCGACGGAAGGGCGTGCCGTACAAATCGAGCATCTGGGCGCTTGCCACGGTTACTACACCACGGAAGTGGGTGAGCTGAATCAGGTGGTGCATCTGTGGGCATACGAGGATATGGCTGACCGGGAAGCCCGTCGCAATGCACTGGAAGCGGATCCGCGCTGGTTGGCCTATCGTCGCAAAGCCTCTGCTGCCGGCCATGTCATACGCCAGAGCAATGCACTGCTGAAACAAGTCGATTTCGACGCCTTTACGAGCGAAGCATGACCATGAACCAGAAGATTCTCCAAGCCTGCCCCTTGCCGCCACCGCTGGCGGGCAAGCTGCCTGCCTTGTGCCCGGTTGAGATCCTGAGTGATGCATCTGATCAAACGGCATTCTTGCGTGAGCACGGTGACGAGTTCACAGTGCTGATCACCACAGGAACGCATGGCGCAGACAAGGCGCTGATTGATGCACTGCCCAACTTGAAGGCTATTTGCAGCTTGGGCGTGGGCTACGATGCCATCGACCTGGATGCAGTCCGTGCGCGTGGGGTGATGCTAAGCAATACTCCGGACGTTCTGAACGACTGCGTGGCCGACTTGGCTATAGGCTTGCTGATCGATGCGGTACGCGGCATTTCTGCTTCCGACCGCCATGTTCGACGTGGCGACTGGCCTCGTGTCGGTCCTACCATGCCAAGCATGCGGGTCAGCGGCAAGCGTCTGGGCATGTTGGGCATGGGGCGAGTTGGTCAGGTCATTGCACGGCGCGCGGTTGGTTTCGATATGGATATCCGCTACCACACACGCAGTGCGAATCCCCAGTTGCCTTGGCATCACGAGCCTTCACTGCTGACCTTGGCGCAATGGTGCGATTTTCTTGTTGTGGCGTGTCCAGGCAGCCCGGAAACCTACCATCTGGTGTCTGCCGAGGTCTTGAAAGCCTTGGGCCCCAACGGCTACCTGGTCAACGTCGCCCGTGGCTCCGTAGTGGATGAAAAAGCATTGGTTGCGGCTCTGGAAAATGGCCAATTGGGCGGAGCAGGACTGGATGTGTTCGAGAACGAACCTGAAGTGCCTGCTGAATTGCTCAGGAACGAGCGAGTCGTGGTGCTGCCCCATGTAGGGAGCGCAACTCGCGAAACCCGAGCGGCCATGTGTGAATTGGTGCTGAGGAATGTCGAGCGCTTCGTCACGGAAGGGGGGCTTGTGACACCGGTGAACCTGTAAGGGTTGGCGTAGAAAAACAGCGGTTTCAAGCTTCAGGTTTGAACCGCTGCTTTTTTATGAGCAATCGATCGTGTGTATCGCCTGATTCTGGCAAAACCTTCCCCTCTGGCTGAGCAGAGACAGGCGTGTTTTCTTTGCATGGCGCAGCGTTTTCAGTCATATACTTGATGCTTAAATAATTAAATTGAATCGGGTCTTGAACGCCCGGCATCAGGTGGGAGACAGCTGGCATCATGCGGCTCAACATTCAGGATTTTCAGTTAGCGGCTCAAAGCAGCCTGCCACGTTTTGTCTATGACTATGTAGCGGGTGGAGCAGAAGACGAGCTTTGTCTGGCTCGCAATCAGGCCGATTTGCAGGCTCTGACTCTAGCGCCACGCAGTCTGCGTGATACTTCAGCGCTTTCAACCGAGATAGAAGTCTTTGGACGGCGATGGTCAGCGCCTTTTGGCGTTGCTCCTGTTGGCCTGATTGATGTTGTACGTCCTCGTGGAGATCTGCACGCCGCACGTGCCGCAGGCAAGGCGGGCTTGCCATACATCCTGTCTACTGCCTCCAATAGTCCTTTGGAGCAAGTGCGCGAAGCCTGCGCAGGTCCATGCTGGATGCAACTGTATGTGATGCAGGACAGGGGCATGGCCAATTCCATTCTGGATCGCGCCCGCCAGACCGGCTTCGAGGCTCTGGTTTTGACCGTAGATGTGCCTGTAGGCGGCTACAGAGAAAAAGACATACGTCATGGCTTCAAATTGCCCTTCCGCCCTGGTCCGCGTTTGTTGCTGGACATGGCGTCGCAGCCTCGCTGGCTGTGGCGTCAGGCCTTGGCCGGCCAACCCCAGTTCGTCAACCTGATGCCGACAGAGGGGGCCAGCTCCGCCCAGGCGCAGGCGGCACTGCTGGCGCGGAGCATGGATCGCCGTTTGATTTGGGACGATGTCTCCTGGTTGCGTTCAAAATGGGATGGCCCCGTATTGATCAAGGGTGTTCTGCATCCCGAAGATGCACGTCAGGCGCTGCATTATGGCGTCGATGGGCTTATCGTCTCCAACCACGGTGGCCGACAACTGGACTGCGCACCTTCAACAATCAGTGTGCTCCCGCAGATCATGGATATCGTCAAAACGCAGATGCCGGTATTTATCGACAGCGGTTTTCGGCGGGGTTCGGATGTCGCCAAGGCCATCGCTTGTGGAGCGACGGGCGCATTCCTGGGGCGTGCCGTTGCCTATGGTTTAGCGCAAGGCGGCGAGCAGGGAGTGGCGCAGGTGCTGGGACTGGTAGCCCAGGAGCTGGAGCGGACGATGGTTCTACTGGGGGCTTCATGCCCGGCAGATTTGGCCCAATGTCTTGTATCCTCTACTAAGTAGCGTGTTAGATAAGCGCTGAAATCAGCAGCGGGAAATTTACCTTGTGGGGGTGTGGCTTGTGAAAGGAAGCTGTCTTTGCCAAGGCGTGGTCTTTGAGATTGAGGGCGCTGTTACGGATCTGCTGTATTGCCATTGCAGCATGTGTCGCAAGTCTCATGGTTCTGCGTTCAGGGCGCGGGGCAAGGTAAAGACCAAGGAATTTCATTGGCGTCGCGGTCAGGAGTTACTGCGGTTTTATGAGTCTTCACCCGGAGAGCACCGTGGTTTTTGCTCTCGGTGTGGATCAAATATTTTGACCAAATTTGATCAGAAGCCGGGGGAGCTAGGTTTGGCTCTAGGTGTATTGGACGATGACCCTGGCGCGCGTCCGACATGCCATGTGTTTGTAGGCTCGAAGGCACCTTGGCATGAGATTTCTGATGAACTGCCTCAGTATGAAGCGTTCCCGCCGGAGTAAAGACAGGTTCCGACAGCAGAAAAACAAAACGCCAAGCTTTTTGAAAGCTTGGCGTTCTATTTTATTCGTGGTGCCGGCTAAAGGAGTTGAACCCTCGACCTTCGCATTACAAGTGCGCTGCTCTACCAACTGAGCTAAGCCGGCGAATTGACGATTATAGCCGGGTTTTTTGCAAAGAAGCAATCACCAGAAAAATATCGTTGCGGCCCAAGACGCACACGCTCAGCCAATAGATAGGTTCTGGTTATAAGAGCATGATGAAAATGTCGTTTTAAATGCCTTTTCCCCTACCCATAATCTGATCTATCCAAGCTGTGCTTATATAGATAGCACGCGATTGAACATCAGTGACGGGCTCCGAAGGCCGCGTCCGGGAACTTTGGGGAACACCATGAAATTGAAGTCTGTTGTTGGCTCTGCCTTGTTGTTGGCGTCTTTGCTGGGTGGCACAGCCAGTGCCCAGGTTTCTTTGCTGAACGCCTCGTTTGACGTGGCACGCGAGACCTTTGCGGCGATCAACCCCAAGTTTGCCGAACACTGGAAAGCGACTACAGGCGAAGACATCAAGATTGATCAGTCGTTTGCCGGTACCTCCCGTCAGGCCCAGGACATTATTCAGGGCAAGAAAGTCGATACGGTGACCTTCAACCAGGTCACCGATATTGAGTTCCTGGCCGAGCGCGGTGCCGTTGCCAAGGATTGGGCCTCTAAATTCCCGAACAACAGCTCGCCTTACTACAGCACCATTGCTTTCCTGGTGCGCAAAGGCAATCCCAAGAACATCAAGTCCTGGGATGATCTGGTGCGTGACGACGTGAAGCTGGTGTTCCCGAACCCCAAGACCTCGGGCAATGCTCGCTACACCTACCTGGCTTCCTGGTTGTATGCCAACGAAGCATTCGGCGGTGACGAGGCCAAGATCAAGGAGTTTGTCGGCAAGGTGCTGGGTAATGTAGAGAGCTTCCCTACGGGTGGTCGTGGCGCGACGGTCGCTTTTGCCCAGAACGGTCAGGGCGATGTGTTGCTGACCTTTGAATCTGAAGTGATCAATATCGCTGCCAGCGACGAGTTCAAGGGCAGCGAGCTGGAAGTGGTGGTGCCACCTGTCAGCGTATTGGCCGAGTTCCCTGTCGCCGTGGTGGACCGTGTGGTTGACCAGAAGGGCACCCGCAAGGAAGCAACCGAATACCTGAAGTTCCAGTACACCCCCGAGATTCAGCGCCTGCTGGCTGGCTTCAACTACCGTGTGACGGACCCTGCCGTGGCCAAGGAATTCGAGTCCAAGTATGCGCCGGTCAAGCTGATCAATCCTACCGACGTTCTGGGTTCCTGGACTGACATTCAAAGCCGTCACTTTGCCGCAAACGGCGTGTTGGACCAGTTGCTGGCCAAGTAATTCATGAGTCGTACTCTTGTGGGCGGGGCGCAGGATTCCGGGGCGAAGACTGCGCTAAAGCCCATCTTCTTTCTGCGCCGCCCCGTCATGCCGGGTTTTGGACTGAGCTTTGGCTTTAGCGTCCTGTACCTGTCCATTATTGTGCTGCTGCCTTTGTCGGCCTTGTTCATGTACGTCAGTGACATGAGCCTGGCCGATTATTGGCGTGCGGTGACTGATAAACGTGTTGTCAGCAGTTATCAGGTCACGATCAGTGCTGCTTTTTACTCCACCGTGATCGCCAGTGTGGTGGGGTTCATCATTGCCTGGATCATTACACGCTTTGAGTTTCCGGGGCGTCGTCTGATTGATGCCTTGGTGGATCTGCCGTTTGCCTTGCCAACTTCGGTGGCGGGTTTGACCCTGGCGACGCTGTTTGTGCCTGGCGGTTGGTTTGGCCAGTTTCTGCCGGAGGGCTGGAAGGTGGCTTATCAGTACCCTGGTATTGTTCTGGCCATGACGTTCACCAGCTTGCCCTTTGTGGTGCGTATTGTGCAGCCCGTGATTGAAGAGCTGGGGGCCGAGTACGAAGAGGTTGCCCACACACTGGGTGCCAATGGCTGGCAGACCTTCAGCAAAGTGGTGTTTCCTCCGTTGATTCCCGCTCTGGTGACCGGGGCTTCCCAAGCCTTTATTCGTAGTTTGGGTGAATTTGGCGCCGTCATCATGATTGCGGGCAATATCCCCTTCAAAACTGAAGTGTCATCCCTGATGATTTTTGTGCGTCTGCAAGAGTTCAACTATCCGGCCGCGGCTGCGATTGCCTCGGTAATCTTGATCGCCTCCTTGCTGCTGCTGTTCACCTTGCAGCTGGTGCAGAACCGTTTGTTGGGCTGGCAGCGGAGGGCGCCATGAGAAAAACGCCTAAAAGCATGGCTGATCGCCTGATTCTGGCCTTGGGTATTGCCTTGGTGCTGGGTTTGCTGGTGGTCCCCCTGATACTGATTTTCTCCAAAGCTTTGGGCGACGGTTTGCCTGCCTTGTGGAGCAATCTGCAAGAGGATTACATGCTGCACGCCATTGGGCTTACCTTGTTTGTAGCGGTGCTGACGGTGCCTCTGAACATGGTCTTTGGCATTCTGCTGGCCTGGTGTCTGACGCATTATGAGTTCCGTGGTCGCCGTCTGCTCAGTACCTTGGTGGATCTGCCTTACGCGGTATCGCCGGTGGTGGCGGGCCTGTGTTATCTGGTGGTCTATGGCGTGGAGTCGTCCCTGGGGCAATGGCTAAGCGCACGCGACATTCAGCTGATGTTTGCCTGGCCAGGGATTCTGATGGTCACGATCTTTGTGACCACGCCCTATGTGGCCCGTATCCTGATTCCTATCATGCAGGCGCAAGGCTCGGACGCGCAGGCAGCGGCTCTTAGTCTGGGAGCTAATGGTTGGCAGATCTTTTGGCACGTCACGTTGCCGGATATTAAATGGGCCCTGCTCTATGGTGTGGTGCTGACCAATGCTCGTGCGATTGGCGAGTTCGGTGCGGTATCCGTGGTGTCTGGCACCATCATGAATCAGACCTTGACCTTGTCCTTGCTGGTGGATCAGCTGAACAACGATAACAAGGCCGCTGCAGCTTTTACAGCAGCGGCGCTGCTGGCAGTATTTGCCATTGTGTCCGTGATGCTCAAGAGCCTGCTGGAGTGGCGTGTGGCGGCTGGAAGGCGTCGCAATCAGGAAGAGGCGGTGCAAGGGTAAATGGTGGATTGAGTGTGTGGGCAATATGTCAGTGGCTTTAGAAGACTGACTATTCCCTGAGGAGCCTTAAGCAGTTGCTACTGATCTGCCAAAGCCAAAGCCAGCGTTCGGATGCTTGTTAACAAGTAGACCAAAAAAATAGAGCCCCATGCGGGGCTCTATTTTTGTTTGCGTCGAACGCGCCTTATTTGACGATTTTCAGGTGCGAGACCTTGTCAGCGTCTTTCTTGGCAGCGGGCGTTTCCGGTGCCGCTTCAGGAGCTGCATCTTGCGCCTCGTCTTCAGCGTAAGGTTCGGATTCCACTACTTCAAAACCCATACCAGCACCTGTTTCGCGTGCGTAGATGGCCGACACGGCTGCCACGGGAACGAAGATGTCTTCCGTCACGCCGCCAAAGCGGGCCTGGAATTCAATGTAGTCGTTGCCCAGGATCAGGCCATTGGTGGCCAGGTGCCCGATATTCAGGGTGATTTGTCCATCCTGAATATGGCCGCGTGGAACCACGGTGTTGGCGTCTACCGTCACCACGATATGAGGGGTGTAGCCGTGATCGGAACACCATTCGTGCAGGGCGCGCAGCAGGTAAGGCTTGGTCGAGGTTTCTTGCATAATGGATTAGCGACGCATGACTTTTTCGGAAGGAGTCAGTGCTTCAATGTAAGCAGGACGCGAGAACACGCGCTCGGCGTACTTTTGCACAGGAGCGGCGCTCTTGGGCAGTTCGATACCGTAGTGGTCCAGGCGCCAGAGCAGGGGAGCGATCGCCACGTCCAGCATGGAGAACTCTTCGCCCAGCATGTACTTGTTCTTGAGCAGGATCGGAGCCAGCTGCGACAAGTGGTTGCGGATTTGCTGACGGGCCAGTTCCTGTGCCTTGGCATCCGCATTGCGGCGGTCTTCCAGGGCGGCCACGTGCACAAACAGTTCCTTTTCGAAGTTGTACAGGAACAGGCGTGTGCGGGCGCGCATCGTGGGGTCCGCAGGCATCAGCTGAGGATGCGGGAAACGCTCATCAATGTACTCATTGATGATGTTCGATTCGTACAAGATCAGGTCACGTTCTACCAGGATTGGCACCTGTCCGTAGGGGTTCATGACGGCGATATCTTCAGGCTTGTTGTACAAGTCGATGTCGCGGATCTCGAAATCCATGCCTTTTTCAAACAACACGAAACGGCAGCGCTGTGAGAATGGGCAAGTTGTTCCAGAGTAGAGCACCATCATGGTAGGAGATTCCAGTCGTAGAAATAAAAACAAGAGCCTCACGGCTCAGAATTTAAAACCCTGCAAGGGGTTTTAACAATAAAAAGCCGGGCAGGCTAGTTAGGCCTGCCCGTCTAGCATAGCGTTTTACTTGATGTCTTTCCAGAAAACGCTGTTCAGTCGCCATGCGACGGCAAAGAACAAGAGCAGGAACAGGATCACGCCTACACCGATCTTCTTGCGCTCCAGCTGCACAGGCTCTGCCATCCAGTCCATGAAGTTGGCCAGGTCGGCCACGTCGCTGTCGTACTTGGCAGCAGCCTTGGCGTTAACAGGCTCCAGCTTGACGGTGTCAGTAGCATGGCCGGTGTAATCGGCCAATACTTCTTTCTTGACGTCGGAGAAGCCGGCTGGATCGTAGGTGGCCACAGTCTTGACCCATTCCTTGCTGCCATCGTCCTTGGCTTCCTGGGCCACGGTCGTGCGGTGCAAGGTCACGCCACCTTGGCGCTCCCACATGGCGTGAGGCATACCCACGCTTGGGAAAACCAGGTTATCCCAGCCTGTAGGACGGGATGCGTCACGGTAGAACGTGCGCAGGTAGGTGTAGATGTAGTCTGCGCCGCTAGGACCCAGGTTGGTGGACTTGGCACGCGCAATCACGGACAGGTCCGGAGGAGCGGCACCAAACCACTTCTTGCCCATTTCCGGGGTCATGGCGATCTTCATCAGATCACCCACCTTGTCCGAGGAGAACAGCAAGTTTTTCTTGATGTCTTCTTCGGTCAGGCCGATGTCTGTCAGCTTGTTGTAGCGCATGGAGTTGGCGCTATGACAGTTCAGACAGTAGTTCACAAACAGTTTTGCGCCATTTTGCAAAGCCGCCATGTCATTCATGCGGTCGGGCGCGCGCTCCAGGGCATAGCCACCTTCGGCGGCCACAGCCACCGTGCAGGTAAGGGACAAGGCCAGAGCGCCAAGCAGTTTCTTAATCATGGTCATTCCGTTTCGTGTTGGGGGCCTAGTGAGGGCGGAAAGTCACGCGATCAGGTTCGGGTTTGAACGTACCCATGCGGCTCCATACTGGCATCAGCAGGAAGAAGGCCAGGTAGATCACCGTACCGATCTGGCTCAGCAGGTTGAACAAGTCGTTCGGGGCCTGCGTGCCCAGGTAACCCAAGATCAGGAAGTTGATGATGAAAATCGCGTACAGCACTTTGTGCCAGGTAGGACGGTAGCGAATCGACTTCACAGGCGATTTATCCAGCCAAGGCAGGAAGAACAGGATCACGACCGTACCACCCATGGCCACCACGCCCCAGAACTTGGCGTCGATAACACGCAGCAGCACAGCAACAGCGATCAGGACAGCGGGTACGACCAGACGCCAGATACCGGGCAGCTTGCCTTTGACGAACAGCACCAGAGCACCCAGCACGGAAGCACCGGCCAGAACCCAGGTAAAGTCGGCAGTCGTGGCACGCAGCATGGAGTAGAAAGGCGTGAAGTACCAGACAGGAGCAATGTGCGGAGGAGTCTTCAGTGCATCGGCAGGGCTGAAGTTGTTGAACTCCAGGAAGTAGCCGCCCATTTCAGGGGCAAAGAACACAATCGCGGCAAACACAATCAGGAAGCCAGCCACACCCAGGATGTCGTGCACGGTGTAGTAAGGGTGGAAGGGGATGCCATCCAAAGGACGACCTTGAGCGTCTTTGGGGCCTTGCTTGATTTCGATACCGTCGGGGTTGTTGGAACCCACTTCGTGCAACGCGATCAGGTGAGCCACAACCAGGCCCAGCAGGACCAGAGGCACAGCAATCACGTGCAGAGCAAAGAAGCGGTTCAAGGTGGCGTCGGACACCACGTAGTCACCACGGATGAAAATAGCCAGGTCAGGACCAATGAAAGGAATGGCCGAGAACAGGTTAACAATCACCTGGGCGCCCCAGTAGGACATCTGGCCCCATGGCAGCAGGTAGCCCATGAAGGCTTCAGCCATCAGACAGAGGAAAATGGCAACGCCAAAGATCCAGACCAGTTCACGTGGCTTGCGGTAAGAACCGTAGAACAAGCCGCGCAGCATGTGCAGGTACACCACCACGAAGAACATGGAAGCGCCTGTGGAGTGCATGTAGCGGATGATCCAGCCACCGGGCACTTCACGCATGATGTATTCAACCGACTCAAAGGCCAGCTTGGCATCAGGCTTGTAGTTCATGACCAGGAAAATACCCGTCACGATCTGGATAACCAGCACCAGCAGTGCCAGGGAGCCAAAGAAATACCAGAAGTTGAAGTTCTTCGGCGCGTAATATTCTGACATGTGCTCTTTGTACATGGATGTCAGGGGGAAGCGCCTGTCAATCCATCCCAAGAGTCCTGTCGTTTCGACGGTTTTCTCGCCAGCCATGAAACGGCTCCTTTATCTTTTTAAATAGTACGTATTGGGTTACAGCCGCCTTAGGCCTTGTTGTTTTCGTCTACGCCGATGGTAACCATCGTGCCGTCAGCCGAGAACTCGTAGGGCGGGATTTCCAGATTGTCTGGAGCAGGCTTGTTGCTGTAGACGCGGCCGGCCAGGTCGAACGTGGAGCCGTGGCAGGGGCACAGAAAGCCGCCTTCCCAACCACCGGGCAGACCAGCGCCAGCGCCAGCAGCCAGATGCGGGGTCGGGGAGCAACCCAGGTGGGTGCAGATACCGATACAGATAAAGATTTCAGGGCGACGCGAACGGTATTCGTTCTTGGCGTACGCAGGGGTGTAACCGGGGCGATCCGAGTCAGGGTCGGCCAGCTGGCTGTCCAGCTTGGGCAGTGCGTCCAGCTGCTCTTTGGTGCGGTGCAGAATCCAGACGGGTTTCCCGCGCCATTCCACGGTGCGCATCTGACCGGGGGCGATACCAGAGATATCAACCTCTACGGGAGCGCCGGCCGCTTTTGCTTTCTCGGAAGGAGCAAAGGAGCTGACAAAGGGAACAGCTGTCGCCACACCAGCGACACCACCTAATGCACAGGCGGTGGCGACCCAGGTGCGGCGCGAAGGATCGGGCGGAAGATTGAAATCAACCGCGCCTATGGCATCGGGCTGTGTCGTATTCTGACTCATTCTAGTATCCTTATTCCTGCCCGACTCGGGCAATACCACAATTTACGGATTTGGGCCTGGGTATATTATTCAACCGCACATTATACGCGTTACCCAGCGCAGCATAACTTGATCAAAGGTGAACATATGAACAAGGCTCGAGGTTTCCTGAACGAATTCCGGGAGTTCGCAGTTAAGGGCAACATGATGGACCTTGCGGTCGGTGTCATTATTGGCGCTGCTTTCGGCAAGATTATCGACTCGCTGGTAAAAGACATCGTCATGCCCGTCATCAGTTTCATCCTTGGCGGCGAAGTGGATTTTACCAACCAGTTCACGGTCTTGCGTACACCTGAGGGCTTTACTGGCCCAGAAACCCTGGAAGCTCTGAATGCGGCCGGTGCTGTTGTTTTGTCGTGGGGTAACTTCCTGACCATCTTGATCAACTTCATCTTGCTGGCCTTCGTGGTGTTTTGCATGGTCAAGATGATTAACCGTATGCGTGCCACTGTGGCCAAGGCCGAGGCCGCTGAAGCCGTACCCGAACCAACCCCTGAAGACGTGCTGTTGCTGCGTGAGATCAGAGATTCGCTGAAAAAATAAAAGCCCAAACCAATCAAAGCTTTAAGGTGCCTTTCGGCACCTTTTTGTTTATGTAAACCCACCGGCAGGGTCAAGTTTGTCCGCGCCGGATGCCTGATTTTAGCCTTTCATGGCCTGGGCTTGTCTAGCCTGTGGCGCTTTAAAGCTTGTTCAAGGTCATATGTGCGGGTTTTTGATGAAATCAGATCGGGTTGTCCAGGTCGATGAACTCGACTTCGATACCAAACCGGCGCGCAATTTCTTCGCCCAGGGCCTTGGCACCATAGCGCTCGGTGGCGTGGTGACCGGCAGCCATGAAGGCAATATTGTTTTCCTGCGCGCTGTGGAAGGTCTGCTCCGAGGCTTCTCCACTGATGTAAAGATCAGCCTGTGCAGCAACGGCACTATCAATAAAGCCCTGAGCCCCTCCTGTGCACCAGGCTATTCGGCGGATTTTCCGTTGTAAATCGCCAACAATCAGTGGTTTGCGTTGTAAGTTATTGCAAACTGACAGGCCGAATGTTTCCAGTGAAACGGGGGCTGGCAGTTCACCCAGCCAGACCAGGCCGTCCGGACCACAGGTTTGTGCCAAGCCGTTTGCGTCGCGAAGTACCTCGATGCCCAATTGCCGGGCCAATTGCGCGTTGTTGCCAAACTCGGGGTGCGCATCCAGCGGCAGGTGGTAGCCCAAGAGGTTAAGCTGATGCGACAGGACGCGTTCGATACGAGTTTTTCGGGTGCCAACAATGCATGGGTTCTCGTTTTTCCAGAACCAGCCGTGGTGTACCAAAATTGCGTCCGCCTGGCGGGCAATAGCCGCATCAATCAATGCCAGCGAGGCCGTCACACCGGTGACGAGTTTGCCAATGTATGGCTTGCCTTCGACCTGGAGCCCATTGGGACAGTAGTCCTTGAAACGGGCGATATCCAAGGTGCTATTGAGCCAGCTGGCCAGTTCGGCTGTTGATACCTGAGTCATGGAAATCCTTATCTGAAAGAGTGCTATGAGTCGATTGTGGCTAGTGTTTGCTCAAGCGGTGACGATCTGTTTGGCAGGTTTTTTTATTGTGGTGACGTTGCGACCGCAGTGGATAGGGGCACCTGAAGCACCCGCCCGCTCTACGAATACGGTGGTCCTGCCTGCGCCCGTGCCTTCCACTATCCTGACGCCCGTCGTGCAAGAGGGGCCTGTCTCTTATGCCCTGGCCGTCACCCGTGCCGCGCCTGCTGTCGTTAATGTGTACACCAGCAAGCATTTGGAAGGCAATTCTCCACTGCTGGAAGATCCTGATCTGCAGCGTCTGTTTCGCGAGCTGCCAGACCTGATGGGCCGCCGCTCCACGATCAACCTGGGTTCGGGCGTGATCGTACACGACCAGGGCTATATCCTGACCAATTACCACGTGATTGAAGCGGCTGATGCTATCGAGGTGGCCTTGGCGGACGGGCGTCAGGCCAAGGCGCGCTTGATTGGCTCGGACCCGGAAAGCGATCTGGCGGTGCTGAAGGTCGACCTGCCCAAGCTGGCCGTCATTCAGACTCAGGCGCAAGGCCAATTGCAGGTGGGTGATGTCGTCCTGGCGATCGGCAATCCGTTCGGGGTGGGGCAGACCACGACCATGGGCATTGTGTCCGGTTTGGGACGTAATCGCCTGGGTATCAATATTTACGAGAACTTTATCCAGACGGATGCCGCCATTAATCCGGGTAACTCTGGTGGTGCCCTGGTGGACGCCGTAGGGCGTCTGGTGGGCATCAATACGGCTATCTACTCCGAGACTGGCGGCTCTTTAGGGATTGGCTTTGCGATTCCTGCCTCTACCGCCTTGGCCATCATGGACGAGATTATCCGCAATGGGGAAGTGACGCGGGGCTGGCTGGGCCTGGAACCGCAAGACATTACTCCAGACCTGATCAAATCCTTCAAGCTAAAGAGTGATGCCGGCGTGATCATTGCCAGTGTGCAGCGTCATGGCCCGGCGGCCGAGGCGCATCTGCAGGTGGGGGATATTGTGCTGCGTTTGAATGGTCAGCAAGTAGCCGATTCAATTGGTCTGCTCAATCAGATTGGCCCTGTGCAACCCGGGCAGACCGTCACGCTGGGTGTATTGCGTGATGGCAAGGAACTGGATGTTCCCGTTAAGGTCGGTATGCGGCCTCAGGTGCGCAAGTAAGGGGCAAGCCCTCCTTCGGACCTGCAGGGAGTTTTTGAAGCGGCTAGGGCGGTGTTCATGACTGCCCTGGCAGTGCACGGTGGTACGGATGTGCTGGTAACGTGAGCGGTTTGCATTTGGCTACGCTGGCTTGCAGATCGTAGTGGCGCAAAGGGCTTTGCAAGGTACCAAAAAAATGGCTCTCTGGCTGCTCCGTTCGGAGCAAGGCAAGAGAGCCATTTTCGGGTCTGAGCGACCTGCGGCGGATGTGCCGTCTGTGCTTTTTACAAGTCCAGTTCGCGCCCTTCGCTGCTTTCCGCTTCTCGCTTCTTGAGCATGCTGGCGGCCAGAATGCCCAGTTCGTACAAGATGCATAGCGGAGCGGCCAACAGAATCTGGCTGACCACATCAGGTGGTGTCACGATGGCGGCAATGACGAAAGCGCCGACAATGACATACCCACGAATCTCGCGCAGCTTTGCAACGGTTACCACCCCGGTTTTCACCAGCAAGATGACGGCGATGGGCACTTCAAAGGTGATGCCAAAGGCCAGGAACATCGTCATGACAAAGCCAAGATAGGCTTCGATGTCTGGTGCGGGCGTAATCGATTGCGGAGCAAAAGACGCGATGAAATGAAAGACCGTGCGAAACACCACGAAATAACAAAAGGCCATCCCGGCAATGAACAGCAAGGTGCTGGTCATGATCAGGGGCAGGGCCAGTTTTTTCTCGTGGTTATACAGGCCGGGGGCAATAAAGGCCCAGGCCTGATACAGCACGACGGGCAAGGCCAGCACAAAGGCTGCCATTAGCGTCACTTTGACCGGCACCATGAACGGGGTAATCACCCCGGTGGCGATCATGCGTGTGCCCTCGGGCAGCGAACTCATCATGGGCTGGGCCAGCACATCATAAATGGCCGAAGCGCCCGGGTACGTAAACAGCACGATAAAAATCCCGACCACAGCAATGACCGCGCGCAGCAGGCGTGTGCGCAGCTCGACCAGGTGGGAGATGAAGGTATCTTCTTGAGGCGCGTCGGTGCTCATGCCGTAGGTCCTTTAGCGGGGTGGGCGGGAGCATCCGTAGGACGGGGAGCGTCGTCACTGGCCGGCGCGCTGGGCGCTGGCGGGGCGGCTGCATCCGTGCTCGGCTGGCTGGCAGCCGGTTCTGTAGTAGCGGCGTCGGGCGTTGCAGTGGCACTATCGGGTTTGTCCGAGAAGGCCTTGCGCGCGGACTCCGACGCATTTTGCAGGGTATCGCGAGCTTCAGTCAGAGGCTGGCTTATGCTTTTGCCCGTGTCTTCGACCGAACTGCGTACCGAGCGCGCAGCGTCCTCCATCTGGTCTTTGAGCTTGTTCACCTCATCCAGATTGATTTCGCGTTGGATATCGGTCTTGACCTCGTTGACGTAGCGCTGCGCGCGGCCAAGCAGGTGGCCGACAGTGCGCGCTACTTTAGGCAGACGTTCGGGACCGATGACGATCAGGGCGACTACTCCAATCAGGAGCAGTTCGCTAAAGCTGACATCAAACATTCAGACTCACACAAGAAGGGGATCAGGCGCGATCGGATTTTTCCTTGGCCTGCACGTCGATCGTTTGGGGATCGGCAGCGCGCTGGCTGACGCTTTCGGGTGTTTTTTCTTCTTCACCCACGTCTTTCATGCCTTCTTTAAAACCTTTGACTGCACCGCCCAGATCCGAGCCGATGTTACGCAGTTTCTTGGTGCCGAAAACCAGGGCAACGATGACCAGAACGATCAGCCAGTGCCAAATGCTAAAGCTACCCATAATGTATCTCCCTTAAGCAGCCATGGCTGCGCGTTGTTGCCATGGGCGCTCACCGCCCAAGATGTGCATGTGTAAATGGTTGATTTCCTGCCCGCCATCCAAACCGTTGTTGATGACAATGCGGAAACCGCCTTCTGGGCCGGGGCGACAACCAGCCTTTGCGGCCAGGGAAGGTGCCAAAGCCATCATTTTACCCAACCATTCGCTATCCTGGCCTGATACGTCCTGCATGGACACGACGTGTTTCTTGGGGATTACCAGGATATGGATAGGTGCAGCTGGGTTGATGTCGTGAAATGCCAGAAAGTCCTCGTCCTCGTACACTTTCTTGGACGGGATCTGATCGGCAGCAATTTTACAAAACAGACAGTTCTCGCTCATAACAACCTCGGTAGCGAGGCACTTGCTGGGCAAGTGCCAAAAATCTAGGTATCAGGACAGTGTAGCGCGTCTAAATGACAGAATTACACCTGATCCTTAGGGCGCGAAGCTTTTTCTTCCAGGCCTGATGTACCTTCGCGGCGCAGCAGTTCTGTCAGGACATCGCGGGGCTCCAGACCGTAGTAAGTCAGTGCCACCAGGCTATGAAACCACAGGTCTGCCGTTTCGTAGACGATGCGCTCGCGTTCTTCATCCTTGGCAGCCATGACCAGCTCGGTTGCTTCTTCCCCGATTTTCTTCAGGAAGGCATCCGGTCCCTTGGCCAGCAGCTTGGCGGCGTAGGATGACGATGGGTCCCCGCCTTGTGTAGGCAGACGGGACTTCAGGGTGCGGCCAAGATGATCGAGGATGGTCTCGACAGTAGGTTGTTCACTCATCGGTAAATATGCTCCGGGTCTTTCAGGACGGGATCAACCGCCACCCATTGTGCTTGATCGCTCTGGCCTTGCAGCTGGCGATAAAAGCAGCTTTCGCGACCCGTATGACAGGCAATCTGACCAATCTGTTCCACGCTGAGCAAAATAACATCGCCGTCGCAGTCCAGACGCAAGTCGCTGACATGCTGCACATGGCCGGATTCCTCGCCTTTGCGCCACAGGCGCTGGCGGGAACGCGACCAGTACACGGCACGGCCGGTGCTGACGGTCTCTTGCAGGGACTCCTGGTTCATCCAGGCGACCATCAAGATCTTGCCCGTGGCCTGGTCCTGCGCAATCGCCGGGATCAGACCTTGTTCATCAAAGCGGATTTCAGCCAGCCATGCCGGTAAGTCTGCCATTAGCGTCGCACCTGAATACCTTGCGCAGCCATGAAATCCTTGGCTTCGGCAATAGTGTGTTGACCGTAGTGGAAGATGCTGGCGGCTAGTACGGCGCTGGCGCCGCCCTTGATCACGCCGTCGGCCAGGTCTTGCAGGCCGCCCACACCGCCCGAGGCGATAACGGGAACGGAGACCGCCTCGGATACGGCGCGGGTCAGTTCCAGATCAAAGCCGGATTTGGTGCCGTCGCGGTCCATGCTGGTCAGCAGCAGTTCGCCTGCGCCGTATTCGGCCATGCGGGCTGCCCATTTCACCACGTCCAGGCCGGTTCCACGACGACCGCCGTGGGTAAAGACTTCCCAGCGGGGGGCTTCGTTTTCAGCACTGACGCGGCGAGCGTCAATGGCCACGACCATGCATTGCTTGCCATGGTGATCGCTGGCGGCACGCACCAGATCCGGGTTGCTGATGGCGGCGCTGTTAATGGAAACCTTGTCCGCACCAGCATTGAGCAGGCGCTGGATATCGGCCACTTCGCGCACACCGCCGCCCACTGTCAGGGGGATGAAGATCTGGCTGGCTACCTGTTCGATGATGGGCAGGATCAGATCACGGTTGTCCGAGGTGGCCGTAATGTCCAGAAAGGTCAGCTCGTCGGCGCCCTGGTCGTTATACTTGCGGGCGATCTCGACCGGGTCACCGGCATCGACCAGATCCACAAAGTTGATCCCTTTGACCACGCGGCCAGCGGTCACGTCCAGACAAGGGATGATGCGGCAGGCTAATTCGTTGGCGACGTCCTGGCTCATGCCTGGTACTCGTCAGCGAAGGTTTGCGCCTCGGCAAAATTCAGGGTGCCTTCGTAAATGCTGCGACCCAAAATGACACCCTCAACGCCTTCGTGCTCAACCTCGCACAGGTCTTCGATGTCTTTCAGGTTGGTAACACCGCCCGAGGCGATGACAGGAATCTTCACGTGCTGGGACAGCTTGACTGTGGCTTCAATGTTCACGCCAGTGAGCATGCCGTCGCGGCCAATATCGGTGTAGATAATGGACTCGCAGCCGTAGTCTTCGAATTTCTTGGCCAGATCCAGTACGTCGTGGCGGGTCAGCTTGCTCCAGCCGTCGGTGGCGATTTTGCCATCACGGGCGTCCAGGCCAACAATGATGTTGCCAGGAAAGGCGCTGCAGGCGTCTTGCAGGAAACCAGGGCTCTTGACGGCGGCGGTGCCAATAATGACATAGCTCATGCCGGCGTCCAGGTAGCGCTCGATGGTGTCCAGATCGCGAATACCACCGCCAATCTGCACGGGAATCTCACCGTCGATGGCAGCAATAATGGATTTGATGGCTTCGCTGTTCTTGGGCTTGCCGGCAAAAGCGCCGTTCAGGTCCACCAGATGCAGGCGCCGAGCCCCTTGTTCCAGCCATTGTGTTGCTATTTTGGCCGGATCATCCGAGAAAATAGTGGCATCGTCCAGGTCACCCTGGCGAAGGCGCACACAACGCCCGTCTTTAAGGTCGATGGCGGGAATCAAAAGCATGGTCTTTAGCCGTAAAAAACGTAAGAAATACTGGGTCGGAAAAAGTCAGAACAACGCCGGGAAGCTTGCTTGAAAAATCATGGCTTCCAGTTGGCGAAATTCCGGAACAGTTGCAGGCCGTTGTCTGCGCTTTTCTCAGGATGGCATTGCAACGCAAAAATATTAGCGTTTGCTATCGCCGAGGTAAAGCGTTGGCCATAGTGCGTCGAACCACAAGTTTGATCTATATGCAGCGGATCGACAAAGTAGCTATGTACAAAGTAAAAGAACGCGCCATCTTCAATACCAGCCCATAAGGGATGATCCTGAGTCTGGTGTACGCGGTTCCAGCCGATATGGGGCACTTTCAGCCCGGAGCCGGAGGCGTGGTCGCTGCTTTTGTAGTTCGGGCCCTCAAAACGGCGTACCTGGCCGGGAATCAGACCTAAACAGGGGACATTGCCTTCCTGACTGGAATCGAACAGCATTTGTTCGCCTACGCAAATGCCCAATAAGGGCTTGGTGCGGGCGGCTGTCAGCAAGGCATCGCGCAAACCGGATTGGTCCAGGTGGGCCATGCAATCGGGCATGGCGCCCTGGCCGGGTAAGACAACCCGGTCCGCATCCAGAATGGCTTGAGGGGTTTGAGCAAGAATGATGCGCGCATCAGGTGCGGCGGCATGCAGTGCTCGGGCAACCGAGAAGATGTTGCCCGAGCCGTAATCGACAATAGCGATAGTGGTCACGATGTGTGTCCGAAGGACGTTTACAGAACCCCTTTGGTCGAAGGCACCACGCCTTCGCTACGTGGGTCCAGCTCCAGAGCCATGCGCAATGCTCGGCCAAAGGCTTTGAACACGGTTTCGCACTGGTGGTGTGCGTTTTCGCCGCGCAGGTTATCGATGTGCATAGAAACCAGGGCGTGATTCACAAAACCCTGGAAAAACTCGCGTGCCAAGTCTACATCGAACTGGCCGATTCGTGCGCGGGTAAAGGGCACAAAATAAAACAGGCCGGGGCGACCGGAGAAGTCCACCACTACGCGCGACAGCGACTCGTCCAAGGGGACGTAGGCATGACCGTAACGGCGCAGACCGGCTTTGCTGCCTACGGCCTTGGCAAATGCCTGGCCCAGCGCAATGCCGATATCTTCGACGGTATGGTGATCGTCGATGTGGGTATCGCCCTCACAGTGCACGTCCAGGTCAATCAGACCGTGGCGGGCGATCTGGTCCAGCATGTGGTCCAGAAAGGGCACACCGCTGTTGAGCGAGTGACGGCCGGTGCCGTCCAGGTTAACGGCCACGCGGATGCGGGTTTCATTGGTATTGCGGGTAATCTCGGCGGTACGCATATCAGAGCCGGCGGCAAGGCCGGTATCAGGATTGGTTCAATCGGAATTGCGCGCTGGCAGCGTGGGCGTACAGCCCCTCGCCTTGAGCCAGCGTAGCGGCTATAGGTCCCAGTGTTTGGGCGCCTGATTCTGAAACCTGAATAATGCTGCTGCGTTTCTGGAAATCGTAGACGCCCAAGGGTGACGAGAAACGCGCAGTGCGTGCCGTCGGCAGGACATGGTTAGGCCCGGCACAGTAATCGCCCAGCGATTCAGAGCTGTAGGGGCCCAGGAAAATGGCGCCAGCATGGCGGATTTTGCCCAACAGGTCCTGGGCGTTCCGGGTAGAGACTTCCAGGTGTTCCGGCGCGATATGGTTGCTGATCCGACAGGCCTCGTCCAGATCACGGACGTGGATCAGAGCACCCCGGCCAGACAGGCTGCGACGGATGATGTCCGCGCGTGGCATGGTGGGCAACAGGCGTTCGATAGCGGCTTCAACCTGATCCAGGAAGTTCGTATCCGGGCACAGCAAGATGGCCTGGGCCAGCTCGTCGTGTTCGGCCTGGGAGAACAGGTCCATGGCCACCCAGTCGGCAGGAGCACTGCCGTCGCTGATGATCAGGATTTCGGAGGGGCCGGCAATCATGTCGATGCCAACCACGCCAAAGACACGACGCTTGGCAGCAGCCACGTAGGCGTTGCCGGGACCGACAATCTTGTCTACCGCAGGAATGGTGTCCGTACCGTAAGCCAACGCGCCTACGGCTTGTGCGCCACCAATGGTGAACACGCGATCGACACCGCCCAGGGCGGCAGCGGCCAGTACGATGGGGTTGCGCACGCCATCGGGTGTAGGCGTGACCATGATCAGTTCAGGAACACCGGCCACTTTCGCGGGGATGGCGTTCATCAGAACCGAGGAGGGGTAAGCGGCCTTGCCACCGGGAACATACAGTCCCACACGGTCCAAGGGGGTGACTTGCTGGCCCAGCACGGTGCCGTCGGCTTCCGTGTAGGTCCAGGTTTCAGTGCGCTGGTGCTCGTGGTAACGGCGCACGCGCTCGGCGGCCTGTTCCAGTGCCTTGCGCTGATCGGCAGGCAGGCTGTCCAGAGCCGCAAACAGTTCTTCCTTGGAGATTTCCAGTGCCGAGGCCTGTTCAACAGCCAGGCGGTCAAAGCGCTGGGTGTAATCCAGCAAGGCCGTGTCTCCCTCATGCTGGATACGATGCAGAATCTCGGCACAAGCGTGCTCGATAGACGCGTCTTCGGACGCTTCGTAAGCCAGTAGCGTGCGCAGTTCGGCATCGAACTGGGCGGATTGGGAGGTCAGGCGATGGATCAGTGACATGTCGCTATAGGAAAAAGCTAAGGTTCAAGGGCCAGTGTATAACATTTCGCTTAGGCAAAAGGCGGTCTGCGCCTTTTGCGCAAGCAGGATCGTCAGGCGGTTTGTCCCCTGCCAGCAGCAGGGGAGGTTTTACTCGTCCACCGAAGCGCGAGAGAAGGCGTCGATCAGGGGTTGCAACTGCGCACCGCGGTTTTTCATGGCGGCCTGATTGACGATCAAACGCGAGGAGATGGGGGTGATGTCTTCCACTTCCACCAGCTTGTTGGCGCGCAGGGTGCCGCCGCTGGAGACCAGGTCCACAATGGCGTCGGCCAGACCCACCAGCGGGGCCAGTTCCATGGAGCCATACAGCTTGATCAGATCCACGTACACGCCCTTGCTGGCGAAGTGCTCGCGAGCCGCACGGGTGTATTTGGTGGCAATACGCAGGCGAGAACCTTGCTTGACTGCCGAATGGTAGTCAAAGCCTTCGGCCACGGCCACGCACAGGCGGCAACGGGCAATGTTCAGGTCCACAGGCTGGTACAGACCGCCGGGGTGCTGTTCCATGTGCTCGTACAGCACGTCCTTGCCGGCAATCCCGATATGGGCGGCACCGTATTGCACGTAGGTCGGCACGTCGGTGGCACGCACAATAATCAGGCGTAGGTCCGGATTATTGGTGGACAGGATCAGTTTGCGCGACGTTTCGGGGCTTTCCAGCACCTTGATGCCTGCCTCTTCCAGCAAAGGCAGGGTTTCGTCGAAAATCCGGCCTTTGGACAAGGCCAGCGTCAGAGGTTGATTTAAACCGGCGGGACTCATTAGGTTTCCTTGCTGCTGATTCGCTCGATGTTGGCGCCGACGGCCTGAAGCTTGGCTTCCATGCGGTCGTAGCCACGGTCCAGATGGTAGATGCGTTCGACGGTGGTGTCACCCCGAGCAGCCAGACCCGCAATGACCAGGCTGGCCGACGCACGCAGGTCGGTTGCCATGACAGTGGCGCCAGTCAGGTAGGGTACGCCGGTAACGACGGCCATATGGCCTTCGATATCGATCTGTGCACCCAGGCGGTTCAGTTCCTGTACGTGCATGTAGCGATTTTCAAAGATGGTTTCCACGACCGAGGCAGTGCCGTCGGCGATGGTGTTCAGTGCCATCAATTGAGCCTGCATGTCCGTAGGGAAACCGGGGTATTCGCTGGTGCGGAAGCTGACTGCCTTGGGGCGACCATTCATGCTGGCTTTGATCCAGTCCGGGCCGGCTTCAATCTGCAGACCGGCTTCGCGCAGCTTGTCCAGCGTGGCGCCCATGGCGTCAGCATCGGTATTGCGCAAGGTCAGTTCGCCACCCGTAGCGGCAACGGCGCACAGGAATGTACCGGCTTCGATACGGTCGGGGCAGATGGTGTGTTTGGCACCGTGCAGGCGCTCGACCCCGTCAATGACGATACGGTCGGTACCGTGGCCCTGGATCTTGGCACCCATTTTGATCAGCAGTTCGGCCAGATCAATAATTTCCGGTTCGCGGGCTGCGTTTTCCAGAATGGTTTGGCCTTTGGCCAACACAGCCGCCATCATCAGGTTTTCGGTGCCGGTAACCGTCACCATATCCGTGCGCACCACGGCACCACGCAAGCGCTTGGCGCGGGCATTCACAAAGCCGTGTTCGACATGGATTTCTGCACCCATGGCGGCCAGGCCCTTGATGTGCTGATCCACAGGGCGTTGACCAATGGCGCAACCTCCGGGCAGGCTGACGCGGGCCTCGCCAAAGCGGGCCAGCAGGGGGCCCAGCACCAGAATGGAGGCGCGCATGGTTTTCACCAGTTCGTAGGGCGCTTCCAGATTGGTGATGTTGCCTGCATTCAACTCCAGCGTGCCATTGCGTTCCTGGGTGACACCTAACTGACCCAGGAGCTTCAGGGTGGTGTCGATGTCACGCAGGCGCGGGACATTGTCCAGGTACACCGTGTCGGCAGTCAGCAGACTGGCGCACAGAATGGGCAGGGCAGCGTTTTTGGCGCCAGAGACGGTGATTTCGCCATTCAGGCGTTGTCCGCCCGTGATGCGTAATTTATCCATTCGGATTGGCCTTGTATTCGTCGGGGGTAAGCGTGCGCATGGACAGGGCGTGGATTTCGGCTTTCATCCGGTCGCCCAGGGCTTTGTAAACCAGTTGGTGACGCGCAATCAGGCGTTTGCCTTCAAAGGCGGTGCTGACGATCAGGGCCTCAAAGTGCGAACCATCGCCTTGCACTTGCAAGTGTTCACAGGGCAGGTTGTCGGCAATGTATTGGTGAACTTGTTCGGGGGTCGGCAACATGAAATCAATTCCGTAATTTATAGCCTGAGGCAAGCAGGCGTAGCGAAATCAGACACAGCGCAACAAAGACGCTGGCGACAACGGTCAGGCTGAACCAGGGAGAAATATCCGAGGCGGCAAAAAAACCGTAGCGGAACCCGTCAATGGTATAGAGCAACGGATTCCAGTGTGAAACAGTTTGCCAAAACGGCGGCAGGCTATGAATCGAATAGAACACACCCGACAGGAATGTCGCGGGCATGATCAGGAAGTTCTGGAACGCAGCCAACTGGTCGAACTTCTCGGACCACAGACCGGCGATCAGACCCAGGGTGCCCATGATGCCGCAAGACATGACGGCAAAGACCAATACCCACAAAGGCTTGGCCACGGGCAGGGACACGAAGAACAGCGACACCAGCCAGACACAGAGGCCCACACAGACGCCGCGGGCAATGGACGCCAGCAGATAGGCGGCGAAGATTTCGCGGTGCGAAAGCGGCGGCAGCAGGATAAAGACCAGATTGCCCGTAATGCGGCTTTGAATCAGTGATGAGGAGGGGTTGGCAAAGGCGTTTTGCAACATGCTCATCATCATCAGACCCGGAATCAGGAAGGCGGTGTAGGGCACGGAGTCGTATACCGTGACGCGGCCTTCCAGCACGTGGGCGAAAATCAGCAAGTACATCAGCGCCGTCAGTACGGGCGCTGCAATGGTCTGAAAGCCCACTTTCCAGAAACGCATCAGCTCCTTGCGCAGCAGCGTAGGAAAGCCCGAACCCATCTTGGGCTGCGGGGGCAGGCTTAAGGTACCGATCTTGGTAGCGGGGGCGTCGGTGTTTTGAGGCACGCCCCAGTGTTTGGGGGAGTTGTTCTGGTTCACAGGGCGACTCCCATTTTCCCTTCGTTGTGCATGATGCGCACAAATGCATCCTCCAGATCGTGGCCGCCTGCGCGCTCCATAATGGCTTGCGTGGTATCTAGGGCGACGATCTTGCCACTTTTAAGCATGGCCAGGCGACCACAGAGGGCCTGAGCTTCTTCCAGATAATGGGTAGTCAGCAAGATGGTGTGGCCTTGTTGATTCAGGCGAATGATGAACTCCCACAGCGTGCGGCGCAGGTCCACGTCCACACCGGCAGTGGGTTCATCCAGAATAATGACAGGGGGGCGGTGCACCAGTGCCTGGGCGACCAGAACGCGGCGCTTCATGCCGCCGGACAAGGCGCGCATGTTCACATCGGCCTTGTCGCTCAAGGCCAGATTGGCCAGAATTTCGTCGATCCAGTCGTCATTGTTTTTCAGGCCGAAGTAGCCCGATTGCAGACGCAGGGTTTCACGGACGGTGAAAAAGGGATCGTAAACAATTTCCTGTGGCACCACGCCCAACGATTGGCGGGCTTTTTGGTACTGGGTGCGCACATCGTAACCACAGACACTGACCTGGCCGCTGGTGGGCCGGGTCAAGCCGGCCAACATGGAAATCAGGGTTGTTTTGCCGGCGCCGTTAGGGCCGAGCAAGCCAAAAAATTCACCATGTTCAATAGTCAGGCTGACCTGATCGACGGCCAGAAAACCGGCATCGGAACGGGGAGGGGAAAACAGGCTTTTGAGTCCCCGGCTTTGGGGAGCGAAGCGTTTGCTGACGTTATCGAGTTTGAAGGCGGACATGGCAATTTGGGTTGGCCTGACGCGGGTGTGGCGGTGGAAGTCGTCGCGGTAGCGTCTTTGTTAACTAAACAGGCCTACGCATGGGCGTAGACCTGTTTGGGGGTGATCAGGCTCTTTATTATAGAGTACGACTCTGGTCTGCTTAGGAAAGCCCGACCAAAGCGACCGTGCTTGCCACGGCCTGTCTTAGCTGTTTTGCTTGTTCAGCGCCTGAATCAGGCCATCAATGCCACCTTGCTCAATTTGCTGGGCAAACTGGTTGCGGTAGTTTTGAATCAGCCAGATGCCTTCCACGTTCAAGTCGTAGATTTTCCAGCCTTCCGGTGTTTTTTCCAGGCGGTAATCCACGCCAACCGGGCCGCCGTTGGGCTGGGTCAGCGAGGAGCGTACAACCACATCGTCCGCATTGGCATCGCCACGGAAAGGCAGAATGGTCAGCTGGGTCTTGTCATCCACACGGGACAAGGCACCGCTGTAGGTGCGAACCAAGGTGCCCTTGAACGCGTCCACCAGCTTCTGACGCTGTTCGGGGCTGGCTTGACGCCAGTAGCGGCCCGCGGACAGGCGCGTCGTCTTTTCCAGGTTCACGTAAGGCATGATGTTTTCGTTCACGGCAGCCAGGATGGCAGCGCGGTCACCCTTGCGGATGGCGTCGCTTTCCTTGACCACTTGCAATGCCTGATTACCGACCGATTCAACAAATTTGTTGGGCTCGCCTTTCGGGTCAGCAGCTTGGGCTTGCGCGGCCACCGCATGCAAACACAAGGCCAGCACTGCACAGGCGGTCAGGATCCAGGAAATCAGGCGAGAGGGAGAGGACTGCAAAGCAGTCCCGCCCAAGGCGGGACGGGAAATCATAAAAAAAGCTCCAGATGAGTGTTCTGCGGGCAGGGCGTTTTTATTCGTCTGCGTCCGAGTAGTCAGGCAAATCCTGGCTGGTGTCGCCACCGGTACGGCGCGCTTGCACCATCGCATGACGTCGTTGCAGGTAAGCGTCGCGTATGAAGCTGTAGCGGTCAAGGGCGATGTCGTTAACAAGTTTTTCTGCATCCAGCACGCCAGCGCGGGCATCCAGAGCCCACAGGCCCATGATGCTGTTGCGTACGGGTACATCCTTGATGGCCATGATCGGGCCAGTGGACGAGAAGCCTTCCAGGAAGCTGGTACCGCGTGCCACACCGTCACGAACGGTGCTGGGGCCAAAGAAAGGCAGAACCACGTAAGGGCCAGATTTGATGCCCCATACGCCCAGCGTCACGCCAAAGTCGTTGGGGATGCGCTTGGAGCCGTTCATGGTGGCAACGTCGATACAACCACCCAGACCCATGGTGGAGTTGAACAGGACGCGACCCAGGGTGTTGAAGAAGTCAATGTGCTCGCCTTGCAGGAAGCTGTTGACGGCCGACCAGGCATCGCCCAGGTTGTTGAAAATGTTACTAATACATGTGCGTGCAGGCTGCGGGGTCAGTGCGTTATAGCCTTCTGCAATCGGTTTGATCAGCGCGCCGTCCACGGTTTCGTTAAAGGCGTAAATGCCGCGGTTCATGCCTTCCCAGGGATCCTGGGGGTTGGGGTTGGGCACGCTGGCGCAACCAGCCACAAGCGCAGCACTGGCACCGATCAGGCTCAAACGGACTCCACGAGGCAGGGAGTAAGAGCGGCGAGTTGTTGTATTCATGATTGTGTCGTCTGTAATGAGCATGAGCTGGCGGTTTATTACTCCGATTTGGAGCCGCCGTCACTGGAGGCTGTGTTGTAGAGGAACTTGCTGATCAGTTCTTCCAGCACAACCGCGCTTTGTGTATAGGTAATGGTGCTACCGCCTTGCAGGTCCTTGTCGTCGCCACCGGCAGTCAGGCCAATATACTGTTCACCCAGTAGGCCTGACGTCAGGATGGAAGCGGAGGTATCGACAGGAAACTTGTAGTGCTCATCCATATCCAGGGTAACCACGGCCTTGAAGTCCTGATTGTCAAAACCAATGGAGCCAACCCGGCCAACGACCACACCGCTGGCCTTGATGGGAGCGCGTGGTTTCAGGCCACCCAGATTATCGAACTTGGCCGATACCTGGTAGGTTTTGGCAAAGGAAAAAGAGCTGAGGTTACCCGCACGCAGGGCCAGGAATGCCAGTGCGACCAGCCCCAGCAAAACAAACAGGCCAACCCAGAAATCGGTTTTCTCGCGATTCATCGTTGAGCAATTCCTAAATAGTTAACTGAACATAAGGGCGGTGAGCAGGAAGTCCGTGCCCAATACCGCCAAAGCGCCGCTGACGACCGTGCGTGTGGTCGCGCGAGAAACGCCTTCGGGGGTGGCCTTGGCATGCCAGCCCATATACAGCGCAATCAAGGTCACGATCAGGCCAAATACCAGGCTTTTGATCACGCCGTTGAGTACATCATCAATGACATCGACGCCGTTTTGCATTTGCGACCAGAAAGCGCCGGCATCAATGCCGATCATTTGTACGCCGACGATATAGCCACCCAGGATGCCGACCATGGAGAACACGGCGGCCAGAATGGGCATGGCGATAATGCCGCCCCAAAAGCGCGGCACCAGCAGGCGGCGCAAGGGATCTACCGCCATGACCTCCATGGCGGCAATCTGTTCACCAGCCTTCATCAGGCCGATTTCAGCGGTCAGCGACGTGCCGGCCCGGCCCGCAAACAGCAGGGCGGTGACAACCGGCCCCAGTTCGCGCACCAGGGACAGGGCGACCAGCAGGCCCAGAGCTTCTTCGGACCCATAGCGGTTCAGTGTGTAATAACCTTGCAAGCCCAGCACAAAACCCACGAACAGGCCGGAAACGGCAATGATCAGCAGCGAATAGTTGCCAATAAAGTGGATTTGCTGGGAAATCAGTCGCGGGCGACGCCACAACAGCGAGGAGCGGGCCAGCAAGGCCACAAACAGGCGGCTGAAGGCACCCAGGCCGTAAATGCTATTGCGGATGGCCGCGCCTAGCGCACTAATCGGGGCAGTAATGAAATTCATGAGCGCGTCGTCCGGTTCTGCAGCCAGGCTTCAAAAGCCGGGGTGACGGGGTAGTTAAAGGCGATAGGGCCGTCGGGTTCGCCACGCAGGAACTGTTGCACGTAGGGATCCTGGGAAGCGCGCAGCTCGGTGGGCGTACCTTGAGTCAGCAAACGTCCTTGACCAACAATATAGACTTGGTCGGCAATGGCAAAAGACTCGGCCACATCGTGCGTAATCAGTACCGAGGCGCAGTTCAGGCGGTCTGTCAGGTCGCGAATCAGTTGTGCGGTAATGCCCATGGAAATAGGGTCCAGACCGGCAAAGGGTTCGTCGTACAGAATCAGCTCGGGCTCCAGCACAATGGCCCGAGCCAGGGCAACCCGGCGAGCCATACCGCCAGAAATTTCATTGATGCCCAAATGGGCCGCAGCGCGCAGGCCAACGGCGTCCAACTTGTCCAGTACACGGTCCTCAATGGCCGCTTCGGAGTCGTTCGTCAGCTCTCGCAGAGGGAACGCCACGTTTTCAAATACGTTCAGGTCGGTAAACAGGGCGCCCTGCTGAAACAGCACGCCCATGCGTTGACGCGTCTGGCGTAGGGCCTCGCCGTCCAGCTTGGCCAAGTTCTGGCCAAAAACCGTAACAGTCCCTTTCTGCGCACGAATTTGTCCGGTAGCAGCACGCAGAAGTGTTGTTTTTCCGGAACCGGAACCCCCCATCATGGCGACGACCTGCCCTTTCTGGACGCTCATGGATACGTCCGCCAGCACGGTAAAGGCACCATAGCCCAGCGAAGCAGAATCCAGATTTAGTACGGCTTGGTCAGTATTTACAGCCATGTCGCGGGCAAAAGGGGTAAAAGGGGTAAAAGGACCTGCTATTGTACCGCTTGCAGCTCTGGCGGCTCAATGTCTTGCGCTTTCTGAAGGCGGGATCCTGACGTTTTCATGGTCCTTTTTGTGACCCTTGATACAGCCCCTTACTTCCGGTCGAGTTCAAGCGCCCAGTGGGCCTTTTTATGTGTCAAATTTGTTTTAGATAACAGGTTGTATCAAGGCGAACAGCAATCCGCCTCCTGCCAGCAGCCATAGGGGGTTGATGCGGCTAAGCAGCAAAATGGCCGTACAGGCCAATGCCGTCCCCCAGGCCCACAGTCCACCTTGAGCTGCCTTCAGAATTGTGCCGCTGGCCGCCAGAATCATCCCGGCGGCTATGGGCAGCAGCCCGATTTCGATGGCGCGGATGAGGCGTGTGCCTTCATAGCGTTTCCAGATCGTCGCCAGGTAATAGATCAATAGTGCGGAGGGCAGAAAAATGGCGATGGATGCGGCCAGGGCCCCGGCCCAGCCTGCGGCTTTCCAGCCGACCAGGGTGACCAGCAGGGACTTCGGGCCAGGTGTCAGGCGTGACAGGGCGAACAGATCCAGAAACTCCTGATTGCTGAGCCAGCCATGGATTTCCACCGACTGCCGGTGAATTTCCGGAATGATGCTTTGCCCGCCACCAATGGTCAGAAAGGACAGAGGCGCGAACACGCGCATGAGCTGGAGCAGCACCGTGATCATGATTGCTCCACCGCTTTATCCCCAAGCTGCAGCCAGGCGTACCAGACGGACAGTGGCGCACAGATCAGAATAACGGGGATCAGGCTCCATTCCATGACGAAAATGCCAACAAAAACCGCCAACATGATCGCAATTGGCACGATTCCGGTGGCTGCGCTGCGTGCCGAGCGTACGCCCATTTCAAGCGACAGGCCGATGGCTGCGGCGGCAATCCCGGCCATGACCTGAGGCACCAGGGTAGAGCCCGTCAGTTGTTCCAGACCAATCAGCATGAAAATGGCCAGGAGCAGCGGGGGGAGCACCATGCCCAGTGTGGCAACCAAAGCCCCCGGTCCGGCCAGCAGTCGGTAACCAATCCAGATAGAGAGATTCACCACATTGATGCCGGGCAGTGCCTGGGACAGAGCCAGGCCGCTAAGAAAGTCTGCCTGACTCATCAGGCGTCGCTGGACGACAAACTCACGCATTAACCAGCCACTCAAGCCCCCGCCAAAGCTGGTCAGGCCAATGCGGGCAAAGATCAGAAATAGAGCGCTCAGGGATAAAGGGGCAGCTTCTTGAGACCGGGTCATAGAGCAATGAAGGCGGATAGGGCTCGTCAAAAGTGGAAGTTTGAACATTCTGGCATACAAATTAAGCCGTTTTTGCCCTCTTGTGCGCTCGGGTAGGGGGCTGATCCTTCTTGTTGGAGCTGCGGCGGGGCCTTTATCGGCAAGAAAACGGCCGTGGGGCAGGGGTTGCTCAAATTTTTTTCTATCCCCAAGCGCTGCTTATTTGTTTGAAATATTTAAAGATAAAAATTAATTAAAGTGGGCGCAGAAATTAAATAAAAAATGAATTGAAATAAATAAGAAAAGAATTAAAAAAATAACTTGAAACCATGTGTGATGCCCGCTTGAGGGGACGGGTGCTTCCGGCGGCTAATGAAGGGTGTAATGAGCTTTTTATGGGTTCAATCTGTTGAAATAAAAGAGATTGAAACGATCGTTTGAATTTTTGGTGGCTTGTTGGAGAGGCTGATCAGCCCGATCCGGATCCAAACATGGACAGTTTCATGAAGATGGATTTGATCTATACCCATCTTTGATTGAAAATAAAAAAGACTTTATGGTCGTAAAAGCGGTTGTGCGTGTACGATTATTCGATTGCCTCGCATCGTAGAGCGTCCGTTTGGGACCTTATGCTGCGTGGGGTTTCAGTTTCCTGGAGACAAACCTATGACATCTAGTTCAGCCAGTGCAGTGACGGGCAGTGCCCGTACCTTGCGTCGGGTCGCCGTGTGCGGTGCCGGCGTCATGGGCGCGCAAATTGCCGCCCATTGCGTGAATGCAGGCATACCAGTAGTTCTGTTTGATCTGCCCGCCCGCGAGGGGCCCAAAAATGGCATCGCTATCCGTGCCATTGCCAATCTGCGCAAAATGAATCCTGCTCCCTTGGGTACGCCAGACCTGGCCGACCTGATCGAGCCCGCCAACTACGACGACAATCTGGACCGTCTGGCCGATTGCGATCTGGTGATCGAAGCCATTGCCGAGCGTCTGGACTGGAAACAGGACCTGTACCGCAAGATCGGGCCAGCACTGAACCCGAACGCCATCATCGCCAGCAACACGTCTGGCCTGTCCATCACTTCCCTGGCAAACGTTTTGCCTGAAGCGCTGCGCCCACGTTTTTGCGGCGTGCACTTTTTCAACCCACCACGCTACATGAGCCTGGTGGAGCTGATCCCCACGAAGTACACCCAGCCCGAGCTGCTGGATGTTCTGGAAACTTTCCTGGTATCGCAGCTGGGCAAAGGCGTGGTTCGTGCCAAAGATACCCCCAATTTCATCGGTAACCGCATCGGTGTTTTTGGCATTCTGTCCGTGTTTGAGCAGGCTCGCCGTTTCTCCCTGACTTACGAGCAGGTTGATGAATTGACGGGCACTCGTCTGGGGCGCGCCAAATCGGGTACTTACCGTACTGCTGACGTGGTTGGTCTGGACACGTTGGCACACGTGATCCGCACCATGCAGGATCAACTGCCCGATGACAGCTTCAAAGCACACTTTGGCCTGCCCCCAGAAGTGCAGGGCCTGATTGATGCAGGCGCATTGGGTCAGAAGACCGGCGCCGGTTTCTTCCGCAAGAAGGGCCGTGAAATCCAGCGTTTTGACGCTCAGCAGCGCGATTACGTGGCCGCTGACCAGAAAATCGATCCCGATGTCGCCGCCATTTTGGCCGTACGTGACCCGGCTGAGCGCCTGCGCCAGCTGCGTGAGTCCGACAAGCCTCAGGCTCAATTCGTGTGGGCGGTGCTGCGCGACACCTTCCACTACAGCGCGATTCATCTGCAAGACATTGCCGACAACGCACGTCAGCTGGACCTGGCCTTGAAATGGGGTTTTGGTCACAAGCAAGGCCCGTTCGAGATCTGGCAGGCTGCCGGATGGCGTCAGGTGGCCGAGTGGATCAACCAGGATATTCAAGACGGCAAGACATTAAGCAGCCAGCCGCTGCCAGACTGGGCGACTCGTGGTCCTGTGTGGGAAGCGCAAGGCGTACATACCGCTGCCGGTTCCTGGAATCCGTCGCAAAGCCGCTTTGAAGGCCGTAGCGATCTGCCTGTTTACCTGCGTCACATTGGCACGCCGTTGCTGGTGGGCGAGGTTGATTCTCTGGAAACCACTACGGTTTTCGAGGATGAATCGGTACGCTGCTGGACGCTGCCCGCACCGCACCCACAAGATGTGCTGATCGTGTCTTTCAAGACCAAGATGCACACGCTGAGTCCCGGTGTGGTCAATGGCATGTTCAAGGCAATTGAACTGGCCGAAGCCTCGTATCAGGCTCTGGTGGTGGCCCAGGATGGTGATCCATTCTCCGCAGGCGCTGACCTGAAAGCCATTTTGCCCGTGTTCGAGAAAGAAGGCGTGGCCGGTGTTGAGCCGGTAGAGCGCGCCATGCAGGACATGGTTCTGCGTATCCGTTACGCCCAAGTACCTGTGGTGGCTGCGGTTGCCGGTCTGGCTCTGGGTGGTGGTTGCGAACTGGCTGTGCATTGCGCGCACCGCGTCGCTCACTTCGAGTCCTACATTGGTCTGGTTGAAGTGGGTGTGGGTCTGGTTCCAGGCGCAGGTGGTCTGGCTTACTCGGCTCGTCGCTCGGCTGAACTGCAAGCCATGGGTGCACCTGATGCCCCGCTGCTGGCTTACCTGAAGCGCTTTGCTCTGGCGATCGCCAGCGCTCAGGTGTCGCGCTCCGCTCTGGACGCCCGTCAGCTTGGCTTCCTGAAAGAGTCCGACACCATCGTCATGAACCGTCAGGAACTGGTTTACGTGGCCGTTCGTCAGGCACAGGCTCTGGCCAGCGCCGGTTGGCGTGCTCCATTGCCACGTCGCTTCCCGGTTGCCGGCCGCGATGGCATCGCCACGCTGAAAGCGCAACTGGTGAACATGAAAGAAGGTGGTTTCATCTCGGAATATGACTTCCATATTGCCGAGAAGGTCGTAACCGTGATCTGCGGGGGCGATGTGGATCCAGGCTCGCTGGTGGATGAAGCATGGATGATGGCGCAAGAGCGGCAGGCTTTCCTGGAGCTGCTCAATTCCCCCAAGACCCAGGAACGTATTACTGGGATGTTGACCACTGGCAAGCCAGTGCGTAACTAGAGCGGATCAAGGAGTAGACATGACTGTACAACAAGCTTATATCGTCGCTGCCAAGCGTACGCCCATCGGAAAAGCGCCTCGCGGTGTGTTTTCGTCCTACCGCCCTGACGAGCTCTTGGCGGAAGCCATTCGCGGCATGCTGGCCGATGTACCGAAACTGGACCCTGCCGCCATTGAAGAAGTGGTAGCCGGTTGCGCCCTTCCTGAAGGCCCGCAAGGTTTTAACGTTGCGCGTATTTCTGCCTTGCTGGCAGGCCTGCCGCACACCGTGGCCGGGATGACCGTCAACCGTTTCTGCGCCTCGGGTTTGAGCGCCATTGCGATTGCTGCCGACCGTATCCGTACGGGCCAGGCAGACATCATCGTGGCGTCGGGCGTGGAGTCCATGAGCCAGGTGCCGGTAATGGGCGTGAACACCACGTTCAGCCCCGAGATTTTCGCCTCGGACGAGAACTACGGTATTGCCTATGGCATGGGGCTGACCGCTGAAGAAGTGGCGCGTCAGTGGAAAGTGTCCCGTGAAGATCAGGACGCGTTTGCCCTGGCTTCGCACCAGAAAGCCGTCAAGGCCTGGGAATCGGGCGAGTTCACGGGCGAAGTTCTGCCTGTGACGGTGACACGTCGGCAGCCGAACCTGAGCACTCAGGAAATTTCCGTCAAAACCCAAGTGGTTGATCGTGACGAAGGTCCACGTCCTGATACCAGCCTGGAAGTGCTGGGCAAGCTGCGTCCTGTGTTTGCTGCGCGTGGCTCGGTCACGGCCGGCAACAGCTCGCAGACGTCGGACGGGGCAGGTGCCTTGCTGGTTGTTTCCGAGCGTGCGTTGCGCGAGCACAATCTGACGCCGCTGGCCCGTTTTGTGACCTTCTCGGTCCGTGGCGTGCCTCCGCAGATCATGGGTATCGGTCCTAAAGAAGCCGTGCCTCATGCGCTGGCCTTGGCCGGCCTGAAGCAAGATCAGATGGACTGGATCGAGCTGAACGAAGCTTTTGCTGCTCAATCTCTGGCGGTGATTCGTGATCTGGGCCTGGACCCCGAGCTCGTCAACCCGCTGGGTGGCGCTATTGCCATGGGTCACCCGTTGGGTGCAACCGGTGCTATGCGTGCTGCCACTGTGGTTCATGCCTTGCAGCGTCGTCAGCTGAAATACGGCATGCTGACCATGTGTATCGGTACAGGCATGGGCGCTGCCGGGATTTTCGAGCGTACATAATTTCCGATCTGCTGCTGTTTCTATCGTTGCTGGACAAAGCCGCCTTCGGGCGGCTTTTTTATTGGCTCTCCCTTGTATCGGTGGGTAATAGCGCAATACGTGTAAGCAAATTTGCTTAAAACCCGCTAAATGTCAAAAAAGTAAAGTTTTGTTGTTGTCATAGAGTAGACATGGGCTCGCGCCATAGTCCTTTTCATTGTGTTGAACAGCTCACACGGAGGATGTATGGGATTGCCCTCGCGCATGGTGTCCAGCCTGCACGTTCCCCCCTTGTTCTGGCAAGGACAGGTCAAGGCCCGTCTGGAGTCGGGACAGCTTGAGGTCGACTGCGGCGAGCGCTGCTGGATTGTGCCGCAGGCCGTCAGTTGCCTGGTGCAGCCGCAAGTGGGCGACAAGGTCTGGGTAGGCGGTGCCGATGGTGAGCAGGCCTATGTGTTCGCCGTGCTGGAGCGGCCCCAGGGCGGGGCTTTGCATCTGATCGCCGAGCAAGGCTTGCATGTGCAGGCTGCACAGGGTGGGGTGCATATCCAGTCCGAGGCAGACCTGACTTTGCAGGCTGGTGGCCATTTGCGCCAGTCCGGCCGGGAAATGAGCCTGACGGCGGGCACATTGCGGATCTTGTCGCGGGTTCAGGAAACCGTGGCGGATCGCCTGTCCCAAGTGTGCAATCACGTATTTCGTCTGACTGAAAAAGAGGAGCGTTGGCGTGGGGGCCGCATGGATGTGCAGGCCCAGCATCAAATGCGTTTGCATGCCCGCCATACCTTGATGACCGCTCGCGAGCTGGTCAAAGTCGACGCTGACCAAATCCATATGGGGTAAGCATGCTGACAGAACGTCTTGTACAAGTGCATAGCCCGTTGGGGCCGGAAGTCTTGCTGTTTCAGGCCCTGCAGGGTCGAGAAGCCTTGTCCCAGCCCTTTGAATTGCAAGTGGACGTGGTCTGCAATACTCCCTTGCTGGATTTGCGCAGCTTGCTGGGCGAGTCCCTGAGCCTGGAAATCAAAACACCTTTTGCGGTGCCACGTTTTCTGGATGGCCGCATCAGTGCGTTTCGCCTGATGGGTAAAACCGGCCGCAGCGACCGCTTCTACACCTACAGGGCCACCTTGCGCCCCTGGCTCTGGTTCTTGAGCCAGAACATGGACAGCCGGATCTTTCAGGAAAAGACCGTGCCCGAGGTCTTACAGGATGTGCTGGGCCGTTATCCCTTTGCCTGGGAGTCGCGCCTGACGCAGGACTACCCGCGCCAAACCTATTGCGTCCAGTATCAGGAAAGCGACTTTCAGTTCGTGAGCCGCTTGATGGAGCGCGAGGGGATTTACTACTGGTTCGAGCATCGCAATGGCGCCCATACCCTGGTGATGGCTGATGATGCCGGTCAACACGCGGCTGCACCCTGGTTGTCTGAGCTGCCCTTTGTTTCCCCCGACCGGGTGGCGCATCCTGATGTCGAGCACATTCACGCCTGGCATCCGTATGAGCAAGTCACTCCGGGCCGCTATGCGACAGCTGACTACGACTATTGCAAGCCGGGAGCCAGCCTGGACGCTACACGCAGCAACCCGGCTGAACACGCCTTGGGTGATCTGGAAGTCTACGAATGGGCCGGTGGTTATACCGAGCCTCAACACGGCGAGCATTACTCCCGCTTGCGGCTGGAAGCCTTGCAGGCGGTACGCAGTCAGGCACAGGCCCAGACCAATGCACGCGGTGTCGCGCCGGGTTATTTGCTGTCTGTGCGCAATCATCCACGCCCCGAGGACAACCGTGACTATCTGGTGACCCAGGTCGATTACGACTTTCTGGATGTAGGCCATACCGGCGAGAGCGGCATGGCCAGCCATTACTTCATTGATTTTCTGGTGATCCCGTCCAGCCAGCCCTATCGCCCTTTGCGACGCACACCTATTCCGCGTACCTACGGCCCGCAAACCGCCAAGGTGGTGGGCAAGAGCGGCGAGCAGCTGTGGACTGATCAATATGGCCGTATCAAGGTTCAGTTCCTGTGGGATCGTTACGGGCAGGCTAATGAAAACAGCTCCTGCTGGCTGCGCGTTTCCAGCCCGTGGGCAGGTGGCGGCTTTGGTGGCATTCAGCTGCCCCGAGTGGGCGACGAAGTGATTGTGGACTTTCTGGGGGGCGACCCAGACCGGCCCATTGCTGTTGGCCGCGTGTATAACGCCAGCAATATGCCGCCCTGGAACCTGCCGGACAATGCCACGCAAAGCGGCTTTTTAAGTCGCTCCAAGGACGGCGACCCAAGCAACGCCAACGCCTTCATGTTCGAGGACAGAGCCGGGCAGGAGCGCATCTGGCTGCATGCCGAGCGCAATCTGGACACGGAAGTCGAGGGTGACGAAACCCATACCGTCGACGGTAACCGGACTACTGTGGTCACAGGCCACGATACCTTGAGCGTCATGGCAACCCGCACGACAACGGTGCAGGATCTGGAAACCGAGACCTTCAATAGCGGGGTCGTACGAACAGTCATCGGGGACCTGGTTGAAACCATAGAAGGTGAGCAGACCCGAACCCACACCGGCGATGTGACGCGCACCGTGACGGGCAATGTCACCGATACGCTGACGGGCGATCTGACCCGAACCATCACGGGTGATGTCACCCATACCGTCACCGGCGAGGTCACGGATTTAATTACCGGCACCCGCGACTCCACCCAAACCGGTGACTACGCCCGCACGATTACTGGCGCGGTGGACTACACCGTGACCGGGGATGTCAAAGAAACCGTTACGGGTGATGTGGATCTGACCACTACCGGCAATGTCACCGACACCCTGACCGGCAATCTGACCAAAAGCATTTCCGGGCCCGTGGACATCACCGCCTCAACAGGCGTGAATATCACCACGCCCAGTTGGAAGGTGAATGTCACGGGTATTGAAAAGTGGTGGATCCCGCATACCGAGAAGGTGACGGGCTTTCGCCTGAACGGCACGATTTCCTCTCTGGATGCCTGGGGTATCCGGGCACAGGGCTATCTGGTCAATTTTCAGGCTGCCGTCATGAAGATGGACCACTCGGCCTTCAAGGACGAGAAAGCCTACGCCGCCATCAAGACCAGTGCGGTGTACCTGGGCAAGCAGGCAGTGCGCGTCGGCAGTTCGGCGCTGCGTTTGGCCAAGTCCGGCTTGCACATCTTTTTTTAAGGACGTCCACGACGATGTTGGGACAGATTATGTGGATGGCTTTCAGCGCCTTGATGGGGGCCATCATGATTTCGATTGGTGTTGCCCTGGAATGGCGAGATTGGCTGCCTTATCTGGTCATCTTGCCCATGCTGATCGCAGTGGGTGGCTTTGTGGCCGGATACAGAGGCTTTATTCGTTACTGGCGTGCCCGTCCTGAAGAGCTCTTGTATCAGCGTCTGCATCGTGCTGAAGTCGTTCCCCAACAGGCAATGATCGTCTCTCAGGATGAGCTGCTGCCAGAAGTCTTCAAGTCTGCTTATCCGCTGGTGCGCCTGGGCCTGGACGTGGATGGTCAGAAAACCCATGTGGATGTGCTGGTACAGCCCGAACTGAACAAGCGATTCAAACCGGGTAATTGGGTCAGCGTACTGTGCGATCCGGCCAATGCTCAGCTGTGCGCTCTGAACCGCGAACAGGTGACCTTGCAGCTGAAACCCGCCGCCAACTCCTATGGGGATTGATTGATGGTGGCGCTGGTTTTGCAGTTGATCGGGGATGACCCACACGCTGGTCCGGTGCAGTCAGGCAGGACCCTTGCTCCAAGCCAGTCCTGCTCGTGCTCTCCCAAAGGACAAATTTCATGCGCATCGTAAAACCCTTGCGCTTGGGTATTCTGGCGCGCCCCTGGAGCTGGCGCGGACAACATGCGCTAAGCGTGTCGGTACAGGCCTGGTGCTCCATGGATGCCCCGCATGTCTTGAGCACCGATGCACGCATGTGGCAAAGCGTATCCGACCTGATGCAGGACGATGATGTGCTGGATCTGGCCTTGCCCAAACCTTGTGCAGAGTTTCTGGTGTCTGGCCATGCCTGCGCTCCGGGTGGTGAGCCGGTATCTCAACTGGCTGTACAAGCGCGTGTTGGCCCGATAGAAAAGCAGTTGGCTGTATTTGGGCAACGTCAGTGGCGGCAAGGCAGACCGGGCGAGGCAGAGCCTTTTACCCGCGTGCCTTTGGATGGCAGCCGTAGCTGGGGCGGGGCAGAGTATCCCGATAATCCCGCCGGCATGGGAATGGAAGCAGCCAGTCCTGGCGAGCCGCTTTGCTTGCCACAGGTAGAGCCTTGGGAAGGGCGTTTGCACCGTTCTGGTCAGCAGGGCCGTCCAGCGGGTTTGGGGCCTGTATCGCCTTTGCGACCACGCCGCTTTCGTTTGGCGGGCCGTTATGAGCCTGCCTGGCAGCAAGGCGATCCCGGCATGATGCTGGACAGTCTGGACCCACATTTTTTCAATGCTGCTGAACCGGACCAATGGTGGCGTGAGCAAAGTCACTGGCCCGCAGACAGTTCTTGGGAACTGCACCATCTGCACGCTCAGCGACCACGGTGGAGTGGCAGCTTGCCGCAGTGGGAGGCGATCTGCTGGTATCAGGATCGTCGTCTACCCGGCCTGCAAAAGCTGGAGCTGCGGCACACCACCGTTTGGTTCTTCCCTGACTTGGGCCACATGCTCTTGCTTTACCAAGGAAGCGTGCCGGTTCAGGACGCGCAAGCGCAAGATGTGAGCTTATTAATGCCAGCCCTGGAACCCGTGGGGCAACCGCGTGGTCAGGATCATTACGAGCAAGTGCTGCGCTTGCGTAGCGAAGGCGATCAGGCCGGGTTATTTGCCTTGCGCGACCAGGATTTGCTACCCGCTGACTGCTGTGCGCCTTTGGATAATTTTCAGACTAGTTCAGACGACCCCTTGTCCTTGACCATGCGGATGCGCCTGGAGCGATGGGCGCAGGACGCGGCACACGAACACCCGGCTTGGCAAAACGAGTTGTTTTCCCTGGCGCAGGTCGGGCCTCCCAAGCCCATGGACGTGGACCGGACGGATTGGGTGCAGGAAGTGCGCCAAGCCAATCGCCAGCAATGGGAGGCGCGCCAGCAGATGGAGGAGGGCATGGCGAAAGTGCAGGATTTGCAGCGTGAATCCCCCTTTCAGAATCAGGCCAGCACTCGTGTGACGGCTCGTGATACGCAGCGCATGTTGTGCGAGCTGGATGCCACAGCCAGCGATCAAGCCCCTGTGTCGGGCTTGTTGTCCAAACCCATGGAAGAGGCCAGACGCGCGATGCAAACCTATGCCCCTGCGTCGCCTGCTGCGTCCGATCTGCGTCAGCAGCGGCTGCGCAGGCGCGTGGAATTGATTCTGGCCGGAACTCGCAATTTATCTGGTCTGGATTTGAGCGGTCTGCATTTGCAGGACTTCGATTTTTCCGGGGTGCGCTGCGTCGGCACCAATTTTAACGACGCGGTTCTACACCAAGGCACGTTTGCAGGAGCAGACTGTTCTGGGGCCACTTTTTTGCGGGCGCGACTGGAGCAGATTCAGTTCGATCAGTCCCAATTGGACGATGTGGATTTCAGTGCGGCTGTGCTGCAATCTGTACAGTTTCGCCAGGTACAGGCTGCTCGCTGGCAGCCGCGCGAGTCCAGTTGGCAGGATGTCTTGTTTCAGCAGTCCCATTTGCAGGAACAGGAGTGGCTGGATGTGGACCTGCTGCGCTGCACCTTTGAGGCCTCACACTTGCAGGGTGTGCAGTATTTGATGCGCTCGCGCTTGTCTGAATTGTCTTATCTGGATTGCCAGTTGCAGCAATGCGCCTGGCTGGATTGTGATCTGCGGAGTTTGTCCTTGAAGGGCTCCAGCCTGGAGGACTCGTCCTGGCTGCTGGGCCTGTTGGACGGTGTCGTCGACTGCCGTGATAGCACCTGGCGTCAAAGTGTGGTGTCCGGTTTGGCCATGCCAGGGTCAAATTGGCGCGGTGCCCGCCTGGAAGAAAGCAATTTGCGTGGGCTGGATTTGTCGCAATCCTGCTTTGAACAGGCCCAGCTGATTCGCTGTGATTTAACCGGTGCCAATCTTCAGGGTTCGCAGTGGACGCAGGCCCGCCTGAGTGATTGCATTCTGATTGAGACCGACTTTAGCCTGGCCACCTTGAACAAGGTGGACATGAGCAATAGCCTGGCCGGGGGCGCGAATGTTCAGGGCACGATGCTGGATACCGTGAACTTCTTCCGTGCTGACTTGATGGGTTTGCAAACGGATGCACGTACCCGCAGCCGCAATCTGTATTTGCGCACGGCACGTCGCGACCCGGCCGGGGGACAAGCCTGATGGACGCCCATGCTTTGCGTTTGCGTATTCGGCAAGGTGAGCCTTTGCTGGGGCTGGATTTCAGAGATCTGTACTTGCCACCGGGCGATTATTCAGGGGCGGTGTTCATCTCTTGCCGTCTGCCGCGTGTGCAAGCCTTGGGCGTCAATCTGGCGGGTAGCCGCTTCCATCAATGTGACTTGAGCGGGGCGGTACTGGACGCCAGTGTGCTGGATGGCTGTGTCTTCATGGAGTGCGTGCTTACCGACCTGTCCTGCAAGCATGTCCAGGTCAGTGAGGTCATGTGGCAAGACTGTGATTTGCAGGGAGCCATTTGGCAGGGTGGTGCATGGAGCGACACCCATTGGGCGCAATGCGTTTTGCAGGCGGGAAACTTCGACCAAGCCCTTTTGCAGCGCTGTACTTGGACGGGCTGCCGCGCAGGGGATTTGTCCTTGCAGTCGGCCCGGTTGGAGGACGTGGTGGTCATCGACATGGATTGGCGTGGCAGTGTGTTGGCTGGAAGCCGCTGGAACAGAGTGACGGCCAAAGCCTGCAATTTCCATGGCATGAACCTGTCCGGGCTGGATTTCAGCGGCAGTGTCTTGATGGAGTCCGACTTTACTCAGGCGGACCTGAGCCACGCCCGTCTGTGCGGCACAAACTTCAAGTCTGCCACCCTGAATCAGGCTGTGCTTAACAAGGTGCAAGCCAGCCAGGCTTTGTTTGTCCAGGCGCAGGCTCAAGGGATGCAGATTCGGGAGGCGAATCTGACCCAAAGCCTGTGGGCTCAAGCCCATGCCCCCGAGGCAGATTTTCGGGCTTCCTTCTTGCAGCAAGCCTACTTCGCGCAAGCGGTGCTGGAGCAGGCCCGTTTCGAGTATAGCCAGCTGCGTTATGCGGATTTCTCGTATGCAGATTGCCGCCGTGCCCGTTGGGATGGCGCGCATTTTGAACGCACCCAGTTTCATCGCTGTCTGCTGGACAAGGCCGGGCAAGAACAGGCCGCAGGCTGCCTGCCCAACGACCCAGCTTTGCACGAGTCTGAAAGCTGGACGGCGCGCCACATGAATCTTGAATAAGGAGCCCTGATGTTTGCCAATTGCCAGCGGGGCGGCATGGACATTGCCTTTCCCGATATCTGCAAGACACCACCGGCTCTGTTGCCGATCCCTTACCCGAATTTTGCGACGGGCCTGATGGGTATTCCCAATGCCTGGAACATCCTGTTGCAGGGTGGGCCTGCCCATAACTTGCTCACAACGATACCCTTGAGTAATGGTGACAATCCGGGTGTGGCTTTGGGCTTGATCTCGCAAACCGTGATGTCGCGTTCGCGCTCCATTACCTGTGTGCCTAATGTGCTGTGGAAGGGAATCCCGGCGACCCGTCTGACTAGCTTGAGCATGCAGAACACGGTGAATACGGTGGGCATGCGGGTAGTGCCCAGCCAGTTCAAAGTGCTGTTGCTAGGTGGCGGTGGTGCCGGGGGCGGCGCCGGTAAAGGCGGCAAGGGTGTGTCGGGCAGTGGGCCGGATGCGGCACGCAAGGCAGCGGCACGCGAAGCCAAGCGGGCACAGCTGAAACGCAACCGGCGTCGGGGTGCACAGCGCGAGCGTGAGGTTGAGGCCGAGCTGAAGCAGGAAGGCCACGAGGTCATGGGCACGCAGGTGTCTGCAAAAACCCCATTGACCCGCCGTGTGATCGATATACTGATCAAGGACAAGAACACGGGCAAAATCCGGGCGGTCGAAGTCAAGAGCGGGGGAGCGCGCCGCTCCGCAACCCAGAAGGCCAAGGACAAGGCGATGGAGAACAAGGGTGCAGAGTTGATTGGCAAGAATGCACCCAAGCAGCCACTCCCCAAGAACATACGCATACCTACGGAGGTTCGACATTGAAAACGCACACTGATCCCGTTAAATATGACGCTGTGGACTGGCATGTAGGCGGGGAGTACCCCTCTGACCTGGGCCCGCAAGGCGGTCGTACACACATAGGCATGTATCTGGCCTGGCTGGTGGAAAAAGGTCTGCTGGCCAATGCGTTCATGGATCGCTACCCCAACGAGGTTCGCCAGTGCCGTGATCACATGCTCAAAGGTTCACAATTGCTGCAAGAGTGTTGCGACGATGTGCTGGTCAGCGAAGATATGTCCGAGCTGGGCAAGGCCTTCAGCGATTTTTATTACGACGAGCTGTATCTGGATGATTACGTGGATACGCTGGACGACGAGGTTCTGCCTTCCATTTATCACGTGCCTGACGATTGGGACAGCTACGAAACCTTGCGGCCGGTTCTGGAGCGACGCTACCAGCACTGGCGACAGGAGCAGGGCCTGGACGACTAGCCTCTGACCGATCTGTTTTCTTCTTTTGAAAAGCGCTGCCTGTGGGCGGCGCTTTTGCATTATTTGCTTCAAAAAGAGCGTAAATACGTCCATTTTGCAAAATAAGTAAGGAAAAATTTTCGTCAAAAAGGTGTCACCTTCGCTTCCTAGACTGGGTCCGTGATCAGTTATCCGAGACGACAGCTATGGTCGAAGGAATACAGGAGCAGTGGCAGCCAGCCTGGATTTTGGCTCCCGAAAATGCCTACTACGGCGAGAACCTGGAATACGAAGCCGACTTTCTGGCCTTGATGCAGGCTCTGCAAGTGCAAGGCGAGCAGCAGTTTGGCCAAACCATTATCCCGGCTCAGGTTCCGGACTGGACGCGCATCGTCCGCCTGGTGCAGGACTTGCTGGATCGCTCGGCGGATATTCGCTTGCTGGTGGTGCTGGCTCAGGCGCGATTGCAGACAGGTGGATTGCCCGCCTTGGTGGAGGTGTGCGACTGGCTGTTGAGCGCCCTGCAACAAGGCTGGGAGCACGCTCACCCGCGTCTGCACGAGGACGGTGAGCTGGACCCATTACCGCGCGTCAATGCGTTGGCCGGGCTGTCGGCCATTGATGGTCTGGGCCGCCTGATGCGTGAAGCTCCCGTAGTCAGCCTTGGGCATCGTCAGCTGAATTTACGTGAAGTCGGCCACGTGCTGGATGGCAGTCAGAAAGATACTGGCCTGCCCGGTCGGGATCGACTGGTCGAAGAACTGCGCCGTGCCTTTGCGGCGGGCCAAAGTCAGACAGTGGCCTTGAACCGGTTGCGCCAGTTCCGCCAGGAGCTGGAGGCCTTGGTGCATCACCATCTGGATGCCGAATGGTCCGTGCGTCTGGATGGGGCCTGGGACACTGTGGAAGCCGCCTGCGCAGTGCTGGACGCGGCAACCTCACTCTCTGCTCCTTCCGCTCCCGAGCCTGTGCAGGCAAACCACCCCACCATTCCTGTGCCGCCGCAACCTGCTCATCAGGTTGCCCCGGTGATGGGCTTGGCGAGTTGGCAAAACCTGCATGTTTCATCCCGCGAAGAGGTGGTGCTGTTGCTGGACAAGCTGGTGGCGTACTTCGAGCAGCACGAACCCAGCCATCCCGCCCCTTTGCTGCTGCGTCGTGCCCAGCAACTGGTGCCCATGGGTTTTCACGAGCTGATTCGTGACCTGGCACCCGGCGCCTGGGATCAGATCCAGGTTTTCATGCCTCGATCCGAAGCGGCCTCTGCCGCTTCTTAATTCCATAAATCAACTGGAGAAGACCTGATGTCTGTGAAATCCAATTCTGGCAGCGGCCAGAAATTCCTTGGGCGCAATCGGGCTCCGCGTGTGCAAATTGAGTACGACGTTGAACTGTACGGCGCCGAGCATCGTGTGCAACTGCCATTCGTGATGGGTGTGCTGGCTGATCTGGCCGGACACAACACGGAAAGCCAGCCGGAGCTGGGCGAGCGCAAGTTTATGGAAATCGACGTGGACAACTTCGATGACCGCATGAAGTCCATCGCACCCAAGCTGAACATGCAGGTTCCCAACAGCCTGAAGGGCGATGGCGTGCTGGGAGTGGAAGTGTCTTTTGACTCCATGGACAGCTTCTCCCCGGCTGAACTGGCCCGTCAGATCGAACCTTTGGCCCGCTTGCTGGAGGCTCGGACTCAACTGGCGAATTTGCTGACCTATATGGACGGCAAGAGCGGGGCGGAGGAACTGCTGTCCCGTCTGCTCCAGCAGCCCGAACTCTTGCGTGCCTTGGCTGGCCGCCCGCCCCAGGCCCTGACGATGGGCGAGTCCCAGCCCGATCAGGACAACGAGCCCAAAGCATAAGGAGCCTACCCCATGACTTCCACCCAGACATTGACCGCCACCCGCGACACGGCCCAGCTGGACGAACTGTCCAGCCTGTTGCAGCAGGAGTTTCGCCCCAAAACCGAGCAGGCTCAGCAGGCGGTTGAGTTCGCCGTCACCACGCTGGCCGAGCAGGCTTTGGACCAGTCCGTGACCTTGAGTGACGACGCCTACCAAACCATTCAGGCGGTGATCGCCCAGATCGATCAGAAGATGACTGAGCAGATCAATCACATTCTGCATCATCCCGAATTTCAGCGCCTGGAAGGGGCATGGCGCGGCTTGCACCATCTGGTCAGCAATACCGAAACCGATGAGCTGCTGCGTATCCGCGTGATGCCTGCCACCAAGAAAGAACTGGCACGTAACCTGAAGCGCTACAAAGGCGTGGCCTGGGATCAAAGCCCCTTGTTCAAGAAAGTCTACGAACAGGAATACGGCCAGTTTGGTGGCGAGCCTTTTGGTTGCCTGGTGGGGGATTACCACTTCGACCACAGCCCACCGGATGTGGAAATGCTGGGTGAGCTGGCTCGTATCGGCGCCGCTGCGCATAGCCCCTTTATCGCGGGTGCAGCGCCGTCCGTGATGCAGATGGAATCCTGGCAGGAGCTGGCCAATCCGCGTGATCTGACCAAGATTTTCTCCAATACCGAGTACGCCGCCTGGCAAAGCCTGCGCGAGTCGGATGATGCCCGCTATCTGGGCCTGGCCATGCCGCGTTTTCTGGCACGTTTGCCCTACGGCGCACGTACCAACCCCGTTGATGAGTTCGACTTCGAGGAAGACACCGACGGAGCCAGCCACGACCGCTACACCTGGGCCAACTCGGCCTATGCCATGGCGGTCAACATCAACCGATCCTTCAAGCATTTTGGCTGGTGCACGGCGATCCGTGGTGTGGAGTCGGGCGGTGCGGTTGAGAACCTGCCTTGCCATACTTTCCCCACGGACGATGGCGGTGTGGACATCAAATGTCCCACGGAAATCGCCATCAGTGACCGCCGCGAGGCCGAGCTGGCCAAGAACGGATTCATGCCTTTGGTCCACCGCAAGAACTCGGATTTTGCGGCCTTTATCGGTGCTCAGTCCTTGCAGAAGCCCCAGGAGTATTACGACGCAGACGCTACCGCCAATGCCCGTCTGGCCGCGCGTCTGCCCTATCTGTTTGCCTGCTGCCGTTTTGCGCATTACCTGAAATGCATTGTGCGCGACAAGATCGGCTCCTTTCGCGAACGCGACGATATGGAGCGTTGGCTGAACAGCTGGATCATGAATTACGTGGACGGCGACCCGACCAATTCCTCGCAGGAAACCAAGGCGCGCAAGCCGCTGGCCGCCGCCGAAGTCTCGGTACAGGAAGTGCCGGACAACCCCGGTTATTACGCCGCCAAGTTCTTCTTGCGCCCGCATTACCAGCTGGAAGGCCTGACGGTTTCTCTGCGCCTGGTGTCCCGCTTGCCGTCACTGAAAGGCGAGCAGAACTGATTTCCACCCTGGCCTTTTGATGGCCTTATTCGACCTCCAAGGAGAAAAGCGTGTCTGTTGATATGTTCATGAAGATTGAAGGCGCCAATGGCGAGTCCAAAGATTCCAACCACAAGGATTGGACCGATATCCAGTCCTTTTCATGGGGCGCTTCGCAACCTGGCAGCATGAGCTCGGGCGGCGGTGGTGGCCAGGGCAAGGCCAATTTCAACGACCTGCATGTGGTCGCTCGGATCGACAAGGCCGCCCCTGCGGTGATGAAGCATTGCGCCAGCGGCAAGCACCTGGGCAAGGTGGAACTGTCGGTGTGCAAGGCCGGTGGCGAGCAGGTGGAATACTCCAAAATTACCCTGGAAGAAGTGTTGGTGACTTCGGTTCAGCTCAATGCCGAGCGCGATGTGGAAAGCGTAATGGTCAATTACTCCTTCCAGGCCGCACGCGTCAAACAGCAGTACTGGGAACAGTCCGACCGTGGCAGCAAAGGTGCTGAAACGCTGGTGGCCTGGGATATCAAGCAAAACAAAGAAGCCTGATCGGACTTGGGTTTTCAGGCAGGGCCGCTATGGACCGCTTTCGCTTACCGGGACGCCGCGGGGCCGCGCTGATGCGCGGTCAGGCGGATCGCTTGCAACCTTGTCTGCTGGACAGGTTGACCGACGAGCGGCCCGATCAGACCTGGGAACCACCCCAGCCTATGAGTCAGTACCAGATGCGTCAGGCGGTACTGCGCGATCTGGGCCATTTGCTCAACACGCCCAATCAGGGGGCCACCCCCTTGATGCAGGCCTTGGCCCATGTGCGTCGCTCCTGCCTGAACTATGGCATGAGCCCGCTGGCGGGCAAGACCATGAGCGAAGTGGAATGGCTGGATGTGGAAGAAGCACTACGTACCGCGATCTTGTATTTCGAGCCGCGCATCCTGCCCGATACCTTGCAGGTGCATTGTCTGGATCACAGCGCTCAGCGCGATTTGCATAACGTCTTGAGCCTGCGCATTCAGGGCCATGTCTGGTGCGAGCCGTATCCGCAGGAATTCTTGCTACGTACCAGTATTGATCTGGAAAGCGGGCAACTGGACCTTGAAGAGAGTTACGCGTCGGGATGAATCCGGAGCTGCTGCATTACTACAACCGCGAACTGGCTTACCTGCGCGAGCTGGGTGCCGAATTCGCGCAAGCCTACCCCAAAGTGGCAGCCCGTCTGGGCGTGCACGATACGGCGGTGGCTGACCCGTATGTCGAGCGTTTGCTGGAAGGCTTCAGCTTTCTGACGGCTCGTATTCAGATGAAGATGGACGCGGAATTTCCCCGGCTCAGCCAGCAATTGCTGGATGTGATTCAACCTTCCTGGTTGATGCCCACCCCCAGCATGGGGCTGGTGCAGTTTCGGCCCAGCATGAGCGAAGGCGCTCTGACCAAAGGCTTTACCCTCCCGCGCCATACAGCCTTGCGCTCCCGTATTCCGGCGGGTGAACAAACTGCCTGCGAATTTTCTACCTGCCATGCGGTGGATTTGTGGCCTATGAGCTTGTCGCAAGTCCGTTTGGGGGATGTGGCGGCTGATCTGCCCTTGGCAGCATTGGGCAACCGACAGGCCGCACAAGCCCGTTCGGCTTTGAGACTGGACTTCACGGTACAGGGCGGTTTGACGTTGGAGGAACTGGCACTGGATGAGCTTAGCCTGCATCTGGACGGCCCGGAATCTGACAGCAGCTTGTTGCTGGATGCCTTGTTGCGGCAAGCGCTGGGGGTGTTCATCCAAATGGAAGATGAAGCCCCACAGTTTCTGGCCACGTCTGATTGTCTGACGCACGATGGCCTGGAAGATGATCAAGCCATCTTGCCCATGGTGTCCCACGAGTTCTCCGGTCATCGATTACTGCGGGAATATTTCGCCTTGCCGGGTCGCTTTGCCTTTGTGCGACTGCGTGGTTTGCAAGCCGCTATTGCCAGAGGGCGCGCGCAGGAGCGGAAAAGCCGCCGCTGGAGCCTGCACATTGTGCTTAAACAGGTTTGGCCGGATCTGGCGGCACGCGTAGGCCCCGGCCATGTGCGTTTGTATTGCACGCCTGTCGTGAATCTGTTTCGTCGTCGCAGTGAACGTATGGCCTTGCGCCCACAGGCAACAGATCATCATGTGGTCATGGACCGAACGCGCCCCATGGATTTCGAAGTCTGCTTGATGGAGCAGGTGCAAGGGCACAGCCGGCAGGGCTCCGATGATGTGCTGTTTCGTCCCTTGTATGCCAGCACGGCCCAGGATGCAGGGCGCTATGGCAGTTACTACACCTTGCGCCGCGAACCACGCGTGGTATCTGACACTCAGAAGCGCTGGGGTGGCCGCAGCAGTTACGGCGGTAGCGAAGTGTATTTATCGTTGGTGAATCAGCATGAGCAGTCCGAGTTTTTCGGCATGAATCAGATTAGTGTCACCGCCTGGTGCAGCAACCGGGATTTGCCCTTGCTGCTGCCGCGCTCGCCCGAGTCTGACTTCAGCCTGCAAGTCTCGGCGCCTGTAGCCGGCGTCAGTTTATTGGGGGCTTTGACCCGTCCGCGAGCGGCATCAACAGGTGGTCGTCAGGCCTGGGATTTGATCTCGCAGATGAGCCTGGCCCAACTGGGGGTGGCCCAGTCAGACCCTACGCAGGCCGCCGGTCGCTGGCGTACCTTGTTGGCTCCGCATGTGGACAGCTCTGATGCCGGTGCCTTGCGTCAATTGGCGTCCATTGTGTCCGTGCAGGCGCGGCCTGTGCAGCGGGCCATGCCGGGGCCAGGCCCCTTGGTGATGGCGCGTGGCGTGCATTTTGAGGTCACGCTGGACCAAAGCGGTTTCCCCGGCGGTCGCCCTTTTGTGCTGGCTGCCGTGCTCAGTCGTTATCTGGCTCGCCATGTCAGCCTGAACAGTTTTGTGTCTACTCAGTTTCTTTCCGAGACAGGGGTGGAGCTAGGTGCCTGGGGACCGCAAGCAGGTACGCGGGCAGTGCTGTGAACCGGGCCGAGCAGGAGCAGTTAAAGCCACAAGCTTCTTTGGAAGAACTGGGCCGGATTATTCAGCAATGGCCTTTTGGCCATGATCTGTTTCGGGTCTTGCGGGCCATTGATGCCTTGCAGGCCGCCCAAGGCCAGCCCCGTTTGGGAACCGCGCCTACGCCTCGTCAGGAAGAAGTGCGGGTAGGCCAGCCGCCTAGTCTGGCTTTTGCCGCCTCCAGCGTGCAAACCGCTCGTTGGGAGGATGAGCAGCTGCATCTGGATGTGCAGGGCTTTGGCTTGTGGGGGCCCAATGGCCCTTTGCCACTGCACATGACGGAGTACTTTTTCCAGCGTAGCCGCAACTTTGGAGACCGTGCTGGCGTAGCCTTTCTGGACCAGTTTCATCACCGTCTGTTTTTGTTGTTTTTCAGAGCCTGGGCACAAGCGCAGGCGGTCTGTGATCTGGAGCATGATCAGGACGGTTTTACGCGCTGGCTGGCCAGCCTGGCTGGCGTAGGGAGACAGAGCGAATCGGCTCCCATGAGCGACCATGCCGTGCATTTCCAGGCACCGGCGCTGGCGTCTCAAACCCGCAGTGCACCGGCCTTGCAAGCGCTTCTGGCCAGCTATTTTCAATTGCCCGTGAATATTCAGCAGAACGTGCCAGTGTGGGTGCCGCTGGATGATCAAACCCAGGTCTGTCTGGGCCGCAGCTGTTCGGGGCTTGGGAAAAACACCGTGCTGGGTGCACGTATTCTGGACGTGCAGCAAACCATACGGATACGGATTGGCCCCTTGAGTCGGCAGGACTATGGGCGCTTCTTGCCGGGTCGTCCGGCCTGGCGGCAATTGCGCTATTGCCTGGCGCTGTATCTGGGGCTGGAGTGGTCGGTTCAGTTGCAACTGGTGCTGCAAGCCAACGAGCAGCCTGATCTGGGCTTGGGGACAGGCTTGGGTTTGGGTCAGGAAACCTGGCTGGGCCAGCCCGGCACGCAGGACAGAGCGGATCTGTGCCTGTTTCTGGACAGCCGCCCAGATTGGCAAGATCCGCGCAGCTAAGGCCTAGGCCTGCCGCACTCCCTGTAAAAGATCGAACTCGTTTTCCTTATCGGACAAGGTGCTGACCCACTCCGGTGCGCGCCCCAATTCGGGCTGCCAGCTGGCTGCCGGAATGGTGCTGTCGGTGCTGGACGAGCTGGCTGGTTTAGCTGCTGTATCAAAGGGATGCTTGTCCGAAGGAGCAGGCACGGGACCACCCACTGGGAGCATGCCGGGAACATGCAGATCTGCAAAAGGATCGGCCGCCGGCGCAGTTGCCAAAGGCGTTTCATCCTGTGTGACAGGGCTGACTCCCGATTCCACCCGGTAGTGCATTTCCCCCAGAGTCAGACGATCTCCGTTCTGCAAAGTCTTGACCTGTGCCAGTGCCAACTCGATGCCATTCACGGCAACTTGACCGTCTGCGCTAGCTCGTTGAATTGTCAGCACATCTTGCTGACGACGCAGGTAAGACAGCACGGGCGGCGTCTGATTGTTATCTGGCAAAACCAGATCAGCCTGAGTCCAGGAACCGCAGACCAGACCGGGTTCAGGCACAGGGCGCGGGGCTCCGCCGGACTCTGCTTGCAAGCGCCAATCTACAGCGGTGCTCATGGCTGTGCTCCTGTCACTTTTTCATAAACCGGCCCCCAGGTGGGGTGACCGCGCTCGGCCTGGGCCAGGGCAAAGCCAGGGTCTACGGCCAGTGCCTGCTTGAAACGCTCCTCACACAAGAAGGTGTATTCGCGCACGCAAAAGCTGAAGGCCTGCAGTTTCAATGCTTCGCTGTATTGATTGGGCGCGGCAGCGGGCAGGGTGCTGGAGCGGCCCACTTGCCGGATCACGGTGCTGTAGTCGCCTTCATTGAAGGCAGAGCGTATTTGCTCCAGTTCAGCTTCGGCAGCCGGGCTGAAAACAGCCACCGGCTTGTTCTGGGTTTGGGCGCAGGCTGTCAGTAAAACGGCCAGGGCCGGAATGATCAGGCGGGCAGGTAAATACATGGCAGGAAAAAGAAAAGTTGTACTTGCCCTCAAGACTAGGAAAGGAAAAAGACAGCCACATGACATGACGCGGAGGGTTTTGTAAGAGTTGTTGCGCAAGGGTAAGCACCGAAACACCCCGTGTCCTTAACAAAGTTGTCGCATTCATGCTTTTAGATGGGGCGCATTGCCATTCAAGGAGACATCGTGACCGCTTGCCGATTGCTTCGTGTGTGTTCGCTGCTGATGCTGGGTTTGCTGGCCTCATGCGCGTCCACCTCCAGTCGCATGGCCGTGCCCTACGAGATTGTTCTGACTGCGGATGAACAGCTCAACCCGGATGCCACGGGTCGGCCTTCCCCGGTACAGGTGTTTGTGTTCGAGCTGCGCTCGGGCAGCACCTTTGAATCCAGGGACTTCTTTGCCCTGCAGTCCGACCCGCAACAAGCCTTGCAGGCGGATCTGCTCAATGTGGAGCAGATCGTGCTACGCCCTGGTCAAGCCCATACCTTCAGGCGGCCAGGCGATCTGCAGGCCACCGCTGTGGGCGTGGTTGTGGGATATCGCGAGCTGGATGCCAGCGTGTGGCGCGTTCTGTTGCCGCTGCCCGAGTCGCGCACCACCAATATCTACAAGTTCTGGCAGTCGGCCCCGGATGCCGTCCAGGTCAGCCTGCAATTACGCAAAAACGCCATTCATGTTGTTGATTGACAGGGCGTAGAACGGATTATCTCAATGGATAAAGTCATTTGGACCGAAGGGCTGTTTTTACGACCCCAGCATTTTCAGCAGATGGAGCGCTATCTGGAGCACTATGCCCACGCCGGACGGCGGGCTGCGCAGCCATTTTGCTGGGGCTTTGAAACCTTGAGTCTGGACGAGCAGGCCCTGAGCATGGGCAGTGTCGCCTTGCGCGAAGCGTGTGGCCTGCTGCCGGATGGCACGCCCTTTGATTGTCGGCCGGGTGCGATGCAGGTTGTGTCCTGGACAGCCCCCGAAGTGGTGCGTCCCGAGCGCCTGATGCTGGTGCTGCCCCGTCGTCAGGCTGGTCGGGCAGAGATTCAGTTTGAGGGGCACAGCTCGCGTCGTTCGCGCTATGTGGTCAGCGAACAGGATTTGTATGACAGCAGTGGTTTGTCGCCTGAACCTTGCCTGTCGCAACTAGGGCGTTTGCAGCCAGTTTTGCTGCCCGAATCCGAGGTGTATGAAGACAGCATTGCCATGCCCGTGGCTCGCATTCTGGAGCGCAGGCCTGACCGCTCGCTGGTGTTGGACCCGGATTTCATTCCCCCCATCCTGTCCATTCAGGCTCATGCACGCCTCAGTGTTTTAAGCGCGGATGTGCAGGCTTTATTGCAGGCCCGTGCACAAGCTTTGGCAGAACGCCTGGGGCCGGGAGGGCGCGGGCAGGGCGATGTGGCCGACTTGATGATGCTGGAGCTGGTCAATCGCTACCGGGCTGCCTTGTGGGCCATGGAGCAGCGCGTACACGTGCATCCTGGCGAGCTGTATCAGACCTGGATGGAGCTGTATGGCGCCTTGGCCACCTACACCCAGGACGGACGTCAGCCGCTTGTCTGGCCCTCCTATCAGCATGACGATCTGGCCCAGTCCTTTTTGCCGCTGGTGCTGGAGTTGCGCCGCGCCTTGTCTGTGGTCCTGGAACAGCAGGCCGTGTCGATTGCTCTGGAGGACAAGGGGCAGGGTGTACGGCTGGCCCAGATTGCGGACCGCGCACTCTTGCGTCAGGCGGGGTTTGTGCTGGCCGTACAGGCCGATTTGCCCGCCCAAACCGTGCGGCAGCATTTTGCGGCACAGGTGAAGTTGGGGCCGGTAGAACGCATCCGCGATCTGGTTCATCTGCAATTGCCGGGCATCGGTTTGCAGCCCTTGTCTGTCGCGCCACGAGCCTTGCCGTATCACGCCGGCTTCACCTACTTCGAGCTGGAAAAAGGCGGCGAGCTGTGGCGTCAGCTGGAGCAGAACGGCGCATTGGCCCTGCATTTGGCCGGAGACTTCCCCGGCCTGCAACTTGAGTTTTGGGCAATACGCCGCTGATCCGGAGCATGGCTATGAACGAGACAGTTTCCTGGAATAACGGCCCGGTCCCGGACGAGCGCCGATCGCGGGCCGATGCGCCACGCTTTGTTGCGCAAGGGGCCAATCCCTTGCTGGAGGCCGCCAATCCTTTGCTGGTGATGGTGTCCGATATACGCCGCAGTGCCCGACATGCGGACCCGGCGGGTCTGCGTGCCAAGCTGGTCGCTGAAATCCGTCAATTTGAATTGCGCGCCCAGGCCGTGCCCGTGGCCAATGAAACCATTTTGGCGGCTCGCTACTGCCTGTGTACGACCCTGGATGAGGCGGCTGCGCTCACCCCTTGGGGGCAGGCTGGAGTTTGGTCCTCGCACACTTTGCTGGTCACCTTTCACAACGAGACCTGGGGCGGGGAGAAGTTCTTTCAGCTTCTGGATAAATTGATGCAAAGCCCGGCGGCGCATTTGCAGTTGTTGGAACTGATGTATTTCTGCCTGGCTTTGGGTTTTCAAGGCCGCTATCGCGTGCATGAGCAGGGCGCCAGCCAGCTGGAAACCGTGCGCCAACGACTGTACATGAGCTTGCGCCAGTATGGGCAAACGGTGCCAGCCGCTCTGTCCCCGCATTGGCGCGACAACCCGGCGCAGAAAGTTGGCAAGCCTTTGCCTGTGCCTATCTGGGTGGCCGTTTGTGTGGCCTTGCTGCTGTGCTTGTTGATGTATCTGGGTGCCAGTCTGTTGCTGAACCGGCAGTCTGATCGGGCTTTCGAGGACATCGTGGCTTTGCGCCTGCCGGCCTTGCAGACACAGGGCCAGCCGCCGTCCAGTGGCGTCGCACCGCAGGCACCCTTGGCCTTGGCAGAGCTGTTGGCCCCCGAAGTGGCCGAGGGTCTGCTGACCGTGCGAGATCAGGCCGATCGCAGCGTCATTATCTTGCGAGGCGACGGTCTGTTCGACTCAGGAGCCGACCAGGTCCGTGCGCCGCTACTCCCTGTCATTGCTCGTATTGCGGATGCCGTTGAAGCTGCACCGGGCTTGGTACTGGTGGATGGCTATACCGATAACGTCCCCATACGCAGTGTGCGCTTTCCTTCCAATTTCCATCTCTCGCAGGCACGTGCCGATTCGGTTAAAGCCGTCTTGCAGGAGCGCTTGAGTCAGCCGGAACGTGTACGCGCCCAAGGTCGGGCCGATGCCGCGCCAGTGGCTGATAACGGCACTGCTCAAGGTCGGGCACAGAACCGTAGGGTGGAGATCACGATTGTGCCCTTGAGCAAGGAGGCCGGGCAATGACACGTCTTTTGAGTCTGGTCTTCAGCCGCAGCGTCTGGACCTTTGTGGGTGTGCTGATCCTGCTGGTGCTGATCTGGTTGCTGGGACCCTTGTTGGCGATTGGTCAAACCCGGCCACTGGAAACCGAGCTGTCGCGCTGGATTGCGATGGCGGTTGTGGTGGTGTTCTGGTTGTTGCGCCTGTTGTGGCGCAGTTGGCGGGAAGGCCGCTTGAACGCGCAATTGCTGGGGCAATTAAGCCGCCCGGCACAGAAGACGGCAGCACCGGGCAATACGGCTACGCCTCATCCTTTGCAAAGCCAGTTTGATGAGGCCATCGAACTGCTCAAGCGGATTCGCTTTGGTTCGCATATGGGCGGCCGCCTGCGCTCCTTGCTGTCGCGTCAGTACGTGTATCAATTGCCCTGGTATGTCTTTATCGGCGCACCTGGAGCGGGCAAAACCACGGCGCTGGTCAATTCCGGCTTGCAGTTTCCCTTGTCGGAGCGCTACGGAAAAACGTCGCTGCGAGGCGTGGGTGGTACGCGCAATTGTGATTGGTGGTTTACCGACGAAGCCGTCTTGCTGGATACGGCAGGCCGCTACACCACACATGAAAGTGACCCGGTGGGCGATGAACAGGAATGGCGTGGTTTTCTGGGCCTGCTCAAGCGCTATCGCCGCAGGCAGCCGATTAATGGCACCTTGTTGACCATCAGTGTGCCGGATTTATTGTCCAGCACGGCCGCGCAACGTCATGATCATGCGCAGGTCTTGCGCCAGCGTTTGGCCGAATTGCGTGAGCGTTTGGGGATTCAGTTTCCTATCTATGTGCTGGTCACCAAAATGGATTTGCTCCAGGGATTTCAGGAGTATTTCGACCATTGTGATCGTCAGGAGCTGGAGCAAGTCTGGGGCTTCACCTTGCCTTATGAAAGCTCTCGCGAAGCGGGATTCTCCTTGTCGCACACCTATGGGCGCGAGTATGAAGCCTTGCATCAGCGTCTGGAGCGTGGCCTGGCGACCGTGATGGCCGAGCAGCCCAATGAAAGCGTGCGGGCCGAGGCCTATCTGCTGCCACAACAGTTTGCTCGCCTGGGGCCGGTGCTGGAGGAGTTTCTGGAGCAGGTGTTTAGTCAGTCCCGCTTCGAGGCACCGTTGTTGCTGCGTGGCGTGTACTTCACCAGTGGTCGGCAAGGAGGTGTGCGCCTGGATCAGGTGCGGGACTCCATGCGCGAGTATCTGGAAGTGGATGTACAGGCGGATCAAGCGCAGCCGGTGGCCGGTCAGGGCCGCAGCTATTTTCTGACGCAGCTGCTGAAAGAGCTGATTTTTCAGGAAGCGGGTGTGGCAGGCCGGGACGAGCGTTGGGAGCGTCGTGTACGTTTGCGCCATTTTCTGGTCTACGGTCTGGTGGCGGTGGGCGTGCTGCTGCTGGGGCTGGCCTGGAGTCGCAGTTTCCTGTTGAACCGCAGCTATGTGGAGCAGGTTGACGGACGTGTCCCCCAGGCTCAGCAACAGGCGGATCAGACACAGGTGCTGGATACCACACCGGCAGTCGGTTTGCTGCCTTTGCTGGATATGTTGTCGCTGCTACCGCAAAGCGATCAGTTTCGCTTGGATGCGCCCGGTCTGGAGCGGCGCATGGGCCTGTATCAGGGCGACAAGATGAAGGCCGCCGCCGATACCGTCTATCAACGCGCCTTAGAAAAACTGCTGGCCCCCTTGCTGGCGCGTCGTATCGAAACCGTGCTGCGCAGCGAGCAGGCGCAGGACCTGGAGTACGGCTACGAGGCGCTGCGCGCCTATCTGATGCTGTATGACACGCGACGCTATGACGCAGCCCATTTGCAGACCTGGCTGCTGGGCAGTTTGAAGCAGGACTTGCCGGCAGGATTTACCCAGTCGCAATACGACAGGCTGGAGAGCCATGTTCGTGCCGTGACACAGGCGGGCTTGCTGCTCAATCCCTTTCCGCGCAATGAAGCCCTGATTGAACAAAGCCGGGAGCGTCTGGCGCGTATCAGCCTGGAGCAACGCACATACAGCCGCATGCGCCGCATTCTGGCGGCCACACCTGGACTGATGCCCATGTCTGTTGCAGGTATGGCCGGGCCGTACGCGGCCTCTGTGTTCAAGCGTGAAAGCGGTAAACCGCTGACTGAAGGGGTAGAGGGTCTGTACACCTACGAGGGATACTGGACCGTGGTTGAGCCACGCATCGACAGCGAGTTGCAGCAGATGCGTGAGGACGATCGCTGGATTCTGGGGCTGGATACGGGAGCCGGACAGTCCGAGGCGGCGCGTCGTGCGGCCAGCCAGGAACTGCGCCGCTTGTATCTGCTGGATTATGTGCGGGTCTGGGATGAGTATCTGGCTGACTTGCGCTTGCTGCAAGGCGGCAGTTTGCTGGAAAACATTCAGTTGGCGCGGACCTTGTCCATGGCCGATTCGCCCCTGAAGCAGTTGGTCCAGCAGGTGGCCTTGCAAACCCGTTTGTTGCGAGAGGATGCGCAGCAGGGGGCGTCCTTGGGAGCGCAAGCCAAAGTGCGGCTGGACGATACCCGGCAGGCGCTGGAGCAGATGTTCGGCCCGGTCGGTTTGGAGGGCAGCCGTCGTAATGAGCCTCAGGCCAAGCAGGTAGAGGCGATTGTGGATCAACACTTTGAGCCTTATCACCGCTTGGCTTCCAGCAGTGGCGGGGCACCCGCGCCTATTGATGGCACCCTGGAATTGCTGGATGAGTTCTATGCCTTTTTGACTTCCTCGGATGCGGCTTTGCGTAGCGCGGGCACTCCTCCACAGTCCAATGTGCTGACAAAGCTGCAAGCAGAGGCAGGCCGACTGCCCGGCCCCTTGCGTGATGCGCTGGATCAGTTCTCAGTGGGGGCTTCTGCCGAGATTGCGTCGCGGACTCAAGCCAGCCTGGGGCAGCTGGTGAATGCCACCATTGGCCAGTTTTGTCGTAGTGCGATTGCAGGGCGCTATCCCTTCGCCGCTCAGTCCAATCAGGATGTGGCCCCTAACGATTTTGCCCGCATGTTTGCGCCGGGTGGTTTGATGGATGCCTTCTTCCAAGAGCACCTGATGCATCAGGTGGATATGTCGGGTGGACGCTGGCGCTTCAAGCCGGGCATAGATGGACAGGCGGCGGCCAACTTCCGTTATCTGGAGGCGTTTCAGCGTGCGGCTGTGATTCGGGATGTGTTCTTCCCGGCAGGCAGTAATCAACCGCGTATCGATATGGCGTTCACGCCTGTTCAGCTGGATGCCGAGCTGTCACAAGTGCTGCTGGATGTGGATGGCCAGGTGCTGCGTTATGCCCATGGCCCGCAGGTTGCCATGGGGGTGCAGTGGCCGGGGCCGCGCGGGGGCCGTCAGGTCAGTCTGGAGGCACAGCCACAGTCCGAAGGCTCGGGGATGAGGGCGACCGGTGCCTGGGCGCTGCTGCGCTTGCTGGACAAGGCACAGCCTGTATCGGGCGCGTCTGCCGGGGCCCAGCGCTTGTCCTTTGCCTTGGGAGGTCGCCAGTTTGTGGTGGATGTGGTGGCCAATAGCTCCAAAAATCCGTGGCGTTTGGCGGAGATGAGAGGCTTTAGCTGCCCGGGGAGCCACTGAGATGCGCCAGGATGATTTCGATTCCAGCCCGGTGGTGATGTGGTACGGCAAGATTCCGGCCATGGGGGACTTTGTGCGCAGACGTATGCCCGAGCCGATTTTGTTGCCGTGGGAGCGCTGGTTCAGCAGTGGTGTCAGCCAGATTCGTTCGCCCAGCAAGACGGCTGGAGCCAATATGCCCAGCTCGCCCGTCCATGCCTGGGGATTTCTGATGTCCTTGCCGCAAGGGGGTGTGCAAGCAGGGGCGGTCATGCCCAGTCAGGACCGGGTTGGGCGCGAGTATCTGGTGTGCGCTTTGGTGCCACTGGATGCCGATCAGTCTCAGCGTGTCCGCCTGCCTGTGCTGGCCAGTATGGTTGAGCAATTGGGCCTGACCTTGCAGCAAGGTGTGCGTTTTTGCTGGGCGGCAACGCAGCTGGACCAGACCTTGTGCAGTGCCGTGCCCTATGCCGGTTTGCTGGCGGATAGTGTCGCCGCCAAGTCCCAGCAGCGCGATGCGGGGCAGGACATTCTGGATGTCTTGTACGGCTCTCAAGCGCCCTCTGTGTCACAAAACCCCTGGGCTGTCTTGCAGCCTTGTCTGGAGCCCGGTTCCCACCGCAGTTACTGGTGGTGTCTGGGCATGAATAATCCAAGCTGGCGCAGCGTGACGCACAGCGGCGAGTTAAGTCTGGCCCTGTTTCGGCGTCTGTTCGTTTCAGCCACAGCGGCAGATGCAGAAAGCCGCGCTTATCAACCATGGTGAGACCGCTCATGAAACGTACACACTCTGCCAAGGATGTTCAGGGCCGCCCTCTGGGGCAGATTCTGGACTCCCTGTCGCTGGACCAGCGGCTGGTGATTCTGGAGCAGTTGGCTATGCAACTGGCCGATCTGCATGAGCATCAGGAATGGTATGGCGCGCTGGGGCTGGATACGGTGGTCTTGAGTGATGAAGGTCTGGTTCAGCTATTGCCGCTGGAACAGAACCTGCACAAGCGCAGTCTGGCGCAGGCGCGTGCTCAGGGGGTGGCATTTGATGAACCTTGTGCGGCTCCAGAGCAATATGTGGACGATCCGGTGCGACCTGCCGGCCCCTGGACGGATGTCTACGGTTATGCGGCCTTGCGCTGGCAGTTGACGAGCGGCCTTCCCCTGATGGCCGCTCCCTGGCGGCAACTGAAAGATCCTGTGGTGATGGATGAGGACGCAGATGGTCCTACGCAGGCCATGTTGCAGGGTCTGGCCCTTGACTGGGTACAGCGGCCTCAATCCATGGCTTCTTACCGACGGCTGGAACGATTGGGGCAAATGCCAGAGCCTTTGCCCGAACATGCTCCCGCTGCGCAAGCGGTGCGGCCGATTACGCCTGAGCGCCGATCTTCCTTGCCACTGTGGCTGGCGGGCTTGGCAATAGTCGTTCTGGCAGGGCTGGGGGCGGCGTATTGGAGCGGTGATAGTGACACTTCCGGGCCCGCTGTGGCATCGTCTGATGCCAATCGTCCGGCGGTGGTGGGCGCCACGCCTGAAGAGTCCACAACAAGGCCGGGACCAACTACGTCGGAGCCGCCAGGAGGGTTGGTGGTGGGTGGAGAGTCCAAGCCGAATGATGTGGCTGCTTTGGGTGTAGGGGGTGTGTCTGCACCTCAATCGGGGCAGTCTTTGGAGGCAGGAGCAGATCAGCTTGGGTCGCGGCTGACAGGTACGCAAAATGGCACGGAGGCAGGGCAGCAATTAGCCCAGGCTTCGGGCTCACAAGCCGCGACAACACCGGAGTTGAAACTGCTGTCCGAGTCGGGAGCTTTGCAGCCTGCTTTGCCAGTTCAAATACAAAACACATCGGATGATGCAGCTCGTCTGGCTTTGGCTGATCATGCTGCCGGAACAGTCGGAACAGTCGGAACAGTCGGAACAGCCGGAACAGCCGGAACAGCCGGAACAACTGGAGCCGTTGGAGTTACAGGAGTTACTGAAGGGGGGGCTGCAACAGCAGAGGCCTCCGGAGTTAAGGAAACTACCGGGGCTGCGGGAAGTGCCGGAGCAATGGGACTTACCGAGACTGCCTCGGCCACTGCATCAGGAGTGGCCGCAAGCACACAAACCGAATCTTCAGAGCCTACCGCGCAAGTCGATCATGTGGAACAACTGGAGCCCGTCGCCGCCAAGCCCGCGCCACCGGCTAAGGGCACGGTTGCCCTGGATGTACGCCCTTGGGGGGAGGTCTATGTGAATGGCCGCAAGCAAGGTGTCAGTCCGCCTTTGAAGTCCTTGTCCCTGGCTCCAGGCTCGCACCGCATCGTTATCAAAAATGCGGGCTTGCCGGAGTTCAGCACAACAATACGGGTACGCTCAGGAAAGACGGCCAGCGTCAGCCACGAGTTCAAATAGGCTGCGAGAACCGAGAACTAAGACGGAGGAGTTATCACACGGCGGCGTAGCTGACTTACGCCGCCTTGCGCTTGCCGATCAGTCCAGTGGCCAGCAAGGTCCCAAACAGCACGGTACTCATGCCGATCAGCATCTGTGCGGTCAGGGCCTCGTCCAGCAGCAAGGCGCCCCACAACACCCCAAAAGGCGGCACCAAAAAGGTCACCGTAATGGTTTTGGAGGGGCCGACATTGGACAGCAGGCGGTAAAAAATCAGGTAAGCGACTGCTGTACACAGCAAGGATAAGGACAGCGCAGCGCCCCAGGCATGCAGGCCCGGAAACTGTGCGGGCCACCAGTAAATGGCTGCGGGCAATAGAACCAATGTTGCGCTGACCATGCTGCCTGCTGCTACTGCCTGTGGCTGCACGCCGCGCAGATAGCGGGCGGTAAAGTTGGCGGCAATACCGTAAAACACTGTGGCCAGCAAAGATGCCAGCACAGCCCAGCCTTCGGCGCCTTTATTGAAGCTGAGCTTGTCGTACACCAGAATCAGAATGCCCAGGAAGCCCAGACACAGGCCCAGAATGCGGCTGGGTGTCAGGCGCTCTTTCAACCAGACTCGTGCCACCAGTGCGCCAAACAAGGGAGCCATGGCATTCAAGACGGCCAGCAAGCCCGACTCCAGTCGCAAGGCTGCGAAGGCGTATAAGGAGAAGGGCACGGCGGCATTCAGAATGCCCAGCGCAAAGATGGGTTTCCAGTTCGCCAGAAAGATGGGCAAGCGTCCCGTGGCGGTGATGTAGCTCATCAAGGCCAGGGCGCTGACACCGACCCGTATGGCGGTCAGGGGAAAGGGGCCAAAGTCGGGGACCGCTTGCAGCGTAAATAAAAACGAGCCGCCCCAGATGGCGGCCAGCAGGAATAAATCGCGTAAGTCTTTGGGGGACATGGGAGTCAGATTGGTGGCGGCGGTCCGCATGGGCCGCATAACAGAGCCGATTGTAATCCTCTGGCCGCGACCAGGACACCGATGCGGGACGTTCAAGTGGAAGGTCTGAAATCCCTTGATGCTTTAAACAGACAGCTCGTTGTTCAAAGCCCGTTTCAGGACGTTGAAGACGCGTTTGTCCCCGCATTGAGCGACGTTGAAGCGCAGAAACTGGGCAGCATCAGGAGCTTGGCTGAAAACAGGGCCAGGGGCCAGCACGATGCCATGGGGTAGACAGGCGCGTGTCAATGTCAGGGCATCATGCCCGGCGGGCAGGCGCACCCAGAGAAACATGCCCTCGCGGGGGCGCAGCCATGGCGTCAGGCCAAGTTGCTGCAGCTGTGTCACGGCGTGATCCATGGCTTTGGAGAGCCGGTATCGAACTCGTTCCAGATGTTTGCGATAGCCGCTGTCGCCAAGCGCGCTGTTCAGAATATGCGAGGCCAGGCGGTTGCTGCTGAAACTGGTGGCGGTACGCAAGTCGACCAGGCTCTCGATCCATGGAGTCTGGGCCGCGATATAACCGCAGCGCAAGGCGGCCGACAGTGTTTTGGAAAAACTGCCTATCTGTACTACGCGGGACAGCCCATCCAGTGCCGTCAGTCGGGTAGCGGGTCGGGTCTCCAGATCCCCGAAAATATCGTCCTCAATAATGTAGAGGTCGGCGCGTTGCGCCATGGCCAGCACGCTATGGGCCGTCATGGCCGAAAGACGTGCGCCGGTTGGATTGTGTATGCCTGAATTGGTGATGTACAGGCGGGGTTTGTGTTCTTTAAGGGCAGCCTCAAAGGCCGCCAGATCAGGGCCCTGATGGGTATAGGGCACGCTGGCGATTTTGGCCCGATGCGCTCGCAGCAGCGCATGGAAATTGAAGTAGCAGGGGTCGTCCACCAGGACCGTATCGCCTGGCTCCAGAAAGAAGCGACAAAGCAGGTCAATAGCTTGAGTGCCCGAGTCGGTCAGCATGATGTGATGCGGGGCAGCATCTATTTCGGACTGCACGAGACGACGGGCCAGCATTTGTCGCAAGGGCTCCAGGCCCAGAGGCGAGCCGTAGTCCGTCAAGTCCGCGCTGGGGCTACGGGCGGCCTTACGTAAACCGCGGCGAACTCCTTGGTCATACATCCAATCCGAGGGCAGCCACCCGCAGCCGGGCATCAGGACATCGGCCTCGGCTTCCAGAGATTGGCGCGAGATCCATAAAGGATCGATATCCTTTTCCAGAGCTGGTTCCAGGGCGGCCAAGCTGAGTGGAGCCAAAGGAGCCGTCACATAAAAACCGGAACCCGCGCGAGCCTCGATCAGACCTTCGGCGGCCAGCCTGCCATAGGCTTCGACAATCGTGGACACTGACACGCCCGCCGATTTTGCTTGTGCGCGTACGGATGGCAGGCGGGTGCCGGGCGGGTAGGTCCGTGCCGCGATGCGTTCACGCACAGATTGCATGATGTAGTCGATACGGGTCAAGGCAGACATGGGGCAGGTTCGGGCACGGTGTGTGGGTCTTGTGAGCAGTACAGTTTTTTAAAACTGTACTGGACTGTGCCTGTGTATGCTGGCATAGCTGTGTTGTACTGACAAGCATCTTTGTTGGAGAGTGAAAGATGGATAGCAAGGCAGTCAGCTGGCTAAACGGCTTTATTGGTGTGGCAATTTTTGCCGGTTCTTTACCGGCTACACGCGTTGCTGTACTGGGTATGGATCCTTTTTTTCTGACGGGCGCGCGAGCGGTGCTCGCCGCCTTGTTGGCGGCTATCTGGTTGCTGATCGGGCGCGTGGCACGGCCACAACGCTCGGACCTGTTGCCCCTGGCCGTGGTTGGTTTTGGTGTTGTGCTGGGATTCCCCTTGTTGACAGCACTGGCCCTGCAGTACATCACTTCGGCGCATTCCATTGTGTACGTCGCCTTATTGCCTTTGTGCACAGCGCTTTTTGGGGTGGTCTTGGCCGGTGAACGGCATAAACCCGTGTTCTGGGTGTGTTCTGTTTTAGGTTGCTTGCTGGTGATGGCCTATGCCGCGCGAGAAGGTCTGGATGCGGCCTGGCAAGGGGATCTGTATATGCTGGCAGCCGTGGTGGTGTGTGGCCTGGGTTATGCCGAAGGCGGACGCCTGTCACGTCGCCTGGGCGGTTGGCAAGTGATTTGCTGGGCCTTGGTGCTTTCCTGGCCTTTCATGTTCGTTTTGATGCTGTGGTTCTGGCCTCAGAGCTTCAGCAACGTGAACACTGCCGCCTGGTTAGGTTTTGGCTATGTCTCAGTATTCAGTATGTTCCTGGGCTTTGTGTTCTGGTACCGGGGCCTGGCACACGGTGGGATTGCCGCGGTGGGGCAATTACAGTTGCTGCAACCTTTTATGGGCTTGGGGCTGGCTGCCGCTTTATTAGGTGAGTCCGTCAATGCCAGCATGATCTGGGTCACTTTAGGCGCTGCCTTGTGCGTGGCTGGTGCACGGCGCTTTGCGTCGTGATGTCAGAAAAGGGGAGCGGCCACACGCTGCGCCTTTGGTTTGATGTCCTGCAAGGAGATGATCTTTCTCTTTGGACTGTCCAGCGAACATTAACTTGTACGTTGTTTTCAGTTGGCAGTTCCTGAAGGGGGCGTTTTCGCTTGGTATATCGGACGATAAAAAACCGGCCTGTCATGGATTTGACAGGCCGGTTTCAATACAAGCTGGCAAGCGTCTTAGGCTTCAGCGTGCTTGGCGGCTTCTACCGCTGCGTGAGTATCTTCTTTAGCACCATTAAAGAACAAGTTCAGCAGAACGGCAGCAATCGAGGTCAGCAAGATGCCGGATTCAATCAGCGGGTGAATGGCGTGAGGCATCCACTGCATGTAGTTGGGCGCAACCAGAGGAATCATGCCCACGCCAATGGAGATGGCCACAATCATGGAGTTGTTGCGGTTGGTCTTGTAATCCACGCCGGACAGAATGCGGATACCGGTGGCGGTCACCATACCGAACATCACAATCCCGGCGCCGCCTAGAACCACGGTGGGCAGGGATTCAACCAGGGCCGCCATCTTGGGCAGCAGGCCCAGAATGATCAGGATCACACCACCGGCCACGCAGACAAAGCGGCTACGCACGCCAGTCACGGCAACCAGACCCACGTTTTGCGAGAAGCTGGAGTAGGGGAAGGTATTGAAGATACCGCCCAGCAAGGTGCCTAGACCGTCGGTACGCAGGCCGCGAGCCAGATCCTTCTGATCGACTTTCTTGCCTGTCATGTCGCTCAGCGCCAGGAACATGCCGGTAGATTCAATCAGCACCACAATCATGACCAGGGTCATGGTCGCAATGTGCAGGATATTGAACTTGGGCATGCCAAAGTGGAACGGCAGAACCAGATCAACCCAGGCAGCGTTGGCGACTTTTTCGTAAGTCATGATGCCCATGGCTGAGGCCACAATGGCGCCAATAACAATACCCAGCAAGACGGCCACGTTTGCCAGAAAGCCTTTGGCAAATTTGGCGATCAACAGGATCGAGGTCAGCACGATGGCGGCAATGCCCAGGCCAGTCAGGTTGGCATAGCGCGGGTTGGGTACCGTAGCTTTCAAGGCCAGACCTTCTGGAGGTGGGGGCAAGGCAGAGCCGGGCATGGCCGCGGCCGATTGTGCATGCTGAATCCAGGCCAGGTGGTCGGGGTTGATGACCGTGGGGGCGGTAGGGCCGACAGGGTTACCGAAAATCCAGTTGATCCCCACGCGCATCAGCGTAATGCCGATCATGGCAATAATCGTGCCGGTGACCACGGGTGGGAAAAAACGCAGCATACGGCTGACTGCAGGGGCGATGATCATGGTGATGATCCCCGCCCCGATCACGGTGCCAAAGAGCAGTTGGGCTCCTTCCTGGCCGGGGTTAGCCTGAGCCATGGAGACCATGGGGCCGACAGCGGCAAATGTCACGCCCATCATTACGGGCAGCTTGATACCAAAATACTGCGTAAAGCCCATCGATTGAATGATGGACACGATGCCGCAGACAAACAGGTCAGCGGCAATCAGGATCGATACTTCTTCAGACGTCAGGTTTAATGCCCGGCCCACGATTAGTGGAACCGCGACAGCACCGGCGTACATTACCAGAACGTGCTGCAAGCCCAGTGCAGCCAGCCTGCCGTTCGGTAATCGTTCGTCGACGGGTGCGGTGGTCGCGTTCGTACCCATGAAATGTCTCCAGAGTGGATTAATTATTAGATGAAGCCATTTCAATGTAACGGCGTGCGACAGCCATGCCATAAGACATTTCGTATAGAGCCTAGGTGGACCTGGCTATAGATGAGGGATAACCCCCAAAAAAACGCCCTGATTCGGGCGTTTTGGATGCGGCTAAGGGAAAACACTGCTTTGGTGGCACATGGTCAGGTCTGGGTGTGAACTCGTTGTATATCGGCACCAATAACGGTTTTGCGCTCGTTGCGGGCCTGTCGTCTTTGTATCAAAAATGAGTTTTTGAATACGACCGGATGGTCTTTTCTTCTCTGCAGCAAGGCCTGAAAGTGTCAGTTATGACTGGCTTGTAAGTTGCCTGATAGTCCCGAAGAAGCTTGTTTGGCGCCTTTAGCGCAGCATCGGATTGTTACAGTGAACCGCTGCTCCATTTCAATTCTTTATGGATTAGAACAACTGCGTAATGGTAACATTCCCAACTGCTAATCTTTTTGCGGTGCAGCAGCGTTCTGCCAAGCGAGAAGAGTTTTCTAGGTAGACAACGGTCTTTGTTCAAGATTGAATTAAAAGTTTCATTTTGCTCAAGGTGGCAGCGAAATGAAAATATCTTTGAAATTTTGCCTAGTAGCTTGATTAGACTGCCTTGGTAAATTATCCCAAGGCTTTGTTATTTTTCAAACACTCGTTTTTGTTGTTAACAATAAATAGAACAATATTGTCAGTGGATATTTAATTTGGATGTTTTATTTTTTGCACAGATGCTTAAATAAAAACCGAAAATAAATATTATCAAATTGCATGAGGTTTATATAAATTCCATGTAATTATGGTTTGTAAATCATAGTAACTGGACGTAAATTTCGCCATTGTTTACTGGTGTGCTTCCTGCGACACGGCTATGTCAGAAGTCGTTGTCCGAAATAGCGTTTTATCAAATATGACTATTCCGTGCTCCGCGTTGACAGGGCAAGTCAGTAAAGATCGAAAGGGTAGGGTGCGTGTCTCAAAATACAGGCAAGGGTGCTAAGGAGTTAGAAGCATCCCGTACGGATATTAATAAAAGTAATACTGCGTCTGGAGCAATCGCCATTATTGGTATGGCATTTCGCTTCCCGGGCGATTTGTCGCAGCCCGACCAATTCTGGAATGCTTTAATTGAAAAGCGCGACCTGGTTACGGAAATCCCCGCGGATCGCTGGGCGACTACCGAGTTGCAGCACGATAAACGATCCGAACCTGGTCGTAGTATCACTTTTTCGGCCGGCGTCCTGTCGCGTATCGACGAGTTCGATGCGGATTTCTTTGGCATTTCCCCTCGTGAGGCTGCCTGGCTGGATCCTCAACAGCGTTTGTTGCTGGAGCTGTCCTGGGAGGCCATGGAAAACGCGGGCGTTTTGCCCTCCAGCATGGCCGGTAGCGACTGTGCGGTATATGTCGGTATTTCCGGTCTGGATTACGGCATGCGCGGCCTGGATGATCTGTCCAGCCTGACTGCTCATATGATGACTGGCAATACCATGAGTATTGCGGCCAATCGTCTGTCCTATATCTACGATTTGCACGGACCATCCATGGCGGTGGATACGGCCTGCTCGTCCTCCTTGGTGGCCTTGCATCAAGCTTGCTCAAGTTTGCGCAATGGCGAGGCGTCCACCGCTTTGGTCGGTGGCGTCAATTTGTTGCTGCACCCTTATCCCTTTGTGGGCTTTACCAAAGCGTCGATGCTGTCGGCAGATGGCCGCTGCAAGGCGTTCGATGAAGCCGGTAATGGCTATGTCCGTTCCGAGGGCGGTGCTGTCCTGATGCTCAAGCCCTTGGAGCAAGCCCTGGCCGATGGTGATCAAGTACAGGCTGTCATTTTGGCAACCGGCGTGAATGCCGATGGTGCCCGCAAGACCGGCATCACCATTCCTAGTTGCCAGGGACAAATTGAGTTGATGCGCTCCGTGCTGGAGCGCAGTGGCCTGGCTGCGAGTGATGTGGACTTTGTAGAGGCTCACGGCACCGGTACGGCAGTAGGTGACCCTATCGAAACCACCGCAATCAGTGCGGTGTATGGAAAATCGCGCGAACAGCGTTTGCCTATCGGTTCGGTCAAAGCAAACCTGGGGCATATGGAGTCGGCCTCTGGGATGGCCGGTCTGGTCAAGACCGTTCTGGCTTTGCAGCATCAAGCCCTGCCGCCTGCTTTGCATTTGAACACCCCCAATCCCGCGATTGATTTTGACGGCTTGAATCTGGAATTGTTGCCCCAGGGCCGGGAGCTGCAACGCACCGACGGCAAGCCTTTGGTGGCGGGCCTGAATTCTTTTGGCTTTGGCGGTGCCAACGCGCACGTCCTGCTGCAGGCTCCCGTAGCGATGGCGACTCAATCGGCTGTCGTGCCGAACTCGGATTTGCCGCCTTTGGTCCTGTCGGCCAAGACAGAAGGCGCTCTGCGCGAGCAGGCTGGTAATTACGCGGATTTGCTGGATAACAAGACCGCGCAGAATTTTTACGATATCAGCTATGCAGTCGCTCATCGTCGTCAGGCTTTGTCGCGTGCTTTGATCATTCAGCCCGAAACGGTCGCAGAAGGCGTGGCACAACTGCGTGCTTACGCCCAGAGACAAAATCCGCAAGGTCTGCAAACCGTAGATGCCTTGGATAAGGAAGGTCAGCTGGCCTTTGTGTACGCCGGCAACGGAGCGCAGTGGTTGGGCATGGGTTTGACCTTGTTGCGCGAGTCCCCTCGTTTCGCGACTTTGCTGTCCGAGTTGGATGCGATGATGAAGCCCCTGGCGGGTTTCTCGCTGCTGGAGCAATTGCAGGCAGAGCCAGCTGCCTCTCGCATGGACGACACGACAGTCGCCCAGCCTTTGCTGTTTGCGGTGCAAGTGATTGTGACGCGCATGCTGCGCGAAGACGGTGTTCAGCCTGATGCCGTGACCGGTCACAGTGTGGGCGAAATCGCTGCAGCCTGGGCCGCCGGTGCCCTGGATCTGGAGCAAGCCATACGCGTGATTTGTGCCCGTAGTCAGGCCCAGGGTCTGACTCGTGGCCAAGGCCGGATGGCCGTTATTGGTTTGTCACTGGAAGCGGTGAATAGTTTGCTGGAAGGCCTAGGTGCGGACTTGGGCGTGAATGTGGCGGGAGTGAACAGCCCCTCCAATATCACTCTGTCCGGTAGCCTGGAAGGCTTGCAACGTATTCAGTCTGCGCTGGAAGGCCAAAGCGTTTTCTTCCGCCTGCTGGATTTGGATTACGCTTTTCACAGCCCCTATATGGATGGCTTGTTGCCGCATCTGGAAAAGAGTCTGGGCGATTTGCAGCCCGGCCAGCAGGCGCCACAAGCCCGTTTTATTTCGACTGTTACTGGTGAGGAACTGCCCCCACAAGAGCTGGGCGTGGACTACTGGTGGCGCAATATTCGCGAACCCGTGCAGTTTGAGCAGGCCATTGCCTGCCTGGCCAAACAGGGTTGTCGCGTCTTTCTGGAAATTGGCCCGCACGCCATTTTGCAGCGCTATATGCGTGAAACCCTGACTCAGCGTGATGTACAGGGTGTTGTACTGTCCAGCCTGCGCAAGCATGACGATGGCCCGCAGCGTCTGGCCGATACGGCTTTGCATGCCTTGGCCTTGTTGCCGACCCAATTGAAAGCCCGTTTCCCCGTGGCGGGTAATCCGGTGGATCTGCCTGTGTATCCGTGGCAGCGTGAGCGTCACTGGTACAAGAACAGCACGGAAGGAATGCGTTCCATCGAACGCCGCCGTGTGCATGACTTGCTGGGTTGGCGTCTGCCAGATAGCGACATCAGCTGGGAAAACGTACTGGACCCAGTGATTTTGCCTTGGCTGGCCGATCACAAAGTGGGCGGAGCCATGGTGTACCCGGGTGCCGCTTATCTGGAGATGGCTTTGGCCGCGGCCCGCGAGTGGCTGGGCGAAGCGCTGATCCTGGTGGACGAGCTGGATATTCTGGCGCCGCTGGTTTTTGACGGCGAACATGCCCGCAGCCTGCGTTTTGTGCTGAGCCCGCGCGATGGCAGCTTCCATATCAAGAGTCGTCAACGCCTGAGCCAGGACGAATGGGTGGTGCACGCCAGGGGCCGCATTCTGGCATCGGATGAACGCATGCCCAAGCCGGAGCTGGCAGCTCTGAGCTCGGCGGAACTGCAGATTGATCGTGAACGACACTATCGCCTGGCGCACTCCTTGGGCTTGGACTATGGTCCGGCTTTTCAGGGATTGAAGGCCTCGCAGGTTCAAGGTACTTGCCTGAATGCCGAACTGGAAATGCCCCTTGGCCTGGAGCAAGACGGCTATCTGTTGCACCCAGCCTTGATGGACGTGTGCTACCAGTCTCTGGTGGATTTCTTCGCACAAGATATTGAAGCCGGCCAAGGCGTGGCCTTGCTGCCTGTGAAAGTAGGCCGCTTTACCTTGGCCACCGAAGGGCAGGTGACACATTTCCGTGCGCATCTGCGTCGCAGCAGTGCCCGTTCGGTACTGGCGGATTTCGAGCTGTATGGTGCTGATGGCCGCTTGCTGGCCAGCGCCCAAGCCTGCCGTTTCCGCGCTGCGTATTTCTTGCGCCAGGATCGTCACGCGGTGTCCAACTGGCAAATTACCCCGTATCTGCGTCCTCATCCTCGTGATGAGCGAGTTGCTGTTACGCTCTCGCCTGAGCAACTGGCCCAAAGCGGCTGGGCAGCACTGGCTGACCAGCAGCAAGAGCGAGAAACCTGGTTCCAGCAGACTTTGCCTTTGCTGGATGCCTTGAGCCTATCCTTTATTTATGAAACCTTCCAGAATGTAAAGCCTTCCGAACTCAGCACCGAAGTATTGAATAGCCCGTATGGCCGCTGGCTAAGCGAGCTGCTGCGCGCTGAAGAGCTGCTGCAAGATGACGAAGGCTATCGTGTGGTGGAGCAGGCCGATATGCCTGCCGCCCAGGACTTGTGGCGCACAATTTTGCAGGATTCGCCTAGCAGCTTGCCGCAACTGACCCAGATTGGTTCGGTCGGACGCCAATTGCCGGCCTTGTTGCGTGGCGATATTTCAGGCGAAAAACTGCTGGCTTCCTTGCGCCGTTCCCCCGTGGTTGAAGTGCTGTATGACGATGACCCCATGTATCTGGGTGTGCGTCTGGCACTGGAAACCCAGTTGCGAGAACTGGCTGCGAACTTGCCTGCCTCCCAGCGACTGCGCGTGCTGGAAGTCACCGTAGGCCCAAGCGATTTGCCCAAGACTCTGGCTGCTTGCCTGTCCGAAGACCAGTTTGAATACGTATTGGCTTTGCCAGATGCTGATTTGCAGGCTCGTCAGGCGACGCAGCACCATGCTTTGGCCAACGTGCAGGTGCTCGGTTTTGATCTGCAAGACTGGCAACTGGAGCAGGTCGATAAGCCCCAGTTCGATGTCGTGATTTTGCGCCACAGCCTGCACCGTACCGTGCATGTTCCGCCGGCCCTGATGCGTAGCAAACAATGGCTGGCGACGGGTGGGGTCCTGCTGGTGGCCGAGTGTCACCCTGACTGGCATGCAGACTTCTTATCCGGTCTGGACCAAAGCTGGTGGCACGCCGCCGGTGAGTCGCAATCCTCCTCCTTGTTGTCGCCCGAAGGCTGGCACAAGGCGTTGGAGCAAGCAGGTTTTGAGCAGGTGCAAACTGCGCAAGAGCCTGCCGCACAGGAATTGAGTGAAGGTGCCTATTTGTTGCTGGCCAAGGCCGCCACAACGCAGGCGATTCCAAACCAGGAAGCCGTCGCTGCAGCGAAATGGGTCTTGTTGTTTGATGAGGCTTCTCAAGTTCAAGCTCATTCTTTGCAAGCCCGTTTGGAAGCAGCTGGCCAAACAGTTAACGCTCAAATCTGGCCGCTCAGTGCCGACATTTTGGCTGATGAGAGTCCTCTGAATGTAGTGCAGATGCTGGGTTGGGCCGATACTGCTGCTGCGGTCAGCCAGACCAGCGCGCAACTGCTGAGCCTGACGCAGGACTTGTCCGCCCGTACCGTTGCAAGTCGCCTGTTCCTGGTGACGCAAGGCGGTGCCTTGCCGGCGATGGCAGAGGAATTGGATTGGGCGGTGAATCCAGCCCAGTCGGCCTTGTGGGGCTTTGGTCGCGTCGTGATGAATGAGCTGCCCGCCTTGTCCTGCACCTTGATTGATCTGGCCGGTGATGTGAATGCCAGCGATATCGCTCAGCGTCTGGAACTGGAGTTGCTATGGCCGGATGAAGCAACAGAAATTGTCTTGTCTCAAGACGCACGCCATACCTTGGTGCTGGAAGAGGCTACTGCGGCAGCGATTGCCCCGCTAAGCCAGGATGCCCGCTTCAAGCTGGACTTTCAGGTGCCCGGACAACTGCGCAATCTGGAATGGCAAGCTGTTCAAGCACCGAGCCTGGCTGCGGGTCAGGTTGAAGTCCGTACCATGGCAGCGGGCCTGAACTTCCGTGATGTGATGTATTTGATGGGCCTGCTACCAGACGAAGCTGTAGAAAACGGTTTTGCCGGGGCCAGTCTGGGCCTGGAGTTCTCGGGTGTCGTCACCCGCGTTGGGGCTGATGTTACCAATGTGGCTGTAGGCCAGCCGGTGATGGGCTTTGGTTCCTCCTGCTTTGCCAGCCACGTGGTGACACGTGCGGATGCGATCGCTCCCATGCCTGAAGGTTGGGATTTTGAGGCTGCTGCCACCGTTCCCACTGTGTTCTTCACCGTGTACTACGCGCTGACGCATCTGGCTCATATCCAGCCTGGTGAAAAAGTATTGATCCACGGTGCTGCTGGCGGCGTCGGAATTGCAGCAATCCAGCTGGCCCGCCATTTGGGCGCAGAGATTTATGCCACCGCTGGTACGGACGAGAAACGCGTGTTCGCTTCCTTGCTGGGTGCCGACCATGTATTTGATTCGCGCAGCTTGAGCTTTGCCCAGGACGTGATGGATGCTACTGGCGGCGAAGGCGTGGACGTAGTGCTGAACTCGCTGGCAGGCGAAGCCATGCGCCGCAGCCTGGACGTATTGAGTCCATTTGGCCGTTTCCTGGAGCTGGGCAAGCGCGACTTCTTCGAGAACACGCCGATTGGTTTGCGCCCCTTCAAGAGCAATATCAGCTACTTCGGTATTGATGCCGACCAGTTGCTGACGGGTCGCCCAGCTCTGGCAGGACGTTTGTTCAAGGAAGTCATGGAGCTGTTCCATGACGGTGCGCTGTTCCCACTGCCTTATCGTAGCTTCGGTGCCGAGCATGTGGTTGATGCATTCCGCGCCATGCAACAGGCTCGTCACATCGGCAAGCTGGTGGTGTCCTTGAAGGATGCCCGGCCCAGCCTGCCCACTCAACAAGTGGCCGCCCCTGTCGACTTGTCCGCACAGGGCACGTGGCTGGTAACGGGCGGTTTGTCTGGTTTCGGTTTGGCTTCAGCCCAATGGCTGGTCAAGCGTGGTGTGCGTTCCCTGGTTCTGGCGGGTCGTCGTGGTGCTGATACTCCTGGTGCACAAGCGCTGCTGGAGCAGTTCCAGGCACAAGGCTGTCGTGTGCAAATTGTGGCGTGTGACGTTACGGATTTCGCAGCAGTGCAAGCTGTCGTTGCGCAGATTCAGACGGGTGATAGCCCACTGACCGGCGTGCTGCATGCTGCCGCCGTATTTGATGATCGTTTGATCGCCAATATGGATCAGGACAGCCTGGACAAGGTGCTGCAAACCAAGTTGGTGGGTGCATGGAATCTGCACCTGGCTACCCAGGATTTGAAACTGTCTCACTTCGTGTTGTATTCCTCGGTGACGACTTCTATTGGTAACCCCGGACAGGCGAACTATGTAGCCGCCAACGCAGGCCTGGAAGGCCTGACGCGCTTGCGTCAGAACCTGGGCCTGGCGGCTTCGTGCATCGCCTGGGGGCCGATTGGCGACGCAGGTTACCTGACCCGCAATGAAACTGTGAAGGACAGCTTGGGCAAACGTCTGGGCAAGGCACCTTTGCAGTCGGATCAGGCGCTGAATCAACTGGACCGAGTATTGGCCGTCAATGGTGAGGTGTCCATCGTCGCCAACTTTGACTGGAATGCCCTGGCCCGCTTGCTGGCTTCGGCTCAGAGCGAACGTTTCGCCATCTTGAACCGCGCTCGCAAGGATCATGATTCGGGTAGTGACGGCCAGGATATTCACGCCTTGATTGCTGGCAAAACGCCTGAGCAAATTCACGCTTTGGTGGCCGAGTGGGTGGCACAGGAAGTGGCCAACATTTTGCGCACGGAAGTAGACCGTATCGAAACCCAGCGCTCCTTGCATGATCTGGGCATGGACTCCTTGATGGCCGTGGAATTGGCCTTGGGCTTGGAGCAACGCTTTGGCGTGCAGTTGCCCGCCATGGTGCTGAATGATTCTCCCACCGTCTGGAACGTTGCGGCCCGCATTGTGGACAAGCTGACGGGCGGTAGCGAGGACTCGGCAGAGCAGGATGCTGGGCATTTGGTAGCCGATGTCGTACGTCAGCACGGGGATGATATGTCCGAGGCGGACTTGCAAGGCTTGGCCAAGGATGTACAGCGATTGGCAGAAAAAGGAACATCACTGATCCATGAGTAAGAACGATCTGGCGCCAGGCAGTAAAGCACAACTGATCCAGCGCATTCTGGGACGTAAAACCGGGCAAGCGGCCAGCGATGGCCGCATGGCCGAGCAGTCCGCAACCCGTCAGGCTGCGGCCAGCCATATTCCGGAGTCCTTCACCCGCTTTGACCGCCATCCCGGTTACGAGAAAATGCTGGTGCCCAAGGCCATGGCAGATCGTATGGGCGTGCGTAACCCCTTTTTTCGCAGCCACGACGGCGTGGCCGCTGCGCACACTCGTATTGATGGGCGCGACTATCTGAACTTTGCCAATTACAACTATCTGGGTCTGTCTGCACACCCTGAAGTGAATGCGGCCGCCAAAGCCGCGATGGACCAGTACGGCACATCGGCCTCGGCCAGCCGTTTGGTAGCGGGCGAGCGCCGCGTACAGCGTGAGCTGGAAGAAGAGCTGGCGCAGAACTACGAAGTGGATGATTGCGTGGTTTTTGTCAGTGGACACGCCACCAACGTCAGCACCATTGGTTACTTGTTCGGCCCCAAGGATCTGGTGATTCACGATAGCCTGATCCACAACAGTATTTTGCAAGGCATCCAGTTATCGGGTGCCGCTCGCCGTTCATTCCCTCACAACGATAGCGCCGCTCTGGAGCGCATTCTGGCTGACATTCGTGGCCAGTTCGAGCGTGTGCTGATTGTGATCGAAGGCTTGTACAGCATGGATGGCGACATTCCCAACCTGCCTGCATTTATTGACATAAAACGGCGGTATAAAGCGTTTTTGATGGTCGATGAAGCTCACGCCCTGGGCGTGCTGGGCAAGACGGGTCGCGGCTCGCACGAACATTTTGGTGTGGCAGGCCGTGATGTCGATATCTGGATGGGCACCTTGAGCAAGACCCTGGCAAGTTGCGGCGGCTATATCGCTGGCGACCGCGCGCTGGTGGAGCTGCTCAAGTACGCTGCCTCCGGCTTTGTGTACAGCGTGGGGATTTCCCCCGTGCTGGCGGCTGCTTCACTCAAAGCCCTGCAGATCATGCGCCGGGAGCCCGAGCGTGTGCATACCCTGCAAGAGCGGGGTAGTCAGTTTCTGAATTCGATGCGCTCGATGGGAATCAATACCGGTTTTGCCGAAGGCTACGCCGTGATTCCCGCGATTACAGGCAGTTCTCTTAAAGCAGTCAAACTGTCCGGCCAGTTGTTTGATGCCGGTCTGAATGTGCAACCCATTATCCATCCTGCGGTGGAAGAAAAAGCAGCACGTTTGCGCTTTTTCCTGTCCTCCACGCATAGCCAGGATGACATAGACCTGGCGTGTGAAATCGTTCACACGCTCATGAAGAAATAAGCATGGCTCAATTACTACACACAGCAGTAAGCAAGATTGCAGCAATGGGACGGCCAGTACTGGCCAGTACCCTGGTCGCCGTACTGGCCGGATGTGCCACGATGCCCGACTGGATGCCTGCAGACGGCCCCAGCCGCCAGCAAGTCCAGGAACGGCGTGAAGGCCGTATCGAAGGCATCACCCTGGTCAACGTGACAGACGAGCTGACCAAGAAATTGGCCGCTAAAAAGCGCATGGGTGACTTTGCAGCCCAGTTTCCCAGCTCCGGCTCGAATAATTACCTGATTGGCCCTGGCGATGTGCTGGAGGTATCGGTTTGGGAAGCGCCGCCAGCTATGTTGTTTGGCACGATCTCTCTGGATCCTAAAGCAGCGGCAGCAACAACCAATGCAGTTGCGTTCCCCCAGCAAATGGTGACTCCAGACGGCATGATCAGTATGCCTTTCGCTGGCCGTATTGCTGTCAAAGGCCGCAACACCCAACAGATTGAAGAAAGCATTGCCAAGCGTCTGCAAGGCAAGGCGAATAATCCTCAAGTGCTGGTGCGAGTCATTCAGAACAACACCTCCAACGTGACCGTGGTGGGTGAGGTCAATCAAAGCGTCTTGATGCCGCTGACGCCTAAAGGTGAGCGTTTGCTGGATGCTCTGGCCGCAGGCGGTGGCGTCAAGCAAGCAGTCAACCGTATCGCCATTCAGCTCTCGCGTGAGATGAATACATCGACCATGGCGCTGGATACGATTATTCGTAATCCGAATCAGAACATCATGCTGAAACCGGGTGATGTGATCACAGCGCTGTACCAGAACCAGAGCTTCTCCATTTTGGGTGCCACCGGCAAGAACGAAGAAATTCCGTTTGAAGCCAAAGGCATTTCCTTGGTGCAGGCCCTGGCCCGCTCCGGTGGCCTGGATACGTCACGCGCTGATGCTCGTGGTGTCTTTGTCTTCCGCTTTGAAGATGCTGCGCTGGTGGAAGGCGCCCCTGAGTCGACCCTGCTGGACAAGAAGGGCGTCGTGCCCGTGGTGTATGAAATCGACCTGCGTGACCCGGCTTCTTTCTTTGTCACCCAGAACTTCCCGGTTCAGGACAAGGACGTGATCTATGTCTCGAACTCGCCAGCGGCAGAGTTCCAGAAGTTCTTGCGTTTGGTGGTGTCGGTGGCTGTGCCTAGTACGACGTTGAACAATATGGTGAATTGATGAACGTCATGTCGAAAGCTAAATTCCTCAACCGAGGTGGGTATGAGTAATCAGGTACGCAGCCCCATGGCTGTCACCTGGGCAGTCTGGCGGGCGCTGGTTTTGCGTGAAGCGCTAGATCGTTTGTTTGATATGCGTGCGGCCTGGTTCTGGTTGTTGATGGAACCGGTGCTGCATATCAGCTTCGTCACGTTTATCTTCACCGTGATCCGTTTGCGCACAGTCGGTGGCATTGATGTCACTGTCTGGATTGTGGTGGGGATGCTGGCGTTTTTTATGTTTCGTCGTACGGCGATGCAGGTCATGTATGCGGCCGATAGCAATAAGCCTTTGTTCGCTTATCGGCAAGTTCACCCGTTTGATACGGCTATTGCGCGTGGATCATTAGAAGCATTTTTGATGGTTTTGGTCGCGGCTGTCATTCTGACGGGGGTGGCATTGCTGGGGCATGACGTTCGACCTGATGACCCTTTACGCGTTTTTATTGCCATGTTTGGTTTATGGCTGTTTGGCGTGGGCTACGGATTGGTCGCTTCGGTCTTAATGGCCTTGGTTCGCGAAACCGAGCATATTCTGAAGATTCTGATGATGCCTTTGTATCTGATTTCGGGTGTCATCATGCCAGTTTCTGCTGTGCCTCAGCCCTATCGGGATTGGTTGCTTCTTAATCCTTTAGTGCATGGCTTGGAGTTTGTGAGGCATGGCTTTTCAAGTTACTACCATATGGTGCCTGGGGTAAGCATGGCGTATCTGTATACGTGGGGTATCACCAGTTTGTTTTTGGGCTTGTTGCTATACCGACGCTTCTCCCAAGAGTTGGTGATGAAATGATCATCGTCAATGATATGTACAAACGCTACAAGACGGCACATGGGGTGGGCCGATGGGTCCTTGAGGGCGTAAACCTAACGATTCCTCCCAAGGTGAATGTGGGGTTGATTGGCTCTAATGGTGCCGGCAAATCAACGTTGTTACGCCTGATCGGTGGCGTGGATCACCCGAACAAGGGCTCCGTTCAACGTCTGTGTCGTGTGTCTTGGCCCATGGGTAATGGGGGCTTGGAAGGCACATTGTCGGGGCGTCAGAATGCCAAATTTGTATGTCGTGTACATGGGCACCAAGACGATTTGGCCGATCGCCTTGCGTTTATCAAAGACTTTTCGGAGTTGGGCCAAGCATTTGAGGAGCCAGTGTACACCTATTCATCGGGTATGCGTTCTAGGTTGCAGTTTGCCCTTTCCTTCGCTTTCAACTTCGATGTGTATATCTCGGATGAGGTCACGGCGGCAGGCGATGCCGCCTTCCGAAAAAAGGCGGCGGACGCCTTCAAGACAATGACTGATCGTGCTGGCCTGATTATGGTTGCACACGACAATATGACATTAAGACAATTTTGCCAGGCTGGCGTCTGGCTGCATAAGGGAAAAGCGCACTGGTTTGACCAGATCGATGATGCGCTCAAGGCCTACAAGGATTCAATTCCAAAATGACAGATACACCCCAAGCTCTTACGCATACCAACGGCGCGTCTTCAGACAAGACGGCAGTTAAGAAACCTTCGCTGATAGCGCGTGTGCGCTCTTGGTTTTCTTTGCAGCTGTTTGATCATGCGGTACGTGTAATTTTTATTCTGGCCGTTTTGACCTCGGCTTACTGGCTGTTCTTTGCATCCGATCGTTATGTCTCCGAGGCCAACGTCATTATTCGCAAGACGGACTCGGTTGGCTCACCTTCGTTTGATCTGGGCATGCTGGTGTCAGGAGTCGCTTCTGCAGATCGGGCTAATCAGTTGCTTTTGCGCGATTATTTGCTTTCTGTGGATATGTTGAAGAAGTTGGATGAGTCGTTGAACTTGCGTGCTCACTACAGTTCGTCGGAGCACGACTGGGTTTCTCGCATGTGGTTCCAAGATGCGTCCATGGAATGGTTCCACCGCCATTATTTGTCACGGGTAAAAGTTGAGTTTGACGAATTTTCTGGGGTTCTGCGAATGCAAGTCCAGGCATATGGACCTGAAATGGCACAGGCGATTACTCAGCAGTTGGTCCAGGAAGGTGAGCGATATATGAATGTGCTGGGCCATGAAATGGCTCAGGTGCAAGTGGATTTTTTGGTCACTCAGGTTGATCAGGCCCAGGAACGTTTTCAGAAAGCCAGCCAGGATTTGATGAACTATCAAAATAAAGCTGGTTTGTTGTCGCCTCAGGCTACAGCGGAAAGTATTAATGCCATTATTGCGACTTTAGAAGGGCAGCGGGCTCAACTTCAGACTCAATTAGCCTCTTTGCCCAAAACCTTGGATCGTGATCATCCTAATATCCAGATGCTTAAGCAGTCTTTGAGGGCCGTCGATGCGCAAATTAAGGCGGAGAAACTTAAATTGGCGACTCCATCGGGTGGCACCTTGAACAAGTATGTGGAGGAGTTCTACCGCTTGGAGATGAACGTTCAGTTCACTCAGGAGATCTACAAGTCGTCATTAAGCGCTTTGGAAAAAGGACGTATCGACGCTACTCGCATGCTTGAAAAGGTTTCCGTCTTACAGTCGGCTACCTTACCAGAATACCCAATGGAGCCTCGTCGTTTATACAACACGTTGGTGACTCTGCTTTTAGCTTTGATCCTGGCTGGGATCCTGAAGTTGCTCAAGAGCATTGTGCTGGACCATGTGGACTAATAAGAAAGATAGGGAAGTCATCTAATGTCTATGTCATCTGTTATGCCGCTTGATTGCGGGGTTATGGAATCTCTATCTGACCATGAGCAGCGCCTGGTAAAGGAGAACCGCCTATTACTGGACCAACTGCAGCTCGTGCAGGAAGAATTGGGACGTTTGCACGATAGCCCTCATTCAATAGGAGGGGGCAAGACGCAAACAATTATTCATGTGGCTCCTGCGGATATTAGATTTGTAAAGGCCGAGACGGAGAGGCTTAGACTGGAGTCTCTGCTGGGAGTGCAGGCCAGATTGCATGAGCTAAAGACACAGTATGCGTTATCAGGTCAGTTGGGCGAGATATTGATTGATGGTATGCGGTCTACGGGAGCCTTGCTGACTGTCCCAAAACGGTTACGTCAGGCTTGGCGCCAGAACAGGCGTAGTCAACCACCGGCTGTGCTGGGTGGAAAGTCATTTGACAAGGTTGTACAGGCTTATCAGCAAGGTGGCGATAAGCAGGTTGAGACGCTTTTCAACCAAGTTGCAGTGTCGAAAAGTATTCAAGCTAGTGCGTGGACTGCAGTAGCACGCACTTATCAGACTAGTGACCCTGAGTTGGTGGCAACGTTGGCACGCCGTGCCTTTGAACTGGAACCGCGAGGTTTCCGGCAAAAATGGCTGGCCTTTCGTTTGCATGAAGCAGGAGGTTTGTTTGAGGCAGAGGCCTTGTTGGCCTTGTTGCCAGACGATGTTCCATTTACGGATTCTGAGTCGCGGCAGAGAGACCGCTTGCTGAACCAGGCAAAAGAATTGCGTTTGGCCCAAGTCAACGCACAGTATCAGGTAGCGTCACAGAACGAGGCTGTGCAGCGTCAATGGGACGAGTTGGTTCAGGAACGTAACGCTTTATTGAATCAGCTCAGGACCCTACAGGGGCAACTAGATAACCTGCAGAGGGAATCGAGTCGCGTAATGCGAGTCAGGGATGAACAGCTCATGCTGATCGACGAGCTCCGGGCCAAGCTTGCGCAGACACAAAAGGATCTGGCAAACAGTGGCCAGGAGCAAGAGCAGCAACGGCAGTTTGTTCTGCAAGAACAGCTGGCTAAGCAGGGAATGCTCAGGCAAGTGACTGACTTAACACTTGCGCTTGAGCAGGAGTCTGCGTTGAGGCTTCAATTTCAGAAGAAAGATGTAGGCTTGCAGGCAGAGCTTAAACGGCTTAACCAAACGCTTGTTGAGAAAGAGGCACAAGCGGGGCAATGGTTTGAGCAATGCGTCACTGTGCAGGGTGGCTTAGCGGAGATGGCCCAGCAATATGAGGGTCTGAAGACGGAGTTGCAGATGCATCATCAGGACAAAGAGGCAGCTTTGTCACAACTTCAAACTTTGAGGATCGCTCACGATGAGTTGCTTGTAATAGCGGAGCAACGCTTGGAGGAAGTTGGGTCCGTATTGGTTCAGTTAGAAGAGTCAGTAACTGAGTCTGAAGAGCTTCGGGGGCAGTTACGGGACACGCAGGGAGAAAAAGACTTTTTACTGTCGCAAGTGCAAGAGTTGGCTGGTGCTCGTGAGGAACTGGTCGGGCTTGCTGCTCAGCGCTTGGAAGAAGTGCACGCATTGCAATCTCAAGTTCAGGTAATAACACAGGAGCGAGATGAGGCAAGGCAGCAAATCAATGTGGACCGAACAGACTACAAGTCTTTGCAGGCGCAGTTGAATCACGCTTTTCAGGTTCGTGATGAGTACATTGCTTTAGCCGCACAACGTCAGGGAGAACTGTTGCAGCAAGCTAAAGAGCAACTGAACTTGGAAAAAAGTAAAGCCGCACTGGAGGCCCGTCAGCTGGAGTTACAGCAATTATTGTCGGCGCAGAATGCACGTGAAACAGATCTGTTGGAGCGGTTGAGTACCCAAGTGCAGTCTTTGGCAAAGCGTGAGACGGTTGTCCCAGCGGCCTATGAGGAGTTATTTAAAAAACAATCTGACGATTTGGTACGAGTCCGTCGCCATCTTGAAACAGCAGTTAAGAATAATAGTGCCAATGCTGTACGCCAGATCCAGTCCTTTGTTGGGATGCAAGAGTATTTTGCCACCGGAGTGCTACCTGCATTCAACAGCGAGGCTCACAGCTGGCCAATCTCTGCAGACTTTGCATTGTGTTTGGTGCAGCAGTTGGTGCTTAAGCCTTATGACCTCGTGATTGAGTTTGGGTCGGGAATGTCTACAGTCCTGGTGGCGAAAACCTTGGCTTCGATGGCTGAGCGTAATGGCACTCGTCAGACTCAGTTTGTTTCCTTCGATCATCTGGATTCGTACTACCAGCAAACATTGGCTTATGTCCAGCAAGCTGGGCTGGAGAAGGCTGTTCAGCTGTTATTGACACCTATTGAGGATTGGCAGGCAGCGGATGGCCAAGTCTATCCTTATTACGGCTGCCAAAGCACCTTGGCCAAACTTGCCAAGCAAAGACAAGCTACCCGAAAACGCATTTTGGTGATTGTAGATGGTCCTCCGGCTGCTACGGGCCCTCAAGCTCGATATCCCGCAGGTCCTTTGTTAATGGAGCATTTCCCCAATGCCCATATTGACTTTTTGATGGATGACTATATCCGCGAAGATGAAAAGCAAGTGGTGCAGCACTGGCTGGCAGATATGGAAGCCTTGGGGCGGGCAGGAACATCTACCGAATACAAACTTGAGAAAGACGCCTGTTTACTAACTGTTTACCCTAAAGATTAAAAGTAATTTTATGAAGATTTTGACCGTATTTGGCACACGACCGGAAGCCATCAAAATGGCTCCGGTGGTTAAGGCATTAGCTGCCGACTCTGCGTTCGAGGCACGTGTTTGCGTGACGGGGCAACACCGTCAGATGCTGGATCAGGTTCTGGATATTTTTTCCATCAAACCTGATTTTGACTTGAACCTGATGAAGCCAGGTCAGGACTTGTATGACATCACCAGTAACGTGCTGTTGGGCATGCGTGATGTCTACAAGCAATGGCAACCAGACATGATTCTGGTGCATGGTGATACGACTACCACCATGGCCGCAGCTTTGTCGGCCTATTACGCCAAGATCAATGTTGGCCACGTCGAGGCTGGATTGCGCACTCACAATAAGTACTCGCCATGGCCAGAGGAAATGAATCGTCGCCAAGCAGGCGTGCTGGCTGATGTGCACTTTGCCCCAACCGAGCAATCACAATCGCATTTGTTGCGTGAAGGTGTGGATCCCAAGACAGTACATATCACGGGCAATACCGTAATCGATGCGCTGCTGGATGTAGCAGCACGCGTACGCCAGGACTCGGAACTACGTAGCCGTTTTGAGGCTCAGTTCTCTTTTATCAACCCAGCCAAACGCTTGGTTTTAGTGACGGGGCATCGTCGCGAAAACTTTGGCTCTGGCTTTGAAAACATCTGCCTGGCCTTGCGCCAGATTGCCTCCCGTGGCGATGTGCAGGTGGTGTATCCAGTGCACTTGAATCCAAATGTTCAGGAACCAGTACGTCGTATCTTATCCGACGTTTCCGATGTTCATTTGATCGAACCACTGGATTATTTGCCCTTTGTTTACCTAATGGACCGTTGTGACCTTTTGGTTACCGACTCTGGGGGCATACAGGAAGAAGCGCCTTCTTTGGGCAAACCGGTATTGGTGATGCGAGACACGACCGAGCGCCCTGAAGCCGTGGATGCAGGAACTGTGCGGTTGGTGGGAACAGAAACACACGCCATTGTCAGCGCTGCCACGCAGTTGCTGGATGACGCTGCGGAATATGAGCGTATGGCTCGGGCGCACAACCCCTATGGGGACGGTAAAGCCGCCACCCGCATTAGTGAAATTTTAAAAACTTTGATCTCTTGATTCGGAAGACCAGCATGTTTGAAACTCTATCCATGATCGGCCTGGGCTATATCGGCCTGCCTACTGCAACATTATTTGCCTCCCGCCGCAAAAAGGTCATTGGCGTTGATGTGAACGCTTACGCGGTTGACACGATCAATCAAGGCCGGATTCATATTGTTGAACCTGAACTGGATATGCTGGTGCAGGCTGCCGTACACGGTGGTTACCTGCGCGCTACGCTGACACCAGAACCTGCTGATGCGTTTCTGATTGCCGTCCCCACTCCCTTTCTGGAAGGCAATAAACCTGACCTGAGCTATATCGCCGACGCAGCCAAAGCCATTGCACCAGTGTTAGCCAAAGGCAATCTGGTCATTCTGGAGTCGACATCCCCTGTTGGTACGACTGAGCAACTGGCCCAATGGTTGGCTGAAGCTCGTCCTGACCTGAGCTTCCCTCAGCAGGCGGGTGAGGAGGCTGATATTCAGGTGGCCTATTGCCCAGAGCGTGTTTTGCCCGGTCGCGTAGTCCATGAGCTGGTTAGCAACGACCGCGTGATTGGTGGCATGACTCAAAAAGCCACCGAGATGGCGATTGAGCTGTACCGGATTTTTGTGGAAGGCGCTTTGGTGCCAACCAATGCACGCACCGCTGAAATGTGCAAACTGACAGAAAACAGCTTCCGCGACGTGAATATCGCGTTTGCTAACGAGCTGTCTCTGATTTGCGATCGCCTGAATATTAATGTGTGGGAACTGATCAGCCTGGCTAACCGTCACCCACGCGTTAATATTTTGCAGCCTGGTGCCGGAGTGGGTGGTCACTGCATCGCCGTGGATCCTTGGTTCATCGTGGACAAAACTCCTGAAGAGGCTCGCATTGTTCGCTTGGCTCGCGAGATTAACGACTACAAACCTGAGTGGGTTGTAGAAAAAGTGAAGGCTGCTATTGCCGGAGTATTGTCGCTGCGTCCTGATGCACGCATGTCTGATATCAAAGTGGCATGCTTGGGCCTGGCTTTCAAACCCGATATCGATGACTTGCGTGAAAGTCCTGCTGTTGGTGTTTCCAAGAAGATTGCCAGCCTGGGTTGCAAGGTCCAGGCCGTAGAACCCAATATCAGCGAATTGCCAGCCAAGCTACAAGGTACGGGTATTGAGTTGTCCGCGCTGGGTAGCGCTATGGCTGATGCCGATGTTGTCTGCGTTCTTGTTAAACACCGTCCATTCATCGAGCAAGTTGCTGAGATTCGCAAGCACGCCCAGTGTATTGACGTTGTAGGTTTGTTTGCGGAATAAGCGCTAGGAAAGCAGAAAAGGCTGATATGTTGCAATCAAAAGTAAGTAGTGCTGCGCGGGCATTTCGCGATGAGGATTACGCACAGGCGATGACCCTTTATAAAGAGCTGGGGGAGCAGTTGGGACACCAGTTCTTTGCTGCAAATTTGGCTCTATGTCAGTCACGTTTAGGTGCTTCGCTAGGCCAAGGAGAATTGGCCAGCCTGCCAGCTAAGCAGCTGCGTGTGGCAGGGGTGATGGATGAGTTTACTTTTCACTCTTACGACCCGGAGTGTGAGCTGTTGCAGTTGCATCCCGAGCACTGCATTGAGCAGCTAGAAAGGTTTAAGCCACATATACTTTTTATTGAGTCAGCCTGGCAGGGATTCGAGCAGCTTTGGAAACTGAAGATTAGTACAAATGGCCCGGAAATTAACGCTTGCATTGATTGGTGCAAGCGTAATGGCGTGCCTACCTTGTTCTGGAATAAAGAGGATCCTGTGCACTTTGGCACATTTATCCCTTTGGCCAAGCAAGTGGATTATGTGTTTACGACAGATATTGATTGTGTGCCCAAGTACAAGGCTCACGTAGGCCATGAACAGGTCTATTTTTTACCTTTTGCGGCACAGCCCAAAACACATAATCCAATCGAGATTTTTGATCGTAAGGACGCGTTCAATTTTGCGGGCTCTTACTATCTTCGTTATCCAGAGCGCCAACGGGACTTTGCTGCGTTGATTAACGCAGTAAAGGATTTGCGCCCAGTTGAGATCTACGATCGCAATGCGGATAACCCACATCCACATTACACCTTCCCTGATGAGTACAAGCCCATGATCTTGGGCAAGTTGCCGTTCTCTGAAATTGATAAAGCCTATAAAGGCTATCGCTACGGCATCAATATGAACACGATCAAGCAATCACAGACGATGTTTGCACGAAGAGTGTTTGAGTTGCTTGCGTCGAATACGGTTGTAGTATCGAATTTTTCCAGAGGCGTTCGTTTGCTGTTTGGCGATCTGGTGGCCTCATCAGATCAGCCTGAAACATTGACGCACTGGCTGAAGGATGTTGTTCAAGACGATGTTATTTACCGTAAGACTCGTTTATTGGGTCTGCGTAAGGTAATGGGGGAACATACCTATTCGCATCGCTTGGCTTATATACGCGCCAAGCTGACGAATACTGTTTACGCCCCTCCGTTGCCACCTGTTGTGTTGATCGCGACCGCATCGACACAAGCAGAGGTGCTGAGTCTAGTGGAGGCTTTCCGACGCCAAGCGTATCCATACAAGCAACTGCATATTGTGTGCAGTTTGCCAAAGCCAGAGACTAGTTCTGCTGACTTCACCCAGCATGAGACTGCAGATACTTTGCTTAATCATCTGCGTACGGTGGATCCGGGAGCGTTGGTAGGCGAGTGGAGTAAGGATGACTACTATGGCGAGCATTATCTGACTGATTTGGCTTTGGCCAGTACCTATAGCAGTGCCTCCGCGTTTGGTAAGTCCACTCATTACAAGGCCAAAGATGGAGGGCTTGTATTGGAATCCCCTAATGGACAATATCGTTACGTGGATTCAGTAAGCGCCCGTAGCGGTGTCGCTAGGTTGCCGGCGTTGCCACAAGGGTGGCTGGCCGAAATGCTGAATCAACCTGGGCAGTTTAGGTTCAATTTGAAACAGGCATTGGCGATTGACGAGTTCAATTACATTGCAAATGGTGCTGCTTTGTCGGTCGAGCTGCACAGGCAAGTGGATGATCTGCCTTTAGCTGATCTGGGCGTGTCATTTTCTGAGCATCTGGCGAAGACATCGGCACGGTTACCTGCTGCTTCCTACTTAGCGGGAGGAGATAGCAGTAACTTACCTCAAATCAGTGCGACAGAATTACGCACTATTCTTGCGGCCCGCGAGGGGGTGAGTCTCGGTGTACACGAGAATCGCTTGCGGATAGTTTCGACGTTGAGGCCTGGACAGTTTGTGTATTTATATGCCAAGAGGGTCAAAACACGTGAGGAAATGAATTTGCTGCTTAATAGCCAGTTTGAGCTTTGCTGCGAGGGCAATTTGGCTGTTAAGACCGTATTTGAGTTTCAGGATAAAGACGGTAAGAAAATCTCCCATCAGATGAATCATGCAGGTGACAAACATGCACTTGCTATTCCTGCCCATTGCACTCAGATTCGTTTTGGCTTGCGCATTGAAGGAAGGGGCGATGTATTGATTGAGCGGTTGGTTTTAGGTAGTAATGCGGAACGGCCCGCCGCCATCATCTGTCGGTCTCCGTATCTTGTCTTAACCAAGCAGTATCCGGCCTATGATGACTTATATAGGTATGGGTTCCTACATAGCCGGATTCGTGCTTACAAGCGTGAAGGGCAGATTGTCGATATTTTCCGAATCAGTAAGGATCCCGCGGGCTATCGTGAGTTTGAAGGGATCGATGTGGCAAATGGCGATGCCGACCTGCTTGATGCCACACTGGCTACTGGTCAGATTCGTCATGTACTAGTGCATATTCTTGACAGTAACATGTGGCGCGTGCTGCAGAAGTATTTGGACACTGTCCGAGTTACTGTTTGGGCGCATGGGTCTGAGATCCAGGCTTGGGAGCGTCGTCAGTTTGAGTTCGAGGGGCTTACTGAATCGGAAATTACCCGTCGGAAGAAACTGGGGGAGCAACGCAACGCATTCTGGCGCGATATCTTGAAGGCTCCCCACCCTAATCTGCATATGGTGTTTGTGTCTCAGTACTTTGCGGAAGAAGTGTTCGAAGATCTAGGGGTAAGTATTTCTAAGGATAAATATAGTATCATTCACAACGCTATCGATACCTCACTGTTTTCCTATCAGAATAAAAATAAGGAGCAGCGCAAGCGTGTATTATCCATTCGTCCGTATTCAGCTCGCGCTTATGCTAATGATCTGAGTGTGAAAGCGGTGGGGCATTTGAGCTCGCTCCCTTTTTTCCCAGATTTACAGTTCCACTTTGTGGGTGATGGTGAATTGTTTGAGGAGACAATCGCGCCATTACGTAAGTTCTCTAATGTGCGTATTGATCGAAAGTTTGTGACGCAATCAGAGATTGCACAATTACACAAAGAAAATGGGATTTTTCTTGTGCCGACTCGCTGTGATTCGCAGGGGGTATCACGCGATGAAGCGATGTCTTCTGGCCTAGTGCCCGTCACCAATCGCGTGTCTGCTGTTCCTGAGTTTGTGGATGAATCCTGCGGTATTTTGGCTTCGCCAGAAGACGCAGAGCAATTGGCAGACGGGATTGCGGCTCTCTATTCGGATGTAGATGCCTTCTTGGCTTACTCGAAAAAGGCGGCGGAACGTGTGAGAGCGCAAAGTGATGCTCGTTTGGTGATCAAGCGAGAAATCAGTCTTTTTGCTGATCATTAATTGATCAGCGAACAGAAAAGAATATAAAACAGGGCAGCGATTATAAGATGATGCACAGCGGTCTTTTCCCAGCCAAAACTGACAACGATGAGGTGTTGGCAAGAAGGCTTGTTGATGAGAATTTCATCGACACAAGAAATTTTGGCTCGGTTTACTGTGGTGCCGACATCTGGTCCAGTGGTCCGCAGCAGGACCGTTCCTGGCGTTGGACCTTACATGCTTTTCTTCCCTTGGACCCGTTGATTGCGACGGGTCGTATAGGCATGCTCAGTCAGTTGATTGGGACGTGGAGGAGCAAATTCGAGAGTGAGGCCATTGAGCAAGACTTTCCTTGGCATGATCATGCGACTGCATTGAGGCTTGATCGCTTATCAAGGATAAAGTTGCAGTTTCCCCAGTGTGACTTTATGGATTTGGCGCAACGGCATGCCGAGTTGCTGATGCGTGACGATTTTTATTCCAAGCATACCAATCATGGCTTTGATCAGGCGCTGTCCTTAATACTGGCTGCTTTGGCCTTTCCTGAAGCTGAGGCTGCCGGGGCGTGGCGTGAGCTCGGACTAGCTCGCCTTAATGCTGAAATCCACTTCGCTTTCACGGACGAGGGTGTTCATGTGGAGAACAGCCCCGCCTACCATTTCGGCATGATTTCCAACATGTTGAGAGCAAGGCGGTTGTTGAAAGCTTCTGGGCAGTACAGTGCAGACTTTGACGAGCATTTTGACAAAGCTCTCCGCTTCTTGATTTGGGTAACCAGACCTGATCGATTTTTGGCCTATATGGGAGACAGCACCAGCTATCGCCCCAGTGTGCATCCTGAACTGGTTGATTTGCCAAGTGTGCCCTTGGTGGAGTGGGTGTCAACAGGCGGCAGGGTGGGTACTGAACCGACTGGCAATTTCGCTGTTTACGAAGAGTCTGGCTACGCTGCGTACCGGTCTTCATGGAAGTCGTGGCCGGGCCATACGCATATTGTCATGAAGAGCGGATTTCTTAGTCCTTATCATCGACAGGATGATGACTTGAATGTTCTTGTCCATGCCTATGGTGAGGATTGGCTGATTGATTCGGGACTCTACAATCACAACCGACTCGATCCTGTCAGGATCTATATGCGGTCCGCGCGAGCTCATAATGTGCCTTTCGTTGCTGGTGCCAAAATAGATCGTTCAAGTGTCGGAAAAAATTTTGCGACGTTAAAACGAATGGAAGCGCCTGGATTCCCTTATGCGGTCAAGGCTGAGACGAGGATGTATCAGCCGGGATCGGTGACACGCGAGCTTTTAATCGAAAATCAGGATCATTTTCTGATTCGAGATGTATTTTCGGGCTATGAGCAAATGCCGCGGTACTGGATCTTTCACGTTCCTAAAGACAAGTCCGTAACATTGAATGATGGGGCGGTTTTAGTATCGGGTAAGAAAAAAACGATGGTTATTACTCCGTCAGACAGCGAGCTCTCTGTGTCTTTATATCTTGGCTTCAAGCAACCTTTTCCTAGCGTGACCAGTACGGCTATCAATAAAACTAGCGACTCTCGAGCGATAGTTTTTGGGCCGTTTGCAAGCGAAGCAATGCAATTTGACTTTCAGTTTATATAGAATGGAGTTGGATTCGTGGGTAAACGAAAAGTGACCTGGCCCCGCGGCAGTTCGTGGGAACACTGAGCAACGATTTAACAGCCATGGTCTGTGTCTCTAGTTCCGATTGGTAGAAAATTTCCGGACAGGTCACAGGTACAGAAGGCATAGCATAAAGTACCCAGGTGCAATGATTTTTGGTCAGGCGCAGCAGCCAATCGGCGATCTGATCATTCGTGAATTTTATCGCTTCCTTGGCTATCTCGCGTTGGCGAGACGGTAATCCCCCCATTTTTATCGCTTAACCGAAGTAGAAATGCTACGTAGCTATGGCCAGCTGCTGTTTTGGGGTATATCCGCCCAGTATTATATTTGGGCCTTCATGATTGTAGGACCACACCCACTGAGTGGCGACGCGCTGTACGTGGCCTAGATCGTCCCAGTGATACTGGGATAACTATTCATAGCGCACGGTCCTATTGAACCGCTCGACGTAGGCGTTCTGCTGCGAATGGCCGGACTGGATGCACTCGAGTTTGTTGCTCCACGTCTGCGCTCACTGCACGATGGCTGTGCTTAGATATTTCGGGTCGATGTCATAGCGAATAGCCGATGGCCTTCCTCGCCAGCTGATGATCTGCTTTAGTGTGCGGACCACCCGCTCGGAGGGTATCGAGAAGTCGACCTCGATGCCCAACGCCTCGCGATTGAAGTCGGCGTTTACATTCAGCACCCGGATGCTGCGGCCATCGGCAAGCTGGTCCTGTATGAAGTCCATCGACCACACCTGATTTACTGCACTCGGAGCTGTAAATGGCTCGGGCGTCTGCCGGACCTGACGTTTACGCGGCTTGATTCGCCGGTTCAGATAGAGCGCGCGGCAGATCCGATACACGCGCTTGTGGCTCCAACCGAAGTCTCGAGCGTTGCGTAGACACAGAAAGCACAGACTAAAGCTCCAACTGCGATGATTGTCCGTCAGGCGCAGTAGCCAGTTCGCGATGGCTTCGTTTCTGACATCGGCCTTCGCTTTGTATCGATAGCAGGTTTGGCTTACGCCGAAAACCAGGCAGGCCAGTCGAATCGACTCGTCCATGCCGCCGTGCTTCGCACGCCATTTGTAAAATGTTTCCCTTGTAGTTAAGGTCAGTATTCTCTGGCGGCCAATTCTGGAGGAGAGTTGGCGCTGTACGGGAAGGACTTGGCAAGGGTTTCAAAATTATACTTATTAGGATTCCTCCCTTAGCAAACAGTCGTGGCGGGATGATAAAGATGCGTCTAGATCAGCATTCTAATGCGTCGATAGTTAGTAAGTGTATTGAATTTCTAGCCGTAGGGATTTTCAGAGACTTAGCGTCAAAAAGCCTTAATAGCACAACGATTTGACAGAGTACAGATGCGGAAAATATTTTCCGCATTTTTTTGCTAGTTTCCGATGAACTGGTGTAGATAATTGGTATGCATACATATGTAGCAATGTAGAAGTAGCCTGTTGCTTCGCATTCCCTATTGGCTCTATCCTTGGCTGACAATGCCTTGCATTGCTGTTAAGGCTGTAGATCGGTGCGCTCCCCTGTTTTCATATTGTTTTGGTAAATATTCTACGATATCTGTGATGGGCTTTATTTTGGATTTTTGGTGGATTGAACATGATTGATATACAACCTCCAATGCAGTTTGGTCGAGCATCCATCCATCGCGATCTGAGTTTAGGCAGAAACTTAAGAAGGATTTCAGTTTTGTCAAAAACTCAGATTCGCTAGTGTTTCTGCCGAATAGATTGAAGCCTGCCAAGATTTTTGTCCATGGCAGGAACGAGTCGCTTGTGTATAAGGCTATTTCATTATCCGCCATCTCAAAAAATCCTTGTTCAAGCGGTTTATTAAAATCAATGTCAATGTCAGCTACTAAAACATTTTCTTTGTAAGTTTGAATTATTTTTTGTAGTATTAGATATCTAGCCGTTGCATAGTAGGTTTTTCTGTTTTCTTTTTCTCTCTGCTCTTTAGTCTCAAGTTCAATGCTCACTCCAACCGATGTTCCCTTTATGATTCTTAATATTTCGCTCATGTTTATTTCGGCTGGGGCAATTATATGAATGTGAAGCTTCGCTCCGATTTTTAATAATTTTTCATAGGTTTTCTTAAAATACGCGACAAAATACCCATAGTCGCACGACATTAAGATTATTGGGCCGATCTTGTTTTCGGTTTTCTGCAGAAAATCTAACTCTCTGTGATAAGTTATATCATTAAATTGCGCATCATCTAGGTGATAAAAATATGATAGTGCTCCTGTCTGATGGAAAAGCAAGTTATGCTTGGCTTTAATGAGTTTTTGGAACTCATTCTGAGCATTCATGTAATTGCCTGCTCTATATTCAAGAAGGCCACTTAAGAAATTTCTATCGGATTCAGGAATGCCTTTCTTGGTTTTAACTGACTGTTCTATTTCTGATCTATTGTTAATAATAGTTTGGTTGGGGGCGGTGTAGAGTATACTGTTGATTAGAAATATATGCTGCGCAGGAGTCAGCCAGTCAAAGTTGATCAAGCTTAGGCATGCATCAGCGAATTTTGATCCAGATTTGTTTTTTGTTTTGCCATTGTGAGTTTTACTGCGAATTATTTGAAATAATCTGGAAAGATGTGCCGGGTATTTCTTAATAAATTCTATTAAATTTTCATTGCTGAAGTCATTTAATAGTATTTTGTTTAATTTTTTTTCTGCATCCTGGTTTTTGTCTTTGAACGCAATTTCTATTACGCTTGTCCCCCAGGCGGTTTTTTGTTCTGTTTTTTTATCTTTGGTAAATAGACGGATTCTATATTTACCTATTGGTAGTTTATTGAATTTAAAAAAATTTTCTTTTTGATATTTTATTTTTTCTATACATACGGATCTTGAGTCTAGTAAATATGCTGCATAAAGATATTCTTTATCTTCTGCTGTGGTAACTTCTATATGTATATTGTCATCAAGAATATTGATTTTTTGTGTGTTCGTTTTGAAAGTATGTGTCATTTTCACATTTCCATGCACATGCCATGGCCATAAGGTTGGGCAACGTATTGTAGAACGATCAGCCTCTTAAGCGGCCTTTTTAATGGGAGCCCTATGCCCCAAAGATTCCTACGAATGAGTAGCGATGGCTTGAATTTTGTTTTCAGTACGGGCGGAGGTCTGGCTGCCTGGATCACTACCTTTAGTCTTATAGCCCCTATTTTGTGAGGTGTGTATGTACTGATCCTTAACGCGATAAAGCCACCTGAGCTGTATGAGGATAACCCGGTTTTCCGTAGTGGTCGTAATTGGCTGGGAAGTCATTGTCGCCTGGGGTACCTTGGATAAGAGGAAGATTGCTGCTGGCGTGGTATTGGCGGTTATTGCTTTAATTGCCGCGTGTGAAGGCGTTCTTTGATCGCCTATGTGGACCCGGTGGGTATTCCGACAGTTTGTGACGGCCGATTCACTGGGCATTGAGGTTGATTTTTCGCTGCTGTCCGAGCGCGGGAGCTGCACTTCAAGCAGATTATCAGCTGGTGGGGAAAGCCCTTAGCCATTCGGTGCGATAATAGACCCGGATACCTTAGCGCAGCAATTGTCGAGTAGGCTAAGGCATGATATATAAACCTTTAATATGTTCAGCCTAGTAAGTCACGACAGAATGCCTATGTCGCACGGTTCAATAGGGCCGTGCGTTACGAATGATTGTCCCATATTACTGGGACGACCTGAACCATGTCCAGCGCGTCAACACACAGTGGATGCGGTCCTACAATCACAAGAGCCCAATTATTGCTTTTTGGGGATTACCCTGTTTTCCAGGTTGCGGTCAGACGCATTACGAGTTTGGCGCAATATACTTATCGTGCCGAGGCGAGCGGAGATGTCTACAATCAGTGGGATCAAAATCCTCATGCGGTCGTGATGGGGACAGGGTCTCCTAAAGACCAGTTTTTTGTTGGGACCAGTGTTTCACCCATGGGCCATATTCAGGCGGATCGCGACAGCATCGTTCTGGGTATGCGTAAGCGCTGGTGGGTTGATGAACCTGGTTATCAACAGTATGCCCAAACAACGGAACGGGATTTCACCGTTGGACCTACGGCTCATAACACTCCTGTGATTAATGGGCAGGGCCAGGTTTTTAAGCTGGCAGTGATTGTGTCAGAGCCTGACGTCAAAATCGATGGGAGCGGGACGATGGAGCTGACGCTAGATCTGACTGCTTGTTATGAGCCGCAGTGTGGTGTGAGGAAGTTGGAGCGAACTGTTTGGATGTTGCCAGCAGGGAACCATGTTGTTATTTGCGATGTAATCGATACGGTTTTGCCTGCTCAGGTGACTTGGCATTGGCATGGGCATTCCGAACTGTATTGGGCCTTGAATAAAACAGGGGTTTCATTGGTGGACGGTGAAATGGGCGATGTGCTTCATGTCACGTCCCCCCAATTAATAACGACAGCGGCCAGTATTCAGCGCTTACCGGGTTCACGAGGACAGAAGACTCTTGTGTCATCGGTGTTTGTAATGGAGCGTGTAGCGGTCTGGTGGGTGTTCTCCCGTACCGAAGCGCTGCCTGTGTGTGAATTACAGAAAAATGTGTTTGTAGTTGACGGGCAGTCTATCCCTTTGGGAGACCGGTTGGATGGAATGGCTGAGACGTTATCTCTTTTGCCAACTGAAGCACCTTCGTTACAAGTGACTGCAGTGCGCAAGGGTAGAATCGTGACTGCCGTATGTCATGTGAATAAAAATCGTTTCCCGGGAGATGTGGAATTCGCGTTTTATCTTATGTCCGGGGAGTCGAAACTTCAGGTTCTGTGGTACAGCCCTAGCGCTCAAGTAGAGCTGCATGTACCGGATAGCGTTGATATAAATACGTTGAAGGTACATGGGTTTGTCCGGAATAAATCGGATCACACTCGAAAACTTATGAAAGCTGCACAGGTGCTCTGATGAGACCATTCAGTCTGGGTGGTTAATTTGAGGACAAGAAATCGTTTCGTTTTACTGACAGTGGATACCGAGGCGCTACAGCGCAGGGCATCGGACAGGCATGTCCAACGCCTGGTCTGGGGCGAGCACTCCACCGGAACTGCTGGAATCCGCGAAATGAGCTCCATTGGTGACGAGTTCGGTGCCAAGCATGTCTTCTTTGTGGACTTGTGTGCCACGATTGCGCAGCAGCCTCAGATGTTGGAAGCGGTTCGCTGGTTGGATCAGCAGGGTCAGGATGTGCAATTGCATGCCCATCCTGAAACTTTGCCCAAGTCTTTCTGGGCCAAACACCGTTTGCCTCCCAGTCCCGGTTTGATGAACCAATACAAAGACCAGGCTCGTGCCGAATTCGTCTTCCGACACTTTGGCAAGTTGATCTCCGACGTTACAGGCAAGCCCATCCTGGCCCATCGCGCAGGCTCGTTCCGTTGGAATGCCCTCACAATCCGTGCTTTGCAGGCCGTTGGTATTCCTTTGTCGTTCAACCAGTCCATGCGGGCTGCCTTGTTAAAGCGTTGTCCAACAGGCCAGCCTGATTGCTTGCCTTATGCCTGGTCGAACGGAACGATTGAAGTCCCGGTAACAGAGCGGTTTACCCCGGGGGTGTCGGATGCCAAGCCAGATCGCTGGTCCAGTCTGACCTATCCGGAGTCTTCTTATTTTCAATATGGTTCGCGGCCTACGACTTTCTGGAAGGATCCCTTGTGGTCCTTGCCCAAGGTCTCGGTGGTGTTGATGCACTCCTGGTCCTTGTTGGACCTGGATGAAAACGGCCATTTCCAGTACACGAACGATCGCTTGCTGGAGGGTTACCGCCTGTTCTTGCAACGAGTTGTTAAGGATTACGACGTGATCACCACAGCTGATTTTTTAGATCTGCAGGCGCGGGGTAAAATCCGTCTTTCGCGAACAGTTAACTTAGAGCAGGTAGAAACACAGGTATGAGGGATCGCTACGCAATGATTACGGTCGACACAGAGGCGCTGCCAAAGCGGGCCTCTGACGACCATGTTAATCGTCTGATCTGGGGGCGATTTCCAAAGGGTACGGCCGGTGTGGCCGAAATGTGCAAGATCGGTGACGAGTTTGGCGTCAAGCATGTGTTCTTTACGGACTTGTGCGGGGCTTATTCTCGCCTGGACGAGCTGAAAGAAGTGGTGCGCTGGCTGGATGAGCAAGGTCAGGACGTACAACTGCATACCCATCCGGAGTACTTGCCTGACAGCTTCTGGAAAGAGCATGGCTTATCCAACCGTCCGCAGTACATGAATCAGTACACCGAGCAGGCCCGTGCGGAGTTTGTGTTCAAGCACTTTGCAGGTTTGATGTCCGAGGTAACTGGCAAGCCGGTTCTGGCGCATCGTGCCGGTTCATTCCGTTGGAATGCGGATACGATTCGTGCCCTGAAGGCAGTGGGTATTCCTTTGTCCTTCAATAATTCTGTGTGTGCCGTACATAACAACCAGTGTATTTACAGCAAGCCCACGAACAATCCTTTTGTTTGGTCTAACGGCGTGATCGAAGTGCCTATGACCGAGAAACGGATTTTAGGTAAGGTAGGCAAGCCAGAGTGGTGGGCTCGCCTTACTTACCCAGAGTCCAGCTATTTCCGTTTCCGCCCTTGGTGGGGACAGTTGTTGTTGAATACGCTTAGCGGCAATCCGTCATTTGCGGTTTTCTTGCTGCATTCTTGGTCCTTGCTGTTCTGGGACGAGAACGGCTTGGGTGAATATCGTGACGATAGTCGCATGGAAGGCTATCGCAAGTTGCTGGCCCGCCTGACTAAGGACTATGACGTGATTACGACGGCAGAGTTTCTGGATTTGAAGGCTCGCGGAAAAATTGTTGTGCCTGACACGGTGGACTTGTCGCTGGCAGAGCTGCAAGCAGAACCGGACAATAAAATTCAGAAAAAGGCCTGAGGAAAATGTTCTTTAAGTTATGGCGTGGGCTGGTGCGCGAGCCTTGGATGGCTTTGAGCCGGCGTTTGACCTTGTTTACTGTGCGTCGGCAAACCCGACGCGGTCAGCGTCGTCAGACACCTTACGAACCCGTGCCAGGACGTTTGCTGTATGTGCCGGCTAGTGCCTTGCCGTATCACATCAGTGGTTACACCACCCGAACCCATGAGATTATCCGTGCCATGCAAGCGGCAGGCGGGGATATCTGCGTGCTGACCCGCCCCGGCTATCCATGGGATCGTAAAGACAGACTGGTGGATGCCGAGCAGGATGAAACCTTGGTGGATGGGGTGTGTTACGCACATGCTCGCAATCCTTCCAACAAGCGCCCCGTCATGCAGTTCGCCATAGAAGCCGCCGCCTCCATTGCTCAGGAAGCCATCAAACAGCGTGTCGCCGTCATTCATGCCGCCTCTAATCACGTCAATGCCTTGCCAGCCTTGATTGCCGCACGTCAGTTAGGCATTCCGTTCCAATATGAAATGCGTGGTTTGTGGGAGCTGAGCCGAGCCTCCCGCATGCCGGAGTTCCGTGACTCGCAGGGCTTCAAGCAGGGTCTGGAGTTGGAAGGTCTGGTTGCCAGTCAGGCAGACCGGCTGTTTGTGATTTCCGAGCAGTTGGGTCAATACGCTCGCGAGCATTGGAATGTTAACCCTGCACGCATGGGCCTGATGCCCAATTGTGTCGACCCCTCGCGCTTTACTCCTGGCGCTGTTCAGGATGTGCAGCCCAATACGATTGTCTACGCTGGTTCTTTGATTGTTTATGAAGGGCTGGATGTCTTGATTGACGCTGTAGCGGATCTGGCGGGTCGTGGCAAAGATGTGATCCTGACCATTATTGGGGATGGGGAGGCGCGCGCTCCGCTGCAGGCTCAGGTGCAAAGTCTGAGTATGGAAAAGCACGTGCTGTTTGCTGGTCGGGTCTCGCCTGAAGAGGCTCGCACCTTGCAGGCCAAGGCCGCGCTGGTATGTATTCCTCGTCGTCCCTTTGAAGTGTGTCGCATTGTGCCTCCCATCAAGTTGGTCGAGGCGATGGCGATGGGCAAGCCTGTTCTGGTGCCGGATCTGCCGGTGTTTCAGGATGAAGTTGGTCCCTGTCGTTCGGTACGCTTTTTTAAAGCGGGTGATGTGCAGGATCTGGCTCGTGTGTTGGAGGAGACTTTTCAGGCTGGTCCGGAAGTGTTGGCACAGGATGGTGCCTTGGCACGTGAAGAAGCCACGCAGCGCCGCAGCTGGGCTGACTTTGTGGTGCATGCTTTGCCAGCCGGGGCTAACTCATGATCGGTCGTGCAATCCGGGCTCTGGGGGCGCGCGTCTACACGCACCCAACCGTCAGCGAAGACGGCAAGCCTGCAGGGCAGTTTGGGCAATTGAAAGTGGCCTTGGTCTCGGACTACTTCACGGCAGATTGCCTGTCAGCCGAATGCTCCATCCGTATTCTGAACCCGCGCAATTACGAGGAGGTCATCTCCTCCTGGAAGCCTGATCTGCTTTTTGTGGAGTCCGTGTTTCATGGGCTGGGTGGCGCGTGGCGTTACGAGCTGGCCAAACAGTCACGCCTTATCCGTTTGCGCACGCCTCGCACGATTTATAAGCTGGTGCAGTTCGCTAAGGATCAGGGTGTGCCCACGGTGTTCTGGAACAAGGATGACGGGGCGTACTTCGAGCACTTCATTGATGTGGCCAAGGCCTTTGATTATGTATTCACCACGGACAGCGATTGCCTGCCGCGTTATCGGGCCCGTTTGAGTCCTGATGTGCCTGTGAATACCTTGAGCATGCCGTATCAGCCTGCGTTTCATAGTTTCACGGGCTTTGATTTCACGCGCAAGGAAGGGTGTTTTACGGGCAGTTATTACCGCCGCATTCTCAGTGAGCGTCGGCGTTTTCTGGATATGATTTTCGGGGCCTGTGAAGATGCTCAAATGCATCTGAATGCCTACGACCGGAATCATGACAGATTGTCCCGTCATATTGAATTCCGTTTTCCTCGTTCGACCCATTTACAGGTGCACGGCCAGGTGCCGCACCGCGAGACGGGGCGTATCTACAAAGAGCACGTGATGTGCCTGAACGTGAATTCGGTCACGGACTCGGACACCATGTGCTCGCGCCGCTTGCTGGAAATTCTGGCCAGTGGGGGCATTGCGGTGACTAACCCCGGTCGTGCGGTGGATCGTTATTTTCGTGACTTTTGCCATGTGGTGCATTCCCGTGAGCAGGCCAGTGAATTGTTTGCCCGTCTGCTCCAAGGTCCCACCGCACAGGACTGCGAGCGTGCGGCGGCGGGGGCGGCTTATGTACGCCAGTTCCACACCTGGGAGCATCGCCTCCAGGAGTTGGCTGATGTGGTCGGCTTCTAGGGTGCGCTTGTTTCCATGATTGTGAACATTTTTGCGTACCTGATTCAGGCGCTGTTCTTGCTGGTTGTCGGGGCCTTTGCCCTGTACGTCATCCTGGAGTTGCGGGTACTGTTGATCTCGCGGCGCGTGGAGCGCCGCAAGTTAAGCGATCTGGTGCAGACGTCTGCCTCATTGCAGCAGGACTGGTATCCCAAGGTCAGTGTTCTGTTGCCGATTTATAACGAGGCGGCCGTTGTCGAGCGTCTGATTGATGCGGCTTGTCGCCTGGATTATCCGGTGTCCGCGCTGGAAATTCTTGTATTGGACGACTCAACGGACAAGACGGCGCTGTTGGCCCAGAACAAGGTGGATCAGTGTGCTCGGCAAGGTGTGCCTATTCGCCGCATTCAGCGTGCCGATCGTGCGGGCTACAAGGCCGGGAATCTGGTGCATGGCATTCAGCATTCCCAGGGCGAGTTTTTTGCGATCTTTGATGCGGACTTCTTGCCGCCTGCTGATTTTCTGCAGAAAACCATTCCGCCTTTCAAGGACGCGAAGCTGGGTTTTTTGCAGACGGGTATTGGCTATGAAAACCGTGATCACTCTTTCTTGACCCGCTTTCAGGCCATGGAAATGGGCCACCAGCAATATGTGACGGTGGGACTGAGCGAAGACGGGGATATGGCTTCCTTAAGTGGCAGTTCCTGTGTCTGGCGACGCGCTTGTGTGGAAGCCCTGGGCGGTTGGAATGCCTCCACCATTACTGAGGACGTGGACCTGGGTTATCGGGCCCAGTTTGGTGACTGGAAGTACGCTTATTTGCGCGATGTGGTGTCCATGTCCACCTTGCCCGAGAACATCAGTGCGTTCCGTGTGCAGCGGGAGCGCTGGGGGCGAGGGCTGATTCATAGTGCCTTCAAGCACCTGGGGCAGATGTGGCAGCAGGACATGCCCTTGATGAAGCGCATGCATGCGTTTTCCATGATGTTTTCATCGGTCATGCTGGCCTCCATTTACGCCTTGATTTTGTTGAGCCTGCCGCTGAATTATTTGCTGGATTTCGACCATGTCGTCTTGCTTTGGGGCGCGCCGCTGTTCTTCTTGCTGGTCGCTGTCTGGGCGTTGAATAATGCCTTTGGGGCACGCAAGGGCGCGCGTTTCGATGACAGGCCGGGTGTCTTGGGGACCGTGTGGCATACCTACTTGTATGTCGCCATGTTTCCGCCCATGGCTTGGTATTATTTTGTCGGCGGTGTACGAGCCGCCTTCAAGGTTTACGGGGAATTTAACCGTACGCCTAAAGGCGAAGGCGAGAAGGCGGCAAGACAGCCTCGCATCAATCTGTATTTGCTGATCGGAGAAGTGTTCACGTTTCTGTATTCGGCACTGGCCTTGTATGTGGCCATACGCATGGGCAACTACTTGTTGGTTCCCTTGAATGCGACTGTGTGTGTAGGCTTTGGCATGGTTTTGTACTGGTCCTTTCAAGAAAGGAGAGCGCGTGGGCGTAGCTGAACCAGCAGGGCAGGAGCGGATTCTGATCACCGGAGCTACCAGTGCCATTGGTGGCGAGCTGGCGCTTTATTATGCCAAGCACGGTACAGAGCTGACTTTGCATGGTCGCAATGCTGCGATTCTGGAGCCTTTGGCCGAGCGCTGCCGTCAGGCGGGCGCGCAAGTGCATACCTATCAGCTGGATTTGCGTGATCTGGATGCCTTGCATGATTGGTTGTCGCAATGTGCCGCGTTTGATCTTGTCATCGTGAATGCGGGCATGAATATCCATGTAGGTCCTAATGGCGAGCCAGAGGCCTGGGAAGATACCGAGCTGTTGCTGGATATCAATGTGAAGGCTTCGCTGCGAGTCGTGCAATCTGTGCTGCCTGCCATGCGCGCGAGAGGGCGCGGTCAGATTGCCTTGATGAGTTCCTTGGCCGCTTACTTTGGTTTGCCTACCACGCCGTCCTATAGCGCCAGCAAGGCGGCTGTCAAAGCTTATGGTGAGGGGCTGCGTGGCTGGTTGGCCCCGGAAGGGATCAAGGTCAATGTGGTAATGCCAGGCTACGTTAGCTCGCCCATGTGCGATGCCATGCCGGGCCCCAAGCCGTTCTTGTGGACCCCGCAACGAGCAGCCAAGCGTATTGCCCGTGACCTGAAAGCCAATAAAGCGCGCATCAGCTTTCCTTTCCCTTTGAACCTGGGCTGCTGGTTTCTGGCAGTGCTGCCCGCCCGGGTGTCCGTTTTTATTCTGAGCAAGATCGGTTATGACGCTTGAGCCAGGATTCTGGACTGCTATCCTGGCGGCCTTGTCGGGGCTGGCCCTGACAGTTGTGCTGGAGCGTTTCTTGCAAACGGCAGCCAGCTTGCGTCGTCCCGCAGCGGCCTGGGCTTTGCATGCTGGCCTGTATGGCCTGGCGTATGTTGTACTGGTTTTCGTGTTGGGACGGCCTATTTTTGCCACAGCCTTGCTGTGCGCGTTTTTCCTGCTGCTGGTCGTGGTCAGCAATGCCAAGTTCAAGGCGTTGCGTGAAGCCTTTGTGTTCCAGGATTACGAGTATTTTACGGATGCGATTCGTCACCCACGGCTCTACATTCCTTTTCTGGGCTGGGGGAAGTTCTTCCTGGCGGCAGCGGGTTTTATTGCTGCTCTGACGATTGGCTTATGGCTGGAAGCCGTGCCCGTTTTGCGGGCTGCCTGGACCGGGCAATGGGGAGCCTTGGCTCTGCTTGCTGTGTTGAGTCTGGGCTTGCTGCTTTGGGGTAATAGCGCGCGTTTGATGGTGCAGATTGCCCCGGAACAGGACGTGCAGGCCTTGGGGCTGTTAGCCAGCTTCTGGCGATACTGGCAACAAGGCCGAGAGCGTCCAGGCTTATCTTCCCCTTTTGAGAATTCGGCTCCGAAGACCACGTCTGTTCTGGCCGGTGCTGATGCTTTGGCTGATCTGCCTCATCTGGTTTCCGTGCAAAGCGAGTCCTTCTTTGATGCCCGGCGAATTTCTGATGGAATTCGGCCAGAGATTCTGGCGGAGTTTGACCGCTTCAAATCCGAAGCGGTTGCCAGCGGATATTTGCAGGTCCCCGCTTGGGGGGCGAACACAGTGCGCTCGGAGTTTTCCTTCTTGAGCGGTATTGAAAACAGTACTTTGGGTGTGCACCGCTTCAACCCCTATCGCGCAGTATGCGCGGGATGGTCGGTGGCGACCTTGGCTTCCTGGTTGAAACAGCAGGGCTACCGCACGATCTGCATTCATCCTTATCCCGCCAGTTTTTACCAGCGTAATCGCGTATTCCCACTGTTTGGGTTTGACGAGTTTCTGGACATCAAGGCTTTTGCTGATGTGGAACGTACCGGCCCTTATATTGGTGATCTGGCGGTGGCAAATAAAGTCGCCAGCGTGCTGGAGCAGGCTACAGGGCCGGTATTCATCCACGTGATTACGATGGAGAATCACGGACCTTTGCATCTGGAAAAGGTCGATGCGGGTGATATCGAGGCCATGTACCATCGGCCTCCTCCGCAAGGCTGCGAGGATCTGACGATTTACTTGCGTCACATCCGTAATGCCGATGCCATGCTGACACGTTTGCGCGGAGCCTTGAGCTCTTCGGATAGGCCAACCAGCCTGTGCTGGTATGGTGACCACGTTCCCATCATGCCCTCGGTCTACGCAGCTCTGGGGACGCCGTGTGGGGATGTGGATTACTTTATCTGGAACTCTATGCAGGGCCAGACAAGAACGCCGCATCGGGATGCGGCGATTCATGATCTGGCGCGGGAGTGGATGTGTTTTAGTGGATTGATGGGTAAGTAGACATTTTCTCCGATTGCGGCACTGGTATCTATTATTAGTTTTAGTACCAATCGACAGCCTTGTCTGCCAGGGCGTTATGCATTCCCGCATCGCTGGATACCAAGATGGCTCCTATTGAATGGGCATGGGCTGCAATCAGCATGTCCATATACGAAAGTGAGCGACCTTTGGCTTCTATTCCTACACGGAAAGCTGGATAAACATCAGAAACGGAGTCATCCCAATCCAGCACAGTCATCGTGCTTAGCAGGGCTTCTGTTGTTGCCTGCAAGGTAGGTCTGGACTTCTTGGCAAACCCATACATTAGTTCAGCAAGCACAATATTAGAGACAAAAATATTGCTGGGACTGTGCCCCAGCATGGTTTCTCTTACCTTGCCCCTGTTCATGGCAGCGTTCGAAACTGCATTGGTATCCAGCATGTAGATCATTCTTCCCACCCTGCGAAGTGATCTTTTTCGGGAGCCGGCTCTTTGTCTCTGTTCAGATCTTCCAGGAAGCCTTCGAATTCAGCAGGGTCAGTATTAGCGGCAACATTAAGGAAGTGATCCCAGCCTCTTGGTTTTGAGGACAGAATGACATCGCCAGACTCTTGATCTCGTCGTATGAAGACTCTTTTCCCCTCGAAGCGAAAACCTTCTGGTAAACGCACAGCCTGACTATTTCCGCTCATGAATACGCTTGTTGTCTTGCTGGTAGGGTGAGCTTTCTTGGCGGGTAATTTTATGTTTGTACGCATAGTTACCTCCATAGTCTGTATATACGAATAGTATACACGCAAAGGCTGGCGAGAAAAATGGAACCGTATGACGTTGATATAACAAGAAATTAGTTGGATGAAGCTCAGAGGATGACTTTAGTTCTTGAAAGCCCCTATCCAATGCCGAGTAGACGCATCATGCTCGGCAGACATTTCTTTTTCTCCCGACAGCTCCTGCAAAATCCCGTTCGCCAATACTTTCCCGTACTCCACACCCCATTGGTCAAAGGGGTTGATTCCCCAGATCAAGGCCTGCACAAAAATCTTGTGCTCATACAAGGCCAGCAGGGCGCCTAGCGAGAAGGGATTCAGGCGTGGCAATACGATCAGCGTGTTGGGGCGTCCGCCCGAGTGCACGCGGTGGTGGGCCAGCTCGGCAGCTTGCTCACCCAGACCTTGCTTTTCGCATTCGGCCAGGGCTTGCTCGTAGGTTTTGCCGCGCATCAGGGCTTCTCGTTGGGCCAGGCAGTTGGCCAGCAGCAGGTTATGGTGCTCGGCCTGATTGTGATCCGCCTGCTGGCACACAATAAAGTCTACTGGAGCGCCATCGCTGCCTTGGTGCAGCCATTGGTAGAAGGTGTGTTGTGCGTCTGTTCCAGCCAGTCCCCAGACGGCTGCGCCTGTGGCTAAGCCGACGGGTTCGCCGCTGGTGGTGACGGATTTGCCCAGGGACTCCATATCCAGTTGTTGAATGTAGGGCACCAGATTGCCTAGTCGGAAGTCGTAGGGCGAGATATTCAATGAGCCATAGCCCAGTACACTGCGGTTGACCACACCGGCCAATGCCATTTGTACGGGCACGTTGGTGGCGATGGGAGCTTCCTGAAAGTGCTGGTCCATGGCGGCAGCGCCCGATAGCATGCCAGCGACAACATCACTGCTGACGGCCAGGGCAGTGGTCAAGCTGACGGCAGACCATAGTGAAAAACGTCCACCGACCCAATCCCAGAACTGGAATATCTGTTTTTGTGGGACGCCCCAGCTGGAGGCGGTGTCAGGACGGGCCGTGACAGCAACGATTTGCTCGTAAGGGTTGGCAACGCCCGCGGCTTGCAGCCATTCCAGGGCGCGCTGGCCGTTCTTGAGGGTTTCGGTCGTGGTGAAGGATTTGGAGGCGATCACAATCAAGGTGTCGTGAGGGTCCATCCCCGATAAGGCATGTTCCAGCGCGTGGCCGTCGATATTGGCCAGGAAACGCACGTTGCGCCAGCTGTGGCGATAGCCAAAGGCTGCCAGGGACAGGCGCACGCCCCAGTCACTGCCACCAATACCGATATGAATGATGTTGCGCCAGCGGCGTTCGGAGTCGGCTACGCGTACGAATTCGTTCATGCGCTCGCGTTCTTTGGCGACTTCCGCCGTGGGGGCGGGCGCACGCAGGGCGCTGTGCCAGGCAGCGCGATGCTCGGTACGGTTGACGATACCGCCGCTCAGCAGTTGTTGGCGTGCCGTGTCGAAATGGCGGGCCGCCAAGAGGGCTGCCCCGGCTTCCTGTAATTCCGGCGAGTGCCGCTGCCCGCTCAAGTCCACTTGCAAACCTGCTGCCTTCAGGCAATGCAGTTCTAGCGCGTAGCGGTCGGACTGGCGTGCTGCCTCGCAAAACCCGGTCCATTCTGGCAGACCGGGCAAAGGGGCAGCAGAGGGAAGGGTTTGGATATCGAGGGGCATGGGGATTTGGCCTGCAGTAGACGAAACCGCCATTGTACGAGGCTTTATCGGGCTTGAGCGTCTGCCGGTAAGCGGGTTTGTCTTGGTGTTTACGAGTGCATGGGCACGAGCTGATCCCCATCGTAGGGCAATATCCATGCCCGCAAACCAGGATCGCTGGCCAGAACCCGCGTAATCTCTTGTGGTGACATCCAGGAAAAAGCGGTGGACAGGGCGTCGGCAATCGTGGCATTCCCAGCCACGACAGAGACACTGCGATACAAAGGTCGGGCCTGACCATTGGCGGGGTTGAACAGATGAGTCACAGAGCCATCGCGGTTAAGCGCCGTGCCTGACCCCGATGAGGTGCTGACTGCCTGATTGTGTACGTCCAGACTTAACAGGCTTGCGGGTTCTGCTTGATCGCCTGCCAGACCGACGCGCCAGGGACGATTGCCCGGAGCCATGCCCAGGCCGCGTATCTCGCCCATATCGACCAGAGCGTGCTCCAGACCTGCCTGTTTCAGCTGCTCGGTGATGCGATCGGTAATGTAGCCTTGGGCAATTCCGTTCAGCGTCAGAGCCATGCCAGGACGTTGTAGTTGAACAGTGTCGCCTTGAATGTGGATGGCTTGGTGGCCAACCTGCTGCAGCGTTTGCTTGATCTCGGCTGCAGTGGGAATGGAAGTCGTGTCGCTGCGTTGAACGGCCTGACTATACAGTTCCCAAAGCACCTGCACGGTTGGATCAAAGGCCCCGTTCGTTAATTCACTCAGGCGCTGTGACTCCAGCAGCAAGCGCGTCAGATCACCGGGGGCTTGCTTCAGATAGCCGTCGCGGTTCAGACGTCGCAAGGCGCTGTCTTCCTGATACAGGCTGAATATTCGCTCCAGTCGTCGCACTTCGGACAAGGCCTGATCGATCAAGGTCTGTGCAAAAACCGGGTCGGGGTGGTGGATATGCAGTTGTGCGTCCGCACCCAAAGCCACACCTTGCCAGGAGCTGAGCGGGGTAGGGACCGCTTGCATCGCTTTGACTGCCCAAGGCACGCAAGTCAGTGCGCTGGTCGCGGCCACGATACCGATAAAACGACGACGGGAAACAGGAGTAGAAGTCATGGCAAATACCTGGGATCAGGAAGATAAGCGTTTCAAGGCAGTGCGACTGCACCGAAGATGTAGTTCTCCGGCATGTCGGCAAAGCGAACCAATTGGCCGCCATGTTGTTGCTGGAAGTCCTTGGCGGCCTGCTCCTGGCTAAAGGGCAGGGCATCGATGGTGCCCATGCCGCCGGTATAGCGGCTGTAGATCAGATACCAGGCATCTTGTGCCGGTATCCAGGCTTGTTCGGGGAACTGACCGTCCTGATCGCGCTGGGCCATGTCTTGGACATAAGTAGCGGCGATGGCTTTGGATTCTTCAGGCAGCATGGTGTAGGCAAAGACCTCGCGTATGGTGGTGAACCAGAGCGGCGCTTCGCGTTCGCGCAGAAGAATCTGCCCTTTGGGTCCTTGGTGCTCGAACAGGTACATGCCGCAGTAGTGGCCCACGGCGGTTTGGGGGATCTGGACGACTGGCGGCGGTGGGGCCTGTATAGGCTCAGGCTGGCCACAAGCGGCCAGTATCAGTCCCAGGCACAGCAACAGAAAAGTGCGCAGTTTTTTCATAATGCTTTTCTTTTGAATACCAGGCTTGCCAGACCAAAAGGCACAGCGATCCATAGCAGCAGAACGCCCATCAGCACGCTGGCGGGCAGGCGAGCCTGTTCACTTAAACCGGCCATGCCGGCAAACATGGCGACATTCTCATAGCCGGTCAGATTCAGCAGGCGGTACACGTCGGTAGGGTTGAACAGCAGAATGATGTTCAGCCAGGACGCGGTGATCATGGCGCCTTGATCGGCAACCAGAATGCCTAGCAGAGCCATGTCATAAATCACCACGAAGAACAGCCAGATACCGATGGCCAGACCTGCCGCCGTTGCCCGCTCTCTGACCAGGGTGCTGATGAAATAGCCCATGGACAGGAAACTGGCGCCGAGCAGAACGCTGGCCCCCATCATGGCCAGAAAGGGTGTCCAGACGCTGAAGTCCAGGCCGCCATGCGCCACTTGCAAGGTGATGCCTGCCAGGCCATAGCCCACCACCGTGGACAGGCTCAGGATCAGGGCATGGCCCAGGAATTTACCGACCAGAACCTGCCAGCGATGGACGGGGTAGCTCAGCAGCAAGGACATGGTGCCGCGCTCGATCTCGCCCACAATGGCGTCGTAGGACAGCAGCATGGCGATCAGCGGGATCAGGAAAATAGACAGGCTGGACAGGCTGACAACCGTAACTGTCAACGGATCTACCTTGACGCTGCCCGTGGGGGCGCTGCCCAGAAAGCCCAGAGACAAAGCCAGTGCGGCCAGCAAGAGGGTGACCGCCAGTACCCAACGATTGCGCAGTCCGTCGCGCACTTCCTTTTGGATGATGATCAGGACAGGGTTCATGGCTTAGTAATCCTCGCGCTTCAAAAAGTGCGCATACAACTCGTCCAGACCGGGGGATTCCAGCTCCAGGTCGGTCAATCCGGGGATGGCGTGCGCTTCGCGCAGAATCTGGATTTTTTCGGCTTCGGTGCAATGACGCTCCAGACGATTGGCACCGATGACATTCCAATGCGGTGGAACAGAATCGGGGATCTGCTCCACGGTCAGGCGAATACGTACCGGCAAGCCAGCGTGTTGGCGCAGTTCGGACAAGGTGCCATCGGCAATCTTGCGTCCTTGTTGCATCACGATGATGCGGTCTGCCAGACGTTCCATCTCTGCCAGAGCGTGGGTGCTGAGTAGAATGGTGGCCCCGGCATCGCGCAGTTCTTGCACGATCTCGTAGAACAGCAGACGGGAGGCCGGGTCCAGTCCGGTTGTGGGTTCATCCAGCAAAAGCACACGAGGTTTGCCTAGCAGGGTTTGGGCCAGTGCCAGCCGTTGGCGCATGCCTTTGGAGTACGTGCCTACGCGTTTGTGAGCCGCTTGGGCAATGCCGACACGTGCCAGTAAAGCCTGGTTGTCACTGGTCGGCAGCCCTTTGAGGCGGGCGTAAAACGCCAGTGTTTCGGTGCCAGTCAAGGCAGGGTGCAAGGCGACAGTTTCAGGCAGGTAGCCGATATGGGCTCGCAGCCGGGCAGCTTGGGATGAACCCGCATCGTGGTCCAGCAAGGTGACCTTGCCTTCATCGGCACGGATCAGGCCCAGAATCAGTTTGATGACAGTACTTTTGCCTGCGCCATTGTGGCCAGCCAGCACCGTGCATTGGCCGGGGTAAAGCTCGAAGTTCACCGCGTTGGCGGCACGCTGCTGGCCATACAGCTTGCTGACATTGGCCAGCGCGACGGGGGCCGTACAGTTATTGGATGGAGTCATGATTGGCCTTGTAGCGCTCCCAGACGGGATTGTCGGGCGCACGCATCAGCGGTGCGCTATCGATGATGCCGCCGGGCAAAATGGCAGGAAATTGGGTTTGCGCCCAGCGCACAATGGAAACGGCGGGGCTGTTCAAGAGCACGCGGGCCGAAGGGGCTCGCCACACCAGTTGTTCAATCAGGCCATTGGGGCGATAAGCGGTGTCACCGATGCCGTCACCGTTCAGGTCAAAGGCGCTGTGATCGCTCCAGTAATTGCCCCGGTCCTTGCTGGACCACTCCAGGTAGCGGGTGCCCACATACTTCACCTGATTCTGGTTCTGGATGAAGGCGTTTTCCGTGATCTCATTGCCTTCGGAACCGGCGGTGTAGTGCACCCCGATCTGGGTGTTCTGAATCAGGTTGCCGGAGATCTTGTTGAAGTTGGCGTTGTAGAGAAAAACGCCTTTCTCGGCCCCGTCCACGATATTGTCGGTAATGGTCGATTGCTGGGCGGCGTTGAGCATCAAGCCTTGATGTGTGCTGTTGATGCTGATGTTTTCACGTACCGTCAGGAACTGCGAAAACATCAGGGCATAAGCAATGTCATTGCCTATGGAGACATTGCTGCTGACCTCGCTGTTATTGGTGTACATGTAGTGCACCGCATAGCGTAGCTGGGTAAAGCGGTTGTGGCTGAACACATTGTCGCGACTGGTATTGGAAAAAATCCCGTCGCGACCCCAGGAAATATCGTTGTACAAGATGCGTGAGCCGGGGGAGTTCCAGACGGTCACGCCATTGCCACGCTCATTCAGACGCAGCTCTTTATTGCCCACGATAGTGTTGTGCTGCACCAGCGCGTTGTGGGGCCCCCAGACATATACCCCCACCAGATTGTCGAGGATGTCGTTGTTTTCGATCAGGGCGTTATGGGCGGGCTTGTCCAGGAAGATGCCCGCATCCATATCCGGCAGGCTCAAGCCGGAATTGCGCACGGTGATCTGACGTATCTGCACATCTTCCGCCTGGACCCACACCGTGCGACCTTCACGTTCGCCCATCAACACGGCTTGCCGGTTGCTGGGGCCTTGAAGCGTCAAAGGTTTGTTCACGATGATATTGCCCTGATACGTGCCGGGAGCCAGCATCAGGATGTCGCCGGCTTGGGCGGCATCGATAACGGCTTGCAGCGCGGTATCGGCAGGCACCTCAATGGTGGCCGCTTGAGCAGCCAGACCACTGGCCGCAAGGGCCAGGATCGTAAGCGGCTTGAAGGCCAGCCTCAGCACCAGGGTTGGGCTGAGGCATCGTGCACGGGCGGGGAGCAGGCGGAAAGGCTTCATGTCACCGTCAGGCTTTGGGTTTCACATTCATCTGACCGGACATTTCCATGTGCAAGGCGTGGCAGAACCACTGGCAGTAGTACCAATGCACACCGGGGCGAGAGGCCGTGAAGGTGACCGAGCTGGTTTGCTGCGGTCCAATTTCCATGGCCACGCCATAGCCAGACAGGGTGAAGCCGTGGGTCAAGTCTTCGATCATTTCCATATTGGTGACTACGACGGTGACTTCATCGCCCTGATTGACCTCAAAGCTGGGCACGGAGAACACGGGTGCCACGGCAGTCATGTAGACCCGAACCTTGTTGCCATCCCGGATGACTTTGGAAGCACCTTCCAGGGTGACGCCATCTTTCTCGGCCATTTTCCGAGCGCCGTCCCACCATGGGTCGTCGCGAGTCCAGACGCGCTTGGGTCGTACTTTTTCGGCGGCGACCAGCAGCATGTCGTGCGGTTCGGCAAAACTCGGGCCATCGTGGACCAGCTTCATCACATCGCCTGAAATGTCGATCAACTGATCGTTCTCGGGTTTGAGCGGGCCTACGTTCAGGAAGCGGTCTTTGGAGAACTTGTTCAGCGACACCAGCCATTTGCCATCGGCCTCTTTGGTCTCGCCCATGGTGGTGTGGTTGTGGCCGGGCTGGTAGTGCACGTCCAGTTTCTGGATGATGGGGTCTACGTCCTTGCCCTGATACGCCTCGATGGCCTTGGCAATGTTCCACTTCACGATCTGGCTGTCGATAAACAGCGTGGTGTAGGCATTACCGCGGCCGTCATAGGCCGTGTGCAGTGGGCCTAGGCCCAGTTGAGGTTCTGCCACTACGCAGTCGCGTGGTTTGATCTTGTCGGCAAACAAGTCATCCAGGCGGCGCACGTCGATCATGGTGACGGTGGGCGAGAGCTTGCCGTTAAAGACCACGTGGATGCCATCGGGGGAGGCATTGCAACCGTGGGGGGAGTTGGGTACGGGGATGTAGCGGGTGTAGCGCGAGCCTTTGCGGCCATCCAGCACTTTGACGCCCTGCATTTCTTTGAAGTCGCCTTTCTTGACGCCGTCTTCAATGGCTTTCAGGTTGAACACCACGGCCCAGTCCTGCTCGTTGGCGCTCATCTCGCCTACATCTATTCCCTTTTCGGAGTTGTAGCAGGTGGAGAACGCGTACTTGCCCTGGTAGTCGGCGTCGCAATTGTCCAGGTTGCCGTCCACGATCACCTGCCAGGCGATTTCCATGGTGTCGCCATCAATGGCGGTAAACACCGAGAAGTAGTTTTCCTTGGGGTTGCCAAAGATTGTGCCGTTATTGGGCAGGGGGACAATGTGCTCGCCGTTGCAGAACACATAGCCGGTGCGTGGGTAGCGTTGGGGTCGCAGGCCGTGGATACCGTCGGCATTGGGAATCTCAATGATCTTGTCGCACTTCATGACATCGCAGCGCACGCGAGCCACGCGGTTGTTGGCCTTGTCATTGATGTAGATGAAGCGCCCGTCATAGGTCCCGTCGGTAAAGGACATATGGGGGTGGTGAGCATCGCCGTTGGGCAGGATGCCGCCCAGGGAGTCTGCAAACGCCAGGGTTTCAGGCGTCAGATTGGCGCGCATGATCTGGCGGCTTTCGTTGGTAATCCCCCAGCCGGTGGCACTGCAAATATTGAAGATCGGGATGCGCATCAGTTCGCGCATGGAGGGCAGACCCATGATGCGGATCTCGCCGGACTGACCACCGGAGTTAAAGGCGTAGTACTGGTCCAGCTCGCCCGGCTCAATATGGGCGCTTTGCCCGTTCGGCGCCTTTTTGGTATCGGCCAAGGCATTGCCAATGTGGGTGGCGCTGACCACAGCAGCGCCGGATAAGGCGGCAGTGCCCAAAAAGGCGCGGCGGCTCAAACCCTGTTTATCCTGCTTGTTCTCGGACATGGTGTGATTTTCCTTGTGTGTGATGACGTGACCGACTTGGCGCTGGGGCGCGCCCAGGCGTCTCACGGCGTGGCGGGGGTGGAATCGGTACTGTCTACGCTGCGCGGACGCACGGTAGGGCGGGCGGCAGCATCGTCTTGCAGCGAGCTGGCAACGGCGACGGGGGCCGGTTTATCTCGCTTGCGTTTGGCGATCTTTTGAATCAGGTGCGGGCATTTTTTCTCGTGGTGATACAGCATCTGGCAATTCAGACACTGGATACATTCGTTGGGGTTGATGGGGCCTTCGGGCTCGATGGCTTGTACGGGACAGTCGGTCGCACAGCGCTGACAGGGGTTGCCACACATGGGGTAGCGACGCAGCCAGTCAAAAATGCGCAGGCGGGCGGGGATGGCCAGGGCAGCGCCCAGGGCACAGAGATAGCGGCAGTAAAAACGCTCGATGAACAGGCTGGCAATCAGCAGCAGTACGGCAAAGATCGTGAAGGGCCAGTCGCGGATGAATTTCAGGATGATGGCGGTCTTGAAGGGTTCGACTTCGGCCATCTTTTCGGCCACGGCCATGTCGTACAGGGCAAAGCCAAACAGCAGAATGAAGATCACGTACTTGATGGCCACCAGCCGTTTATGGGCGCTGTAGGCCACCTTGATCTGGGGAATACGCAGGAAGCGGGCCAGCTTGTTGGCCAGCTCTTGCAGCGCTCCGAAAGGACAGAGCCAGCCACAGAAGGCGCCCCGGTTCCAGAAAATCAGGGAAATGGCGGTCGCGATCCACAGAATGAAGACCAGTGGATCCATCAGGAAGTATTCCCAGCGGAAATCGGTGCGCAGGGCGTGGGAGAAAGTCAGTACATTCACCACGGACAATTGGGCCGAGGCGTACCAGCCAATCCAGACCAGGGAGAACAGCAGAAAGCCGATGCGAAAGCGTCGGTAGAACACCTCGTGTTTTGTCAGCGTGTCCTGGAAGAAGAAGACTCCGCCCAAGGTCAGCAAAGACACCAGCAGCACGGCAATTTGTACTTTCTTGCCGGCCCAGATTTGCTTGTACAAGGGTTGGCTGGCGGTTTCCAGGTCATCGTGCTCTGCGGCTTCGGGGGCCGCTGCAGCGGTTGCTGGAGGAGGCGCCGTCAAATAGGAGTCAGGAAGCTGGTAATTCAGGTTCAGCGTGACAAAGGCTTTGTCTTTGACGCTAAGGACGCGCTGCACCAGCAGTTGCAGTCGCCAGGGCAGAACGGGGTCAAAGGTGGCGGTAGCAGGGATCTTGAACAGGGCGGCTTCTTTGAAATCCGGAGCGCCTGCGGCTTTCACGCCGGGCAGACGTTGGTGATCCAGGTCGGTGAAGTGAAAGCTGTCCAGGTCCTGGATGATTTCGATGCGGTCAAAAATCCCGCCTCGCACATAGCCCGATCCCTTGAAGGAATACAGCCCATTGCCCACGACCAGCATGGCCTGCTGGCCGGGTTTCAGTTCTTGTTGCAGGTAGTTGTAATCGGCCTCGCCTAACAGGCTTTGTCCAATGCTGGGCACGCTGACCAGGGCGGCGTACAGGTCGATAAACGTGTCTTGTGGATCGCCTTCCTGAGGATGGGCGGCGGCCTCTGTACGGCCATTATCAATAAAGGCCTGGTTGATGTCGGCCACGCTGACATGCAGGCGTTGGATGGCACCGCTTTGGAGCAGTTCGTCCCAGCTGGAAATGGTGTGGTTGCTGGTATCGATGCTGCGCTTGACGGCGACGGGTGCCGTGGCGGGGGCGGCAGGCTGGCCTATGCCTTCTTGCCGGGCCACCAACTGAGAAGAGCGCATGATGCTGTCGCCCACGACCATCAAGGTCACGGTGGCACCGCTGATGATATCTACGGGTGGCGGTGCGCCGGGTTTGGGGCGGTTCTTGATGTAGTTCTGGCCGATATAGCCTTGAATAAAGGCTTCGACGCGCGACTCCGGAATACCGATCAAGACAATGGGTTCATGGTGTTCCAGCAGCTTGGCGGCGACGATGCTGCCATCCATGCTCATGGCAACCAGAGTGTCGATGGGGAAACTGGAATAGCCGCGGGTGTTGACGATGTCGGTCGTCACATACACATACCCTAGCTGCTCCTGATCTTTAAATACCTTGGCGACAGGCAGCGAGCCTGCGGGCTCGCTGGTGTGGGTGGCGGTGGGAAAGATCTCGTTGAGGGCAATGTCCGGGAGGAAGTGGGCAATGCGCGACGTGGAGTGTGCGGAAGTGCTGCTTAAACAGGCTGCCAGCAGGAAAAGCAGGAGCCAGATAGTACGTAACTGGACATGCCGGGCCAAGCGATTGAGGGACGTCATTTCTTACCACCTGCAACAAGATTCTTGCGAGATTGTAGGGGTTACCCTTTGTTTGCTCTTTGTGTCAGATCAAGGACAGACTCTGACAAGAGTGGGCGCGGGGTCGCTTCAGTCTGTCATTGGTCTGTGATAAATGATGGCAGGCCTTGCGGGCCGGGCTTTAGAGGAGGCTCAGCCGTGGCGGCGCAAATAATTCAGGACCGCGTCGGCATCACCCTGAAAAATGACCCGATCTTTTTTTTGCTCGCGCTGATAGCTGTACATGGGGTCGTAGTATTGCGTCAGCAGGCCCCCAATCCAGTCGCGGTGGCCGTCCAGTGCGCCACTACACTCTTGTTCCTGCAAGGCGGCGTCCATGATGGCTGATAGTTGCTGATAGCGTTGATGACCCAGCCGTTTGGTGATGCGGGCTAGGCTTTGACGCAGTTGCTCGGCAAACAGCGCAAAGCCGGTTTGCGGGTCGTGCTGCTGTGTAAACTCCGCGTGCAGATTCTGAACGTAGTCGCGCACGATGCGCGTAATGCGGTTTTCCAGACTGTCTTCCAGCCAGATAATGGGCCACTGCTGCATGCCACGATACAGGCTCAGTGGCAGGCTGCAACGACCAATGGTCTGGCTTTCATCTTCCAGCACAAAGCCTTGATGCCCTTGTGCGGTTTTCTTGAGCATGGAGATGGACAGGCGGTGTTCAAAGTCGATCTGGCTAGGCTGGCCAGTGGCATGTTTGCCAAAGCTGGAACCGCGATGGTGGGCATAGCCCTCCAGATCCAGACTGTGATCAAGTTGCTGCAGCACATCAGTTTTGCCTGTACCTGTCATGCCCCCCAGAATCTGAAAGCGGGCACTGCTGATGGTTTGTTCCAGATTGTGCAGCAAAAAGCCACGCATGGCCTTGTAGCCGCCCACCACGCGTGGGTAGCGAATGCCCGCCTCTTCGCGTAGCCAGGTTTGTGTGATCTGGCTGCGCAGACCACCTCGGAAGCAATACAAATAGCCGTCGGGGTGCGCTTGCGTGAATTGCACCCAGGCTTGCAGCCGCTCTTTCTTGATCTGACCGCTGACCAGTTTATTGCCCAGCGCAATCGCGACGTCCTGACCATGCTGCTTGTAGCAGATACCCACTTGATGACGCTCTTCATCGTTCATCAATGGCAGGTTCAACGCGCCGGGAAAGGCACCTTTGTTGAACTCGATGGGAGCGCGAGCGTCCATCAAAGGCACGTCGTTCAGGAACAGCTCGCGGTAGTGGTGGGTGTCAGGGCGCATCGGTTGACTTCAGATTACTGGGTGGGTCGGTCTGCTCTTGAACTGCCGTATTGCGCAGGGTTTGAATCAAAGCCTGCACGCCACCACGAGGTATGCCATTTTTCAAGGTAACAATCGTCAGTGCTCCGAACAGTTGGCCTAGCTCAAACGACAGAATGCGTAGCAGTCCCTGCTTCTCCAGGCTTAGTGCAGTGGTGCGCGGCAAGATGGCCAAGCATTGCATTTCCTGAAGCAAGACCTGATTAAAAGATAATGATACTGAGTCGATGACGCGCTCAGGTGTTTGTTGGATATTTTTGATAAACAGGCTATCAAATACATGTCGGATGGGAGTGGTCCTTGGGGGCAATATCCATTGCTCAGCCACAAGTTCATGCGCCTGGACTTGAGACCGTTTTGCAAAAGGGTGGTGACAGTTGGCCACGACGACAAACGGTTCGGTGCTGAGAATCTCCACATTCAGCTCGTGGTGCGTTGATCCCGTGTTCAAACGTCCTACCAGCAAGTCCAGCTTGCCCGCCCTGAGGGCGTCCGCCAGCATGTGAGACTCACCCTCCTGAATGGAGATGTGCAGGCCTGGGTGCTGGCTGAGCAGGCGCGCGACGCTGCGCGGCAATATCTGGCTGGCAGAAGATTGCACTGCCCCCACCTTGATGCTACCTGTCAGCCCGCCCTCCCGTTGTTGTAATTCGTGCTGTGCGGCCTGCAGATCGTTAATCATGCGTCGTGCATAGCGAATCATCAGTTCGCCTTCTGGATTGGGCCGCAGGCCATGTTTGCCACGTTTGAATAAAGGCATGCCCAGCAAGCTCTCAATGTGCTTGAGCATCCGGCTGGCTGCTGGCTGGGTCATATATGTGTGTTCCGCGGCCAGACGCAAGTTTTGCAACTCTCCGATGGCATCAAGGAGCACGAGATGGCGAAGCTTGAAACGAGCAACCTGCTGCCAGCGTTGACGCGCTTGTTGCAAGGTGGGATCGAGATCTTCAGACATATCAATATTGGTATGGATTGGGGCCGGAATGTAAATAGTCAGGCAAGTCGTCCAATTCTAGACTGATCGTGCGTATTTCAATAACGATGATTCAGGAGACAAACATGACGCACTATCGGGACCAATTCTTTCCTAATACCGAGGAACTGGGAAAGGATGAAATGCGGATTACAGCATTGGGGACAGGACGTCCTTTTTTAAGACCCTCGCAAGCCAATGCAGGCTGGCTGGTTGAACTGGGAAATGGCGACAAGTTTCAGTTCGATTTTGGCTACGGCACCCAGACTAATTTTGGTGCCTTGCAGATCCCTTATCAAACAATGACGGCGTATTTTGCGACTCATTTGCACACCGATCATGTTGGTGATTTTGCGCAAATATGGATAGGCAGCTGGGCGGGGGGGCGTACAAGGCCGCTGGAGGTGTATGGCCCGTCCGGCCCCGTTGAAAAATACGGTATGAAGCATTTTGTGACCAAGCAGATGGAGTCTTATGCCTGGGATACGGACACGCGAGTGGGGCTGCTGCCGGCGGTGGGGGCAGAGGTCAATGTGCATGAGTTTGATTACTCCAGAGCCCATGTGATTTATGAGCGCAATGGAGTGAAGGTGAGCAGTTTCCCGGCTGTGCATATTTACGATGGTGCGGTTAGCCTTCGACTGGATTGGAATGGTTTGTCCTTTGTGTATTCCGGAGACACTACCCCCAGCTATTTCTTTGTGGAAAATGCGCGCGATGCTGACGTGGTGGTCCATGAGACTTTCAATACCCGTGAGCAATTGATGGAGCGGTCCGGCTACGACGAACGTACTGCCATTGGTGTTGGCAGCATGGCGCATTCGGATCCGGTCGAGGCGGGCAAGGTTTTTGAGCTCTGTGCTCCCAGATTGGCCGTGGCGTACCATTTTTTTAATGATTTCGATACGGCGCCACAGATGGAGCAGGCGATCCGTACGCACTATCAGGGGCCCTTGGTGTTGGCTAAGGACATGATGGTTTTTAACGTGACGGCGGAACGGATTGTGACGCGGATGGCTGTGACCAGTGCGGATGTATGGCCCAATAAAGAACATCACGAAGAGTTCAAGAAGGCGCCTCGCAAAGAGCGCATGAAGATGTCACCTTGGCTGTCTGAAAAACAGATTTTCCCCAAGTTTTAGGAACCGTCATGACCAACACTCTCGTAGCGCTGCACCGTGCGGGCCTGCGGTGTCGTGTCGTTTTACGCCGTCTTGTGGTGACGGCAATCCTGGCCCTGCCTGGTATGAGTACGCAGGCCTCAGACTCTTATCCTGACCAACCCGTGCATATCGTTGTGCCCTACGGTGGCGGTGGTATTGCAGACCAAGTGCCTCGCTTGCTTGGAAACCAGCTGCAACGGCATTTTGGGCAGGCTTTCATTATTGAATCCAAGCCGGGTGCGGGGGGACTGATTGGTGCGGATTATCTGCTGCGCCAACCCGCAGATGGATATACCGTGCTGTCGGCGGCGACCAACAATCTGGTGATCAATCAGTTTTTGTTTCCGGATCAGAAACTCGATCCTCTGGAGCAATTTACGCCAATTGCCAAACTGGTTTCTGTGCCTTTGTTAATCGTGGTGAATGCTGAATTGCCCATACGAAGTCTGGATGAGCTGATAGCCTATCTGCGCGTTCAAAAAGGCGATGCCAATTATGGTTCGCCCAGTGCAGGGACCTTGCCCCACCTGGCCGGAGCGCTGCTTTTGCAAGCCAGCAATACCAAAGCGGTGCATGTGCCTTACCGGGGCGGAGGTGCGATGGTGACGGGCCTGGGCGCGGGCGAAGTGCAGTTTGCTGTCATCGGCTATCTTTCTGTCCAGGCCATGCTGCAGTCGGGGCGTGTTCGTGCTTTGGCGGTAGTGGCACCACAGCGCCTGGCTGTTTTGCCTGAGGTGCCCACTGTACAGGAAGCTGGCTGGGGGAAGTTGCTTGCTGCTATTCCCGACAACTGGTGGATGCTGGTGGCTCGCAAAGATACGCCAGCGGAACGCAGGGAGGCGTTGTCCTCGGCCGTGCTATCGGTTTTGCAGACACCTGAACTGGTGCGCCAGTATGAGGATGCAGGATTGCAAATCAATGCACAGGCTGGTCCTGCCCTGGAACAGGAGTTGCGGAAGGAAGCTCAGGTTTGGCAGGAAAAGCTGCAAGGGCTGGAGCTGAACATGTAGCCCTAGCTGCCGAAGAGAGGAGTTGCAGGAAAAGAGCCGCCGCTTCAATGAGTTGGCGGCTCTGTTTCGCCATCAAGGGTTATACAACCTGGATCGCCCGTGCTGTCCCTGGGGGCGAGCAGGGTGCCTATATTGATTTATACGACTTCGACAGCATGCTGTTGCTGCGCAATCATTTGTCCAATAGGTTCCAGCGTCAGGCCCAGCTCTGTTGCTACGGCCAGAAATTCGGCCGTGGCAGAGGGCTCAACGGCCACCAGCAAACCGCCACTGGTTTGAGGGTCGCACAGGATATTGATTTGCTCCTGGCTGATAGGGGCGATGCGGTGGCCGTAACTGTCGAAGTTGCGTTGCGTGCCGCCAGGGACGCAGCCTTGTTCCAGGTAGTACTCAATGCCGGGCAGCAAAGGTACACGGTCCAGGTTCAGACGAGCAGTCAGGCCGCTGCCGTCCGCCATTTCGATCAGGTGGCCCAGCAGGCCAAAGCCGGTCACGTCCGTCATGGCTTTCACGCCGGGCAGTTGTGCAAAGCGGCTGCCGGGCTTGTTCAGCGTGCACATCCAGTCGCGTGCCAGGTTTTGATCTTCGGGGCGCAGCTTGGCTTTTTTCTCGGCGGTGGTCAGCACGCCGATGCCTAAAGGTTTGGTCAGATAGAGCTGGCAATCTTCAGTAGCCGTGTCGTTGCGCTTTAACTGGCCTTTATCAACCACGCCGGTGACGGCCAGACCAAAAATAGGTTCGGGTGCATCAATGGAATGGCCACCGGCCAGGGTGATGCCTGCAGCATCGCAAGCAGCCCGTCCGCCTCGCACCACTTCGCGGGCGACCTCAGGAGACAGCACATTGATAGGCCAGCCCAAAATGGCAATGGCCATGATGGGTTTGCCGCCCATGGCGTAGATATCGCTGATGGCGTTGGTCGCGGCAATGCGCCCAAAGTCATAGGGGTCGTCCACGATAGGCATGAAAAAATCGGTGGTCGAGACGACGCCCGTTTCCTCATTCAGGCCGTAGACAGCGGCGTCGTCGCGCGAGGTATTGCCTACCCACAGGTTCGGGTCCATGTTCTGGGCGCCACTACCGGCCAGGATAATGTCCAGTACCTTGGGGGAAATCTTGCAGCCGCAACCGGCTCCATGACTGTATTGGGTCAGACGAATAGGAGTATCCATATTGCTCGGGGGTAGGTTGTGATCGGAAGCTGTCATGGTAAATCGATCAGAGCACTTAGGCGAGGTCTGGGCGTCATGGACAGGTGAACGGTTTGCCCGCTGAGCACGTTTGGGTATTTGAAAAGAGCGGGTTTCGTGCCTGAGTATTTACCTGTTGCTTATTAAATTGCATATTCAAAAATAATTAGTTCGCATTACAATAATGAGAACAATTCGCATTTAATATAAGGGGAAGGTATGAAAGCAGTGGTTTGGGCTGGCGGGTATTCCATGGTTTTGGGGCTTTTGATGGGTGTGGCACAAGCTCAGGAAACGCCTCAGGAGGTATCCACCCTGTCGTCCATCAAAGTGCGGGCTCAGAATGAGAAGTCTGAGGGCACAGGCAGCTATCAGCAACAGGCTGTGCCTCAGGTTTTGAAATTGCCCATCACGCTACAGGAGCTGCCCCAGTCTGCAACGGTCATTACGCGACAACGCATCGAAGATCAGGGCCTGGATACCTTGGGGCAGGTCATGGAGCAAAGTCCCGGGGTCAGTCGCCGGCAATACGGGGATGACGGCGCAGGCTATACCTCATTTCAGGCACGTGGTTTCAACATCACGAATTACGTTATTGATGGTGTCCCGACGACGGCTGCCGCCTTGCAAGGGTATGGCGGGGTCAGCGTCATGGATACCGCCATTTATGACAATGTCGCCATTGTGCGCGGTGCGACCGGCCTGCTCAGTGGGGCTGGAGAGCCGTCGGCATCCATCATGATGCAGCGCAAACGGCCAACGGCCGAGTTTCAAGGACAGGTTTCAGCAGGAGTGGGGAGCTGGGATCGGTACCGGGGCATGGCGGATATTTCGGGCCCGCTCAATGACAGCGGCTCTGTGCGGGGACGGCTGGTTGCTGCTTATGATCAGTCCCGCTCCTGGAAGGATGGCTACAAGGGCAAACGGGATGTTTTCTATGGCGTGATAGAAGCGGATCTGGGGGCGCGAACGGTCGCCAGACTGGGTCTTGAGCACATGGATAATCGTTACGATGGCTCCAGCATGCACGCATTCAGTGTCTCGGATACGGCTGGAAATCTGGTGGAGTGGGATCGTAGCGATTCTGCGACGGCCGCCTGGGCCTACAGCAAGCAGCGCCGGACGATGGCATTTGCTCAACTTGAACACGAGTTCAATGATGACTGGTCCATTCAAATGGCGGTGGGGCGTTCTTGGCTGAATAACGAGCAGTTGTATGGAGTGGCCGCTCCGGAGCCGACCCCGCAGGGGCGAGGTTCCATGACGGCGGGCTTCAATGAAAAAACACCCACGCAGGATACGGCCGATATCACGATCAAAGGGCGCTTTCAGGCATGGGGGCAAGGGCATGACATTATGCTGGGGGCCAATTACTACGAGCTCTCCCGACATGACATGGCTTATGCGCGCCAGCGTATCCCCATTGCTCAGATCAAGGACTTTGACCGTAACCTGCCACGTCCGGACTTGAAGATTACCGGGCCGGATAATCAGCGGGCGCGCCAGTGGGGGGCGTATGCCGCAACACGTTTGCGTTTGACGGACAACTTGGCCTTGATTGCGGGCGGACGGGTCACGAACTGGAAGGACCATTCCAATACGACCTTGCGTAAAGAAAATGGCGTGTTTACCCCCTATGCAGGTCTGGTCTACGACTGGAATGAGCAGTGGGCGACGTATGCCAGCTATACGCAAATCTTCAATCCCCAGTCCAGCCAGGACAGAGATGGCAATTATCTGGACCCTGAAAAAGGCAATAACTATGAACTGGGGGTCAAATATTTGTTCCCTGGAGAGGCGGCTTCAGCCTCTTTGGCGGTGTTTCAGACCCGCAAGGACAATCTGGCTGTTGTTGACGGCAAGGAACTGACTCCTAGCGGATCCCAAGCGTACACCGCAGCCAGCAATACGCGTTCTGAAGGGATTGAGTTCGAGATCAATGGCGAGCTTGCCCCTGGCTGGCAAATGGGGGCGGGCTATACCCACTACCGCTTCCGGGGTGCTGACGGGGAGAAGATCAAGACGGATATTCCGGCTGACCAGGTCAAGCTGTTCACGACTTATCGCTTGCCGGGTGCATGGCATAAATTGACGGTAGGCGGCTCCGTGCAATGGCAAAGCAAGATTTTTGATAATCAGCTGACCGGCGTAGCTCGTGAAACCAATACACAGAAAGCCTATGCGGTGGTGGATCTGATGGCTCGATATGCCATTACGCCTCGGGCGGATTTGACCGTGAATTTCAATAACATCTTCGACAAAACCTATCGCCTGGCGTACAGCAGTCATACCTACGGCGCACCCCGTAATGTGATGGCATCATTGCGCTATCAATTCTGAGCTGACTGGCACTTGTTGTGTGGCAAGCGCCGCTTATGGGAAGGGCAGGGGGCGTACAACCTGGGCAAGCTGGTCATCAGCGACCCATTGCGCAAACTGCTCGCCCAGGCGCTGGCTTTGTTCAACGGAGTGTTGCCAGGCCAGACGTCGCTCCGAATCAGACAGCCGTTTGTAGTCGGAGCGATCCGGGATTTTTTGGCCTTTCAGGCGCTGATAAAAGCGCGGAGTGGGGCACAGCAGAATCAAATTATCCAGGCAGTGGGGGCGGCGGGCTTTCTGCCAACGCGGCAGATATTTGTCGAACCAGCTGGCGCTGATTTTTTGCGTGAAATGGGGAAACAAGGTCAGGCCGGGACTATCCAGATCCAGCGCGCAGAAGTTGTAGTCAACCAGCCCTCCATCCCGGTAAAGCCCGGCGGGCCAGTTGTGGGCCGCATCCACACCATCGATGACCAATGGAATGGCCGTGCTGGCGGCCAAGGTCTCAAACAGATTGTGCTGATCCAGCGTCGCGTAACGGGCCCGGCCTTGATGCTTGCCATGAATGGGCAAGGGGCTGCGAGCGTCGTGCACGATGACCCGCTCAAAGAACCAGTGCGGGATGGCAGGGTGTACATAGTTGCCGACCATGCAGCTAAGCAGGGCCGCGCCAAGCTGCTTTTGATTTCGGGAACCCGCCCAGCCTTTGCTGCGCGCCACGGTAATGGCGAAGCGATAGCGTGGGTGGTTCAGGATCGCTGCTTGTGAATGACTATCCCCCAGCACGTTTTTCAGCATGGTCTGGGTCGACCGGGTAATGTCCGCTACCGTGGAGTTGGGCAGAAAGGGGCTGTGTATATAAAGCTGCGCAAAGTCCGCAAAGGCTTTGTGCGGATCGCTTTGCGCTGCGCAGGCGAAACGCCAGGAGGCAATGGAGCTGCCAAACAGCCACAGCGGTTCGTCATGTGTGTTGAGCCAGTCCCCAAACAGATACTGATCCAGTCCAGTCAGAGCCAAGGCCTTGGGCCCGCCTGCGCTGCCAATCAGCGTGCTGATGTCCTTGGCATGCAAACCATGGCTTTGTATGTGGCGATAGGCACGAGGCCCGGCGTAGATCGCGAGATCAGGCTCGGTGGACGACAAGATCAGCTCCCGAATGTGGTGATTCTGTAGCCAGAAAGCTGGCCAACAAGGCTTTAGTCTAGCGCTGTTGGAGCGGGGTCGGGGAGGGGGGCCGTGGGTTAAAGCCGGGTACGACGTAGCCCCTGCTGCTCCAGACGGGGCAGGCAGGGGCGGGTAAAACGATCAATCCTCCGGACTCCTGCTGGAGTCCGGAGTAGAGCGTGGGGCATTAGAAGCTGGCAGTCAATGTCGCGTAGTACTGACGACCAGGTTCGTTATAGGTGTTGGCACCTTGGCCGCTACCCGAGTCTTCACGGTACAAGCGCTTGTCGAACAGGTTGTTGACGCCCAGACGGATATTGGTGGACTTGGTCACCTGGTAAGCGCCGCTCAGACCGAAGATGGCATAGGAGCCACGTTCACGCAGTCCATCGCCTTTCACTTCCGAGTTATTGGACAGGTTGTGCGAGCGTGGCTTTTGCTTGCCATACAGCGTGGCGGTAGCCAGCATGGACAGTCTGTCGTTCACGCGCCAATCCAGTGTGCTGTTCAATGTGTAGCGTGGAATGACGGTCAACGGCTGATTTGTTTCCTTGGACTTGTTGGTGATCATGTAAGTCAGGTTGTTGCTCAGGCTCAGTGTGTCGCCGTTCTCGCCCAGGATCGGGATAGTCAGGTTGCCTTCCAGACCGCGGATCACGGCCTTGCCGGAGTTGACCCACTGGAATGGGCGGACCAAGGAGCCGCCAATGTACACCGCATCCGGAATGGTCTGGTCGCCCATATCGGCCACAATCTTGTTGCTGTAGTCGTTCTGGAAGTAAGTCAGACCGGCTGCCCAGCCTGCGTTGTCGTAGGCCAGACCAATTTCCTTGTTGATGCTGCGCTCGGGCGACAGATTGTCGTTACCGAAGATGTAGCAAGGACCGCTGACACGTTGGCCAGTTACGGGGTCGTACGGGCAACCGTTACCGCGCGTCTGGTACAGGTAGTTCGGGTTGGACTGATACAGGTTGGGTGCCTTGAAGGCACGCGCAATACCGCCCTTCAGAGTGATGTTGTCGGTGATGAAGTAGGAGGCGTTCAGGCTGGGGCTCCAGTTGTCACCGAATTTGCTGTGATGGTCAAAACGGACACCGGGAGTGACGGTCAAGGCCTCGGTCAGTTCGATATTGCCTTCCACGAAGGCGGCAGTGGTGCGCGCCTTGCTTTTAGAGTCCGTGTTGTTGTTGATGGATTGGCCAGAGCGGGTGGCGTAATCATCGTCCAGGCTTTGATCGCGGTGTTCAAAGCCCACGGTCATCAGAACATGTTTGTCGGCAATCTGGAGGGGGGTGTTGTATTCGCCCGAGATGTTCAGCGAACGCAGCTCGGAAACAGAACCAGCGCCCGGGTTGGAAATACTGCCTTCCACTGAGCCGGCCAAGCCTTCGTTCAGACGCGAGTTCGTTGTGCCTTCATAGGCAAAAGTCAGACGTGAGGTCCGGCCTTGACCATAGTCGCCATAATGACTGAGGGAACCGGCGCGACGATACATGATATTGGTTTCCGCACCTTCTTCGGCCAGTGAAGCAATGGTAGAGGTGCTGCGGCTGAACAAGCGCTCGCCAGCGTAAATATTGCCTTGTCGGCTGAACGACCCCTCCAGTTCCAGACGGTGATCGCGATTGATATCCAGCCGCACTAAACCATTAATGTCTTTGTTGCGTACCCCTTCTCGACCAGCTGGCGGGACAGTGGTTGCGTTTACTTCCATGCCTGAGGCCTGAGAGTTTAGTGCGGGCTTGTCGGCGTCGGTCTTGGCGATGTTGCCGTAAACACGGAAAGAGAGTTTGTCGGCGATGGGGCCAGACAGGTTAAAGCCGGTACGGCGGGTGGAGCCGTAGTTGCTGTCTTCAGGAATTAGACCGTAAGCGGTTACCGAGCCGGAGAAGGTGTCGGTAGGGGCCTTGGTGATGATGTTCACGACACCACCGGCAGCGCCAGAGCCGTAACGGGAGGCGGCTGGACCGCGCAACACTTCAATGCGTTCGATCGCGTTGACGGGCACCCAGTTACTGTCGCCGCGGGTATTGCGCTCACCGTCTCGCCCCATGCGGATGGAGTCGCGCGAGCTGACAGGCTTGCCGTCAATCAGGATCAAGGTGTTTTCCGGGCCCATGCCGCGCAAGTCGATCTGGCGACTATTGCCGTAGGAACCGGACGGGCTGTTACCGGTCAGGTTCACACCAGGCATGGTGCGGATCAGTTCGGACAGGTCGTTGGCGGGAGGACGTTTTTCAATATCCTTGGCGGTAATGGTGGACACGCCGGGTGCCTGTTTGACAGCTTCTTCCGCCGAAGGCAGTACACGAATTTCTTCCAGCGAGGTCACCCCACCCCGGACGCTGGAGGTTTGCGCGTTAGCGCTGAAACTGGCTGCCAAAGCCGTGGCGAGCAAGCCCAATGCAAAGATCGGGCGGCGGGCCGGAGGCGCCGATAAATTCATAACACTTTCCTAGTAAACGATAAACAGAATGAGAATTGTTCGCGCTACGGATTGTGTTTAAAAATGTGACGGCTGTCGAGAAACCTGACGGTTTTGTGGTGCATGAAACACGCACAGAAAAGAGGGATATGAATAAGCGCACCAGACACGAATTGTCTGAAAGGATATTTTGGTGGTTTTTTAGACAGATTTAGTTCTTGGAAAGCATTCTGAGTATTGCGAACTCATGTTTTGTTTAATTTTTTTAATACGTTAAAAAAATCATCAAGGACATTTTTGTTCTATTTGACACGATGGGTCATTTTTGATGAGAATGTGTCCTGAACAATTCAAACTTAAAAAGTTCAGGAGACATCCAGTGAAAAAGACGCTTGGTTTGATGATGGCCGGGTGGGCGGCCTTGACGATGATGGCGGGTCCGGTACAAGCAACAACGTTCCCGGCACAGCCCGTACGTTTGATCGTGCCCTTTGGTGCAGGGGGGATTACCGATCTGGTAGCACGCCTCCTTGCCCAGCAGTTGGGCAAGGAGTTGGGTCAGACTGTCATTGTTGAAAACAAGGCAGGAGCCGGGGGCATGATCGCCGCTCAGGCTGCACAAAATGCGAAAGCGGACGGTTACACCGTGTTCATGGGGACAGTAGGCACACAGGTGGTCAACCCGTTGATTCTTTCCAAAATCAACTACGACCCGCAGGCCTTTGTGCCCATCGGCATGGTGACGGGGTCTCCGTATGTTCTGGCGGTTCGTTCGGATTTGGGTACGGAGAACTATGCCCAACTGGTTGCCCATGCCCGTCAGGAGCCAGGGCTCCTTAACTTCGGATCGGCGGGGATAGGAAGTGCTCCGCATTTGGGGGTAGAGCTTTTCAAGTTGACCGAGAAACTTGATGTGCGACATATCCCTTTCAAGAGTGGAGGGGAAGCGGTCAGTGCCGTTGTGGGCCGTCATGCCGACATGGTGATGGATGCCATTCCCGTGATCATGCCGCAGGTGAAGGCAGGCAAGCTTCAGGCCCTGGTGCTGGCTGATAGCCAACGTTCCCCAGCTGCTCCCGAAGTGCCCTCCAGCGCAGAGCTGGGGGCTGCTGAGCTACGCATCAGTTCCTGGAACGTATTGTTGGCCCCGCCGGGCACTCCACAGGAGGTGCTTGCGGTATTGGAGACGGCATTGCAAAAGACATTGGCCAACCCGGAGTTCAAAACCCATCTGGAGCAGCAGGGCAGCCAGGTCTACACCGGCACCCAAGATGAATATCAAACCTTCATCGCGGCTGAGCGCAGCAAGTGGCAGCGTATTGTTCAGACCGCAGAAATCAGTCTTGAGTGAGGTAACGACAATGAACCACGCCGCTCTGGAGCTTATCGACACGGTGTATACCGGCAATGGCTGGAAGGTACGATTGTTGTGCGGTTATTTGGGTATAGCGCTACAGCGGCGCAGCCTGTCTATTGTGGAGGGGGATCTGGATACCGAGGTGTTCCGGCAAATCAACCCCTGGGGACAGGTTCCGGTACTGCGAACCCGGGAAGGGCCCTGGCTGGCAGAGTCGGCCGCTATTTTGTGGTACCTGACGCAGGGCACAGACTTTCTGCCCGCGGACCCGCTTGCGCAGGCTCAGGTGCTGCAGTGGCTGTCTTTTGAGCAGACTCAGCATATGACCAACCTTGCACAGCCCAGACTGTGGGTGGCGTTGCGGGGGACGATGACGGTGGATGATCCTGCGGTGCTGGCGTGGCGCGAACAGGGCGATAAAGCTCTGGCTCAGATGGAGGTGCACTTGCAGTTGCATCGCTATTTCGTTGGGGGCAGGCCCAGTATCGCCGATGTGGCCTTGTTTCCCTATACCTGCATGGCAGAGCAGGGCGGGTACGACCTGCACCCCTATCCATCGGTACGACATTGGCTCGAGCGTATGCAGGCCCTGGCGGGCTATGTCCCGCTGTTGTGAGCAGGATATTAATTTACAAAAGGAGTTGTTATGAGTGACACCATGAGCTTGTCCAAGTCCGTGCTGATTGAACAGGCGCAAAGTAAGATGCAGGCCCTCTTCGAAATCCCTGAGCGGAGTGTCTCCGAGAAGCTCGCACTGACTTGCCGTATTCTTTTTGATGGCGGCCATGACTCTGGTTTGGCTGGCCAGATCACAGCACGCGGCGAACAGGAGGGCACGTATTTTACGCAGCAGCTTGGGCTTGGATTTGATGAAATTACGTCGACCAACGTCTTGCTGGTAGATGAAGATTTAACGGTTTTGAAGGGATATGGGATGCCTAATCCAGCAAACCGTTTTCATTCCTGGGTATATCGTGCCCGGCCGGATGTGAACTGCATCATTCATACACATCCCTTGCACGTGGCCGCCCTGTCCATGCTGGAGGTGCCCTTGATCGTATCCCATATGGACAACTGCCCTTTGTATGAGGACTGCGCGTTCCTGAAGGATTGGCCGGGTGTCCCTGTGGGCAATGAAGAGGGACAGATCATTTCTGAGGCCTTGGGTGACAAGCGCGCTATTCTTTTATCGCACCATGGAATGTTGGTGGCGGCGGCCTCCGTAGAAGAAGCCTGCGTATTGGCGTTGCAATTTGAGCGCACAGCGCGCATGCAATTGTTGGCGATGTCAGCCGGAACGATCAAGCCTATTGCGCCGGAACTGGGCCGAGAGGCACATGACTGGATTCTGAGACCGCGCCGCTCCCAGATCGGCTTTGAGTACTATGCCCGCAAAGCGCTGAAACGCCATACGGATGTTTTTGAGTAGAATAAGAGGCCGCTTTTTTATATGCGCTCCGAGGCTGACCTCGGGCGCTGCACCTCTTGTTTAACCCATGACCCATCTTCCCTTTCGCTTGCGCGCCCTGCGTCGCCAACATGGCTTGTCGCTGGAGCAGTTGGCCCAGCGCACCGGTCTGACTAAAAGTTATCTGTCCAAGCTGGAGCGGGCAGTCAGTGCGCCGTCCATCTCTACCGTAGTCAAGCTGGCCCAGGCTTATGGCATGGGGGTGTCGCAGTTGATTGGAGAGGGGGATCTGGATCAGGACGAAAGTGTGTGTGTCGTGCGTCGACACGAACGTATGCCCTTGCCCAGTGTGGCAGGTCATAGCGCCTACCGTTACGAAAGCATGGCCGGACGGCGGCGCTTTCGTTTGATGGACCCCTTTGTGATCTACCCTCCACACGAGCAAGAGCAGCCGGCGCCAACTTTCCCGCATGGGGGAGAAGAGTTTTTGTTTGTGATCCACGGGCAAGTGCAAGTCACCATTGCAGAGCACAGCATGACCTTGGAGACGGGGGATTCCGTATATTTTGATTCGGAGCTACCACACAGCGTGCTTAGCCTGGGGGATCAACAGGCGCAGGTACTGGCGGTGACGTGCTCTGACTCGGGACCAACAGCAGGTCGTCCAACGTCCGATACGCCGGCGTAGTCAATGGACACGTGTCCCTGGCATGTGGTGGGGATGAAGAATGCTCGGTCAACAAAGTGGCGGAAAGCAGCAGGAGTCGAACCTACCTGGGAACGTCTGACGCCCCCAACCGGGTTTGAAGCCCGGCCGTGCCACCGGGCACGGATGCTTTCCTTCAAGAGGCCCTATCATACGTTAGGGCTGATTACGCTTCAATGATCCGGGCGCTGCCTGCTCTGGCTCTTGCATGACGCTTCGGGTTCAATCCGCTGCTGCCCAGGCTTCACCCCGTAATACATGGCGATCACGTACACGCCGTGTATAGCCGACGCGATCAAAGAACTCCAGAATCTGAATGGCCCGTTTGCGGCCCAGTCCCGTTGCGTCCCGGAACTGCGCGGCGCTGACGCCTTGGCCGCTGTGCAGCTCCTTGACGATATTGGCTAGCACCGCGATCTGGCGGCGGTGATAGAACAGATCGTGCACGATCTGAAACAGCTCGCCTTGGCGCACCAGTCGGCGCAGTACGTTGCGGGTCTGCTCTTCTGGGGCTTCGGTTTCTTTGGCCAGATCACGTGTCCATGGAGGATCAAAGCGGCCTGCCTCGATCAGGGGCAGCAGGGCGGTGGCCAGCGCTTCATCTTCGGGGCTCAGGGTGACGCGGTGGCCTGGCGTATGCAGCCAGGCTCCTTGTCGGGCCAGCCGCTGTTCTGCCAGCAGATATTCGGTCAGGAGCTGCCAGATTGCGTCGGGCATGGTGGGGGCGGCCATGCGTCGCAAGCGGCTGATGGACAGGCCCGGCTCGTCCGGATGGCGCTCGTGGAACTGCAGCATCACGCTTTCTATGTGCTGACACAGCGCTTCCAGGCGTGCATCGCTCAACAAGATAGGCTGACTTTGTGGGCGAGATCCGGTGTGCCAGCGGGCATTGGCGGGGGCGCTCAAGCCTTGTTGAGATCCTCCCGACAGACGCAGCAGCGTTGCTTCGTCCAGACCGTAAGGTGCTTGGGCCAGCAGGCCCTCCAACGGTCCGCCGCGCGTCCATTGCGCCAAGGCGTCCAGCCAGGCCAGACGTGTCGTAGAGCGACGCTTGCGGTCTGGTGCATTCGGGTCCAGCACAATCCCGCCGCCGACGGTCTCGCTGGCCTGGGCGTTGCGCAAGATAAAGCGCTCGCCCGTCATGGTGCAGATCGGGCGGTCAAAGACCAACTGGACCTTGCCGGTCTGCCCGGGCTGCAAGGACTCGCCATCCAATGGGACGGCATGGGCTGTCAGGTGCGCGGCTCCCATGTGGACATGCCAGGGAGACCAGGTGCGCAAGGCGGGGATGTCTTTGTCCAGCAGGCTCAGTTCCACATCGATACGCGTGGAGGGGAGGAAGCAGCGGGCATCGGCCAGCCAGTCCCCACGCTCGATATCCTGTACATCAATCCCGCCCAGGTTCAGGGCGCAACGCTGGCCGGCACGAGCCTGGCGCGAGGCCTGGTTCTGTGCGTGGATGCTGCGTACTCGAACTGGCGTGCCGCGTGGCATCAGGCGCAAGTCCATAGCCGGGCCATCCAGATCCAGCACGCCATCGTGCACGGTGCCGGTTACGACGGTGCCGTGGCCCTGCAAGGTGAAAACGCGGTCAATGGCTAGGCGAAAATAGCCCTGGCCATTCTGTTTAGTGGACTGCATGGCCTGTGCGTGCAAATGCTCGCGCAACGCTTCCAGGCCGGGTTTGTCGTCGGACAGGGCATCGACCACGAAGATGGGGGCATTGTCCAGAAAGCTTCCTTGGACAAGTACTTGCAGCTCGGCTTTGACGGATTCAATACGAGCCGCATCGGCGCGATCCGCCTTGCTCAGGACGATGGCGCCCGCCTGCAAACCCAGCAATTGCAGCACGGCCAGATGCTCGCGGGTTTGCGGCATGACACCGTCATCTGCAGCTACGATCAGCAAACCAAAATCAATGCCGGTTGCGCCTGCGACCATGGTATGTACCAGGCGTTCGTGGCCGGGCACATCAATAAATCCCAGAATCTGGCCATCGGGCAAAGGCGTATAGGCATAGCCCAGCTGGATGGAGATACCGCGTTTTTTTTCTTCTTCCAGACGGTCGGTATCCACACCCGTCAAGGCGCGGATCAAGGTGGTTTTGCCGTGATCGATATGTCCTGCGGTTCCAACAATCATGCTTGCTCGGGAATCAGTTGTGCGCTGAAGGCGGCCTCAAAGGGTTCTTCCAGACAACGCAGGTCCAGCCAAAAGGCATCTTGCACAATGCGCCCGATGACGGGCTGGGGCAAAGTGCGCAGGCGTTTTTCCAGTTGAGTCAGATGGCGGCCCGGACGGCCGGTGCCTTGGTAGGCAAAGCGCAGCCCGAAGCTGGGCAGTACGTCTTCGGGCAAAGCACCGCTGCCAATCTGGCTCAGCATGGCAGTGGGTTCGACTGCAAATTGTGTCCCCACCCATTGCTGCAGGACGGGTGCCAAACGCAGCGCCTGGGCGCGCATTTCAGCAGAAGGTCGGGTCAGCAGACGCAGGGTGGTCAGGTGTTCGGGTAAGCGCTCTGGCGAACGGTACAAGGCCAGCACAGGCTCCAGCGCGGCCAAGGTGATTTTGCCTACGCGCAGAGCGCGTTTGAGCGGGTTTTTCTTGATCTTGGCGATCAGGTCTGCCCGGCCTACGATCAGACCGGCCTGGGGGCCACCCAGCAGCTTGTCGCCGCTGAAAGTCACGATATCGGCACCGGCTTCGATGGTCTCGCGCACGGTGGGCTCGGGCGGCAGGCCCCACTGGCTCAGGTCCACCAAGGTGCCGCTGCCCAGATCCACGCTGGTGGGCAGGCCGTGCTTCCTGGCGATCTGTGCAACCTCTTCGACTGCAACGCTTTTGGTGAAACCTTTGACGGCGTAGTTGCTGCAATGCACCTTCATCAACATGGCGGTGCGCTCGTTGATGGCGTTTTCGTAGTCAGCCGCGTGGGTACGGTTGGTGGTGCCCACCTCATGCAGACGAGCACCGGCACGCTTCATGATGTCGGGGATACGGAAGGCGCCGCCAATTTCAACCAGTTCGCCGCGCGACACCACGGTCTCGCGCCGGGGGCTCAGGGTGCTGAGCATCAGCAGCACGGCGGCGGCATTATTGTTCACCACTGTGGCGGCTTCAGCGCCGGTCAGTTCGCAGAGCAAGGGGTTGATCAGGTCATCGCGGTCGCCTCGGCCGCCGGTTTCCAGATCAAACTCCAGATTGGCGGGCGAACGCATGGCCTGGACGACAGCCTGTATGGCTTCATCCGGCAGCATTGCTCGCCCAAGATTGGTGTGCAGCACGGTGCCGGTCAGATTGAAGACCGGGCGCAACTGCAGGCGGGATTCTTCTTGCAGCTTGGCCTGCAGTGCATTGGCGAGCTGGGTGGGCTCCAGGTCCTGGGGGCGTAGTGTTCCCTTCAACACGGCATCCCGTAGTGCCTGCAAATGGACGCGAGTGCTTTGACTGAGGCGTGTGTGGCCGAACTGGCTTAGCAAGGGCTGGAACTCTGGCGAGCGCAGCAAGCGGTCCAGGGAGGGAATGTGGGCGGGAGAGAGTTCAGGAGTAGGGCTCATCATTCACAGGCAGGCATTTGAGTCTATGGGCAGGGTCCATCAGCTACGCCTTGTGCGTGAAGCAGCAAGGCGTAGGGGAATCTTAGCTTAAGACTGATGCCAAAGAAGCGGATTGCCGCTGGCGCGGGAATAGCCTTCTTCGCCCATCAGAACGTCCAGAGCCAGACTGGCCAGGTCGTCTGCAACTGGATCAAGGCCCAGTTGTTTTTCCTGGTAGAAGATTTTGCGGTAGGTGTGGCAGTTGTCGCAGGACTCGGCCTTGATCCCTTCCGGGCCATCTTCAATGGCATGGTAAGCCACGCTTTTGGTGCTCTCGCAGTGCGAGCAGGTCACGCGTACCAGATGCCATTCCACGCTGCAACGAGGGCAGCACATGTAGCGGCAACCATCTTCACGACCACCGACACGTACCACGCTGGATACGGGCAGGCTGCCGCAGGAGGGGCACACGCCAAAGGGGCTGGTCACAGACAGTTGGCCTTCGGTCAGCGAGCAGGCCAGATGTGTCCAGTAGACCTGCAAGGCGGCCATGACAAAAGGTGCGGCGGCACCATCTTGTTCTGGCAACTGCTCGGCCAGAATCGCGTCAGCCAGATCTTCCAGCTTTTGTGGGTCAGACTCGGCTTTCTGGAGCAGATCCTGGCAAACCTCTTGGGCGGCGGCAGGCACGTCCGAGGAATTGATCATGTGATTGAGCAGGCTGTTCAAGATGCTGAGCCACTGCGGATCGCGTTTCCAGCCCGAGGCCAGCAAGGGCGGCATACCGTGCCTTTGTGCCGTTTCCAGCACATCAGCGGGCAGTTCGGCCGGGGCAAGTGCAGTAAGCTGCCTGTGCTGCCCGTCCACCAGATGTGCCAGCAAGAGCAGGTAGGCGCCGACGGGATTGCCATCAGCCAATTGGCGCAGACGTGCTGCCCGGTCTGCAAAGACGCTGGCTCGCACAGGCAGGCGCAGTCGGGGGATGGAGGTGTGGTCCAGACTTTCGATTTCGCCGCGCGGAAGGATGCGTTGCAAGACAGACTCCTGAAAACAAGGCTGCCATGCCCGAAATGGTGCATGGCAGCCGGGTTACTTATGTACCAAAGCCCCGCTTATTCGGCAGGACGGCTGGGACCTTTTTCCATTTCTTCACGGAACCAGGCGCGGTGGTGTTTCCAGGCCCAGGCACGGGTGACCGTGCCACGGGTCATGGCTTTGACCGAACCCTTTACCCAGATACCGGCGTAAATATGCACGATAATCGCGCAAATCATCAGCAGGGCGCAAACCGCGTGCAGCACGGAGGCCAGGCGGATAGCCCAGATGGGGAAGAAGGCGGAAAAGTATTCGCGCCACATCACCACACCGGTTGCCAGCAGGCCGATCATGAAGATCACCAAAGCAAAAAACAGGATTTTTTGCCCGGCGTTATAGCGGCCTACTTCGGGAATGCGCTCGTCCTTGGCATTGAGCACGTCCTTGAAGTGACGCAGCCAGGCCGCGTCACCCTTGGAGAACATATTGTGCCGTACCATGCGAGCCGCAAACAGGAAAAAGCACACAAACATCACCACGCCAATAAACGGGTGAAGAATGCGTGTCCACGGACCGCCGCCAAACAGATTGGTCAGCCAGAACATTGACGGATGAAACAGCGCCAGCCCGGACAAGGCCAGCAGCACAAAGCTCATGGCAATGATCCAGTGATTAATGCGCTGACTGGTGGTGTAGCGCTGAATCATGCCCTTGCGGTTGTGATCAGTCATGGTGAGCCTCCTGGATCTTGCGTGCGTCCTCGTCGGCGCGGCGCTCGTCTTCCTCGTCAGTCTCGTTAGGACCGGTTCGGATGTAGTGGAAGAAACCAATCAGGGCGGTCAGTGCCATGGCAGCAACCCCCAGTGGTTTGGCCACTCCCTTCCAGAGCGAGACCATCGGACTGATCTGCGGGTCTTTGGGCAGATCGCTGTACAGCTCGGGCTTGTCGGCGTGGTGCAGCACGTACATGACGTGGGTGCCGCCCACTCCGGCCGGGTCGTACAGACCGGCGTTCTCAAAGCCACGCGATTTCAGGTCTTCGATACGCTCTTCAGCGTGGTGCTGCATGTCTTCTTTCGTACCGAACACAATCGCGCCGGTAGGACAGGTCTTGGCACAGGCCGGTTCCTGTCCGACCGCGACACGGTCTGAACACAAGGTGCACTTGTAGGCTTTCTTGTCCTTTTCCGAGATGCGGGGCACATCAAAAGGACAGCCGGTCACGCAGTAGCCGCAGCCAATGCAGTTTTCCTCGTGGAAATCCACAATGCCGTTGGTGTACTGCACGATGGCGCCCGGCGAGGGACAGGCCTTCAGGCAGCCTGGGTCCTCGCAGTGCATACAGCCGTCTTTGCGAATCAGCCATTCCAGATCGCCAGCGGGGTTTTCATACTCCGCAAAACGCATGATGGTCCAGGACTTGTCGGTCAGGTCAGCCGGGTTGTCATACACCCCGACGTTGTGGCCGATTTCGTCGCGCGTATCGTTCCATTCCATGCAGGCGACCTGACAGGCCTTACAGCCAATGCACTTACTGGTGTCGATCAGCTTGGCCACCTCCCCGCCCACGGGCTCGCGCACGCTGGGCATGGGGGTGGTGGTTGCGGAGCGCCGTTTGATATCAAGTGATTGCAAGGCCATGGCTTACTCCTTAATCTTTTCAAGTTGAACCAGGAAGGCCTTGGTCTCTGGCGTTTGCGAGTTGCCATCACCCACGGGTGGTGTCAGTGCATTGATCAGGAAACCGGGTCGTGCCAGACCCACAAATCCCCAGTGCAGCGGGATACCCACCTGGTGGACAACCTTGCCATCCACGTTCAGGGCCTTGATGCGCTTGGTCACCACCGCCACGGCCTTGATGTAGCCACGGTTGGAGGACACCTTGACGCGGTCGCCTTGCACAATGCCCACTTCCTTGGCCAGTTCCTCGCCAATTTCCACAAACTGTTCCGGCTGCACGATGGCGTTCAGCTTCACGTGCTTGGTCCAGTAGTGGAAGTGCTCGGTCAGGCGGTAGGTCGTGCCCACATAGGGGAACTTGTCTACCGTACCCATGGCTGCCAGGTCGTCCTTGAAGATACGCGCTGCCGGGTTGGTCAGGGCACGTGGCTCGTCAGGACTGAGCGGGTTGTAGCTGAGCGGGCTTTCAAAGGGCTCGTAGTGCTCGGGGAAGGGGCCTTCTGCCATGCCTTTACGGGCAAAGAAGCGGGCGACACCTTCGGGGTTCATGATGAACGGACCCATGCCATCAGCCGGATTTTCATCGGCCTTGTAGTCAGGGACGTCCGCACCACCCCAGCGCTTGCCATCCCAGTGAACCAGGCTGCGGCGTGGGTCAAAGGGCTTGCCGGTCAGGTCACAGGAAGCACGGTTGTAGAGCACGCGGCGGTTTGCTGGCCAGGCCCAGGCCCAGTTCAGCGTCTGGCCGATGCCGGTTGGGTCGCTATTGTCGCGGCGAGCCATCATATTGCCTTGCTGCGTCCAGGCACCGGCATAGATCCAGCAACCGCTAAGCGTGGTGCCGTCGTCGCGCAATTCGGCAAAGCCATCCAGCTGCTCGCCTGCTTTACGCGTGATCTTGGTCGGATCCTTGGGATCATGCAGATCCACGAGTGCGCGGCCCGAATATTCCTTGGCCAGTTCAGCGGCGGTTGGATCATCCGGGTTGGAGTAGGGCCAGGACAGGTTCAGGATCGGATCAGGGAAGGCGCCGCCTTCTTTCTGGTACAGCGAGCGAATACGCGTGAACAGCGTACTCATGATTTCGATGTCGCTCTTGGCCTCGCCCGGAGGGTTGGCGGCCTTCCAGTGCCATTGCAACCAGCGGCCCGAGTTCACCAGTGCGCCTTCTTCCTCGGCGAAACAGGTGGTGGGCAGACGGAAGACTTCGGTCTGGATGGAAGCGGAATCGACATCATTGTGCTCGCCATAGTTCTTCCAGAACTCTGACGTTTCCGTGACCAGCGGGTCCATGATGACCATGTACTTGAGCTTGGAGAAACCACGCAGCAGCTTGGCCTTGTACGGTGCCGCCGCCAGGGGGTTGAAGCCCTGACAGATGTAGCCGGTCATCTTGCCTTCGTCCATCAGCTCGAACACTTGCAGCATGTCGTAGAGCTTGTCCAGCTTGGGCAGATAGTCGTAGGCCCAGTTGTTCTCGGCCTGGGCGGCATCACCAAACCAGGCCTTCATCAGGCTGACGTGGAACTTCTTGTAGTTGCGCCAGTAGCTTAGCTGGTTGGGGCGGAGCGGTTGTTGGGCACGCGCGCCAATGTAGCCGTCAAACTCTTTCTCGGCCTGGTTGGGCAAAGTCAGATAGCCGGGCAGCAGGTTGGACATCAAACCCAGGTCAGTCAGACCCTGAATGTTGGAGTGTCCGCGCAGCGCGTTCATGCCACCGCCGGCAATACCAATATTGCCCAGCAGCAGCTGGACCATGGCGCCGGTACGGATGATCTGCGAACCAATCGTATGTTGCGTCCAGCCCAGTGCATACAAAATGGTGCCAGCACGACCCGGCTCAGCGGTCGAGGCCAGCATTTCACAGACTTTCAGGAACTTGTCCTTGGGCGTGCCACAGACGCGTTCCACCATCTCGGGCGTGTAGCGCTCGTAGTGCTTGCGCAGCAGTTGGTAGACCGAGCGTGGGTGTTGCAAGGTGGGGTCGGTTTTGACGTAGCCGTCCTCGCCCAGCTCGTAGTCCCAGGAGGACTTGTCGTAGCTGCGTTTTTCTTCGTTGTAGCCCGAATACAGCCCCTGCTCGAAGTCAAAGTCTTCGCGCACGATAAAGGGCATATCGGTGTAGTTGCGCACGTATTCGTGCTGGATCTTGTCGTTGTCCAGCAGGTATTTGATGACGCCACCCAGGAAGGTGATGTCACTACCGGTACGTATAGGCGCGTAATAGTCCGCCACGGATGCCGAACGCGTAAAGCGTGGATCCACAACGATCAGTTTTGCATTGTTATGTGCTTTGGCCTCGGTCACCCATTTGAAACCACAGGGGTGCGCCTCGGCTGCGTTGCCGCCCATAATCAGCACAATATCCGCGTTCTTGATGTCGACCCAATGGTTCGTCATCGCTCCACGGCCAAACGTCGGGGCAAGACCTGCCACCGTCGGGCCGTGTCAGACACGTGCTTGGTTATCGAACGCCAGAACACCCATGCTGCGGATGACTTTATGGGTGACATAGCCCACTTCGTTACTGCTTGCCGAAGCAGCCAGCATGCCAGTGGTCAGCCAACGGTTGACGACAGTGCCGTCTTCAGCCGTGGTCTGGAAGTTGGCGTCGCGGTCTTCTTTCATCAGCTTGGCAATACGCGTGAAAGCGTCTTCCCAGGAGATGCGTTCCCATTTGTCCGAGCCAGCGGCGCGGTATTCGGGGTATTTGAGTCGGTTGGGGCTCTTGATGAAATCCACCAAGCCTGCGCCCTTGGGACAGAGTGTGCCGCGGTTGACCGGGTGGTCCGCGTCGCCTTCGATGTGAACCACGCTGGGCTCGGCATTCATGGCACCGTCACCACGGGAATACAGCAGCACTCCACAGGCTACAGAACAGTAAGGACAGGTATTTCGCGTCTCTGTCATGCGGGTCAGTTTGTACTGCCTGACTTCCGCCATGGCGGGGGTGGGCGCAGCGCCCAGCAAAACCATGCTGGAACTGGCCAGCGAGGCCCCCGTCACTTTGAAGAACTGACGCCGATTCATGTTCACCATGCGGCTCTCCAATAGGATTGTGTTTTCGTGTTTGAAATCGTGAGGGGAGTCGCCTTGTGAGCTCTGCCCCTGTTTTATAGTTGAACAGTATAAGCGTTGAACTTATGGGTTACTGCCCAAAGGGCGTGACTAATTGATCAAGGACAATCTTGATTCTATTGAGGTTTTCACGCCGGAGCCGCAAGTGTAGTCGGTGATGCGGGTATTCACCTACTATTTGCAAGGGATTTTTTCAATTTAGCGGGCTTGTTTGAAGAATTCGATCTGAAAGCTGCCGGGCAGCTCGAACTCCACGTGGTGCAGAATCTGGGGCTCGATGACCACGCATTGGCCGGCTGTCAGGACTACTTCGGTAAAGGGCTCCTGGTCCAGCGCAAAGCGCAGTACGCCGGTTTGAACCCGCAGCAGGCCCCAGGTGCCGGCCTTGGTGTTGTGGGCACGGCGCAGGGCCTCGGGCAAATTGTCCGGCGTGAAAACGGGGGATTGGCTGTAGCGTTCCAGCCCTTCGGGCAGGGTGTCGGGCAGGCGCGTTTGATTGCTTTGCGCCTGATAGGTTTGCCAGAGTTTGGCGGCAATTCGGTCTGCCATGGCGTCTGCCTTTTCTTGCAGGGCGGGTTTGCCCAGATTGGCCGTGGTTTGGTGGAAAATTTCCAGCCAGCGTTCAAACAAGGGCCAGGATAACTCGGGCAGGGCCGCATGGCGCGCAATCGGGGCGCCCTTGAAGCGGCGTGTGCCCAGCAAAATGGCCGACCAGAAATCACACAGCATATCCAGATGCTCGTCCCAGTCCTGCACATGGTGTTCAAAAATCGGGCCTAGTTGTACATCTTGCCGTACCTGGGCGTAGAACTGGGTCACCAGTTGGCGGATGTCGGCTTCGGTGTAATCGGCCTGCGGCGGCGAGTGTGTCATGGGTATCAAGCCTGAGAAGCTAAAAGTCGGCATTCTCGGTCTGCTTGAAAGGGTCTCCAATGACAAAAGTCATGAGTGCGTCGATCGCTTAAAAAGAGCGTTGGGCTGGACTGGCCAAACGGCGCAGGTGGGCCTGGTCATGTACCTGCCAGTCGCTGCGCTTGCCGCTGACATAACCACGCGCCTGCCAGTCGGTAAACAAGCGGCTCAAGGTTTCTGCCCGTATGCCCAAATGGGCGGCCAGTTGCCGTTGGTTCAAGGGCAATTGGATATGTTCCCCTTGGCGGGCCTGCAGATTCAGCAAGTAGTTCGCCAGGCGCTCGGCGGCCGAGCTGGCGGAAAACCAGTCTACTTTATTGACCTGGGCATACAAGGCGCTGCTCAGGCCAGCCATTATGTTCATGGCCAGTTCGGGCCAGCGGCGGCAGGCTTCTTGCAGACTGCTGCGCGAGAGCTTGTAGACGCGTACTGTCCCTTTGGCGCGGGCGCACATGGGGTAGCGACCATGCGGCATGAACATGGCGGCTTCCGCTACCAGTTGGCCGGGCTCGAATACGTTGAAAACACGTTCGTCGCCATTTTGGCTGTAGCGCAGGATTTCTACCTGGCCGCTATCGACCAGCAAGCAATAGCGGGCCTCGTCACCTTCATTGAACAGAATCTGGCCGGCGCTGGCGTGCTGAGCCAGGGCGTCATGGCACAAATGCTGGATGACCTCGATGGGCAGACCTTGCAGGAGGCGGTGGCGGGCCAGCAATTCAAACAAAGCTGGACACGGGCCGGGCATGTTGACTTTTGTCATTGGGGCGCTGGGATGAAGATGGGAGAATTCCCATTTGATAATAGTTCTCATTATACGAATCTTCATGCCATATATCTATCAAGGGTTTTGCCGCTGGGTTGCTCCCCAGGCAAAAAGTGCCCGTTCAGACAGAGGGCAGCAGGCTATAGCCAGCCATGCGCGTGGGCTTTCCTTAAACCAGGCTGCTCCCAAGGCAATCGATGCTGGCTTATCGGGTAAGCATGCTGCCATGCTCCGTCTGGATGAACCTGATCTAAAAAACGGGGCACAGGTTCACGTTTTGGGTGGAGTTAAGGAGCGGGTTCTTGCTCGGTTTGCCTCTAAGGCGCTGGGTAACTCCAAAAGAGATGGCCGTGGGATGCTCGTTCGCAAAGTCTTGAGCCGTGTTTTGCCTGGCTTGCTCCTGGTCTCGCTGGCAGTAGGTGCCCAGGCCGCTCCCCGTTACGAGTCTCTGACTCTGGCCGGTCCCGGCGCGGTGGTGTCCTATCCCTTGATGCATATGGCGCAGACCCAGGCCTTGAGCCAATACACGGACAAGCTGGAGTTTCGTCTTTGGCAGAACCCGGATCAGTTGCGTGTCCTGCTGGCAAAGAAAGAAGTGGATTACAGCGCTGCGCCCAGCAATTTGTCCGCTTTGATGTTCAACAAAGGGCAGGCCGTCAAACAGCTGAATATCTCGGTCTGGGGGATTTTGTGGCTGGTCAGCCGTGATCCTGCCGTCAAGAGCTTTAGCGATCTGGCCGGTAAAGAACTGCTGGTGCCATTCCAACGTGATCTGCCTGCTGTCCTACTGGACACCTTGCTGGCCAAGCAAGCCGAACCGGGCAAGGAAGCCGTGCGCTTGCGCCGTACCCGTGATGCTCAGGATGCGATTGCCTTGATGCTGACCGGGCAGGGCGATCAGGCCCTGCTGGTTGAACCTACTGCCTCCTTGCTCTTGTGGCAGGCCGAGCAGAAAAAGGTGGAACTGCATCGCGGCCAAAGTCTGGAGCAAGCCTGGGCCGAGGTGTTCCCTTCGCAACAGGCGCTGCCTCAAGCCGGTGTCATGGCTAACGTCACCGTTGCCCACGATACCGAGCTGAATCAGGCCGTGGAACGGGCTTATGCCGAGTCGGCCCGTTGGTGCAGCCAGCAGCCGCAAGAGTGCGCCCAAATGGTTCATGGCTATTTGCCCCAGTTCCCGGTTCCGGCAATTCAAACCGCGATTGAAAAGACTCGTCTGGACAGCCGCCCGGCCACTGAAATCCGTCTTCAACTGGAAGCGCTGTACCAATTGCTGGCGGATCAGCATCCCCAAGCCTTGGGTGGTGGTCTGCCTGCTGCCGGGTTTTATGGACCATGAAAACCTGGTCTCATTTAACGGCCCGTAGCTCTCGTGCATGGGGCGTAGCGGGCGTGCTGCTGATCTTGCTGTGCTGGCAGATCAGCGCCATGTTTCTGGGGCCTTTGCTGATGGCCTCGCCCATAGAAACCGCTCGTGCGATTCCGCGCTTGATGATGTCCGTCCATTTTCTGAATGACGCCGGAGCCAGTTTGCTGCGCGTGGCCATTGGCGTCAGCGTAGGTTGTTCCATTGGTTTCACGCTAGGCATTTTGGCGGCGCACAGTCCGCGGCTGCGCGGCTTGCTGGAACCTTTACGTTGGTTGTTGATGGCGATTCCGCCTGTGGTGGTGGTTGTGCTGGCCATGCTCTGGTTTGGTCTGGGTTCGGGCATGGTGATTTTCATGACAGTGCTGATGATGGTGCCGGGCATGTACGTGAACACCGTCAAAGGCATGTTGCAGGTGGACCGCGATCTGATCGAAATGAGCCACGTTTACCGCTTTGGCTGGTGGCGTCGTCTGCGTCACCTGTATCTGCCTTCCCTGACGGCCCCCTTGACGGCTGCTTTGCTGATCGCTTGCTGCGGTGGTGTGCGTCTGGTGGTGATGGCCGAAGTGCTGGGTGCGGAAAGTGGTGCGGGCTATGCCCTGGCCAATGCGCGCAGCACCTTTGACAGTGCCGAGCTGTATGCCTGGGTGGTGCTGATTCTGGGCTTGGTCGCCGCGATTGAATTTGTCCTGCTGCAACCCTTGCAGCGTCGTCTGGGACAGTGGCGGGAGGACAGCCATGCTTGAGCTAAGCCATGTGCAAGTCCTGTTCGGGCAAAAACCGGTTTTGCAGGATTTAAGTTTCACCTTGAAAGCCGGGCAGCGCCTGGGCGTTCTGGGGCCTAGCGGTGAAGGCAAAAGCACCTTGCTGCGTTTGGTGGCCGGGCTGATCAAGCCCGATAACGGCCAGATCTGGAACGAATTTCGTCATCCCGTGCTGGTGTTTCAGCAGCCTCGTTTGCTGCCTTGGCGCAGCGTACTGGACAACGTGCAGATTCCGCTACGTGCGCAAGGTTTGTCCGCTACGCAAGCCAAAGAGCGTGCCATGTATTGGCTGGGGCAGGTGGAACTGGCCGATGTCGTCCAGTCCTGGCCCGGCGAGTTGTCAGGTGGCATGGCGCAACGGGTGGCACTGGCCCGCGCCTTTGCCTTGCAGCCGGATCTTTTGCTGCTGGACGAACCTTTTAGCGCTCTGGACCCGGCCCTGCGTAACAGCCTGGCTCAAGTCTGCCTGCGTTGTCTGGAAGAAACTGGAGCGGCGCTGCTGTACGTCAGCCATCAACCCCGTGAGTTGATGCGGGTCGCTGATTCCTGCCTGCTGCTGCAAAAGGGACAAGGCCAGCTGTTTGAGCCTGTGGCCCCGGCGGATACCGCTGCTCGTGAATGCCTGGCCGATTCCTTGTACGCCCAACTTTTGTCTCAGGAGGCTTTGACGCCATGACTGCCTATCCCGTGATTCTGTTGTTCCATCTGTTTGCCGCTTTGTTTTTCATCGGCACGGTGTTTTTTGAAGTCCTGATGCTGGAAGGCATACGCAAGCACGTTCCGCGAGAGGCCATGCGTACCCTGGAGATTGCGATTGGTGATCGCGCCCGCCGCATCATGCCCTGGGTGCTGCTGGTTCTGTACAGCGCCGGGATAGGTCTGGCCTGGCATCACCGCGCTGCGCTGGCCCATCCTTTTGACAACACCCTGGGTCTGTTTCTGACGATCAAGATTCTGTTGGCGCTCAGCGTTTTTGGCCACTTTCTGACGGCCATGACTTTGCGGCGCACCGGACGCATGAAGTCCATCCATTTCAAGCGGATTCACCTAAGCGTGTTCTGTCACATGGTCGGGATCGTGATCCTGGCCAAGACCATGTTTTATCTGCACTGGTAATTTCACTTTCTATCGAGAATACGATGTCACACGTTCCTGTATTGCGTCGGCTGACAGTCAGCCTGGCGCTGGGAGGGCTGTGGTCGGGCGCCGCCTGGGCCGACCCGTCTACCTCCACCCTGTCTCCCATTGTCATCAAGGCGCCTGTCGGGCAAAGCGTGCTGCAGGCTGACCTGCGACAAGAGAAAGCCCGCCTGGACGCCGTGCCCGGTGGCACCAACTTGATTCAGCCGCAGGAAGAAGTGCGTCTGGTGACCTTGCGCGATGCCCTGGATTATCAACCCGGTCTGGTGGTGCAGGATTTCTTTGGCGGGATTGATCAGCCACGGCTCAATATTCGCGGTTCGGGCATTCAAAGCAATCCGGTCAATCGAGGTGTCTTGTTGCTACAGGATGGCCTGCCTTTGAACGAGGCGGATGGCTCTTTTGTGATTGGTTTTCTGGAACCGCGCAACAGCTCCTTGATCAGCGTGCGGCGTGGTGCCAATGCCTTGTCCGCCAGTGCAACCACCTTGGGGGGCGAGCTGGACTTCCGTTCGATGAATGGCACACAGGGCGATGCCATCAGTGTGGAAGGTGGCAGCTTCGGGCGTCTGGGCTTGTATGCCGCCAAAGGCTTTCAGACGGACGAGTTTGATGGGCGATTGGCCGTCAGCCATGACAAGGCCGATGGCTATCGCCATCACTCGGATTCCGAGCGCACGAATGTGCAGGGCAATATCGGTTTCAAGCGCGGGCAGTTCGAGAACCGCACTTACCTGTCCTATGTGGATTTGAAGTTTGATATTCCCAATGTGGTCCCGCGTGAGCGTCTTTACAGCGATCCGCGCAGTGTAATGGGGGACTATGGCACGCCGCAGGATATGGCGGCCAATGTCTATAAGCGTGATCCGAATCGCAAGGCCACTCAATTCCGTTTGGCTAACCGTAGTTATTGGGGTACCGAGGATTTCAACCAGACCGTGGGCCTGTACTGGCAGACGGTGGACGATACCTTTACGAATCCGCAGGTGTCTTCGCCCACCAAGGGGAATACCTATGGCGCACAGTGGCAGTTGGCCGGTCGTGAAGGCAGCCTGGATTATCGCCTTGCCCTGGACTGGGCGCGCAGTGATATGGATCGTGAGTTGTATGCGGTCAATCCTGCCAATGGCAGCCGTGCCTTGTTCTTTGGGGACTATCGCCTGCGGGCTGAAAACCGCAATGCGCTGTTGGGTTTGAGCTGGAAGGTTGCGCCCCAGTGGACCGTGGTGGGGGATGTGAAGTACAGCCAGGCGATTCGTGATGCGCGCAATCGTTTGGGGGGCGATACCCTGAACCAGAAATGGTCTTACGCCAGCCCGAAACTGGGTGTGGTCTGGCAGCCATCCGAGGATTTGCGGGTGTTTGCCAATGTCAGCCGCAGTCATGAAGCGCCTACGTATTGGGAGATCATCAGTGCGGAAGTGCCGCAGCCCATGAATGTGCGCTCGGCCGTGACGGGGCTGACGGAATTGAATGTGCAAAAGGCCACGACTTTTGAGTTGGGCGGGGCCGGGCGTTTGGGTAGTGGCGAGTCGGCGGTGGACTGGTCTTTGGCCGTGTATCGCAGCAATGTGAAAGATGAGCTGATGGCTGTCAGTGATGCGGCAGGGGCGTCGTCGGTGACGTTCAACTATGGTGATCGTACGCGGCATCAGGGTGTGGAGGCGGGTTTGAGCGGTTCTTTGCCTGCTCCGGCGGCAGGGCGTTGGGACTATCGTCTGTCCTATACCTACAGTGATTTCCGTTTCCGTGGCGGCGAGTATGAAGGCAATCGTATTGCCGGGGTGCCCAAGCATTTGCTGGGAGCAGAGCTGATGTATCGCCGTGGTGGCTGGCGTTTTGGGCCGAATGTGCGCTGGCTGGCTTCGGATACGCCAACCAATCATCAGAATGTGGAAGGCACGCATCAAAATGCCTATGCCATTTGGGGCTTCAAGGTCGCTTATCAGCATGACAAGCATTGGAGTGCTTATCTGATGGCGGATAACATTTTTGATAAGACTTACGCTAGCAGCTATGTGATTCGTCGCTCGGCTTCGGAGGCGATGCCGACTTATCTGGCGGGCAATGGCAGGAGTTTCTTTGGTGGGGTGAAATATAACTTCTGATTGTTTTGATGCCTGCAGGTTGTAGTTGGGGGGCGGAATAAGGACTCAGGCAGGAATTGTCTCAGTGAAGACGCCCCTCTGGCCTGCGCCGGGGCCTTGGGGCTTGAGCACTTGCCGGTGCTGCGCACCGGTCCCCTTGTCGAGAGATCAGGCAGGGCGCACCCAGAACTCACCCGGTACTTGGTCCCCCGGACCAAGTACAAGCGTCGGGTTCAAACAGCTGGGCGCTTGAACCCCTGCCTGATCTCTCGCCCGCGGCAAGCACTCTGAATCGCCCCAAGGCCCCGGCGCAGGCCAGAGGGGCGCACAGGGGATTCACGCCTTAGGGGTTCTGACTCTGGGCTTTGGATTTGGGCTTTGTTGCGCAATGCCTTGGATAGGCCGCGACTTTAGATGCTGTGCTTGGGCGGGTTCAGGGTTTCTTGTGTCTAAACTTGGTGTTGCTGGTTGTAGTTGTAGTTGTGCGTAGTACTGTGTTCTGAAAGAGTGCCTCTGACGTGTTCAGGGGCATTTTTTATGGTTTGTCTGGATGTGTATCTTGATCAGGATCAGCCGATAGGGTGGGTTGGGTGCACTTTCAGAATTATCTGACAGACCGGGCTGGAACGGGTCGGTAAGTTCTGGGTATACCGTCCTCTTACATCCTTAGGTTTGTCGGCCATGATGAATACATACTTGTTGACCACAGAAGATATTGATCCTCGCACATTGCCCGAGCAGGCTGTGCTGTATGCCCATCTGTTGACACGCGACTCCCTGAAAGATGAGTGTGTGCGCAAGCTGGTGGCCGCACCGCGTTTTGTGCGCTCGGACAAGGGTATTCCGTATGCGGTGCTCAAGGATATGCGCACGCATCGCTGGACCTTGATTCGAGCCTGGCGCGAGTATCTGGAGATCAAGCGCGAACGCCTGGCTGGCCGGCTGGGGATCAGCGTGGCGGAATATAACGTGATCGAGAAAGGGCTTGTTCCGTTGAGCCAGACGATGCTGGCTCTTCTGGCGCAGGGAATGGGTCTGGACGAGACGCAGTTGCAGGTGTCTACGTATCAGCCCGTGCTGGACCCCTTGGCTTTGAGCTAGAGCCAAAGGGTTAAAAAAGAAAGCTGTCACAGGAAAGAGCAGGTACAGGGAGCAAGCTGTCCCTGGCTCTGAAGCAGGTCCGGCCCCCTCACGTCAAAAGCGCGATGGGGCCGGTTTTTTTTAAGGTGCAGGATGGAGCGGTTTTATTCGCCTGAGTCTTCGGTTTGCAGCTTCACAACCTGTTTGGCGCGGGTGTCTACATGCAGGGAGAAGATGTCAGGACGCGAGTAGTGGCCGTAGACGTCAAAGTCCAGATTGGCCTGTTTGAGCAGGTCCATGTCCAGCTCGGCATACAGCTCGGTTTCTTCGTCGAACACCGGGCCGGCCAGCACTTCGCCGGTAGGGCTGACGATCATGCTGCCGCCGTGCATCACGTAGCTGTCCGGAGCAAATTCGCCGGGCAGGGCAAACTCTTTCTGGAAGGACTCGGGATAGTTGTTCAGGCGGATGGCCTGGCAGGCGGACAGTACAAACACTCGGCCTTCAACAGCGATGTGAATCATGGACGAGGCCCAGGTGGGGCGGTCGTCTGCCGTGGGGGCGCAGTACAGCTCGGTGCCTTGGGCGTACATGGTCTGACGCAGGGTGGGCATGTAGTTTTCCCAGCAGATCACGTTGCCGATACGGCCCATGGGAGTATCGACGGTGCCCATGGTGGAACCATCGCCAAAGCCCCAGACCAGACGTTCCTGACCAGTAGGCATCAGTTTGCGGTGGATGCCCACCACACCTTTGCCCGGAGCCAGTGTCAGCGCGGTGCAATACAAGGTGCGGCCCATTTTTTCGATCACACCCATCACGGTGTAGACCCCGGTTTGAGTAACGGCATCGGCCAGTGCTTCCAGTTCTAGACCTCCCAGAGTGACGGCACCTTCCACATACATCTGGTACAGGGCACGGCCTTCGGGACGGCGGTTGCCGATCACGCTGCCAAAGCTGATGCCTTTGGGATAGCCACCCAGAAAGGCTTCAGGAAAGACCGCCAGGGTGGCTCCGTTGGCGGCCACGCGCTGCAAGATGGCGGCGGCTTTTTCTACACTGCTGGCAGAGTCAAACGGGATGGACGCCGCTTGGATAACAGCAACTTTGCTCATAACTAGGTCTCCTTTAAAGGTCAGCCTGCGGACAAGTCCACGTTTTTGGTTTCAGGCAGGCGGGTATACAGGATCAGGAAGCACAGCAGGGATACCGCAGCCAGGTACCAGGCCGGTACGTTGGGGTTGCCTGTGTACTGGATCAGCGCAGCCGCAATGAAGGGGCCGGGGCCAGCCAGCAGTGCCGACGATACGTTGTGGCCCAGTGCGGCGCCAGTCGAGCGGATCGAGGCGGGGAACACTTCCACCAGCAGCACCACGTTCATGACGGCAGAGATGGCGACCAGGAAAGCCATGATGATCAGGCCCAGCAGGATCAGCGCAGGTTTGCCGGAGTTCATCATGATGAAGATCGGATAGGCCATGATCGTCAGGCCCGCAGCGGCAAACAAGGCCAGTTTGCGGCGACCATAGTGGTCCGAGAAGCGGCCAACCAGTGGGTGCAAAATGCAATACACCACCAGCGAGGCGCTGCACAACCACAGGGCAGAAGTCTTGCTCATGCCCAGAATGGAAACCAGGTGGTTATTGGCGTAGGTGATGAAGTAGTACAGCGACACCAGGAACAGCGCAGAGAAGGCAAAGGACAGAATAAAGGCATTGAGCTTGTCCTTGGAGGAAACACGTTCCAGGGTGTTGTTGGCCTTCTTTTCTTGCAGCTCGTGGTAGACGGGAGTGTCGTTCAGCTTGCGGCGGATAAAGACCGCGATGAAGGTCATCACGATGGACAGGACGAAAGGCACACGCCAGCCCCAGCTGTAGACCTGGGCTTCGGTCAAGGTTGCGTTGATGGCTGCGGCGGTCGCGGTACCCAGCAAGAAGGCGATGCCGGCGGTAAAGGTCACCACGCTGGCTGCCGTTGCACGACGGTTGGCGGGGGCGCTTTCCACCAGGAAAATACCGGCAGCGGACCACTCGCCGCCGACCATCATGCCTTGCAGGAAACGCAGCACAACCAGCAGGATGGGCGCCGTAATGCCGATGGTGTTGTAGCCGGGTAGCAGGCCGATCAGGGTCGTGAATACGCCCATGCCAAAGACCGTAATCATCAGCACGGTCTTGCGGCCAAAGCGGTCGCCAATGGGGCCCAGGATCAGGGCGCCAAAGGGGCGCGACACAAAGCCCACGGCAAATACGGCCAGGGACGACAGCAGGGAAACGCCAGTGGCGTCGGAGGGGAAGTAGATGCTGCCGATAATGGCTGCAAAGTAGCCATAGATAGCGAAGTCAAACCATTCCATAAAGTTGCCGATACCGACGGCAACAACTTGTTTTCTACTCAGGCCAGGCTGGCCTGGGGGTGCCGAATTGGCATGCGAAGGGGCGACGGTAGCAGTGCCCATAGATATCTCCTCGAGCAGGGCAGGTGAATACCTGCCCTTATTGTGGTTGTGGCTGATTTTTAGTCTAATCAAGCCAAATAATTATTCAAACTAATTAGAAAAATGGCTTCCATTAATATCGCTAATATCAGGCGGATGGACTTGAACTTGCTGCTGGTGTTCCAGTGCTTGATGAACGAGCGCAGCGTGACCAAGGCCGCCAACGCCTTGTTTCTGACCCAGGGCGCGGTCAGTGCGTCCTTGCGCAAGTTGCGGGTGGTGTTCAATGACGAGCTTTTTACGCGCGGTTCGCACGGGATGACACCTACGCATCGGGCCTTGGAGATCGCCCCGCAGATCTCCGAAGCCTTGAAAAGCATCTCCGCGCTGGTCACGTCCGATCAGGAGTTCGATCCCAGCCGCTCCAGCCGGGTTTTTCGCATCGCTTTGTCCGACGATCTGGAAAATATGCTGGCCAAACGCATGATTCGCATGGCGGACGAGCAGGGCTGGACGATCAGCTTCTCCTTCTATCAAACCAATAGCTATTTATGGCCGCAAAGCATGGTTGAGCATGGGGCGGATCTGGCGATCTGTTCCAGCCCCAAATTCCTGAGCACCATGCACAAGTCCCAAGTGCTGTTTTCCGCGTCGTATATTTGTGTCTACGACAAGGAAGCGACCCAGTTCTCTACGCCCATGAGCAAGCAGGAGTATCTGCATGCGCGTCATGGCCGGGTGTCCTTTGATGGTCTGCGCGGTTTTGTGGATGAGCTCTTCGATGCTGAACGCCTGCAACGCAAGGTCAAGGCTTCATTCACGCATTTTTCCGGGGCAATCAATGCGATTATTGGCAGCCCTTTGGTGCTGACCATGCCCGACTACGCTGCCCGCTCTTTTGCCGAGTGCAATAGCCGCCTGGCTGTATCCCCGGTGCCCTTGCGTGTGCCTTCCTTTGTGGTGTCCATGATCTGGGATATCAACAAGGAGCATGATGAGGAAAATCGCTGGTTACGTCGTTTTGTGCTGGAGCTGACCGAGCCGGTTAGCGCGTAAAGCGCTGCCAATACGATCTGGCGGCGTACTATTGCCCCCTGTTCTGCTTTCTTTTCTACTATCCGCCATGCGAATTTTATTGATTGAAGACGAGCCTGATTTGGCCCTTTGGCTGACCCGCAGCTTGCAGAAGAAAGGGTTTACGGTTGAATGGTCCAACGATGGAGTGGTGGCCTACCACCGTCTGCTGATCGAGGAGTTTGATGCTCTGGTTCTGGACCTGGGCTTGCCGGGTATGGATGGTCGTGCCTTGCTGGCCCGTTTGCGCTCGGAGGATAACCGCACGCCAGTGTTGATTTTGACGGCGCGTGACTCCTTGCAGGAGCGGGTGGAGGCGCTGGAGTGCGGGGCAGATGATTTCCTGCCCAAGCCGTTTCGTATTGAAGAACTGGTGGCCCGCGTCAATGCCCTGATTCGTCGTAGCCGTGGCAAGGACAAGCCTCGCATGGCATGTGCCAGCCTGGTTTATGACCTGTCCACGCAGCGTTTTACGCTGGACGGTGCGCTGTTGTCCGTGTCGCCGCGTGAGGCCGAGGTATTGCGTATTCTGGTGCAGCGTAGTGGCGAACCCGTGAACAAGCAGTTCATTCTGGATCGCCTTAACGAGAAGGATGAAGACGAAATCAATATTGAGGCCATCGAGGTGCTGGTGCATCGTTTGCGCAAGAAGTTGCAGGCCTCGGATGTCCACATCGTGACCTTGCGCGGCGTAGGCTACTGCCTGGAGCCGGTCAGCGACGATGAACCGTAACCTTATGCTCTTGCAGGAGGCCCTATGGCCATGAGCAGTCTGCGCCGCACCCTGTTGGTCATGCTGATTCCGGCGGCCTTGCTGACCTCGGGCGTGTCCCTGTTCATTTCCAGCATGACGCTGAAAGATCAGGTGAATGCAGCATTTGATCGCGCCTTGGCGGGGGCGTTGAAATCCATGTCGGCCAATGTGCTGACCATCAGCGGCGGGCTGGCCATGGAGCAGTCCTACTACATGATGGAGTTCATGGAATACACCATTAGCAGCCAGGTGTATTTCCGGGTGGCCACCGAAGATGGTTTGTCGGAAATCGGCTTTACGGGCATGCCTTTGCCATCGGCCAGGCTGGTAAATAATCAGCCGGTTTTCTATGACGCGCAGTATTTGGGAGAGCCTTTACGTATCGCAGCGGTGGCGTTGGAGTCGGATGGGCGGCTGCAAACCTACCAGGACAGCCGGGTTCTGATTCAGGCGGGCGAAAACCTGGGCGAACGCGACGAGTTCATCCGCAAAGTGATTATTCAAAACCTGATTCAGGACGTGGCAGTTCTCAGCCTGTTTACCGTGCTGATTCTGGTCGGGACCTTGCTGGCTTTGCGACCCTTGCGCAAGCTGAGCGCAGAGGTGCGGCATCGTTCGCCCGATAATCTGGAGCCTATCAGTGATGCCAGCTTGCCCCGAGAAGTGCGCCCCTTGGTGCAGACCATTAATTTGCAAATGGAGCGGTATGCGCGCAAATCACGCGAGCAGCAGCAGTTTCTGGATGATGCGTCACACCAGCTGAAAACCCCCTTGGCCGTCTTGCTGACCCAGGTGGACTTTGCCTTGACGCTGGCCAGGACAGATGAAATGAAAGAGGTGCTGGAGGCGATTCAGTCGCGCTTGAATAATACCGCCCAGATGACGCATCAAATGGTTGCCTTGTCACGTGTGCGCGATGCGGCTGATCAGTTGCGAAGCCGCGCTGCCTTGGGAACGGTAGATCTGTGTCAGCAGGCCGGTCAGGTGGTTGACGAGTTGTGGAGCCTGGCCAGGTCGCGTCGTCAGGATCTGGGGCTGGATGTACCTTCCACACCGGTGTGGGTGGCGGGAGAAGCCTGGCTATTGCAGCAGGCCGTGAGCAATATTGTCAGCAATGCCATCAAGTACTGTCCACGGGCGGCTCGCATCACCGTTTCAGTCAGGGAAGAGGGGGGAGTGTGCTGCCTGCAAGTGGAGGACGACGGCCCCGGCATGAGCGCGGACGATCTGGCCAAGGCGGGCCATCGCTTCCGACGGGGAGAAGCAGGCAAGGCTTTGCAAGGCTCGGGTCTGGGCTTGGCGATTGTGCAGGCTATCGCGCAAATTCATGGTGCTCGCATGAGCTTGCAGCCAGGACCGCAGCAGCGTGGCCTGATTGTGCGTTTGGAGTTCGAGGCGCTTGAACATTGAACTTTTAATCTAGGGTATACCCTTGAGATTGGCGGTTTTCGGCGGAATTGAAAGGTAGGCGAAAGCTTCGCTCCGGTAAGGTCGCAACCATTACAACTACGACGATCCTCCAGGAGGCGATCCAATGGCTATTCACACGACACTGCGGGTGCTGCTGGCCAGCAGCATTCTGGGCCTGAGCAGCTTGAGCGGCGTACAGGCCCAGCAACCTTCCAAACCTGAATGTATTGCCCCGGCGCAGCCAGGCGGCGGCTTTGATTTGACCTGCCGTGTGGCCGTCAATGGTTTTCTGGAAACCAAGCTGCTGGAAAATGCCATGCGTACCATTTACATGCCCGGTGGCGTGGGTGCGGTGGCCTACAACCACATCGTTGCGCAGCGCCCTGGTGATGGCAATGCCATTGCGGCCTTCTCCGGTGGCTCCTTGCTGAATCTGGCCCAGGGCAAGTTCGGCAAATACTCGGTAGAAGATGTGCGCTGGCTGGCATCCATAGGCAGTGATTACGGTGTGGCTATCGTACGTAACGACTCTCCCTACCAGGACCTGAAGTCGCTGATGGAAGCATTCAAGGCTGACCCCAGCAAGATTGTGTTGGGAGCGGGCGGATCCGTTGGCGGTCAGGACTGGATGAAAGCGGCCCTGACGGCGCGGGCAGCCGATGTGGATTTCCGCAAAATGCGTTTCGTGGCGTTTGAAGGCGGTGGCGAAGCCATGACGGCTTTGCGTGGTGGTCACATCCAGGCGTATATGGGTGATGCTGCCGAAGCTCACACCATGCTGGAAGGGGGTGCGCCCATCCGCGTATTGGCCGTGTTCAATGACAAGCGACTGGATGGTGCCCTGGCTGATATTCCTACGGCCAAAGAGCAAGGCTTTGATATCGAATGGCCGATTATTCGCGGTTTTTATGTCGGCCCCAAAGTCTCTGACGAGCAGTATCAATGGTGGGTTCAGGCTTTTGATCGCCTGATGAAAACTCCTGAATTTGCCCGCTTGCAAACACAGCAAGGTCTGTTTCCGTTCAACATGAGCGGCCCCGAACTGGACACCTACGTAAAACAACAAGTGCTTCAGTATCGTGAGCTGGCTGATTCTTTCGGCCTGATCAAGAAGTAAATCTGTACGGTGTTCCCGAGGTTTTGAATCGGGAACACCGCCTTTTTGCCCCGCCGTTCATGGCGGGTGAATCCGGAGATTCCATCATGACGCTAAATGATCGCGTGCTAGGCGTGGGCGCGCTGGTGCTTGCCGCCTTGATCACCGCCTTTGGCTACGACCTAGAGCCCCCCTTTTCCTATGAACCTGTCGGGCCCAAAGCCTTTCCCTTGCTGCTGGCGCTGATTATTGCCCTGTGCGGTGTGCGCTTGATCATCAAGGGCGGCGGGCAAGTGGCTCCCAATCCCTCTGGCGCCAACGGCCGCATCCTGATGATGGTGGCGTATTTGGCAGCCTATGCCTGGCTCTTTCAATGGTTGGGCTTCATTGTCGCCACCACGATCATGGCGACACTGGTCGGGCGCTTGTTTGGTGGTTCCTGGAAGCAGGCTCTGATAGGCGGGCTGGCGATGGGCGTAGGCCTGTTCTTGTTGTTTGACCTGGGCCTGGATGTGGTTCTGCCATACGGCATCCTGGGAGAGTGGCTATGAGCTCTATTCTTGAATATTTAAGTGTCGGTTTTGGCGTGGCATTTTCCGCCCAGAACCTGCTGGTGGCTGCGATTGGTGCGTTTATTGGCACCATTGTGGGAGTTCTGCCGGGGCTTGGGCCGATCAATGGCGTAGCCATGCTGGTACCCATTGCATTTGCGATGAAGCTGCCGCCCGAGTCGGCCTTGATTCTGCTGGCTGCCGTGTATGTGGGCGCCGAGTATGGTGGACGCATTACATCCATCCTGATCAATGTGCCCGGCGAAGCAGCCGCTGTCATGACGACACTGGACGGTTATCCGCTGGCACGTAAAGGCCTGGCCAGCGTGGCCTTGTCCTTGTCGGCTTTTTCTTCCTTTATTGGTTCTACGATTGCCATTTGCGGCATTGTGCTGCTGGCCCCCATGCTGGCAGGCTGGGCGGTGGCGTTCGGTCCTGCCGAGTACTTTGTGCTGATGGTATTTGCCTTCTGTGCCTTGACCAGCCTGCTGGGCGATGAGCCGGTGAAAGGCATTCTGGCAGCCATGCTCGGCCTGTTCATTTCCACGGTTGGGGTGGACGCGAACTCGGGGGTGTACCGATACAGTTTTGATATTCCGAATCTGGCCGATGGCATCGATTTTGTTGTCGTGGTGATTGGTTTGTTTGCCGTGGCCGAGATGTTGCAGATGCTGGAGAACTTGCTGGGCGGCGTGTCGATTGAAGTGCCTAAAAGCAAGCGCAAGCTCTTTAATCTGAAAGAACTGGGCATGACCTGGTGGAGTACGGTGCGCGGTGGCGTGATGGGCTTTTTTATTGGTATCTTGCCTGGAGCTGGGGCCAGTGTGGCCTCCGCTGTAGCCTATGCCAACGAGAAAAAATATATCGAAGGCAAAGACCCCAATGCCATGTTTGGCCAGGGTGACATGCGCGGTCTGGCTGCACCAGAAGCGGCCAATAACAGTGCCGCAACCGGCTCTTTCATTCCCATGCTGACATTGGGTGTGCCTGGCTCGGGGACGACGGCGGTCATGATGGGTGCTCTGACGCTGTACAACATCACGCCCGGCCCGGTGCTGTTCGAGTCGCAACCACAGATTGTGTGGGGCTTGATTGCCTCCTTGATGGTCGCCAACGTCATGCTGTTCCTGATGAACGTGCCCATGGTGCGGGTCTTTGCCTCCATGCTGGCTATTCCTCCGCGCCTGCTGGTGCCTGGTATTTTGGCGATCAGCTATATCGGGGTCTATGCCATCAATGGCACGACGTTTGATCTGCTGCTGGTCGTTGGCATCGGTGTCCTGGGCTACTTCTTGCGCAAGATGAATGTGCCTATGGCCCCCATGGTGCTGGGCGTGGTGCTGGGCAATATGATGGAGCAGAATTTACGTCGTGCGCTGTCCATCACGAATGGTGAAATCGGCATTCTGTTCGAGAGCAAGGTGTCAATTGCCTTGTGGATCGCCGCTGTTTTAGTTAGTGTAGGTCCGATCTTGCTGCGCCGTATTGCCGCTCGCAAGCAAGTACACGACAAGACATAAATAGGGGGACCCCACCTGCTGGGTGGGGCTTTTATCGGGAGAAAGCGCCAGGCTGCGGCCTGGCCTTGTTGTTTCTGTTATGGCTATCTGGTTTCGAATTGCCCTTGGTTTCGGGGTGGCTCTGGTCGGCGCTCTGGTCGCGAGCTGGCTGAGCATGCCTTTGCCCTGGATGCTGGGTGCCCTGATCTTGACAGCGGCCACCAAAATGGCCGGCAGCCCCGGTGCTTGCATGCCGCTGGCGCGTAATGCAGGGCAGTGGGTTATTGGGGCATCCCTGGGGCTGTACTTCACCCCTGCCATGGTGCATCTGATTGGCAGCAATGCCGTGTTCATTGTGATGGGCATGGTGTTTGCGCTGGTCTTGTGCTGTATCGGTACTTTCATGCTGACCCGCTTTGCCGGTACGGATCTGCGTACGGCCTGGTTTGCCAGCGCGGTAGGCGGTGCCAGCGAGATGACCGGGCTGGCGGAACGCTATGGCGCACGGCCGGATCTGGTCGCCTCTGCACATGGCCTGCGCGTATTGATGGTGGTGGTGATTATTCCCTTCGCATTCGAGGCTTTGGGCTTTTCGGGTGAACAGCTTGGGGCCGTGGTCAGACCCGACTTTTTGAACCTGTCCGGTCTGGCTCTTCTGGTGTTATTGAGCAGTGCCGCAGGGCTTGCCTTTCAAGTGTTCCGTCTGCCCAATCCCTGGGTATTGGGGCCTTTGCTGGTGGTGGCCATCCTGACGTACAACGACATTATTCTGTCGGGCTTGCCGGTAGAGATTTCCAACCTGGGGCAGCTGTGTATTGGCTGGGCCTTGGGCGACAAGTTCGGCCCGGATTTCTTCCGTCGAGCGCCCCGTTATCTAGGGGTTGCCGCTGTCAGCAATGTGATCAATCTGGCCTTGGCATTTGGCTTTGCCTACGGCTTGTATCGATTGTCTGATATTCCTTACCCCACGCTGGTGCTGGGTGTCAGTCCCGGTGGTATTGCAGAGATGGCCATCACCGCCAAAGTCCTGCAGTTGGGCGCGCCCATGGTGACCTCTTTCCAGGTTGCCCGCATGGTGTGTGTACTGGTGCTGACCGGGCCTTTGTACACGCGCATCGCCCGGTTTTTGAAAGCTCGTTAAGCAAGGCGGCACTCCTGCGTAACAGAGTGCCAGAAAAAGCCCGGCGCGAGGCCGGGCGTCGGGTTTCAGGCAAGCAGCAGGCTACATTCAGCGATCTGGTTTGGAGGCAGGGCTGATTTTGCCGTGCTCCCCCAGTTCTGTCAGTTGCTCGCCCATCAGGGTGGCTTTGAGCATCTTGCCTGCCTGAGCCAGCTTGCCTTCGCGCACGCTCCAGTACTCGGCACTGTCTATCTGTACGCAGACCAGAGCAACATCGGGATCGGTAATGCCTTCTTCAAACCAGGCCTCGACCAGCGTGTTCCAGAAGCGCTCCTTTTGATTCATGGACTCCACAACGCTAGCCAGGCCCGAAACTGATACATAGGTGTCTGTTTTGGGGTCGGCATAGCTGATATTGACGTGCGGGTTGACCACCAGGTTGTGGACCACCTGGCTGGACCTGGCCATGAAGAACCAGAGCTTGTCGTGCTCAAAGTCCTCCTGTTCCGAACTCATCTTGGCCTGTTGCGTGGTCATGGGCCAGGCATGAAGCTGGCCGCCCTGCGCGTGGGTGACGAACATCGCATAGCGAATGTCCTTGATCATCTCTTGCAGTTGTTCAAAGGAAGATTCAATCGTTTCGTTCATGGTATCTCCTTGAAAAAGTTAAAGGGATGAAGGCGCTTACTTGATCACTCCGCAAGCAAAACGTCCGGCACCGCCGCCCAGTGGTGCAGGGTGATCGGAGTGGTTGTCACCGCCTTCGTGGATCATCAGGGCTCGGCCCTTGATCTGATCCAGTGACTTCAGGCGCGGAGCCAGAACGGGGGTGGTGGCACTGCCGTCGGCCTGGACATACAAGGCGGGCAAATCACCCAGGTGGCCATTACCCCATGGGAAACCGTGCTTGCCGGTCTTGTTGGGGTCCAGATGGCCGCCGGCTGCCCCGGCAGGCGTTACCTTGCCGTCTTTCTCGCTGGGGGCGCAGCTGGCGTTCTCATGTATATGGAAACCATGTACACCGGGTTTGAGATTTTTCAGATCTGGCGTGAAGACCAGACCGTGTTCAGTCTGCCGAACGCTAACCTGGCCGATTTGCTCGCCAGCACCGCTTTCGGTAGCCAAATTCATGGGAATAATGACGTCCGCCAGTGAAGGGGCCGACAAGGCAAGGGTGGCGCTGACGGTGGCCAAGGCCATTGCGCATCGCGCTTTGAAGGAAGAAAAACGCATAAGGCTGATTCCTTTGCTGAATAAACAGAGGGTTAGATCAGCCTAGCATTGCGAGCACGAGATGCCGTTAAGAGACGTTTCTCTTTGTCAGTAAAGTACGCCTCAAATGCCTGTTTAGACGAGTGGGTGCGGCTGAGTCTGGTCTGTCTGGCAGGGATAGTCCCGGCCAATTGTTTTCTCCAGAAAACGGGTGACCGCCTTGATGCGTGGCAGGTATTGCAAGTCTCTATGGACTGTCATCCAGATGGTGCGACGGACGCTGACGAGCTCATTCAGTAACCTGATCATGCCTAGTCGTTCAGGCTTGGCAAAAGAGGGCAGCATGACGATACCTGCACCGGCTGCGGCGGCAAACATCTGCGCAATCATGCTGGAGGACTGAAAAGCCAGCTTGGGCCGGGGAATGATTTCGTTCAGCCAGCGCACGGTATCCAGCTGGATCAGGTCGTCCACATAAGAGGCAAACTGGTGATCTGGCAGGTCGTCCAGGTCACAGGGGTGGCCGTGGCGCGACAGGTATTCGGGGGACGCGTATAGATGCAGCGGAAAGGACCCCAGAGGCACCACATCAATGGATTTGCCTGCCATGGGAAAGAAGCTCAGGAACACATCTGCTTCGCGCCGGTTGACGTGCATTTGCTGGGTGGTTGTGACCAGCTCAATCGCAATTTTGGGGTGGAGCGCGGAAAAACCTTGAAACTCCGCTGCCAGATACAAGGAGGCAATGCCTTCCATGGAGCCGACTCGTACCGTGCCGGAGGGCTCTTTGGGGCGATCTCCCAGTTGCTCGGTCAGGGCGAGCGCACTGGCTTCCATAGACTCCACATACTCCAGAAGGCCGTGCCCTCCGGCGGTCAGGTGAAGTCCTTGGTTAGTGCGCTCGAATATGGGCGCGTTAATGGTTTCTTCCAGGCGGCTGATGTGACGGCTCAGTGTGGACGGGTCCACCTTCAAGCGTCGGGCGGCTGCTCCCAAGGTGCCGCAGCGCGCTACCTCCAGAAAAATTTTTAAATCATGCCAATTGGGAACAATAGGGGACATGGCCACAACCCTGGACAAGAATATTTGCAAGGCGGGTACAAAAACAAGTGCGAAAACCCGTGCGTATTTTTAAGTCTACTGCGAGCTATCACTGTATAGATCAAGCTTTCAGGGAGTTGCGAATTTGCAATGCACAATATGCTGCTGACGGTCTTGTTCGGAAAGAGGAATAGGGGCTGCCATGTACCCCGAGGCAACGGGAGTACATGGCAGGTACTGCTAGCAGGGGTGGTCAGACGATCGCTTTACTCCTCCATCGTTTCCGAACTGGCTACCTGACTGTCCTGCACGGGCTCACTGCTACGTGACTGTTTACTGCTTGCGTTGTTGGGGCCGCGGAAAGTGGCGGGCGTAATGCGTCGACGATCAATGGACAGATCAAACACATCGAAACGGTTGTAGTAGCCCACAATGTCGTGGAACTGCTTGGGTTCAACGCAGGCGTTCAAATCAAAAGTGGCATAGGCAATTCCTTCCTCATTTTGCAGAAAGTCGCCTACGGATGCGCCGGTGGGGTCCAGGAACTGGGTGGCGGCACGCGGGGTGTTTTCCAGCACTTCGCGTGCCTGGGCGTCCCCGCCTTCGGTCAGCGCATCAAGCATGGCCTGATCCATGAAACCGGCATTCAGAATGCCGAAGACTTTGGACTCAAAAGAATGGCCGCCTGCCCGTATTTTGTTGGCGGCCACATTGTCAAAGTTCTGGCCGGATTTGGGCATGCGGGTTGGCCAGATAGCAGGCCAGGCGGAGATGTGAATCTGCTCGCCCTGAGCCGCCAGTGAGTAGCGCGCCAGCGGGTTGGTGTTCTCCCCGCAGATCAGGGCGCCGATGCGGCCTATGCGGGTTTGACACACGCGCAGACCGTGGCCATCGCCCGGTGCCCAGACCATTTTTTCGTAAAAGGTGGGTACCAGTTTGCGGTGGTGATTCAGGATGGCACCGTCATCGCCAATGATCACATTGGAGTTCCAGATGCAGCCTACGCTGGCCTCGGTGCTTTCGCTGAAGCCCAGGGACACAAAGATGCCATTGCGCTTGGCAGCAGCACGAATCTGGGCGATTTCGGGGCCATCAATATGGATGCTGTTGGCCGCCATTTTCTTGAACCAGTCGTGGTTGTAAATAGGTGCCCACAGCGCAGCCCAGACCGGAAAGCCGGGGATGAAGGCTTCGGGAAAGGTGATCAGCTCGGCGCCGTGGCGGGCGGCCTCGTCAATAATGGCAATGGCCTTGCGTACCGAGGCGGCCGCGTCCATGTAAACAGAGGCAATATGTGCCGCGGCAACTTGAGTGATTGGAAGTGACATGGTGTGTTTCTCTCTACGTTTAGTGAACCGTGGCCTTGGCCACACCTAATCCGGTCTCCCGGCGAACCGACATTTCTACCCACCTGGATTCCGACAGGGCGCTGCGGGTGAACAGCGAGAACAGAATCACCAGCAAAAAGCCCAGGGGGATGGAGATAATTCCGGGGTTGCGCAGGCTGATCAGGGGCTTGGACAGACCCACCACGCTGTTTGCATTGGCAGGAATGGCATCTGCCGTGGCCTGGGCTGCGTTGCGTTCAGTGAGCAGCTTGTCGCGCAGGGCCGGGTCGCTTGCCGTGCTCAGCTTTTGATTGACGCTGGTGACGGTGGCCAGCGCTGCTTCTTTTTGCAGCAGTGGGTAGCTCATATTGGGCGATACCAGCACCAGCCCGATGGACAGGATCGTTCCGCCCACTACACCCGCCACGACACCGGCGGTATTGCAGCGTTTCCAATACAAGGTGCAGACCAGTGCTGGCAGGTTGGCCGATGCCGCAACGGCATAGCCCAGGCCCACCAGATGCGCCACGTTCTGTCCCTTGGCCGCAATCCCGGCAGCGATGGAAATCACCGCCATCAGCAAGGTGGCGATACGCGCTGCAATGACCTGTTCACGCTCGGTGCCTGCACCGTTGCGAATTGCGCCGATATACACGTCATGGGCCAGCGAGGAAGCTGCGGCCAGTGTCAGACCGGCCACCACCGCCACAATCGTGGCAAAGGACACGGCAGCCACTACGGCCAGCATGAAGTTGCCCATCATGCTTTCCGGGCCACCGCCCAACAGTTGTGCCAGCATGGGAGCGGCCAGATTGCCGCCCTTGTCCAGGCCTAGAATTGCGCTGGGGCTGACATTCAGTGCGGCAGAAAAGCCGATCACCACGATGAACAGATGGCACAGGCCGATGGCAAACATGGCGTACAGCGCCGATTTGCGGGCGGCTTGGGCATGTGGCACGGTGAAAAACCGCATCAGGATATGCGGCATGGCGGCGGTTCCCAGCACCAGTGCCATACCCAGCGAAATCTGTTCAACCGGGTTCTTCAAATACAGGCCCGGCTCCAGGAAACGCTGCCCGGCCTCGGCCACACCCAGCGAGGATTGTCCCAGGAAATTGATTACATGATTCTGGATGGCGGGGCTGGAAATGACCGAGCCAAAAAACGCTTCCACGTTAAAGCCGTAGGGCGCCCAGGACAGAATCACCAGCACGAAGCAGAAAGAGATCAGCAGACCGGCCTTGAGCACTTGCACCGAGGTGGTGGCACGCATGCCACCAAATAACACGTAAATCAGCATCATCAGGCCGACGATGCCAACGGAGACTTCATAGGGAATGCCGATCAGTGCCCGGATAATCACGGCACCGCCCACAATCTGCGGGACCATGTAAAACAGCGCGACCAGAATGCTGGACCCGGCCACAACCAGCTTGGTGGCACGGAAGTTGTTGCGATAGGACAGCACATCGCCCAGTGTGTAGCGGCCCAGATTCCGGCACGGTTCGGCCACCAGAATCAGCACTGGGATAAAGGACACGAAAAAGCCCACCAGATAGCTGATACCGTCCAGACCATATATCGCGATCAACCCGGAAACGCCTAAAAACGCGGCGGCCGAGAGGTAATCCCCGGCAATGGCCAGCCCATTGAAACGGGCGCTGATACCGCCGCCCGCGGTGTAGAAGTCGCTGGCAGTAGCGTTGCGGCGTGCCGCCAGAAACGTGATGCCCAGCGTGAACAAGAACAAGAAGGCGAATACTGAAAACGTCAGCACCCTGTTGCCTTCATTAACCAAGGTGCTTTCCTGTGCGAGCGCAGCTTCGCTGACAGCCATCAAGGCCGTCGCAAATACTATTTTTTTCATGATGAGCCCCTTAAACCGTCGCGGAGCGCATTGAGAACTGCTGGGATTCTTCTTGTGTTAACTGCTGAACCATCTTGTCCAGGTGACGCAACTGGACGGCATAGCGCCAGGCCACGGCACCGCCCACCAGATACTGGGCGATCAGATACCACAGCCCGAAATTGGTGGAGTTGCTCAGTTTCAGACGAAAAAGCTCGGGGCTAAGGCTGGAAAGAATGGGAACCAGAAAAAAGAAGGCCATGCTGACAAACAACAACCGCAGCACAACGCCTCTTCGCTTGCGTACCAGATCCTGGAATTGAGGCTTTGCGTACAGCGCCTCATAAACCTGGGCAGAGATATCCGCCATGTTTGTCTCCTTTTTATGATTGGATTTGTACTTGCCATTCTTAAGAAGGAGGGCGCGATAGGAAAGCGCCAATGTTGCAAGCCCTCTTGCAAATTTGCAGGAGGAGGCGGGAGACCACACCGCAGGGACTTTTCTATATCTAAATGAGAATTATTGTTAATATTCTCGCTTCATTCGACATTCGTCTCTTGTATTTGCCATGTCCCGCCGACCTTCGCCCAAGAAAGGCTGGCTCGCTCACTACAGCGGGCTGATCGGCTCGTGGGCGAAGCGCAGTTCCTTGCCGCAGGACGCGGAGGATGCCGCGCAGGACTCCATTGAAGGCTTGCTGCGCGGTGAACATGCTGCGGCACTGAATCAAAAAGCCTATCTGTATCGCAGTGCGCAAAATCAGCTGATCAGTGAAATCCGCCGCCAGTCGCGCCATGACGTGGTGCCCTTGCATGATTTGCGCGAGGAGGAGCACCCGGTAGACCCTGGCCCGGAAAGTGATCTGCGCATGGAGCAGCTTAGCCAGGCGTTGCGGGAGGCTTTGCAGGAGCTGCCCTTGAAGTGCCAGCAGGTGTTTTTGTGGAACAAAATAGAGGGCTACACGCAAAAGGAAATTGCAGAGAAGCTGGATCTGACACCCAGCTCGGTGGAAAAATACATGAAGCGGGCATTACGGCATCTTCAGAAGAAGTTACAAAACTATGCCCCTCATTGATTCCGGATTTCCTTATGCATAAACGTCTTATCAGTGAAGGGCACGGTTTTTTGCCCTGTGTCCCTGGCGACGCGAGCCATGCCTAAAAACGACAAGCCCACCCCCTCTCATCTGCCGCAAGAGCAAGCGCTGGACTGGTTTTCCAGAGAGCAGCTCGGTGAGCTGACGCTGCAGGAGCAGCGTGAGCGGGATGCGTGGTTGGCGCAGGATCCGGCCAATGAGCGGGAGTACCGTTCATTGCAGCAGGTCTGGCAGGTGGCGGACCATCTGCCCATGGACGAGATGCGGGAGATCATGAATCGTCCGGCGCAAGAGGAGCCCAACTTCGCGCGTCGACGCTGGGTGTTGGGTACAGGGGCGACGTTTGCCACGGTGGCTGCCGGGGCCTGGTTCAGTCGTTCGATGTGGGCCGAGACACCTGTGTTTACCCAGCGCGTGCTGACGGCACGCGGTGAGCGTAAGCAACTTGAATTGCCGGACGGTTCGCGTCTGGATTTGAATACGGACACGGAAGTGAACATCGCGTTTTATGCGTCACGCCGTAGCGTGGAGTTGCTGCGGGGCGAGGCCTTGTTTGCGGTGAAGTCCGACAAGAATCGCCCCTTCTCCGTAGACGTGGGCCAGGCGCAGGTGCTGGTTACCGGCACGCAGTTCAATGTGCGTCGAGAGGCTGAAGGTGTCACCGTGGCGGTGCGTGAGGGTTCGGTGCAGCTTTCTATGGGTCCGTGGTGGCGCAGGGATCGGGTGATGTTATCGGCCGGGCAGGTATCCGGCGCGGTAAACAACAAGGTGACGCCTTTGGGGCAGGAGCGTGTGGAAGCGATTACGGCCTGGCAAGAGGGGCGCATCGTGTTCCGTGATGTGCCTTTGACGACGGTGGCACAGGAGCTGAGCCGCTATCTGGATCACCCTTTGCGGGTGGCAGACTCACAGATCGCCAAGCTGCGCATTTCGGGCACTTTGAGTATTGAGGAGCCAGCAGCGGCGTTGGACATCCTGCCCGGCATTGCGCCAGTCCTGGTGGCGCGACAGGCGGATGGCAGCGTTTCGCTGATGGCGCGTTAAGGTTTCGGCTCGTTTTACGCTTGACTGCAAGCAGCAAGCAGCAAGCAGCAAGCAGCAAGCAGCAAGCAGCAAGCAACGAACCGTGAAGTGCGGACGGTGAATAGCGACTCGAAGTCGAACCATGTTGTGCTGTCGAGTCCCGTCGCCAAGCCAGTCCTGCATCACTGACGATACATTTTGTATCAAAAAGAGCAGTGAGAATCATTCCGGAAAATTTTTCGCTACGGCGTCTTACTTATGGGGGCCTGCTTTCCAGACCGGAAGCAGACTGGCCCATAGCCTTGGCCAAGGGCGTCTGCGCACCGTGCGCGTACTTATTTTTTGGAACTCTGTTCATGCTGGACACGCAAGCTATACCCTCCGCCGCCGCGCGTCGGGGTACGACATCAATTGGTCTTAACGCCCTCGCATTTTCTCTTTTTCTGGCCCTTGGTCTGCACGCGCCCCACGCTTGGGCGCAGGAAACGCCGGTGGCGATCAGTATTGCCGCGCAACCCTTGGAGGCCGCGCTGGAAAAACTGGGAGCACAGGCCGGCTTGCAGATTTTCTATCTGCCTGAGGCGGTTAAGGGGATGACGGCTCCCTCTGTGTCCGGCAGTTTGACGGCGGATCAAGCCTTAAGCCGCTTGCTGGCAGGTACGGGCCTGGAGTTCCGACGTAAGGGCAAGAACGTATCCCTGACCCGCCCGGTTCAAGGCGAGGCGACTCAGCTGGCTCCGGTTCGTGTGGTGGGGCGTGATCTATCTACTGAAGGCTCGGGCTCCTATGCCGTGCAGGCGACTACGGCAGCAACAGGTTTGCGTCTGTCACCGCGTGAGACCCCGCAGTCCGTCAGTGTGATCACACGCCAGCAGATGGAAGACATGAATCTGACAACACTGGGTGAGAGCTTCAAGTCCGTGACGGGGATTGCGACTTCCATGTCGGATATTGACCGTACCGACATCCATTCGCGTGGTTTCTATGTCGACACTTACCAATACGATGGGGTGTCCATTGCCACGCAGAATGATTTTTTCGGGACGTCCAACTTTGATCCCATTCTGTACGACCGCATCGAGATTGTGCGTGGTGCGACTGGTTTGATGACGGGGGCGGGTAATCCAGGCGCCTCGGTGAATATCGTGCGCAAACGCGCGACCAGTGATGTGTTTACCGGCACCGCTTCTGTTGGCATAGGGTCCTGGGACCAGCACCGAGGCACGATTGATCTGTCCACGCCCTTGAACAAGGACGGTACAGTGCGTGCCCGCGTGGCAGGGATGATGGAGGAGCGCGACTCGTATATCGACCGCTATCACACGCGCAATCGTGCCTGGTTGGCAACCGCGGAAGCGGATCTGACGGCAGACACCACTGTGCGGGTTGGGGTGGAGCATCAGGCCAAGCGTCCGACAGGGGTGACCTGGGGCGGTCTGCCTACCTTGGATAACAAGGGCGGGGATCTGGATTGGCGTCGCTCGTTCAGTGTTGGAGCAGATTGGACACGCTGGGATACGACCAGCAATACCTTCTACGCGGGTATCGACCATCGCTTTTCCAATGGCTGGTCCTTGAAAGCCAATGTCAGCCGTCTGGAAAGCGAGTACGACTCCAAGCTGGTGTATTTGATGGGCCACCCTGATCCTGTCACTGGCCTGGGTATGACTTCCTTGCTGAATAACTCGCATCAGGAGTTCGATCAGAACAGCGCGTCGCTGGAGTTAAGCGGGCCATTTAATGCTTTCGGCCAGGAGCACGAGGCATTTGTGGGGGTAATGGGCAGCAAGTCCAACTACCGCTACGGCAATCATGCTCCACAAGGCAATACGCCAGTAGGCAATGTTTTTGAATGGGACGGCTCCTATCCCGAGCCAGTATGGGGGAATTTCCAGCTGCTGGGCGAGCAGGAAACGCGCCAGAATGCGGTCTATGGTGCTCTGCGCTTGTCCTTGAGCGATTCCCTGAAGCTGATTGTGGGTGGCCGACAAACCAACTGGAAGCGCGAGTCCGGCGATGACACCATGAACCATCACGTGTTCACGCCTTACGCTGGTCTGCTGTACGACTTCACCGAGAACTTCACGGCCTATCTCAGCTACACCGATATCTTCCAGCCACAGACCTATCGTGACGCCAGTGGTGGCTATCTGGACCCGGTGCAGGGCAAGAGCTACGAGCTGGGCCTGAAGTCCGAACACTTTGACGGCAAGCTCAACACTTCGCTGGCACTGTTTCGTATCGAGCAGGACAATGTGGCCGAAAAAGACGGCGACAGGACTGTACCCGGTTCTAGCGATTTTGCTTATCGCGGGGCCAAGGGCGTGACCAGCGAGGGCTTCGAGCTGCAGGCTTCAGGTGAAATCCAGCCAGGCTGGCAGGTGTCCGCAGGTTTTTCCCGTAATCTGGTGCGTAATGCCGAAGGCGGTCCCTTCAAAACCTCTGAACCGCAGAATCTGGCTAATCTGCAGACCTCCTATCTTGTGCCGGGCACTGAAGGCAAGCTGACGGTAGGTGGCGGTGTGCAATGGCGCAGTCATGTTTATGTGGATAGAACTGTGGCGCCAAACCTTAGCGCCCGACGCGAGCAAGGCTCCGTGTTGCTGGCCAACGTGATGGCGCATTACCGTTTCTCGCCCAGCTTGTCGGCGCAGTTGAACGTGAACAATTTGTTCGACAAGAAGTATGTGGATCTGACGGAAGATTCCCAGGGCTTTTACGGCGCACCCCAGAAAATCATGCTGACGATGAAATACCAGTTCTAAAACAAAAGCCCTGCTTGGGTGTCAGGGCTTGATATTGGTATCGATGTTGCGAAGCAGGGGCCTGCGGGATCAGGCCTCTTCGTCCACCTCTTCTACGGACAGCAGTTCCTGATGGTCGAAGTACAGGTTGGAGCTGATGACGGGGGAGGCCGCATCGGCCTGTGCGCTTAGTTCCAGACAATCGCCGGACAGGTACAGGTCAGTCAGCAGGGCGGGCTTGCCGTTCATCCAGATTTTTCCGCTGGCATCCTGATAACGCTGCTTGAGCTGCAAGCGGTAGTCTGTTCCGTCCAGACCTTCCCACTCCCATTCGCCTGCCACCTGCGCCGGCACAATCCATTTGTAGATTTTGATGCCGCCCACATGCAGGATCTCGTCGGCTTCCCAATCGCCCATATCAAAGGCGTGCGACACAATGCGCGCACCGGGTCGCAGCTCCTGCAACAGGCGCGGGCGCAGGATGGCATTGATGGTGTCCATCAAGTACAAGGTCACGATAGTGGCCTGGCTGAAGTCTGCGGTAAACAGATCTTCTTCCACAAAGTCCACCAGATACTCCACGCCTGCATGGCCCGCTTGCTCCATGGCGTCGGCAACGCGCAGCGGGTCCAGCTCTACGCCTATGCTGGTGCAGCGGTATTTTTTGGCGGCGGCGATGACAATGCGTCCATCGCCACAACCCAGGTCATACAGGATGTCCTTGCGCCCGGTCTGGGCCAACTGCAGCATGGTGTCGATGACGCGGTCGTCACTGGGGACGAAGGGTACATCCAGAAAGATGTCAGGTTCCACGATGGAATGGTCGTTGAGGTCGTTAATCAGGTCTTTGAACAATAGCGGTCCTTATCAGCGGTATTAAGCGGAAATTTGTCTAAATTCTGCTATCTGTAGTTTAAACCACAGCAAAATAAGCCAAAATTCGCTTTTTGTGTGGATATGGACGATCATCAGTCTATGTCAGACTTATATGGCTCGACCTCATCCACGCCCGCCAAGTTAAAAACCCGTCTCCAGCATATACGAATCTCGCCCACAGAATCGTTACGTATTCGCTCCTTGGCCGATCACATGCAATATGCCGACCCGTTGGGACACGCCCAGTCTCTGGGTATAGGCCCGGCTGTCTGGCCTTTGTTTGGTCTTGTGTGGCCATCCAGCATTCAACTGGCGCGCAAACTGAAAAACCGCCCCATTCGGGCGGATGAAAGCATTCTGGAGTTGGGCTGCGGCTTGGGCCTGACCAGTCTGGTGATGCATAAACGGGGTGCGCAAATTCACGCCAGCGATTGCCACCCCATGGTGCCGCATTTTCTGAAGCTGAATCAGGCTTTGAATGGCTTGTCCGATCTGCCCTATGTTCATGCGCAGTGGGGGGAGGAGTCCTGCCCTGATTTGCTGGCGTCCCTGGGCCTGAAACCTGCCCGTCAGCGTTACGACCTGATCGTGGGCAGTGACTTGCTGTATGAAGGTAATACGCCTGCCCAATTGGCCCAGTTGGTAGACCAGCGAGCGAAGAAGCAGGCCGAGGTCTGGGTGGTAGACCCGGATCGGGGGCATCGCAATAAATTTACCCAGGAAATGTCGCGCTACGGTTTTGAACTGGTGCGACAGGTTTGCTTGCGTGACCGCCCCATCTTGCTGCCCGAAGGCAAGGAGTTGTCTTACAAGGGGCGCTGTTTGCAGTATCAGCGCAGCTAGACAACAAAAATCACCTCAGGTTTTTTACCTTGGGGGCAGGAACGAGAAAGCGATAGCAACCGCCCTGCACAAATCGGCTTCGTGCCTGATGTGTGCAGGGCTTTTTATATGCAAGCAGATTTGTTGACGGCTGGCTGCTTTCTTAGGGATTGGGTGGCGCAAAAGGCGAGGGCGCTGAAGGCCGTGGCGGGCGTTGCGGATACGCCGAAGTCCCGAAGTTCGAGCCCATGCGATTGCTGGTCGTTGCCGGATTGACCAAACCCATCGCATTCGGGCCTTTCTGAATGATAGTTTCAGACCCCATCCCGGCCGTCCCGGGTGCTTTCGCCTTGGGCTGCATTTGCTGGCTCAAGCAATCGTAGGACAGGGCTGCTTGTCCATCTACCACCACACTGACACAGCCGGGAGGCGTACCGGACGGGGGCGTTTTTGCGCCTTCAGCTTGTGCAGTTTCCTGGGCCATGCTGCTTGCCTGGGCCAAAAACAATAAGAAGAAAAGAATGGGGCGCATAGGGCAGTGCCATTAAGAAGACGTCACATCACAGTGGTGCTTGGGTTCTCCACACCCTAGCGCAAGCCTTTCCTTTTCTGGGTGAAGTTTTCATGACAAAGGCGGCGTATTGTGCCGCTGGCAGGCCCTCACGCAAACCCTGCCCTTGGGGGGCGAATCCGCCTGTTTTGCCCCTGCCTTCCAGAAAGAAATATGAGGTTTTTGTTACAAACGAAAGTTTTTGATTTCTGCTGCGTCTAGATGTCAACGAGTCGCGCGGCCTGCCTTCCCAGCAGGGATACACAAGCACACCGCTCATCAGATTGAGGATCGTAAGCATCGTGATGCCAGCAGAAACTACAGGGCGCAAGGTCCGTTTGTCCGGGTGGAGAGGCCACCCTCTTTGTGCTGCGCCAGTCATGGCGCTGGCCTTGTTGCTGCCTCATATCGCCTCCGCGCAGGCTCAGGGCAAGGTCAATATCAATGAATACATTGTGCGTGGCAATACCGTGCTGGATGCCCGCAGCATTGAAAAAGCGGTCTACCCCTCTCTGGGCCCCGAGCGCAGCTTGAGCGATATTGAAAAAGCGCGCGACGCCTTGCAGGAAGTCTATAACGCTCAGGGCTATCAGTCCGTGTACGTGGACCTGCCCGAGCAGGCCGTAGCCGATGGTGTGGTGTTTTTTCAGGTAACGGAAACCAAGGTAGGCCGCGTACGCGTGGTCGGTGCCGAACACTATTCGCCGCTGGCCATTCGTGATGGCGTACCGTCCTTGCAAGAAGGGCAGGTGCCCGACTTCAGCAAGGCGCAGACCGAACTGGCCGAGCTCAATCGCGGTGCCAGCCGTCAGGTCATGCCCATGGTGAAAGAAGGGCGCGTGCCCGGCACCATGGACGTGGATCTGCGCGTTGACGATAAAAGCCCCTGGAGTGCCAGTGTGGGCTTGAACAATGATTACAGCGCCGACACCAGCAAGCTGCGCGGCATGGTCACCCTTGGCCACGACAATCTTTGGCAAAGCGGCCATACCTTCTCCCTGACCTACTTCACGGCTCCGCGCGACATGCAGGACGCCAAAGTCTGGTCGGCCGCCTACACCATGCCCCTGTCGCCACGCTGGAGCCTGGCGTTCACCGGCTACAAGTCTGATAGCGATGTCTCTACCGTGGGCGGCACCAATGTGCTGGGTAAAGGTCAGTCCTACGGCATTCATGCCACCTACACCTTCCCGCAGTCCGGTACGTGGTACCACACCGCTTCGATCGGTATGGACTACAAGGATTTTGAAGAACAAACCCGCTTTGGCGAGACCAGCGACCGTGTACCGCTGACCTATCTGCCGTTCACGCTGGCCTATAACGGCTACCGCTACACCGAAGATTCGCAAACCAGTGTGGGCCTGACCCTGACTGGCGCGAGCCGCAGCCTGTTTGGCCTGAACAGCGAATGGGAAGAGTTCGACTACAAGCGCTGGATGGCCAGCCCCAGTTTCATGGTGTTCAAGGGCGATCTGAACCACACCGAAACCTTTGCCAAGGACTGGCAGGCCTATGGCCGCGTGGGCTTTCAGATTGGTTCGGGCGCTCTGGTTTCCAACGAACAGTTTTCGGCCGGTGGCGCGACCAGCGTGCGTGGTTATCTGGCCGCCGAGCGCAGTGCGGACGATGGCTGGATGGCCAGTGTCGAGCTGCGCACCCCCTCATTGGCTCGCTGGATTGGCCCCTCGGTGAACGAGTGGCGCTTCTACGCCTTTAGTGATGTTGCGCGTTTGCGTTTGCGCGATCCCTTGCCCGAACAGGAATCCAGTTTTCATCTGGCCAGTGTGGGCATAGGCACGCGTCTGCAAATGTTTGACTGGCTGTCTCTGCACGCCGACTGGGCGTATCCCCTGACGCAAGGCGTCAACACCGAACGACACGATCCGCGTGTGCACTTCAGCCTGCGCGCCTCCTTCTGACCCCTTTAGCCAGAACAATCTGCCTGATTTTGTTCCCGGAGTAATTCGATCATGAAACGCCTTCTTCTCTTGATGCTCGCCATGATGGTGGGCTGGCTACACCCCGCAACGCCGTGTTTATGACTTGTTTGGCAACGTGGCGCTGTCGCCATCCACACCGAATACCGGCGCGGGTATTGCCACGCTGAATCCTGTTCCTGAAGTTCCACCAGGCTATATCGATTTGATTGCGCCGCTGGGAACCGTGGATGCGGGCGAGGCCGGGATTCGCGTGTCGGGCGACATCAATATCGCCGCCTTGCGTGTGGTCAATGCCGACAATATTCAGGTACAGGGCGAGTCCAAAGGTATTCCGGTCATGGCGACGGTCAACACCGGAGCGCTGACCAACGCCAGTGCAACGGCATCCTCGGCCGCTTCGGCGGCGCAGGATACCGTGAACCGCGCTCGTGCTCAGGCTCGTCAGAATCTGCCGTCGGTCATTACCGTTCAGATTCTGGGATTTGGGGATGCAGGGCAGTCAGGGGGCGGGGCCACATCGTCAGGAGCAGGCCCAGCGACTTCCAGGATAGATGCCTCTGCGTATCGCCAAGACAGTACGGTGCAGGTCCTGGGACTGGGCGCCAATCCGCAATCCGCTCTGGATCGATTGACGCCCGAGGAGCGGCGGCGGATGACACTGTAGCCTGAGCCTGGGAGATCTGATCATGTTGTCGACATGCCTGCCCTTGCCGACCCGCAAGTGGAACGAGGACTGCGTGACGCCGCAGTATTCACTGTGCTTGTACTTGAAGGTGCACTACGAAGAACTGCTGCGGCAGTTGACCATCCGTCTGCGCTGTCGTGACCGCGCAGCGGATGCCCTGCACGATACCTGGCTGCGTCTGCATGGCAGCCGGGAGATCGGGCCGGTAGCCAATCCGCGCCTGTATCTGCTGCGTATGGCCAGTAACCTGGCGATTGATGAATGGCGTGCCGAATCAGGCAGGGGCACACTGGTGTCTTTAGACGAACTGGAGGAGCACCAGCAGGTGTCCCCTATGCCGGGGCCAGAGTCCAGCCTGATCGGCCGGTCCCTGCTGTCAGTCCTGATCTACGCGATTGAACTGCTGCCCCGCCAACGCCGCGCCATCTTTCTGGCGGCCCGCCTGGAAGAGCAAAGCCTGAGCGTGGTGGCCGAACGCTTCGGCGTCACGACCAGCAAGGCACGCAATGAACTGCGCCGGGCAGAGGCACATTGCGAACAGGCGCTGTTGGGGAATTGGGCGGAATTGCGGCAGGGGCGCAATACTTGTGTGAAGCCACCACCGACCATGAGCGCCGGATTTGGCTGGATGGCGGAGCCGGTGGGGTTTTGAGGGAGGCCCCTTGTTCAGGGCCTCTTTTGATGAATATCGATATTCTCGATATTTTTGATTTATCGGTATTGTCGATATGGGGGGGCAGTGGATTGCCTTCCCGTGCCTGCGAATACGGTTTTGTGCTTTGTTGGCAGGTTTTGGCAGACAGAAAAACAAAAAGCCCAGTCGTTTGACTGGGCTTTTTGTTTGAATTCTTGGTGGCCTGGGGCGGAATCGAACCACCGACACAAGGATTTTCAATCCTCTGCTCTACCGACTGAGCTACCAGGCCAACGTGTACTGCTCGGTAAAAATAGAACTATACCACGTTTTTTAATTTGTGCGCATAGTACAACAAAAAATTTATGCATCTTTTCGACTTCAAATTTGCCGTACCCCTAGGGAGAGGCCCTTTTCAGCGAAAAGAGGGCTGCATAAAGGAGTGCAATTGTAATCACAAAAAGGCAATTCAAGTAACATTTTTGGCAAAACTCCTGCTTGCGGCGTAAAATCACTTAAATTTCATGCGTTTTGCGTCTGCGAAATTGCCTGTCTTGGTCTTTTCAGGGCTATAGCCTGTACTGCTCATGTCTGTAGATGTTCTAACCTTTGGTCTGAATCATGTGTCCGCGCCGGTTGCCGTGCGCGAGCGCGTTGCGTTTCCGATCGATGTGTTAAAGCCTGCGCTTGATACCTTGCGTGCCACTTTTGGTACCGGTGTACGTGAAGCAGCCATCCTGTCTACCTGTAACCGTACCGAGATCTACTGTGCGGCCGAGCCCCATGTGGCCGAACGTCTGCCCGAATGGATGGCAGACTTCAACAGCCTGCGCTCTGCCGAGCTGACCCCACATTTGTATCGCTACAACCAGAACGAGGCCGTGCGCCATGCGTTCCGAGTTGCCAGCGGTCTGGACTCCATGGTCTTGGGCGAGCCCCAGATTCTGGGTCAGATGAAAGATGCCGTGCGTGCCGCCAACGAGGCCGGCTCGCTGGGCACTTTGCTGCATCAATTGTTCCAGCGCACCTTCTCGGTGGCCAAGGAAGTCCGTACGCAAACCGCTATTGGCGCCCATTCGGTGTCCATGGCGGCGGCGGCTGTCCGTTTGGCCGAGCGTGTGTTTGGTGACCTTAGCCAGGCCAAAGTGCTGTTTATTGGTGCTGGCGAAATGATCGAGCTGTGCGCCACGCACTTTGCCGCGGTGAACCCCTGTAGCATCGTGGTTGCCAATCGTACTCAGGAGCGCGCAGAAAGCCTGGCGTCCCGCTTTATGGGCAGCACCATGAAGCTGGCGGATGTGCCCGAGCGTCTGGCAGATTTTGATGTGGTGGTGTCCTGTACGGCCAGCACTTTGCCCATTCTGGGTCTGGGCATGGTGGAACGAGCCGTGCGCTCGCGTCGTCACCGCCCTGTGGTCATGGTCGATTTGGCTGTGCCACGCGATATAGAAACTGAAGTAGGCCGTCTGGATGACGTGTACCTGTACACCGTCGATGATCTGGGCCGCTTTGTACAACGGGGTGCCGATGCCCGTCAGGCTGCTGTGGTTCAGGCTGAAGCCATTATCGACACCCAGGTGCAGCACTATATGCACTGGCTTAGCACCCGTGCAATTGTGCCTGCCATTCTGGATGTGCAGCAGTCGGTCGAAAAGGTACGTCAGCACGAGCTGGAACGTGCCCGTCGCATGTTGGCCCGCGGTGATGATCCGGCAGAAGTCATTGAAATGCTGGCGCATGGCCTGACTCAAAAGTACATGCACGGTCCCATGGCCGAATTGACGCGCAGCGAAGGTGCAGAGCGCGAGCAGCTGCTGGATCTCTTGCCTCGCCTGTTGCCCTCGACCACCCGTCGACGTTAGCGTCTGGGCTGCTGTCTGTTCACCGACCTCCTGCGGTGCAGCCTGATTGCTTTGAACTGCGCCCAGACCCTCTGATTTTCCCTTGAGGCTGTTCCCTATGAAAGACTCTATGCGCAGTCGGCTTGAGCAATTGTCTCGCCGTCTGCATGAAGTTGATGCCATGCTTGCCGAGCCCGAAATTGCCGGCAATATGGATGAATTTCGCAAACTGTCGCGCGAGCGTGCCGAGCTGGACCCTGTCGTTACGGCTTTCAAGAGCTATGAAGCGGCCGAGGGCGATTTGCAGGCGGCCCAGGACATGATGTCCGACCCTGAATTGAAGGAAATGGGCGAGGAAGAATACAAGCTGGGCAAAGAGCGTATCGCCCAATTGGAAGACGAGCTGCAAATCCTGCTTTTGCCCCGCGACCCGGACGATACCCGCAACGTGTTCATTGAAATCCGTGCCGGTGCCGGTGGCGATGAAAGCGCCTTGTTTGCCGGGGATTTGCTGCGCATGTACATGCGTTACGCCGAAAACTGCGGCTGGCGCACGGAAATCATGTCCGCCAGCGATTCGGAAGTGGGTGGCTACAAAGAAGTCATCGTGCGTATTGAAGGCCAGGATGTATATGGTCGTCTGAAGTTCGAATCTGGTGCGCACCGTGTGCAGCGCGTGCCTGAAACCGAAGCCCAGGGCCGCATTCATACCTCTACGTGTACCGTGGCTGTCTTGCCTGAAGCCGAAGGTCTGGCTGAGATCACCATCAACCCCGCTGATTTGCGCGTGGATACCTTCCGCGCTAGTGGTGCCGGTGGTCAGCACGTGAACAAGACGGACTCCGCTGTCCGTCTGACCCACTTGCCTACGGGTCTGGTGGTGGAGTGCCAGGATGACCGTTCCCAACACCGCAACCGTGAAAAAGCCTTGCAGGTTCTGGCCGCGCGTTTGAAAGACAAGCAGCAGCGTGAGCAATCCGACAAAGAAGCCGCCGAGCGTAAAAGCCTGGTCGGTACGGGTGACCGCTCCGAGCGCATCCGCACCTACAACTTCCCGCAAGGTCGCATGACAGATCACCGTATCAACCTGACCTTGTACAAGCTGGGCTACATCATGGACGGTGATCTGGACGAGCTGATCAAGGCCTTGCTGTCCGAGCATCAGGCCGGTTTGTTGGCTGATCTGGCGCAGGCGTGAGCATGAGCCTATCCGGTGAGCAGGCAGCGCCCCAAACGGCCACGCTTGCCGATTCTCCCCGTACCTTGCGAGCCTTGCAGCCGTTAAGTCCTTTGCCGCGCCTGGAACGTGACATGCTGTGGATGCAGGTGCTGGGCGTCGGTCGTTCCTGGCTGATTGCGCACGACACGGACGAGTTGCCGCTGGACAAGATCCAAGCCTATCAAGCCCTGGAAGCCCGCCGCGTAGCGGGTGAGCCCATGGCTTATATCGTGGGCGTACGTGAATTTATGGGCCATGAGTTTCTGGTGTCGCCCTCGGTGCTGATTCCGCGCCCCGATACGGAAACCCTGGTTGAACGTGCGCTGGAGCGCGTGCAGAACATTCCCTCTCCCCGCATTCTGGATATGGGCTGTGGCAGCGGCGCCATTGCGGTTTCACTGGCGCTGGCACGTCCTGATGCCCATGTGGTCGCCAGTGATATCAGTACGCTCGTATTGGCGCAGGCGGGCTTAAATGCTCAGCGTTTGTGTGGGAAAGTCGAGTTTTGCCTGGGGAGTTGGTACGATGCCGTGGCAGGCCAGGAACCTTTTGACCTGATCGTGTCCAACCCACCATACATTGCAGTGGATGACGAACATCTGGGCCAGGGCGATGTGCGCTTTGAGCCGCGTCAGGCGCTGACAGATGGTTCTGACGGCTTGACGGATTTGCGTACAATAGTTCAGGGAGCCGGGCCGTATCTACGTCCTGGTGCGAGTCTTCTCATGGAGCACGGCTGGGATCAGGCCGACCATGTGCAAAATATGCTGCGGCAGGCAGGGTTCAAACAGGTCATCAGTTACGAGGATCTGGCAGGAATCCGGCGGGTCACAGGTGGACAGTGTTAATTCTTTTCTTAAGAGAACATCATGAGTGAAGTTCAAGATTTCATCCGCGAAACCGTAACGGAAAACCCAGTTGTGCTGTTTATGAAGGGCACAGCTCAAGCTCCTCAGTGCGGTTTCTCCGCACGCACCGTGCAGATCCTGCGCGCTGTTGGCTTGAGCCAAGTGGTTGTGGTCAACGTGCTGGACGACGCCGAAGTGCGTCAGGGCATCAAGGACTTCTCCAACTGGCCCACCATCCCTCAGCTGTACATCAAGGGCGAATTCGTCGGCGGTTCGGACATCGTGTCCGAAATGTACGAAAACGGCGAACTGGAAACCATGCTGCGCGAGGCTGGGGCTCTGGAGTGAGCACCAAGCGACGCCTGGTCATAGGTATGACCGGGGCCACCGGGGCGGTCTACACCGTGCGTCTGCTGCAAGTGCTGCAGTCCTGTCCGGATGTGGAAACCCATTTGGTGATCTCGCCTTCCGGGGTGCTGAACATCAAATATGAGCTGGATATCGGCAGGCACGAGATCCAGGCTTTGGCCGATCAGGTGCACAGCTTCCGCGATGTGGGCGCAACCTTGGCCAGTGGCAGTTTTCCTACCGCCGGCATGGTGATTGTGCCCTGTTCGATGCGCACCCTGGCCGCTGTGGCGCATGGCTTGTCCGACAACCTGATTACCCGGGCGGCCGACGTTACCTTGAAGGAGCGTCGCCGTCTGGTGATGATGGTGCGTGAAACGCCATTCAATCTGGCGCATTTGCGTAATATGACGGCCGTGACGGAAATGGGCGGGATTATCTTCCCGCCTATGCCCGCGTTTTACCTGCGTCCCAACAGCATCGACGATATTGTCGATCACACGGTGATGCGGGTGCTGGAACTGTTTGATATTCAGGTGCCCGGTGAGCGCTGGGATGGTTCGCAAAAGCCGAACTAAGACCTGATAGCCGTTCGGTGGGTGCAAAAAAGCCCCGATATAAATCTCCAAAACCTGGGTCTTATTCCAGATGATGGTGATTTATATCGGGGCTTTTTATTGTCTGTCGCTGGTGTGCTTGCTGACGACAAGCGCTACGCTAAGTTGCAGACCAATCGCTTTATTGGCCGGAGCGCCTTTTGCTCATGAACACAATTTGCTGTTCACCAGAAGCGGCAGGCTGAGCTGGCGTGAAGGCATCCTGACGCACGCCCGGAGTAGCTTCGTCGTGATCTTCCTCAAAGCCTGCAGCCAGCAAGCTCTCGGGCAGGTGATCATCAAAATAATCCTGATCAAAGCCTTTATCACCTTCCGGGTCCGCCTGTCCTGTCACCTTCAGGTCTGCAAAGTTATGCAGCTTGGGGTCCATCAGGTGCGAAGGCACGACGCGGGTCAGGGCGCCAAACACGTTCCAGGAACGGTGCGGGAATTTCTTGTCCCAGTCCGCAATCATGCGGTTGATTTCCTGGCGCTTCAGGTTTTCCTGCGAGCCGCACAGGTTACAGGGGATGATGGGGAATTCTTTCAGCTTGGCGTAGGCGATCAGGTCCTTCTCGGGCACGTAGGCCAGAGGGCGGATCACAATATGTTCGCCGTTATCCGACATCAGCTTGGGCGGCATGCCTTTCATGCGGCCACCGTAAAACAGATTCAGGAAGAAGGTCGCCAGAATGTCGTCACGGTGGTGGCCCAGGGCGATCTTGGTGGCACCCAGCTCCTTGGCGACACGGTACAGGATCCCGCGACGCAGGCGCGAGCACAGAGAGCACATGGTCTTGCCTTCGGCAATCACGCGCGTCACTACCGAGTACGTGTCCTGAGTTTCGATGTGATAGGGCACGCCCAGCTTTTCCAGATACTCGGGCAGGATGTGGTCAGGGAAACCGGGCTGCTTTTGGTCCAGGTTCACGGCCACGATGTCGAACTTGATCGGAGCGCGCTTTTGCAAGGTCATCAGTACGTCCAGCAGGCCGTAGGAATCCTTGCCGCCGGACAGGCAGACCATGATCTTGTCGCCTTCCTCGATCATGTTGAAGTCCCCGATAGCGCGGCCCACTTCACGCATGATGCGTTTGCTCAGCTTGTTGTCGTTGACGCGCTGCTTGCGTTCAGCCTTGCTGGCAAACACGGGAGTATCGGTTTCGGAGGTGGGTAGAGTGCTGGTGTCTTGGGACATAAGGAAAAGCGGATAGAAGTGTCATCGTGGCCCCGGCAGGAAGCGGGGCGGGGCTTTAGCGGCTGCGTTCGATCTCGATGCCGACGGCATCACAGTCGGCAAAGGCCTCGGGTTTGCTGGCCCGGATTTTAACGCGTTCCACGGTCGGGAAATCATTCTGGATGCGATCAGCCAGGCGTTCCACCAGCGTTTCCAGCAGATTGGTGTGCTCGGTGGTGCTGACTTCAATCAGTGCCTCGCGCAGCTGACGGTAGTCCAGCACGGTACCAATATCACTGTCTTCTACGTCTTGCGTAATGGTGGTGTCGAATTCGGCATCAATATGCAGGGGCTGGCGGTGAACCAGCTCGTGGTCCAGCATACCGATAGAGGCTTGCACCACCAGATTGTTGATAAATATACGGCGTGTCGTCATAGCAAAAACAAAGTAGCAGACCCGCCGGGTGGGGCGGGTCTGTGAAGTCAATCAGGGCTGGCGGCTCAGGACGCATTCGTCCAGGGCGGGGCGTGCCAGTTGCAGCGTGAAGCAGTGTAGTTCATCGCGGCGGAAGGCGTGGACCTGAACGGTCTGGCCGGGCTCGTACGCAGCCAGCAGGCGCTCCAGGCTGGCGGTGTCGCTGACACGCAAGCCGTCAATCGCGACCAGAGCGTCACCCGCAGACAGGCCTGCTTGATGCGCTGCACCATCGGTGAACACGGTGGCCAGATGACATTGGCCTGCGCTTTGGCGCAAGCGGGCGTTCAGGCTGGGCAGCTTGGAGGAGGCTTGCCATTCCAGCTTCAAGCCTTGTTCGGCCAGCCAGGGTTTCAAGGGCAGGTCCTCGCAGCCTTCAACGTAGCGAGCAATGAAATCCGTGGCGTCGTAGCCGGTGGCTTCCAGAATCAGGGCAGGCATGGCATCTTCAGGAATGCCTTCTGGCTTGCCTTGATAGAAGTCACGACCATAGCGCTCCCACATCAGCAGCATCACATCGTCCAGACTCTTGGCTTGCTGGGTGTGGCTGCGAATGCGAAGGTCCAGGCCCAGGGCGATCAGTGCGCCCTTGCTGTAATAGCTGACCAGTGCGTTGGGGGAGTTCTCGTCCTGCTTGTAATAGCGCGTCCAGGCGTCAAAAGAGCTTTGTGCGGCGGACTGCTTGAAGCGCCCGGGGCCACGTTCAACGGCATTGATGTTCTTGGCCAGCAGCTTCAGGTAGTCGGCTTCGCTCAGCACGCCCGAGCGCAGCAGCATCAAATCGTCGTAGTACGAGGTGAAGCCTTCAAACACCCATAGCAAGCGGGTGTGGTTTTCACGGCTCAGGTCGTAGGGTGCGAAGACGGCGGGTTTGATCCGTTTGACGTTCCAGGTATGGAAGTACTCATGGCTGACCAGGCCCAAAAAGGTCTGGTAGCCCGCGCTTTTCACCGATTTGTCCTGGCCCTGAGTAGGTAGGTCGCGGCGCGACGCCATCAGGGCGGTCGAGGCACGATGTTCCAGACCGCCGTAACCGTCATCGGTCACCATGGTCATGAATACATAGCGCGAACTGCCATCCAGGAAGGGGGCACGGCAGGTTTCAGGCTCAAAAAAGGCGATTTGTTCGGCGCAGATTTTCTCTACATCACGGGCGATGCGCGGCAAGTCCAGATTGGGGATGACGCCAGTAAAGACCAGTTCGTGCTCAGCGCCGTGAGCAAAGAAGCTGATGACCTGGGGAGTGCCCATCTCAATAGGGTGGTCGATCAGCTCGTCGTAATTGCTGGCGCGGTACAGGCCAAAACCATAGCGTTCTGCCGCGCCTGGCATGCCGCTGGCCTCGGGCAGGCTGGTGTAGACCTGCCAATCTTCCATGTCCTCGTTGGACACCAGTTCCAGCAGGCACGGCTGTTCAGTCTGGCCCTCAACGGCCAGCAGGGCGCTGGTGCCATTAAAGAAAGCGTGGGTCTGATCAATATGTGCGCCTCGTACGGACAGGTCCCAGGCGTAGACCTGATACTGCACGCTCAAGGGGCCCTCGCAGGGTTCGCACTGCCAGCGATGATTGTCCAGCTTGCGGATGGAAACCGGCTTTTCGCCAGAGAAGGCCGCTATGCTTTCGATCTGACGCGAGAAGTCGCGGATCAGGTAGCTGCCAGGGATCCAGGCCGGAAGGCTCAAGATCTGGCCATCTGTTTGGGGGGAAGTGATCTGTATCTGGACAGTCAGACGGTGGCCGGCGAGATCTGTCGGCTCGGCACGGTAAAGTACGGGTGTAGGTTCCATTCCCCTATTCTATTTAATTTTTCTGGGAGTCAGCATGAACGAACCCTTAGTCAAAGCAGAGGTGCATGGTCGTGTTGCTTTATTGACATTAAATCGGCCCAAGGCTTTGAATGCGCTCAATAACGAGCTGATCGCCGAGTTGTATGCCCTGTTAAAGAAATACGATGCCGACAACGAAATCGGTTGTATCGTGCTGACCGGTAATGAAAAAGCCTTTGCGGCCGGTGCCGACATTGGCGCCATGAAAGACTGGACTTACCACGATGTCAGCTCCCAGGACTATCTGGGTGGCCAGTGGGAAGAACTGCGCCGTTTCCGCAAGCCCATCATTGCCGCCGTCGCTGGCTACGCCTTGGGTGGAGGCTGCGAACTGGCCATGTTGTGTGACTTCATCATTGCCGCAGACTCCGCTCGTTTTGGTCAGCCAGAAATCAAGCTGGGCGTGATTCCCGGTTTTGGTGGTACGCAGCGTCTGCCCCGTGCCGTGGGCAAGGCCAAGGCCATGGATCTGATCCTGACTTCGCGCATGATGAATGCCGAAGAGGCCGAGCGCTCCGGTCTTGTGTCGCGTGTGGTGCCTGCCGACAAGCTGATTGAAGAGGCGCTGGAAGCCGCAACGGTTATTTCCAGCATGTCCTTGCCCTCGGTCCTGATGGCCAAAGAGTGTGTGAACCGTGCTTTTGAGTCGTCGCTGGAAGAAGGTTTGCTGTTCGAGCGTCGTAACTTCCATGGCTTGTTTGCCACTGACGATCAGAAGGAAGGCATGCGTGCTTTTGTCGAGAAGCGCAAGCCCGAGTTCAAGCACCGCTAAGTTTCTCAATCGCTGATAAAACAGGGGGTGTGTTGTAAAATTGCTGCACTGCAATGTTACAAAATAAGCTTACCCCTTGATGCCATTGAGATTGCGTATATCAGCCTTGCATTAAGTATCAAACAAGCAAGGCTGAGTTTGCTTACAACAAAAAAAAGACGCTATACTTTATGGGTTTGACGACACCGGCTTTTGAAAGGGGCCGATAATATTGCGCGGATGGATTGGCTCAGGCCTTTGCAGTACATCCACCCACACAACGTTATCTGATTGTTTCCTACTATGAATCAGCCGATTTATCAGCAGACAGGCACCACAGTCAAGGTGCAGGCAGCAGGGGACAAAGCACCATTTCCTGAACCCGTAGTACTTACGCCCGAGCAACGTAGCCGCATGGCTCGCCGGGCAGGGCAAGGAATTGTGCGCGCACTTGTTGCCCAGGCTTTTATGGGTCTGTTGGCGATTGGCCTGTCGGCATGGATTTCCGGCGCATATGCAGCAGCCTCGGCACTTATTGGTGCGGCTGCTTATTTTGTGCCTAACGCATTGTTCGCATTGCGTCTTTTGCTGGGTTTGATGGGCGGCGGCAACGCCGGAGCGCTTTCCTTCTTCTGGGGGGAAGCATTCAAGCTCGGTTTTGCAGTATTGACACTGGCAACGGCTGCCATGGCAAACACAGGCTGGTTAGTTTGGCCTGCCTTGCTCTTTGGCCTGCTATGTGTCTTGAAGGGATATGTGCTGCTGCTGTTTTTCCGCAAGCTGCCATAACGAATTTTTGTTTCACGGGCTTGTCCCATAACGTATACATCACAGGGTAAATACAGATGGCTGCTGCTAGTGATATTTCGCCTCAGTCAGGGTACATCCAGCATCACTTGGTTCACTTGAACAACTTGGGTGAAAAACAGGATGTTCTGGCCAACTTCGGTGTCATTAACTACGACTCCATGTTCTGGTCCCTGCTGATGGGTCTGGTTGTGGTTTTCTTTCTGTGGCGCGCCGCCTCGGCCGCAACAGCCGGTGTACCAGGCCGCTTGCAGTCTTTTGTAGAAATGCTGGTCGATTGGGTTGAAGACCAGGCCAAATCCATTGTTCCTAATGCCGAGTCCCGGAAATTTGTCTCGCCCCTGGCGCTGACCGTGTTCCTGTGGATCATCATGATGAACGTGCTGGACTTGCTGCCCGTTGATGGTTTGGGCTGGATTTTCATTCAGACCGGTCTGGCCTCCGAGCATGGCGACCCTCTGTACTACCACCGTATTTTGCCTACCGCTGACTTGAACGTGCCAATGGGCATGTCCATGGGCGTGCTGCTGCTGATGTTCTACTACGGCATCAAGATCAAGCACCCCGGCGGCTTTGTCAAAGAGCTGTTTACTGCACCGTTCACCGCGACCGGCCTGATGGCTGTTGTGCTCGCACCTTTCAACTTTTTGCTGAACTGCATCGAATACGCGGCCAAGTCTGTGTCTTTGGGCATGCGGTTGTTCGGCAATATGTTTGCCGGTGAACTGGTTTTCATGTTGATCGCTCTGCTGGGTGGCGCATGGACAGGGTTTAATGGCGCCAGCCTGGGACTGGGTATCGGTCACATTCTGGCCGGTTCTGTGTGGGCAATCTTCCACATTCTGATTGTGTTGCTCCAGGCGTTCATCTTCATGATGCTCACCCTTGTCTATATCGGACAAGCACACGAAGGCCATTAATCCGATTCCGACTGGACAATGGTGTCTGGTTGGGGGGAGCAGGCTTAGCTTGCTAACGCTTTGATTTTTTTGAATTACACCTGATTTTTAACCAAGGAGTTGTCATGACCAACGTAGCTTTCGTTGCTCTTGCTTGCGGTATCATCATCGGTCTGGGCGCATTTGGCGCTTGCATTGGTATCGCCCTGATGGGTGGTAAATATCTGGAAGCATCCGCTCGTCAGCCAGAACTGATGAACGCTCTGCAAACCAAGATGTTCCTGTTGGCCGGTCTGATCGATGCTGCTTTCCTGATCGGTGTCGGTATCGCCATGTTGTTTGCATTCGCCAACCCATTCGTTGGGTAAGAAGGCGAGTCCGTTGCCGCTTTTGGCAGACGGGCAGGCAGTCGTCGTTAGCGGTGTGTTGCTCGGTTTGATCATGCACCGCTTGTCGACTTGAACATACATGTGTCAGGACGCATACCGCATCCTACACACGTGGTATTGAAGGGATACGACCGTGAATTTAAACGCGACTCTCTTTTTTCAGATGATCGTGTTTTTCGTTTTGGCCTGGTTTACGATGAAATTCGTATGGCCGCCACTGACGAAAGCAATCGATGATCGTCGTCAGAAAATCGCTGATGGTTTGGCTGCTGCCGATAAAGGCAAAGCCGATCTGGCACAGGCCCAAGCGCGTATCAGCCTGATGGACGCTTCGGCCAAGTCCGAAAACCATCAACGCATTGTCGACGCTGAAAAACAAGCGACTGCTCTTTTGGAGCAAGCTCGTCGTGAAGCCGAAGCCGAAAAAGCCCGCATTATTGCGCAGGCCCAGCAAGACGCCAACCAGGAAGTGCAACGCGTACGTGAAGGTCTGCGTAGCGAAGTGGCTGCCTTGGCTGTCAAGGGTGCCGAGCAAATCTTGCGACGCGAAGTTGACGCGAATGCGCACGCCCAGCTGCTCGAGCAGCTCAAGGCAGAACTTTAACATCAAGGCAGGCCATGGCTGAACTATCGACTATTGCCAGACCTTACGCCGAAGCCCTGTTCGCCGCCGTGCGCGACGACAGCCAGGGCCTCGAATCGTGGTCGGCCCTGTTGTCCGAAATGGCTCAGGTGGCCGGTCTCCACGATGTGCGCGAGGCACTGAACGATCCGCGCCTGAATAACGGGCAGCGACTCGAACTCTTTACGGGCCTGGTTAAGTCACAGGTCACCGAAAAGGCTCGCAACTTTCTTCAATTGTTGGTGGATAACCAGCGCATCTTGCTGTTGCCACAAATTGCAGAACAGTTTGATCTATTGAAACACCAACTCGAAGGCACGGCGCAGGCACAAATTATCAGTGCTTTCCCGATGGCTGAGGCTCAGGTTGCTGAGCTGACCGCTGGGCTGGAGAAAAAGTTTGGCCTGAAGCTAAAACCGACTGTGACCGTCGACGCTGACCTTATCGGCGGTATTCGGGTGATTGTTGGTGACCAGGTGCTCGACACTTCCGTGCAGGCCCGGCTGGCCAGCATGCGCGATACGCTGACCGCATAGCGCGAGTCAGTAAACAGGATTTCAGGAGTCTGAACATGCAACTTAATCCGTCCGAGATCAGCGAACTGCTCAAGAGCCGCATCGAAGGCCTGGGTGCGTCGACTGACGTTCGTACACAAGGTACGGTCGTATCCGTGACCGACGGTATTACGCGCATCCACGGTTTGTCCGATGTGATGCAGGGCGAAATGCTCGAATTTCCGAACAACACGTTCGGTCTGGCCCTTAACCTCGAGCGCGACTCTGTCGGCGCCGTGATTCTGGGTGAATACACAGGTGTTTCCGAAGGCGACGCAGTTAAAACAACTGGCCGCATTCTGGAAGTGCCCGTTGGCCCCGAACTGCTGGGTCGTGTGGTTGATACTCTGGGTATGCCTATCGACGGCAAGGGCCCGATCAACGCCAAGATGACTGACGTCATCGAGAAAGTGGCTCCTGGCGTTATCGCCCGTGAGTCCGTCTCCCAGCCCATGCAGACCGGCACGAAAGCCGTGGACTCCATGGTGCCAATCGGCCGTGGTCAGCGCGAACTGATCATTGGTGACCGTCAGACCGGTAAAACTGCCGTGGCTGTGGACACCATCATTGCTCAAAAGGGCAATGGCGTTAAATGTATCTACGTTGCCGTGGGCCAAAAAGCCTCCACGATCAACAACGTGGTGCGCAAGCTCGAAGAGCACGGTGCTCTGGAGTACACGATTGTTGTGGCCGCCTCGGCTTCCGAGTCCGCTGCCATGCAGTACCTGGCTCCTTACTCCGGTTGCACCATGGGTGAATACTTCCGTGATCGTGGCGAAGACGCCCTGATCATTTATGACGACTTGACCAAGCAAGCTTGGGCCTACCGTCAAGTATCCCTGTTGCTGCGTCGCCCACCAGGCCGTGAAGCCTACCCTGGTGACGTGTTCTACCTGCACTCCCGTCTGCTCGAGCGCGCTGCTCGTGTGAACGCCGAGTACGTGGAAAAATTCACTAACGGTGAAGTGAAGGGCAAGACCGGTTCGTTGACCGCACTGCCTATCATTGAAACGCAAGCCGGTGACGTTTCCGCTTTCGTTCCAACCAACGTGATTTCGATTACTGACGGTCAGATATTCCTGGAGTCCGACCTGTTCAACGCTGGTGTTCGTCCCGCTATTAACGCCGGTATTTCGGTGTCCCGCGTGGGTGGCGCTGCTCAAACCAAGGTCATCAAGAAGCTGTCCGGCGGTATTCGTACCGACTTGGCTCAGTACCGTGAATTGGCCGCGTTTGCTCAGTTCGCTTCCGACCTGGATGACGCAACCCGTCGCCAGCTGGAACGTGGTAAGCGCGTGGTCGAACTGCTCAAGCAGCCCCAGTACCAGCCTCTGGCTGTGTGGGAACTGGCCGTGAGCCTGTACGCTGTGAACAACGGTTACTTCGACGATCTGGAAGTCGCTCAGGTTCTGCCTTTCGAGAAAGGCCTGAAAGATCACCTGCGCAGCAAGTTCGCTGCTCTGGTTGAGCGTATCGAAAGCAAGAAGGAACTGGTTAAAGAAGACGAGGCTGAGTTGGTTGCAGCCATCCAGGACTTCAAAAAGCACGGCGCTTTCTAATCATTGTTGGCAGGCGCCGGAAACCCCGGCGTCATGATTAGCGGGAGTCGACAGCCTAGTCAGGCTCCCGATAATGCCCTTACAGGAAAGTGTGATGGCCGGAATCAAGGAAATTCGTACTAAGATCAAGAGCGTGCAAAACACGTCCAAGATCACCAAAGCCATGGAGATGGTGGCGGCATCCAAGATGCGCAAGGCGCAAGAGCGGATGCGTGCTGGCCGTCCCTATGCAGACAAGGTGCGCGAGATTGCTTCGCATCTGATGCAGGCGCACCCCGACTACACTCACCCCTACATGGTTGAGCCTGCCGAAGTCAAATCGGTAGGTATCGTGGTTGTCAGCACGGACAAAGGTCTGTGTGGCGGCCTGAACACCAATATTCTGCGTCTGGTACTTGCGCGTGTTCGCGAGTTTGAAGACAAAGGTATTAAAGTTCAGACAACGGCTCTGGGTGGTAAAGCTGCTGGAACATTGGCGCGTGTTGGTGCCAATCTGGTTTCTCAGGAAGTGGGTTTGGGCGACGCGCCTAACCTGGAACGTCTGATTGGCGCTATCAAGGTGCAGATCGACGACTTCGTGGAAGGCCGCATTGATGCTGTTTATCTGGCGACCAGCCGCTTTGTCAATACGATGAAGCAGGACCCAACATTTATTCGCTTGCTGCCTCTGCCTTCCGGTCTGAAAGATCCTTTCCAGGCTGGTGATCAGGTAGTCGCTCAAGAAAGCGCTAACTCTTCCGAATACGGTTGGGATTACATCTACGAACCCGATGCCAAGTCGGTTATTGACGACTTGTTGCTGCGTTACGTAGAGGGTCTGGTGTATCAGGCCGTTGCCGAGAACATGGCCTCTGAGCAGTCTGCCCGTATGGTGGCCATGAAAGCCGCTTCGGACAACGCCAAGACCGTTATCGGTGATCTTCAGCTGGTCTATAACAAGACCCGCCAGGCAGCGATTACGAAAGAAATCTCTGAAATCGTGGGGGGTGCCGCTGCTGTGTAATCACGGCAAGGCACACCATCAAAGTTATATTGCAAGGACTCAACATGAGCAACGGTACCATCGTTCAGTGCATCGGCGCCGTGGTGGATATTCAGTTCCCCCGCGACAGCATCCCTAAAGTCTACGAAGCATTGACGCTCGTTGACGAAAGTTCGGCTTTCGCAGAAAAAGGCCTGACTTTTGAAGTACAGCAACAATTGGGTGACGGTGTAGTTCGCACCATCGCCATGGGTTCCAGCGACGGCCTGCGCCGCGGTATGGAAGTGGCCGGTTCGGGCGCTCCCATCTCCGTACCTGTGGGTGTTGGCACCCTGGGTCGCATTATGGACGTTCTGGGTCGCCCCATTGACGAAGTCGGTCCTATCCAGTCCGACGAGCGTCGCGCCATTCACCAGGCTGCTCCTACTTTCGACGAACTGTCGCCTTCCGTAGAGCTGCTGGAAACCGGTATTAAAGTGATTGACCTGGTTTGCCCGTTCGCCAAGGGTGGTAAGGTTGGTCTGTTCGGTGGTGCCGGTGTGGGCAAGACCGTGAACATGCTGGAGCTGATCAACAACATCGCCAAGGCACACAGCGGTCTGTCCGTGTTTGCCGGTGTGGGTGAGCGTACCCGTGAAGGTAACGACTTCTACCACGAAATGGCCGATGCTGGCGTTATCCAGATGGACAACCTGAGCGAGTCCAAAGTGGCCATGGTGTTCGGTCAGATGAACGAACCTCCAGGCAACCGTCTGCGTGTGGCACTGTCCGGCCTGACCATGGCCGAGAAGTTTCGTGACGAAGGCCGTGACATCCTGTTCTTTGTGGACAACATCTACCGCTACACGTTGGCCGGTACCGAAGTGTCCGCTCTGCTGGGTCGTATGCCTTCCGCAGTGGGTTACCAGCCTACGCTGGCCGAGGAAATGGGTAAGCTGCAAGAGCGTATTACCTCCACCAAGACCGGTTCGATTACGTCCATCCAGGCCGTTTACGTTCCAGCCGATGACTTGACTGACCCATCGCCTGCTACGACCTTCCTGCACTTGGACTCCACCGTTGTGTTGTCTCGTGACATTGCTGCTCTGGGTATTTACCCCGCTGTGGATCCTCTGGACTCCACCAGCCGTCAGCTGGATCCACAAGTTGTGGGTGAAGAGCACTACGCAGTGGCTCGCGGTGTTCAGCAAACGCTGCAGCGCTACAAGGAATTGCGTGACATTATCGCGATTCTGGGTATGGACGAGCTGTCTCCTGAAGACAAGCAGGCTGTTGCCCGCGCTCGTAAGATCCAGCGCTTCCTGTCTCAGCCTTTCCACGTGGCAGAAGTGTTTACCGGCTCGCCTGGTAAGTACGTTCCACTGGCTGAAACCCTGCGCGGCTTCAAGATGATCGTCGACGGCGAGTGTGATGCACTGCCAGAACAGGCGTTCTACATGGTCGGTTCGATCGACGAGGCTTTCGAAAAAGCCAAGACTATTCAGTAATAAGGATTACTCATGGCTAAGCTTCATGTTGACGTGGTTAGTGCTGAAGAATCGATCTTTGCTGGTGAAGCAAAGTTCGTGGCACTGCCCGGCGAGGCTGGGGAGCTGGGTATTTTGCCCGGTCACACTCCACTGATCTCGCGGATTCGTCCCGGCACGCTGAAGATCGTTATGGACGATGGCAGCGAAGAGCATATCTTTGTCGCTGGCGGCATACTCGAGGTTCAGCCTGGGAAAGTCACTGTATTGTCGGATACCGCGATTCGCGCACAAGACCTGGATGAAGCAAAGGCGCTGGAAGCCCGCAAGCATGCGGAAGAAGCCCTGCGTAACACCAAGGACAAGGCCGATATCGCTGTTGTGGAAGCCGAGCTGGCCATGCTGGCCGCTCAAGCTGCCGCAGCACGTCGCTTGAGCAACGCGCGCAAGCACTAAGCTCAAGTCGGTAGCATCCGTGAAAAAGCCACCCTTAGGGGTGGCTTTTTTGCGTTTGAGTTCTAGTGGAGTTGCTGAAGGAGCTATTGTCAGGCGTGAAGGGATTCAGCCTCAGCGTGTACTTATAAGTGATAGCAGGCTTTTCTCGATGCCCTGGCGCCAGTTTCGATCTATATTTTGTGCGCCTAATACAGCATCCAGTCTGGTTTGCAGCAGGCTCGATTGTGCTGGTCGTTTTGCGGGTGTGGGGTATTGGCTTGTGGGAATCGGTGTCAGCTTTGGTGCTTGCGCCAATAGTCCCAGCCTGAGCGCCTGACTAAAGATTTCTTGGGCAAACTCATACCAGCTGACGTTGGGCTGCCCTGCGAAGTGGTAAATGCCTGAGGGCGTCTGATTTTTGTTTGGGTTCTGTTTCGACTCAAACAGCTTTTCTGCTAGTGCTAACAGCACTTGGGCGATATGCGGTGCGTAGCTTGGACCACCAATCTGATCAGCCACAATGCTTAACTCAGGACGTTCCTGCCCTAGGCGAAGCATGGTTTTCAGAAAGTTGGTGCCGAATTGGCTGAACACCCAGCTCGTGCGCAGAATGATGGCAGAGGGTAGGGTGGCCAAGACTGCTTGTTCTCCTTCCAGCTTGCTTTGCCCGTAGGCACCAAGTGGATTGGTAGGGGCGTCTTCGGAGTAAGGTTGTGTCGCTGAGCCGTCAAAGACATAGTCTGTAGAGACCTGCACCATTTTTATGCCTCGCTCAGCGCATGCCCGGGCGAGTAGGCCAGGGGCTGTACCGTTGATTAGCTGTGCTGTCTCTGGCTCTGACTCAGCCTTGTCGACTGCCGTATAGGCAGCAGCATTGATCACGATATCAGGACGATGCTGATCCAGAGCCTGAGTAATGGACTCTGCTTGTGTGATATCCAGATCGGCACGGCCAAGCAGGATTAGGCTGGCGTCAATCTTTGTACTTGTATCGAGCCAGGCAAAAGACTGGCCTAATTGACCGTGGGCTCCAGTAATCAGGAAGGATGGGTGTGACATGGATTCAGGCTTTGCTCTGTGCGATGAGCTGGCTCAGCACAGGGTAGTTCTTATCCTTCTTGGACAATTGCGGGTTCTGGATTGGCCAGGCAATCGCTACTTCAGGGCAATTCCATGCCAATCCACCTTCATCTTCAGGAAAGTAAAAGTCGGTGCACTTGTAGCTGAAGTCGACAAAGTCAGACAGAACACAAAAACCGTGGGCATAACCTGGAGGGATCCACAACTGTTTGTGGTTTGATTCGCTGAGCTCAATGCCTACATATTGGCCTAAGGTGGGCGAGTCTGGCCGTATATCTACGGCTACATCGTATACTGCTCCCCGGCTGACACTGACCAGCTTTCCTTGAGGTCGGTTTTTTTGAAAATGCAGGCCACGTAAAACCCCTTTCTCGGAGCGGGAAAAGTTGTCTTGCACAAAAGGTAGATTGATCCCAGCCAGTTCCTGATAGCGTTGCTGGTGGAAGGTTTCCTTGAAGAAACCACGCTCATCACCAAAAACAGCTGGTTCAATAATCAGAACACCAGGCAGGCGGGTGGGATAAATGGTCATTGCAAATATTCGGTTTGGGGTATTGGGGTGTTGCTGTGTCGGGCGGGAAAATCGGCGCAAGCTGTGGTACTTACAAACCTGCTAGAGCCTTTGAAGCAAGTATAAGGCTGGCACGATAGGGAGCCTGAAATTGTATCTATTTGACCTTTTTTTAGCTATCGTGGATGGCTTGAGTAAAACACTGGATTAAGCGCGAATGGTTGTTTTTATACGCTCGTACCTGCGCCATGTGGATGGCAAGCTAGCCAAGTACCTAAAGGTTTTGGACGAGGCGCAGATCCCTTACCACTTTGTAGGATGGGAGCGAGGAACGGTTCCTGCACAGAAATCTAGTAACGATACTTACTACACACGGGCAGCCGCACTGGGTGCTGGGTGGCGTAGCCTGATTGGCATTGCTTTTTGGAATTTGTTCGTCTTGCGCTGGTTGTTAAAAAATAACCGCAAGATCGATTTGGTCCATGCCATCGACCTGGATACCGCGATGGCGGTGAAGGTGTACGCGGTGCTATGTCGGAAGCCCTGGATTTTTGATATTTACGACAAGTACAGCTCCTTGCGCTATTTTCCGGGCGCTTTAGGTCGATGGGTAGACAAGCTGGAAAACTATCTATTAAAGACAGCCGATGCGGGCATTCTGGCCGATCCATGCCGTATAGAGCAGCAAGGAATTGATCCAGCAACCCCCTCTTTGATGGTGTTGGAAAATGTGCCACAGAAATCCGAGGTTCAGAACTATGTGCCGGTCTCTGATGAGCAAGCCGTAAAGATTGCTTATTTTGGAGTGCTGGAAGCAAAAAACCGTGGCCTGGAAGACCTACTTGCGGCGTGTGAGCAGTTTCCTGCTTGCGAACTGCATGTGGCGGGATACGGTCCATTGGCGGATTTGTTTACGCACTCGGCACAGAAGCATCCTCATATTCATTACTACGGGGCTCAAAGTTCGGTTCAAGGGCTTCAGCTGATGCAGTCATGCCAGATTGTGGTGGGGATGTATTACAAGACAGTTCCCAATCATTTATTTGCTGCGCCTAACAAATATTATGAGCACTTGATGCTCGGGCGCGCCATGTTGACGACAGCCGGTATTCCGACTGCTACGAAGGTACTTGAGCATCAAACAGGTTGGGCCGTAGAGGAAGGTCAGCAGGCGATTGAAACCTGGTTAAAAGGCCTGGACATGCAGCAGGTTCAACAAGCGGCAGCACGTGCACGGGGAGTATGGCAGGCCCAATATGCAGACTATTTTGACCAGCATTATGCTGGGCAATACCTGAAAAAAGTGCAGGCCTTGCGCAAAAGTTAAGGGGCTTTTCCAGGCAGAATTGGATCTTGGAGAAGCTTTTGCAAATATTGCCCGTATTCTGTTTTTGTCAAAGCCTGTGCTTGCCGTTCCAAGGCGCTACGTTCAAGCCATCCTTGCTTAAAGCCAATTTCTTCCAGGCAGGCGATTTTCAGTCCTTGGCGATGCTCAATCGTGCGTACAAAGCTGCCGGCTTCTTGCAGACTTTCGTGAGTGCCGGTATCTAGCCATGCAAAGCCTCGGCCTAACAGGCTGACATGTAAATTATTTTGCTGTAGGTAGGCATTGTTTACGTCGGTAATTTCCAGCTCACCACGAGCAGAGGGGCGTACCTGGCGGGCGATATCCACGACGTGATTGTCGTAGAAGTACAGGCCAGTTACGGCAAAATTGGATTTGGGCTGCTGGGGTTTCTCTTCGATCGAGACAGCTTTACCCTGGGCATCGAACTCCACCACGCCAAAGCGCTCTGGATCGCTGACTTGGTAGCCAAAAATAGTGGCTCCTTGTTCGCGTTGCGCCGCCTCTTTCAGCATCTGGCTAAAACCGTAGCCATAAAAAATATTGTCCCCCAGGATCAGGCTGACCCGGTCGGAGCCAATAAAATCGGCCCCGATCAGAAAAGCCTGTGCTAATCCATCTGGGGAGGCTTGCTCGGCATAGCTCAGCTGAATGCCAAAGTTGCTGCCATCGCCCAGCAGGGTACGAAAGCTGGGTAGATCGGCAGGGGTGGAAATGATCAGAATTTCACGTATCCCGGCCAGCATCAGTACTGACAAGGGGTAATAAATCATGGGCTTATCGTAGATAGGCAGTAGTTGCTTGGATACCCCCAAGGTAATAGGGTGCAAGCGGGTACCGGATCCACCGGCGAGGATGATGCCTTTCATTATTCTGTCTTGCCTAAGCGATGTAGCTGATATTGACCGTTAAGGATACGCTCCCACCAGCCCGAGTTTTCTAAATACCACTGTACAGTTCTGCGCAAGCCCGTCTCGAAGGTTTCCTGGGGTCTCCAGCCCAATTCCCGTTCAATCTTGCTAGCATCAATAGCGTAGCGCTGATCGTGGCCAGGTCTGTCCTGCACGTAGGTGATCAGGTCTGTGTAACGCTGGATACCAGCGGGTTTTACCGGAGCCAGCTCTTCGAGCAGTGCGCAGATCTCTAGAACGACATGGATATTCTGCTGCTCGTTATGGCCACCAATATTGTAGGTTTGACCTACCTGGCCTTTTTTCAGGACCGTCAGCAAAGCTCGTACGTGATCTTCCACATACAGCCAGTCACGGATTTGCTTGCCCTCGCCATACACAGGTAGCGCTTGCCCTTTGAGGGCATTCAAGATCATGTGAGGAATAAGTTTTTCAGGGAAATGGTAAGGGCCGTAGTTATTGGAGCAATTGCTAAGCAAGGTGGGCAGGCCATAGCTACGTTGCCAGGCTCGGACCAGGTGGTCTGAACTGGCCTTGCTGGCTGAGTACGGAGAACTGGGTGCGTAGGGCGTGGTTTCTACAAAGAACTCTGTGGTGTTGTGTAGATCGCCATACACTTCGTCCGTTGATATGTGATGGAAGCGGAAATTGGATTTTTTGGGCTCCGGCAGTGTGTTCCAATAATGGCGCGCGCACTCCAGCAAGGTGCAGGTACCTACAATATTGGTCTGAATGAACGCTGCCGGGCCATCTAGAGATCGATCCACATGCGACTCGGCTGCCAGGTGCATGATGGCATCGGGTTGGAATCTGGCTAGCAAAGCCTGTATGGCTGGCCCATCCTGGATATCGTTTTGCGCAAATTGATATCGAGGGTGTTCCTGGACCGAAGCCAGCGACTCCAGATTGCCTGCGTACGTCAATTTGTCCACATTCAGGACAGAGTGCTCTGTCTCCTGAATAAGATGACGGATCAAGGCTGAACCGATGAAGCCGGCGCCACCGGTAACGAGAATATGCATGACGATTAAGTAGCGTTCCGAATGGCTTAGCGATAGCGTTTAGCCAGAATTAATAGGGCAAGGCAGTCTACGATAACCCGGCTGGTCCAGGCAATTGCGGCGCCCAGCAGCCCGAACTGAGAAATCAGTACGTACAGCAAAGCGATATAGGGCAGGATCTCGGCCAAGTGTACATAGGCGGTAATCTGGGCGTGCCCCTGGGCTTGGATCACGGTGTAAGGGATCTGGGCAATGGCGTTGAACAAGAAACCCAGCAACAGAATTTGTAGAATCGGTACGGATTGCTCTACATAGGTTTCACCAAGCCAGAGCAAGATAATCCACTTGGCTCCCACAATGCCTATCAGGCTGATCAGTCCGCATACTGCCAGTAGCAACAGGTAAGTCAGACGAGTTTCCTGGCGAGCATCTTTTTGAGCGCTGAGCAAGGGGAAAATTACTCGGACGACTGCCCCTGGAATGTTTAGCAAGCGAGTAATAGCTTCTGATGGTGCTGTATAAAAACTGACTGTGCTTGCCCCATTCAGGTTAGATAGCAGGAAGCGATCAAAATACACCATTAAAGGGCTGATCAAATTGCTGACTGTCAGCCAGCCCCCAAAGCGCAATAGGGCCTGCGCTTGTTGTTTGTCCCAGCGCCACATTCCTTGACGGACATGGGCAGGCAGAGCCCAGAAGTAGGCGAGCAGGCAACTGATCAAACGTCCAGCAAAGAGACCGAGAACGGCATAGCTGAGACTGGCCTGATAAAGAATGGTCAGCAAGGGCAAGACGGCGAGCAGCAAGCCACTGATGGTGCGTTGTATGTTGACCCGTTTGAAGTCTGATAGTCCTTCCAGGTAGGACAGCCACACTGCTTGCAGCAGCAACAAAGGCAGAGTCAGTGCCAGGAGACGAAAGGCAAACAGGCTGTCTGAGCGTAACTCCGTGCTGATATGGAGCCATTGCACCAAAAAGGGGCTGAGCAGATAAACCAGTGCAGCGGCAACACTGCTGCTGAGCAAGATCAGTAAACTTGCTGTACCTAGAATTGATTGAATTTGCCGAGAGGACTTGCTGGCCATGGCAATGGCTCTGATCAAGGCTCGGCCGATCCCCAGGTCAAATAGGCTGGCATAGCCGATCAAGGCAAAGAGTAGCGTGTAAATGCCAAAAGGCTCCAGGCCCAGCAGTCGTGCCATCAAGCCCATGGAGGGCAGGAACGCGAACATGAGCACTATATAGGAGCTCAGATTCCAGAATGAATTACCGAGTAATTTCTTGGCAGACATGGGCTAGGTCGCAGAATGACGCTTGGCTTGGTTGGGGTAAATCTGGCTCCAGAATATCGCTACACTAATCAGGAAAAACAGGAGCGTGTTATTGCGTTCCATCATGTTCTGGGTCAGGTTGGCCAGTATGTATACGGCAACAACAATACTTCCGCAGGTAGCGTACGCGCGAGTGAGCGTGTCTGAGGAATGAACCCGGCGAATAAAGCCATAAAAGCAGTAAAGCAAAAGTGAACATTGCAAGAGCAGACCTGCCAAGCCCCAGTCTACCCAGGTCTCAATGTAATTGTTATGTGAGTTGGCCAACTTCAAAACTACGGGATCTGCCTGTCCGTCTTTAACCAGGTCCTCGAGGGCCTGTTGGTGTTGAGCGTAGGACCAACCAGAAAACGGCTGCTCCTTTATCAGGGTCCAGTTCGCTTGCCAGATGGCAAAGCGGGCGCCAATGGAGGTGTTGGCGTTGCCTGCTTCAAATTGTTCAATATCGTGCTGCGCCAGAGCAACCCGTGACTGGATGGTATCAGTTTGCCACAGGATACTGGCGCTCAGGAGCGCGGCCAAGGAGAGGATCATTACACCTCGCCGAAAGTGTTGCTTGGGTAAATAGGCGTAGGCAAGTATCAGAAACACGACAGGAAGGGCAATCCAGCCGCCACGGCTGCCTGATAGAAGCGATAGGAGAAAACCCGCCAGACAGCCCAGCACAGATAGAAGAAGAACCGTTGTAGAGCGATGCTGCTGGCTGAGCTGGCTCAGTATGGCCGTCAGGCAGAAGCAAGCTAGGCTTAACGCGATATTGCCAAACTGGATGGCGCCGGTATAACCGTAGATACGACCGTCGTGTAAAGGGCCGCCGTATTGGGCTGGGACGATCCACAAAGCGGACAGGGTGCCTAAAGCAAAACAGACCCAGATCACATTGCTATGCATACGAATTGAACTGAGCATGTACAGAATAGGGACAAGCAGCAGGTAACGGCTCAGCAGATCCAGCTGATTGCTAGGGTTCTGGTGCAAGAGCCAGATTAGCAACCCGTTGGCAAAGGTTAGTGCCAGTATCGTATACAAGCCTTGGCTGATGCCCTGGCTTTGCATGGACCGACGAGTTTGAGAACACACCAGATACCCTGAAACGGTTGCCAACAGCAAAATGGCGACACCCACCGAATAGATATTACGAGTGGAAAGCAGACTAATAAAGAACAGACTTACGCCTAAATGAGCGGCCGCATTGAATGAGAAAGTAGACTTGGATACGGGCTCGGACATGAGAAAAAAGATGCAAAAAGTTTGCTTGGGAAAAAGCGCGTGAGCAGATCACACGAAGGTTGCGGTATTTACCCGTCAGACCCATCAAGTAAATCTGCTTGGGCTATCTAGCGTTACTCGGGAGCGACGTATAATTGGCGCGTAAATGGGCTATTTTAGGTTATTAGTGCTTCGATGAATCAAATTAAAATCAGGCGGTTTAAGCGTTTGCACGAGATACTCCTACTATCCGGGCCAAGCTCGTGGTTGATTGGGTTTGTTGTCGTGGTGCTAGCCCCGGTTTTGCTGTTGTGGGGATGGGACCGGTTATGGAGCCTGGATGATGGTCAACGTACAGCACTGATTCTGGCCATAGTCGCATTTGTCAGTTGCAAGCTGCTGATTGACAAGAGCCAGCAAGGCTATCCTGGAGCCCGTAGCGCGTGGCTGATTATCCCTACGGTGGGGGTGACTTACGCTGTCATCTACATTACCAGTTTTGTGTTTCGTTATGACGCCTCACGGGCGCTGCTGTTGAGCAGCAGTTTTCTGGCTTTGATCTGGTTTTTGCTGGAAAGCTTATTAACCACTCGCTACCGAGTACTGAAGCTGGCCATTGTGCCCGGAGGGGAGGCCGAGACCCTGCTGGATCTACCAGGCTTGGATGGTCGCATGCTGAGCAGCCTTGATCTTGCCGGGTATCGTTACGATGGAGTTGTAGCGGATTTTTCTTGTATACAGCCTGATGCTGAGCGCTTTCTGACACGCTGTGCGCTGGATCGGGTCGCGGTGTACAACTCTCGACAAGTGTTTGAGTCTTTGACCGGGCGCGTCAAAATTGATCGTATGTCGGAGAACACGATCGGTTCCTTGCTGCCCTCTAGGGGCTACGAGATTTTGAAGTTGATTTTTGACTATTCAATGGTCATTGCCAGTGCCGTGGTTGTGATCCCTGTGTGCCTGGCAGTGATGGTGGCCATCCGTTTGGAAAGCCCAGGTAAAGTCATTTATTGCCAGCAGCGGATAGGCTTGGGAAACCGCGAGTTCACTATTTATAAGCTGCGCAGCATGCGCTTTGACCAGGAATGTGAGGTTGAACAGTTTGCAGGGGAGGATGACCCCCGCATTACTCGGGTTGGCAGAATTATTCGTAAATTACGGATTGATGAGTTACCCCAGTTTTACAACGTGCTGCGAGGGGAAATGAGTTTGATCGGCCCTAGGCCCGAGCAGCCCTCTTTCGTGCGGGAGTTTGATGAAAAAATCCCGTTTTATAGCTACCGCCATGTCGTGAAACCCGGTATCACGGGTTGGGCCCAGGTGCGCCAAGGGTATGTGGCTAACGCTGACGACACTCGCGTCAAGATCGAGCACGACTTCTATTACATCAAGCATTGTTCGGTAATGCTTGATGTTTATATTGTATTTTTGACAGTAAAAACGATGCTTACTGGCTTTGGGGCGCGTTAGGTTTGTGTTCGCGCAGTAGGCATTTGACGATGTGACGTGCAGGACGAGTTAAACGGTCCAGGACTTCGTAAACCGTAAAAATCCACCTGCCGGCTGCACCGTAGCGCTTCTTCAAATAAACTTTCATGCCCGCGCTGTAGCATTGACCACGGAAAGACTTATCTGTGAAGGTGCCCCCAGCTTCGTGGAAGTATTGAGCAGCAGGAATATGAAAAGACGGGATACCCATTTCACGGGCACGGAACTGTAGATCGGTCTCTTCAAAGTACAGGAAAAATTGCTCGTCAAAACCGTTTAGCGCTGTGTAGTGCTCGCGGCTGATAAACAGCAAACTGCCCGACACATGGTCAACCTGTGTTGGAGTGGTTAGTGGATGCCTACTGCGTAGCAGACGACCTAAGCCCACCGCTTTCAGCAGTAAGGTAAAGCAGTTTGGGAAGCGCTCGAAAGCGAAATCAGGTTGCCCTTTGATGCCTAAGGCTAAACCACCTAGTATCGGGCTGGGGGAATCCGGATATGTGCTTAAAAATTGCTCAAAAATACTCAGAACAGCGGTTTGCAGCTTGGCGTCCGGATTGATCAGAAGGATGTTGGGGGCTTGCGTGTGAGCAACTCCAAGATTGCAGGCTGTGCCAAAACCGAGATTGGCATGCGCCTGAATGATTTGGGTGTCAGGATGCTGTTGGGCGATCAGACTGCAACTTTGGTCAGTGGAGTCATTATCGACAACGGTAATGGTGTAAGAGTGTGTAGTGCTAAATTGCTTGATACTGTTGATGGTATCAACAATTTTTTTGCCACCGTTGTAGTTAACCAGAATAAAGTCGACCCAAGGTGCAGACTGAACGACGTCATTCATGGTTAGCTAAGCCCGCTTGAGAATTGCTTTCACGACGTAGTGAAACATCAGGTAGCTAGATTGTACAACGGGCAGTTTCAGATGATGTCGATAGATCTGCCAGGTCCACAGTAAAGACTTGATTTTGTTGCCTGATAAGCTGGTTGCACTGACCCGGTAAGCCGCCAATACTTCTTGTAGCCCATAGGCGCGCCCTGCTTTGTGTACTATCTCCAACCACATCAAATAGTCCTCGTGGCGGACAGCCTTTTGATAAACCTTACCTATAGCTTGGCAGTCGTACATACCCGTTAGGTTACCAATAGCGTTCCCTTTTAGCAGGCTCGCATAGTCCAACCAGCGGGGTGGTGTTGTAGCGCCTTGCCACTGAGGGACGTGCTGAAAGCGGTAGTAGGCTGTCATTGAGGCTAGCGCGTGATTCTCTTGCATCGCCTTTACTTGTTGACTCAGTTTCTGAGGAAACCATAGGTCATCGGAGTCTAGAAAGGCTATGTACTGCCCCTTAGCAGCTGCAATTCCGGCATTACGCGCAGCAGCGACCCCTTGGTTGCTCGGTTGCCTGAGCAGTTTAATCCTGGGATCTGTCTGCGCGTATGCTGCAACCAGCTCCACGGTGTTGTCATTTGACCCGTCATCAATGACGAGCAGTTCCCAGCAAGGGTAGTCTTGCCGACAAACAGAGCTAAGGGATTCCGGCAAGGTACCAGCAGCATTGAAGGCTGGCATGATTATGCTGACTAATATTGATTTTTGGGCGCTCATAAGTGGGGAAGGCGCAGGTGAGACACGAATAATGTTGATGAAGCGATTTTTTTGGGTGTGCCCAAGAATAACGCCTGTATGAAGGCTGTGATTTGACTATTTATATAGCGTGTTTAAACCAATATTAATTTGTCAATTCGATTATGGTTGTTTTGTGCATGGATGATATAGAGAATACCTGTTTTGATGATTAGATCTTATCATCAGAAGGCAAGACTACGCGGGTTCGCTTACACGAGACATTTGATTGCTATAGAGGGCTCACAAGGGCCTGGCCAAGCGAGTGCTGTTAACGGTCTGAGGCGCTAGCACATGCCCTCTGAAGAATGGATACGTCTTGTTGTCGGCAGTCGCAGGGCAGGCATGCTAAGCGTGTAAAGTGGCGTTAATAAGGGGTGCTCCAACTCACTAACTGGACGCTTTCCCATTTTGAGGTATCAAGGGAGTTTCATGAAGATTCTGACGGTTTTTGGGACACGGCCAGAAGCAATTAAAATGGCGCCCTGGCACCGTGGTTGTGGTACGAGGTGCTCAATGAGTTGGCTGAGCGTGTGCCAGATCACGGATTTGTGTACTTGGATCCGGATTATTACGGTGGCATTGAGAAGTTGTCCAAGCGGGCTAATGTGTTGTGGCTGGTGGCGATTGATTATGCGGTGCTTCCCGCCTATGCCCAGCGCTTTGATATCGCGATTATTCCGTTTGAACCCGGTGAAATCGCTCGTACGACTTCACCCTTGAAGCTTTTCGAGTATTTTTCGTTAGAAGTGCCTGTGGTGGTGACTTCGGCGATGGATGAGTGTACCTGCTACCCCGAGGTGTTTTCAGCCGCTTTTCTTGACGAATATCTGGAGCAAATCGAGCGAGCCTTTGCGGTGAAGGACGATGTGGAGTACCGAGCTCGCATGCGTCAGTTGGCTGACGAGAATGATTGGTTGGCTAGGGCTGAGAAAATGACACCCTTGTTTCCAGCTGTATAGGGTACACCGGCTATGGCAATGATCGTCGTATTTAGCGGGTGGAGATGGTATGTGGAGCCGAGAAATTGTGAGCTACCCAGAAGGGTGAGTTATTCGTTTTTTTTGTTCTTTTTTGGGACATCACCTTGTAGGACGTTATTAGGTTTTTGCTGACTTTTTTATTGTCTTGCTTTCATAGTGTTGATTTATGATATTTTCTGATTTAATAAGAAATCGGTATCTTATAAAAGTATTGATTTTCAGGGATATTCAGACGAAATATAAAGGCTCTGCCCTTGGTTTGTTGTGGTCTTTGTTGATTCCTTTGGTTTTGCTTCTGGTTTATACCTTTGTGTTTAGTGTGATCTTTCAGGCTCGCTGGGGTACTTCTGGTGGCAATAGAGTTGAGTTTGCCTTGATTCTATTTGCCGGGCTTATCGTATTTAACTTTTTTTCAGAATGCGTAAATAGAGCTCCAGTTCTTGTTTTGAGCAATGTTAATTACGTAAAAAAAGTTGTTTTCCCGATTGAGGTTTTGGGGGTCGTGGCTGTAGGTTCTGCTTTTTTTAATTTTTTTGTAAGTTTTTTTGTTTGGGTAGTTGCTTATTTTGTTTTAGTAGGAATCCCAAGTCTCACTATATTGCTAGCTCCGCTGTATATAATTCCATTAATTTTTTTTGTTTTGGGATGTGTGTGGCTAATTTCTGCGATAGGGGTGTATTTAAGAGATGTAGGTCAATTTGTTGGGATTGCAACTACGATTTTAATGTTTATGTCGCCAATATTTTATCCTATAGAGGCTCTTCCTGCTAAATTTCAAAATTTTTTATATTTAAACCCCCTCTCATTTTATATTGAATCTTTTAGAGATGTAGTGTACTGGGGTAGGCTTCCAGATATTGGCTTAAGTCTTTTTTCTTTGTTTTTTTCAATAATTTTCTTGTTTATGTCGTTTGGTGTTTTCAAGAAATTGAAGAAAGGATTTGCTGATGTCCTCTGAGATGATCATTATAAAAGATGTTTCTAAGGTGTATAAAATTTATGACAAGCCTTCGGATCGTCTAAAACAGATGCTGCAACACAAAAAACAATATTATAAAGAATTTGTTGCTTTGCAAAACTTAAGCCTTAGTATTTATCGAGGAGAAACTTTTGGAATAATTGGTCGAAATGGTAGTGGAAAGTCTACTTTGTTGCAAATGATATGTGGGACTCTGGCTTCTAGTACGGGAAGTATTAGGGTTCAAGGTAGGATTGCGGCCTTGCTAGAACTTGGTGCAGGATTTAATCCGGAGTTTACGGGGCGAGATAATATTTTTCTCAATGCAGCCATACTGGGATATCCAAGAGAAAAAATAGAAAAAAAAATTGGTGATGTGATCAAATTCTCCGAGTTAGAAGATTTTATTGATCAGCCAGTAAAAACATACTCTAGTGGGATGTATGCACGCTTAGCATTTTCTGTTGCGATTCATGTTGAACCAGAAATACTGATAGTTGATGAGGCCCTTGCGGTCGGAGATGCTCGTTTTGTGGCGAAATGCATGCGTAGAATTAATGAGATAAAAGAGTCTGGAGCGACAATTATTTTTGTTAGCCATGATGTATCTAGTGTGCGGACTCTTTGTGATCGGGTTCTTTGGTTGGATAGGGGGCGACTGATTGATATCGGAGATGTATTCCCAATCACTAGTAAATATATGGAATACATGTTTAAGGACGATAGTGATATAGAGTCCGTAGCGCCAGTCGGTCAGATTATGTCTGAATCTTCTGTACCACAACTTGAGCAAAATCTTGATGACCGGCCTTCGTCGCATTGGGGCTCAAATATCGGAATTATTAAATATGCAGCTATTCAGGATAAGGAAGGAAGGCGAGTTGATCTTATTGAATGGGGTATGGATATCAAGGTTAAAATTAAATATAAATTAACTGAAGATATCGTCAGAGAAGATTTAACTGTTGCTTTTTCTATAAAAGATTTAAAGGGAAATGATATATTGGTGGCGACACATCTCGAAGAGTTTGATTGTGCGCCTTACGCGATGGAAAGGAAAGTTGAGTTTAGGCTTAAGAATTATTTGTCGCCAGGTAAGTATTTATTGGTGGCAACTATAGAGAAAAGAAATAGCACTGATATACATTATTATGAATACTATGAAGGTGCACATTATTTTGTAAGCACCAGCGATAAGAAAATGTTTGGTGTTTTCTGTCCCGAAATAGAAGTTGAGTCTGTGGCCTAGTATGAACAAAAATATTAATTCTCGCGATTATTGGAATAGTCGATTTGCAAGCGATTGGGAAGATAATTCTGGTCCTGCTCAATCTCGATTTTTCGCCAATGTTACTTTAGATAATCTTCCTTCTTGGCTCATTAGAGCAATTAAAAAAGAAGAGTTAACTATTGTGGATTGGGGGTGCGCACAGGGAGATGGAACTGATGCTTTAGCGAAGGTTTTTAATCCGAAGAATTTAACCGGTGTGGATTTCTCTTCGGAATCAATTCTTACCGCTAAATCGCGTTATGGATCAATAGGATTTTTAACGGAAGATTGGTTGCATGAAAAATATTCTAATCAGGAAGAAGAATATGACTTTGTTTTTTCCTCAAATACCCTAGAGCATTTCCATAATCCATTTGACGTTATAAAAAAAATATCCTCGAAGGCCAAATTAGGATTAATTTTTGCATTGCCTTATAGGGAATATGAGCGCATAGATGAGCATTTTTTCACCTTTACTAAGGATAATCTTCCTACGCGCATAGGTGGATTTAATCTTTTTTGGTCTAAAGTCGTTGATTGTAGTTTGTTTGCTGACACAATGTGGGACGGAGATCAGGTTATTCTCGTCTATGCAGATTCGGCATGGGCATTCAATCACTCAACGTTCCTTGGTGATATGCATATTGATTCAGGAGTGACCAATGAGCAGTTGGCAGGCTATGACTCGTTAAGCTGGCATCGTGAGTATGAATTTGCAAAAATTTTAAGGCATTCCCTGGATAAAGTTTCTACGGAATTAATAAGTATTAAGGATAATTTGGCGCAGCAAAAGAAAGATAGTAAATTTTTGCAAGATCAAATTTCTGAGTTGAAAAACGCTGTTCGGCAGAAGGAGGATTTAATTTGTATGTTGAAGGCTTCTACTTCTTGGAGGCTTACTAAGCCTTTGCGAATGGCCGGAGATTTTTCAAAGAAAATTAAGTTGCATAATTTTTTTCACTATGTTCTAAAAAGCATTTATAAGATATTGCCAGAAGTTTTTAAACAAAGGCTTAATGGATTAAAGGCTAAATATCTTAGTAGACGATATTCTGGTTTTGTCAGCCAGCAAGAGGGTGTTAGTATTCTGGAGGCTCCACAATGGCTTTTAATGGCTAACGAAAGTGAAAGCTTAGCGATTGTACCTTGTGGCTTTGAATTTGATGAGCTTGTTAATCAACGGCCCATAAATTTTGCGAAATGCTTTTCCGGTGATGGTGTAAGGACACTATTTGTCTCTTGGCAGTGGAGTCCTGACGAGCGACAGGAGAAGGCTGATTCTGAGGTGTATCCTAATGTTTGGCAGGTGTCTTTATACGAGTTTTTAAAATACCTTCCATTGCTAAAAGGAGATAGGAAAGAATCTATTTATCTGGCTACTTTACCTGCGGAAATCCTAGTTGATCCTATGTATCTTTTAAGAAGCAAAGGGTTCAAAATTATATATGATGTGATGGATAACTGGGAGGAGTTTTTTAAAGCAGGACAAGCTCCTTGGTATAAGACAGAAGCAGAAGAATTAGCTGTTCTTAGTGCTGACGGGGTAACAGTGGTGACACCAGCACTGCGTGAAAAGTTTTTGCACCTACGTAACGATATAAAAGTAGTAGGTAATGGTTTTAGTTCTGCAGTCATTGGTGAAAGCAGTGCCATGATCAGCCTGGACAGCTCCAGTAGTGAGGGACCTAAAGTTATAGGGTATGTGGGGCATTTAACTGATGCATGGTTCGAATGGGATCTTTTATTTTCCTTGGCTGCACAATTTAAAAATTATCATTTTGAAATTATTGGATATGGTGAACCTGATTGGGTTTCTGAAAAGTTAACACAGTTTAAAAATGTTAGTTTGATTGGAAAAATATTGCCAAAAGATCTGCATGCTTATGTTAAAAATTGGAGTGTAGCATTAATTCCTTTTAAGGCAGGAGATTTGGCGCTTTCGGTTGATCCTATAAAAATTTACGAGTATTTGTATTTTGGTTTACCTGTATTGGTAACGGGGATAGAGCATTTGCAGTCCTATCCCTTTACGGAGGTTGCGGATAAGTACAACGTGGCGGAAAAATTGGAAAACTTACTTGCTTTAAATGTAAATTACGCCTGTGTTCAGGAGTTTCTGGCTGATTGTACTTGGGATAAGCGGTTTGAGCAGGTTTTAGGCACGGTTAGGGGGGAGCCTACTATGAGCATTTTATATGAATAAAAAAATTCGCTTTTTTTATCCCTGGGCAACACTAGGTGGTGTTGAGAGAGTTCTTATAAATAGGGCTCGAGTGCTCCTGGATAAATCATCTGAGTATAAAATCTGTTTTCATTTTTTGCATGATTCGGGTGGCTTGACCGCTTTTAAGAGTACTCTGTCTCGGTATGACTTGGACGTTCAGGTGGATGTTGGATTTTCAATTGATAATAGTTACGATGTGAATTTTATTATTGATTGCCCGGAGGTTTTGGACCTTTTCGAAAATAAAGCTTGGTCTTACTTTATAGAGTGCCATACTGCATACCGAGAGAATCAAGGCTACTTGGCAAAGAAACGCTCGTCCTGTTTGGGGGTGGTGGTACCTAGTGAAGATTTTGGAAAAGAGGTCGGGGCACGGTATCAGATCCCTGAACATCATATTCATGTGTTTGAAAATTTTGTCCCGTGGGATCTAGAGGAAGACTACAGTTCTTTGCGCTGCTTACCGAGGTGGAGTCGGACCCCACTGTGTTTTCTTGGCAGAATGGACAAGTTGAAAAATCCTGAGTTTTATTTGGACTTGCTCTTGGATCTTGAGACGCGATACCCAGGTAGGTTTATGGGAGTAATGTGTGGACCCCGAAGTCCAGAGGTGGATGTCAGGAAAGAGATAGCTCAAAGAAAAATGCTTGGGCGAGTGGTAGTGCTCCCATCCATCCCCTTTTATTCTGTGTCTCGGTTTTTTCATTCCCTCAAAGGCGCTGGTGGCATATTTGTTTCGCCTTCTCAAGGTGAGTCGTTCGGCTTGTCTGCTGCTGAGGCTATTTGTACTGGCCTGCCTGTACTACTTTCTAAAATTGATGCGCATAAGAAACTAGTAGGGGCTTTCGGTCGAGACTTTATTTATGAAGATCAGAAAGATGCTTTGGTGAAGGCAGGGAAAATTATAGCGAATTACGAGGGGTTTTCATCTAATTCTATGATTTTAAGGGATAATTTCAGGTCTTCCTTGTTTGTTAGTAACTTTACGAAGTTACTCAGTAGTCTGTAACTGCGCGCTAGACAGGCTGCTCAAGGTTGATGGGGGCTCTAGCTTTGTGAGCATATGCGGACTGGAGCAGTAGACACAAGGCATCCTGATTGGTGCCTGGAGTTGCAAAGTGTCTCCTGCTCGGACGATTGACGGCTTCTTTTTTGTCAACGGTTAATGCTTTCAGGATATTGTGTAAAGAAATGCATTTTAATTTCTTTTCGTTATAAACAAATAAAGATGCGTCTCCCCAACAGGTTTAAGCTTCAGTTTTCGCCTGTTTCACGAGATCGTTATGTTTTCCCGTTATTTAGCCCCCAGCCTTCTTGCCCTCTCTGTTTCCGTCTCCGCACAGGCTGCCGAGCAAGCGCTGGAGATTGGCTATTTGCCCATCATGCCTGCCGCTCAATTGTTCGTGAGCTTAGGGTCTGGCGACTTATTGCCAGAGGGGCAAGCGGAGCCCAAGCTGGTCCAGTTTCAAAGCGGTCCGGCGCTGACTCAGGCCTTGATCGCCGGTCAGCTGGACGTGGCCTATGTGGGTATTGGCCCCGCTTTGGTGGCCAAGGCTAAAGAGGCCGACGTCAAAGTTGTGGCCTCCAATATCGTGGAACAGGTCAGCGTGGTCGCTATTGGCGATCTGGCCGCTTATCTGGATGCGGACAAACCTGATTTCGCAGCGGCGGTCGCCAAGTTCACCCAAGAGAAGGGTCACAAGCCCAAGGTTGCCAGCTACCCCAAAGGGGCTGTGCCAGAGGCTGCCTTGCAGTACTGGCTACGCAATATGCTGAAAGTAGACCCGAATGTGGTCGAGGTTATTTACCAGGGCGAGGCCCAGATTCAACAGGCTTTGAGCAATCACGCGGTTGATGCCGCCGCCATTCTGGAACCTACCGTTAGCCAGATTCTTCAACGCCAGCCTGATGCCAAAATCGTGGCTCATGGTGGTGAGCTGTTCCCCAATGAACCCGGTTCGGTATTGCTGGTACGTGAAGGTCTGATCAAGTCCAATCCTGATCTGGTTCAGCACTTGGTGAATGCTCACCTGCGTGCCACTGCCATGCTGCGCGACGAACCTGCCAAGGCAACGCCTTATGTCCAGAAGTATGTAGGCGGTGGTCGCTTGCCTAAAGACATTGTGCAGGCCGCTATCGAGCGTTCGCGTGATCAGTTCCAGCCTGACCCTCGCAAGATTATTGATGGCACGGTTCAGCTGCAGGATTTCCAGGTTTCTTTAGGTACGCTGGCGACCAAGCTGGATGATGTTGAAAGCCTGTTTGATATTCGCTTTTATGAGAAGGCAGCACCGTAATGAGCGTTGCGAAACAAGCCAGTTTGCCCGCCGCGGCACCAGCACCTTCGGGGGCCTTGGTTGATGCCTTATGGCGTCGCGGTCTGGAGCGGGTTGTCTACGGGGTCGCCGGCTTGGCCTTGTTCATCGTGGTGTGGCGCCTGGCTTATGTCTATGGCTGGGCTCCGCGCGGTACGCTGCCTGATCCGTTGAGTCTGCCCTCGGCTTTGTTCCAGGAGATTGAAGCCGGTCGTCTCTGGCCTGCTGCTCAGTCCAGTCTGGTGCATTACTTCTGGGGCTTGGGCATAGGCACCTTCTTGGGCATTGCTTTTGGTCTGGCGGCGGCAACTATTCATCGCTTTGATTTGCTGCAAGCTTATTTGGTGCGCTTGCTGCGTCCTATCCCGCCCTTGGCGTGGGTGGTGTTTGCGATTGCCTGGTTCAAGGTCAGCCATACTGGCGCAGCCTTTGTGATTGCAATTGGTGTGTTCTGGCTGAATTACTTTGCGACTTACAGTGCGGTGCGCTCGGTAGACCCCCGCTATTACGAGCTGGCTGCGGCTTTCGGACATAACTCCTATTTCGCTCGCGCCTGGACGGTGGTTTTGCCAGCGATCAGCCCCGGCTTGTTGAGCGGTGTGCGTGCCGGTATCGGTCAAGCCTGGATGACGCTGATTGCGGCCGAGTTGCTGGGTGTGCCTGGCATGGGTCAGGAAATGAATGCCGCTGCGGGTGTGGGTGCTTACGATGCGGTTGTGGTCTATATGTTGATCATCTCGGTGGTCTACACCTTGTGCGATATGCTCTTTCTGGCTTTCAACAAATGGGTACTTCAATGGCAGCCTTGATCCAGTTTCAGGGGTTTGGTTTTCAGTACCCCGGTGCGCCTGCACCTGTGATCCGCGATGTGAATCTGGAAGTGCAGGCAGGGCATTTTGTAGCGATTGTGGGTGGTTCGGGCGTAGGCAAGAGCACCTTGCTGCGTGCGGCGGCCGGGTTGAGCCAGCCCAGCTTCGGACATCTGAGATCCAATCTGCAAGATAGTCCTGGCCGTCGTGCCAACGCCTTCGTGTTTCAGGACAGCCGCCTCTTGCCGTGGCGACGTATTGCTGCCAACGTGGCTTATGGTCTGGAAGGGTTGGGCCTGCCGCGTGAAGAGCGCGATCAGCGTGTGGATGCCGCCTTGAGTCAGGTGGGTTTGGCGCATCTGAAAGACCGCTGGCCGCATCAATTGTCGGGTGGTCAGGTGCAGCGTATTGGCATTGCCCGTGCCTTGGCTGTGCAACCCGATTTGCTATTAATGGATGAGCCTTTTTCTGCGGTGGATGCTCTGACTCGTCAGGCCTTGCAGGACGAGCTGGTTCAGGTGTGGCAGCGCAGTTCGGCAGCGGTTCTGTTCGTGACGCACGATATTGATGAGGCTGTCTTTTTGGCCGATACCATTATCGTTCTGGGTGGCAGCCCGGCCGGTGTCAGCGCCCGGATAGAGGTAGATCTGCCGCGCCCACGAGATCGCACTACGCCCCGCTTTGGGGAGTTGGTGAAAGAGGTCGGCCAGGCCTTGTGAGCTCGTTAGCCAATGCAATAAGACATACGGCCCATGCAGTGGGCCGTTTCTTTTGCCTGTTCGTGCCTGAGGGCGATGCATGATGATGCGCTTGTTCAAAATAGTCAGCACTCATGCTCACTTCCGTCTTGTGCGCTTTACACTGCTTGCTTGACGCCTAAGCACGTGACAAGGAGAGGACATGAAGCACCCGGTAAATGCGTTCAAGCAGGCTTTGCGGCAGGGCAAGTCCCAGATTGGTTTGTGGCATGGCTTGGCCAGCCCTTATGTAGCGGACCTCTGTGCTGGCCTGGGCTACGACTGGATTTTGCTGGATGGCGAGCATGCCCCCAATACGATACAGACCTTGCTGGCGCAGTTGCAGGCCGTCTCGGCTCATCCCATCGCGCCGATTGTGCGTCCCAGCTGGAATGACCCCGTGCAGATCAAGCTGCTGCTGGATATGGGGGCTCAGAATCTGTTGATTCCCATGGTGCAAAACGCTGAACAGGCCAAAGCGGCTGTTGCTGCGACACGTTATCCGCCTCATGGCATTCGAGGGGTGGGTGCAGCCTTGGCACGTGCTGCTCGCTGGGGAGCGACTACCGACTATGTGGCGCGGGCCAATCAGGAAATGTGTGTGATTTGTCAGGTGGAAACTCGCGAGGCACTGGATAATCTGGACGAGATTCTGGCGGTAGAGGGCGTGGACGGTATTTTCATCGGACCGGCGGATTTAGCGGCCAGCATGGGGTATTTAACTGAGCCGGGGCACCCGGATGTCCTGTCAGCAATTGAGGACGCGATTGTGCGTATTAGCAAGGCGGGTAAGGCCCCCGGAATCCTGCAGGCGAATGTCGAGGCAGCGCATCACTATTTGTCCTTGGGCGCCTTGTTTGTGGCCGTAGGGGTGGATGCAGTGTTGTTGCGACAGGCGGCAACGGCTTTGTTGGCTCAATTCAAGGACGAGGTCGAGGTGCCAACTGCTCAGCCCGGCGCAGCTTACTAAAGCTTGTTAGATCGCCAGGTGTCTTGCGGATAGCTGCGCTGTCTCAGTTATGTTGTAAAGGCCGGGCCTGCTTATTAGACGATATGACCTTGGCCGTAGCACCGGCTAAGGTCGGCTTTCTTAAGCGCCGCTCTCGAGCAGGAAGCTCAGCAAGCTTTCTGCGCTCGGTTGCAGGTCACTGCGGCGGCGCACACCGATCAGAATTTCTCGCTGACTCCACTCTTCGTCCAGCTCAATCACACGGGTATTGGGGATCTGATAAATACTGGCGCTCTTGCGCGGCAAGATGCCAATACCCATGCCTGCATTAATCAGCAAACACATGGCGTCGTAGCCCGACACTTCGGTGCGAATGCGCACGGAGCGGTTGGCTTCCATGGCGATTTTGGTGATCTGGTAATGCAGCTGCGTGCCCGTTAGCAGCGTGATCTGCTCATGCTCCAGCGTTTGCTCGAAGCGGATTTTTTCATGCTGAGCCAAGGGGTGATTGAGAGGCACCAGCACGACCAGCTTGTCACTGCGAAAAGGATAGGCCTCGATGTCGGCCGCGTAGGGCAGGCGGGTAAATACTCCCAGATCGGCTTTACCCTCTGCCAGGGCCCGAATAATGTCCAGGCTGGTTTGTTCTTCCAGTTGCAGGGGAATAGCCGGGTGCAGACGTCCAAACTCGCCCAGTGGCTCGGCCAGAAACTGAGAAATAGCCGATGTATTGGCCAGGATATGCACCAGGCCTTGCTGGCCTTGCGAGAACGCCTGGAGGCGCGTTTCGATCTCTTGCGCGCTATTGAGCAATGCGCGCGAGCGGTACAGCAGTTCCAGGCCTGCTGCGGTCGGGCTGACACCTTTGTTCGTACGCAGCAGCAAGGTGGTGTTCAGAGACTGTTCCAGATCTGCAATCCGGCGGCTGACCGCAGCCGCAGCAATATGCTCACGCTCCGCCGCTTGGGTGATCGTGCCTTCTTCCAGTATGCGGACAAACAGTTTGAGGGTCAGCAGGTCCAGTTTCATGCAGGCATCATATCGCTTTTTTTTGCTGATCTGCACATGGGGTGACTGTGGCAGCGTAGAGAATCATCGTCCTACGCCATATGCCCATATGGATGTAGTAGCAGAGGGTGGCATCAGCCTGTATCGACGATGAATGGCTGTTCGTGCCTTGGCGGTTGTTTATGAGCCGGCACAACGGCGGTTTTTACAGCAGGCTTTGATGAGGTCTAAACATAAAAAAAGCCCCGCCGACTGTATGTCGGCAGGGCTTTGTACAGCTAAGCCTGTTTGATCAGGCTTGTGGCTTGGCGCCCGACAGGATGTGGCCAGCGTTAGGTACGCGGGTTTCCAGACCCAGGGTCTTGAGCATTTGGTACACGGTGCAAACAGCAGCGGACAGAACGGGCTTGCCGATCTGGTCTTGAGCGCGCTGGATGGCGGGCAGGGAAGGCATCTGTACGCAAGCGGACAGGATGACCGCGTCCACGCCGTCGTGGTTCAGGCGTTTGACGTGCTCCAGCAGGTTTTCCGGGTTCAGCAGGCCCACTTCCAGGTTGTCCGACACTTCCAGGCTGATGGAGTCTTGAACTTCGATGCCTTCAGCTTCGATGTAGTCAGCCACGCGCTTGGTCAGCGGTTTCATGTAAGGGGTGATGATGGAGACTTTCTTGTAGCCGAATTCTTTCAGCGTATCGACCAGGGCACCGGCCGAGCTCAGCACAGGAATTTCCACGCCGTTTTCTTTAACGGTGTTTTGCAGACGGGCTTGCGAGACGCGGTGGTAGCCGTCGCCTTGGGCCATGATGGCAACCAGGCAAGCGTAGGCCATCACGCTCATACGGGCGTCGCTCAGTTCAACCGCGCAGCGGTCGCTGGCAATGTCCATGGCTTTCAGCTCTTCGGGGTTCACGTGCATCATGCGCATGCGCGAGGAGTGGAAGGTGAAGCGTTCTTCAGGAAACTCGGCGTAACGAGCCTGCAACATGGCAGGAATCTCGGTTTCCATAGTGGTGTTGGAGCTGGGAACGATCTGGCCGATGCGGTAGGTTTTCATAGGAATCTGTCTCTGAAGGTGGTTTTTAGATTGACGCCTTCATTCTAGGACCCGTTTTCTTCCTTGCAAATCAATCATCTGTCAACGTGCCATCGCCAACGGCGATGGCAGGGTTGGCAGAGATCAGGACTGGCCGGATTGCCAGCGCCAGGCGTCGTCGCTCTCCGTTTGGAGACTGTGTAAGTGACCTTCAACTGCGTGGTGCACTGCCAAGAGGGGCCAGTGTGTACTTGCTTTTTTAGTCTATGCGTTTCAAGGCTGTTTTGTAGTGACCGCCGCGCTCGGCGTAAACACTGGCGTTCTGGCGCAGCTTGGCAATGTCTTCATCGCTCAGGGTGCGCACGGCTTTGGCGGGTGATCCGATGATCAGGCTGCGTTCCGGGAAGACTTTACCTTCAGTGACCAGTGCCCCGGCACCGACCAGGCTATCGCGACCGATGACGGCACCGTTCAGCACGACGGCCTGGATGCCGATCAACGCGCCTTCACCGATGGTACAGCCGTGCAGCATGGCTTGGTGGCCGATGGTGACGTGGTTACCAATATCCAGGGGATAGCCGGGGTCGGTGTGAAGTACGGCACCTTCTTGTACGTTCGAGCCTATGCCAACGGTAATGGTTTCGTTATCGCCACGGATAACAGCGCCGGGCCAGACACTGCTGTGCTCTTTCAATACGACCTTGCCAATCAGGGTGGCCTCTGCGGCAACAAAGCTGCTGTCGTCGATTTGTGGGGCGTGTTGATCTAATTGGTAGACAGGCATGAAAGATCCTTGGGTAATGTGCCGGGCCGCCTATGCCTGAATGAAGAGGCTGGGCAGCAGAGCAGGTGAGCAGGGAAGTTAATGAGGGGCTTGTGTACAAAAGCCAGTGTGGTCATTGTGACCTCACTGGCTTGATCAGGCTATCAGGACTAGCCAGTGCTTAGATCTGTTCACCAAACAAATCGTACTCACTGGAATCCGTAATGCGCACGCGCACCATCTGGCCGGGTTCCAATTTTTGTTCGCTGGTGATGAAGACGTTGCCGTCAATTTCGGGAGCGTCGGCGCTGGAGCGGCCTACGGCATCGCCGTCTTCGTCGATCTCATCAATCAGCACATCCATTTCGCGGCCCACTTTGGCGGCCAGGCGAGCGGTGGAGATGGCTTGTTGATGCTCCATGAAACGCTCCCAACGTTCTTGTTTGACTTCGTCGGGGACGATGCCGTCGAGCTTGTTGGCGGGGGCGCCTTCCACGGGGGAGTATTGGAAACAGCCGACGCGATCCAGCTGGGCTTCGGTCATCCAGTCCAGCAGGTATTGGAAGTCTTCCTCGGTCTCGCCGGGAAAGCCCACGATGAAGGTGGAGCGGATGGTCAGATCCGGGCAGTCCTGACGCCATTGCTTGATACGCGACAGGGTGCGATCTTCAAAAGCAGGGCGCTTCATGGAACGCAGCACCGAAGGGCTGGCGTGCTGGAAGGGAATATCCAGGTACGGCAGCACTTTGCCTTCAGCCATCAGCGGGATGATGTTGTCCACGTGTGGGTAGGGGTAGACGTAATGCAGACGCACCCAGGCACCCAGTTCGGACAGGGCGGCGCTCAGGTCCAGCATGCTGCTCTTGACGGGGCGACCATTCCAGAAGCCGGTACGCTGGCGGATGTCCACGCCGTAGGCGCTGGTGTCCTGCGAGATCACCAACAGTTCTTTGACGCCGGCCTTGACCAGACGCTCGGCTTCGCCCAGTACATCACCGACAGGACGGCTGACGAGCTTGCCGCGCATGGACGGGATAATACAGAAGCTGCAGCTGTGGTTACAGCCTTCGGAAATCTTCAAGTACGCGTAGTGACGTGGGGTCAGCTTGATGCCTTGTGGGGGAACCAGATCAATATAGGGGTTGTGATCCAGCGAAGGCGGCGCGGCTTCACGCACGGCGCGCAGTACCTGTTCGTATTGCTGGGGGCCGCTGACGGACAGCACCGAGGGGTGCACGTCGCGAATCAGGCCTTCGTCCACACCCATACAGCCGGTGACAATGACGCGGCCGTTCTCAGCCAGTGCCTCGCCGATCGCTTCCAGCGATTCGGCCTTGGCGCTGTCGATAAAGCCACAGGTATTGACCACCACCACATCTGCATTGTCGTAGCTGGGGGTGATCTGATAGCCGTCGGTACGCAGCTGGGTAAGAATTCGTTCGGAATCGACCAGGGCCTTGGGACAACCCAGGCTCACGAATCCGACTTTGGGGGCGCTCATAGAGGGTCCTTCTGGAGCTTGAGGGCTCGAAATTGGGAAATAGGCTTGATTTTACCGTCCCATGCCCGGATGCGTACGGATCTTGTGCGTTTGAGCCCGGTTTATGCGGCAAATAGTGCTACAGTCGCAGTCATATTTTTCTTTTCTAGCGGTTGTTCTGTGTCCGACACCCATCTTTCCCCCTCTTTGCCCCTGTCCGAAGTCATGCTGCTGAGCGCGCGCAATATTGAAGGCGTGCTGGCAGGCAAGTCCCTGACTGAAAGCCTGGCTGCAACGCCAGCGCCTGCCCGTGCGGCGGTGCAGTCTGTCAGCTTCCATGTTTTGCGCCGTCTGGGCCATGCCCGTCAGATTCGTATCACGCTGGTGCCACGCCAGCCCAGCAATACCTGGCTGGATGCCTTGCTGATGGTGTCGCTGGCCTTGCTGGATACAGCCATGCGTGTGCAAGAGGATGCCAAGACTTTTGAGGATCGCCCGGATGTGCCGGTCTATGCCGTGCATACGGTGGTGGATCAGGCTGTGCGTGCGGCTGATAGCCAGGCTGCGCTGCGTCTGTCCAAGGGGTTGGTGAACGGGGTGCTGCGTCGCTTTACACGTGAACGCAAGATGATCCTGTCTCAGGTGGAGAGCCGCCCTGAAGCACGCTGGAATCACCCCGGCTGGTGGGTCAAGGAGTTGCGCCGTGCTTACCCGCGTGATTGGGAAGCGCTGTTGCAAGCGGCCAATCGTCCTGGGCCTTTGACCTTGCGCGTGAATCAGCGTCGTTGTTCAGTGGAGCGTTTGCAGGCTGTGCTGACAGAGGCCGGTATTGCTTCCAGCAGCCCTGGCACGGGTGCCGTCACCTTGGACAAGGCGATGCCGGTTCAGGCGATTCCTGGTTTTGATCTGGGCTGGTGGTCGGTGCAGGATTGGTCGGCTCAGCAAGCGGGGCTGCTCTTGCCGGTCAAGGATGGCATGCGCGTGCTGGATGCATGCGCGGCTCCGGGTGGCAAGACGGCCCATTTGCTGGAACAGGCGGATGTTTCCTTGCTGGCCTTGGACTCGGATGGTGAACGTCTGGAGCGTGTAGGTCATAACCTGCGTCGTCTGGGCCTGGCCAGCGACAAAGTTCAATTGAAACGGGGCGATGCGGCTCGTCCTGCTCAGTGGTGGGATGGGCAGCCCTTTGATGCCATCCTGGCTGATGTGCCTTGTACCGCTTCGGGTATTGTGCGTCGTCACCCCGATATTCGCTGGTTGCGCCGCGAGTCGGACATTGCCGATACCGCGCGTTTGCAAAGCTCTATACTGGATGCCTTGTGGTCCACATTGCAGCCCGGCGGGCATTTCCTGTATTCGACCTGCTCGATTTTCCCAGCTGAAGGGGAGCAACAGGTCGAGGCATTTTTGGCCCGTCATCCCGAGGCGCAGCTTTTGGACTCTCCTGGCCAGATTTTGCCCGGCGTTGCGGGACGATCGCTGGCAGATGGCGACGGTTTTTTCTACGCCTTATTTACGCGCCCGGTTTGACTTGTCACAATTAGGGCTCTGACTTTGTCCTTTTTGCGGTTAATCACGATGTGGCGCGTTTTTCTGTCTTTTCTGCTGATTTTCAACTGCGCGCTAAGCTCGGCCAATACCATTGTGCCGGTCGCTACGTCGGGAGAGCGGGTCGTCAAGGTCGAGCCCCATATTCGGGATGAAAAACTGTATATCGACGCGGATGTCGAATTCGAGTTAAGCCCGGAATTGCGCACCGCTGCCGAGAAAGGGGTGCCGCTGTATTTCACGGTTGAAGTGGAGTTGGCGCAGCCCCGCTGGTATTGGTTTGATAAAAACGTTGTTAAAGAACAACAAACCTGGCGGGTTGTGTACAACGCCCTGACCCGTCAGTGGCGCGTGGGCACGGGTGACCTGTCTTTACCCGAATCCTCCATGAATGACGCACTGGCCATGCTGCGGCATATCCGCGGCTGGGCCGTGGCGTACGTGGCTGATCTGGACCGCGACCAGGAATACCAGGGTCGTGTGCGTCTGCGCCTGGATACCTCTTTGCTGGCCCGTCCGTTTCAAGTGGACGCCATCAATAGTTCTGCCTGGACACTGGCTACTCCATGGAAAACCTTTTCCTTTTCCGTCTCCGTCGACGAGCCCCAACCTTGATACGTTGGATCTTGCGCACCGCTCTGTTTGGAGCGGGTGTCAGCGCGTTGGCGCTGTTTTCGCTTCTTGTCTGGTCTACGGGCAACGCTTCGCGCTACGCGCAGCAGTATGACTTGCTGCTGGTGCTCAACGGTGTACTGGCCGCCACGCTGATTTCCTGGGTGCTGTTGCTGACGATTCGTCTGTTCAGGCAAATCCGTCGGCGTCAGTTTGGTGCCCGCATGACGGCGCGCTTCGCCTTTTACTTCACTTTGATTGGCATTATTCCGGGGGCGCTGATTTATCTGCTTTCGGTGCAGTTCATGTCGCGCTCGATCGAGTCCTGGTTCAACGTGCGGGTGGATACGGCACTGGAATCGGGCCTGAGCCTGGGCCGCGCCGCCCTGGATTCGCAGCTCAATGAGCTGGAAGGTCGTGCCAATGAAATGGTGTCGGCATTGAACAAGGCGGACAGCGCGCAGTACAGCAGCTTGCTGATCTCCTTGCGTGAAAACAGCGGGGTGACGGAGGCAATGGTGTTTTCGGGCAATGGTCGTCTGATTGCCTTTTCCTCGGGCCGCTACGACACGCTGCTGCCTGATATGCCGCCGTCCAGCGTGATGAATCAGCTGCGTATTGCAGGCCGCTATTCGGCTGCCGAGGTGGATGATGATGCGCCTGTTCACGACAACGGTCTGGACGAAGGCGGGGTTCCCGCAGAGTCCACAGGTTTGCGTCTGCGCACGGTTCTACCATTGGCCGATCCCAATCGCTTTGCAGCAACCTTGAGTGGTACGGCAGACTCGCGCTGGCTGCAGGTCATTCAGCCTGTGCCGGACAAGATTGCACGCAATGCCAACCAGGTGCAGCAAGGTTTCCGGGACTATCAGGAGCTGGCCTTGTCTCGTCAGGGCTTGCGCAAGCTCTACGGTATTACGCTGACGCTGGCCTTGATTCTGGCGGTGTTTACGGCTGTGGCGGCTGCCCTGGCTTTGTCTCGTCGCCTGACGCGTCCTTTGTTGACGTTGGCTGCCGGGACGCAAGCGGTAGGGGTAGGGGATTACCGGGCTTTGCCTGAGCCGCCCGCCAAGGATGAAGTTGGCCAGTTGACGCGCTCTTTCAATGCCATGACCCGACAGCTGGATGAAGCGCGCCGCATGGTCGAGAAAAATCGTCTGCAGCTGGAGCGCTCCAATATGTACCTGGAGTCGGTGCTCAGCAACCTGTCCAGTGGTGTGCTGGCTTTTGATGAGATGTTCCGCGTCACCATGTTCAACCAGGGGGCGCAGCGTATCTTGCAGGTGGATCTGCGTTCGATTAAAGGTCGCCCGTTGGAAACGCTGGAAGGGGCCATGACCTTTGCCTCGGTGATACGTGAAGCCTTTTCCACGCATCAGGCCATGGGCTCGGACCATCCTTATTGGCAGCAGCAGTTTGAATTGGAAATGCAAGAAGGTAATGAAGCGCGTGATACTATCGTCACCGTTTTGGCCCGTGGTACCTTGTTGCGTGTAGATGGTCAGCCAACCGGCTATCTGGTGGTGTTTGACGATATTACCGACGTGATTTCCGCCAGCCGTCTGGTGGCCTGGAGCGAGGTGGCTCGACGCCTGGCACACGAGATCAAGAACCCATTAACGCCTATTCAGTTGTCTGCCGAACGTCTGGCCATGAAACTGGAGTCGCAGCTGGATGAAGTCCATGCTGCCATGTTGCTGCGCTATACCAATACCATCGTCAATCAGGTGAGTTCGCTGAAAAAGATGGTGGAAGATTTCCGGGAGTATGCCCGTAAACCTGCTACTCAGATGCAAGCGCTGAATCTGAATGAGCTGATTACCGAAGTGCTGACTTTATATGGTTGGGACCCGGAAGAAGGCATGGTCCGGGACGATGGCTATAGTGTGGCGATTGATGTGGAGCTGGACCCTGATCTGCCCATGGTGCAAGGGGATCCGACGCAGCTGCGTCAGGTTATCCATAATCTGCTGGCCAATGCTCGTGAAGCGGCGGCCCAGGATCAATCACTTGACCAGGCGCATGTATTTGTTAAAACCATGATTGCGGGCGTAGAAGGTTCCGATTCTTCTGATGCGGTCAGTTTTGTGGTCTCAGATAACGGGCCTGGTTTTGATCCTCAGATGCTGGTGCGCGTTTTTGAACCTTACGTAACCACCAAGCCCACCGGCACGGGTCTGGGACTTGCTATAGTTAAGAAAATCATCGAGGAGCACGGCGGCAGAATCGATGTTTCCAATCGTCGTGAGGGGGGGGCTCGCATTTCCATCCTCTTTACCCGGCTTGCTGGCCAGCATATTCGTCTGGACTCTGGGCGGCGAGCAAACGATAATGCGTAAAAATCACGTAGGTGACGTTTTATGGCCAGAATTCTGGTAGTTGATGACGAAATCGGCATTCGGGAACTTTTGTCGGAAATTCTTTACGACGAAGGGCACACCGTGCAATTGGCAGAGAATGCCGCCCAGGCTCGCGAGGCACGCTTGCGGGGCCGCCCCGATCTGGTCTTGCTGGATATCTGGATGCCAGACACTGACGGTGTCAGCCTGCTCAAGGAGTGGGCCTCCCAAGGCTTGCTGGATATGCCAGTGGTCATGATGAGTGGCCACGCCACGGTGGATACCGCGGTGGAAGCAACCCGTATTGGTGCGGTGGACTTCCTGGAAAAACCCATCACCATGCAGCGCCTGCTCAAGACCGTCGCCTCCGGTCTGGAGCGTACCGTTGCGCCCAAGGCGCTGGCAGCCGCTGCCCGCCCAGTGGTTCAGGGTGGTGATCGCCGCCCCGAAACAGCCAGCATGGTTCCCGGCATGGCGCCAGCCATGGCCGTGCCTGAAGTGGAGCAGGATGAGTCCCAGCTAGGCAGTATCTCGTTGGATCTGCCATTGCGTGAAGCCCGTGACGAGTTCGAGCGCATTTATTTTGAATATCATCTGCGTCGCGAAAATCACAGCATGACACGCGTGTCGGAGCGTACTGGTCTGGAGCGCACCCACTTGTACCGCAAGCTCAAACAGCTGGGTATAGACTCGTCGCGCAAGCGTAACCAGTCTTGATACAGTAGTTACCAGATGCATGGCCGAAGAACCTCGGCCAGTGTTGGCGTTACGAGTTAACGCAGCCCGAAGGATCGGGATTGAAGGCGGCCTTTTCAGGCCGCCTTGCCGTTTAGAGAGCGGCGACAGATGCCGCAGGCAGCGCCTGCAACTTGCTCACGGTATCCAGGCATGTACGGGCCGCTTCCTGGCCCTTGAGCACAAAGTGACGATGGAAGTAATCGTGGTGCTCTTTGCCATCATGGAAATGGTGTGGAGTCAGCACGACCGAAAACACGGGCACGTTGGTGCTGAGCTGGACTTGCATCAAACCTTGAATCACTGCGGTAGCCACAAAGTCGTGGCGATAGATGCCGCCATCAACCACCAGACCCGCAGCGACTACAGCAGCGTACTGTCCCGATTGGGCCAGACGTTGTGCATGTAGCGGAATTTCAAAGGCGCCGCCCACTTCAAAGAAGTCGATTAGGCTGCTGTCATGGCCCATGGCTTTGACTTCGTCGATAAAACCCAGACGGGCCTGATCCACAATGTCCTTGTGCCAGCAAGCTTGAATAAAGGCGATACGGGGAGCCAGAAGATTGGCTGGGGTAATACTGTTCATGTTGATTTCCTGTTTTATGACAACAAAAACAGGGCATGCAGGAAGCAGGATAGCTCAAGCCCATAGCAGGATGACTCCTGTACAGGTGGTTGAGGATATCCCGTTCTCTCTTTATCCGGACTATACCGTCGGCCCCGGAATCACACCGGGTCTGCTGTCCCTGACCAATGCCAGGCGCTCGCGGGCTAGGCTAGTGCCATTACCGCCGGTGGGGACTTGCACCCCGCCCTGAGAACGTAGTTGGCCGGGGAGGCCAACTGGACGAGTGTAACGCTAAACGCCTGGTTTGTCAGAGGCCACCTGGGCCTGCGTATCCAGCGGAAGCAGCAAGCGCAGGGTGCAGCGGGAGCCGGGCAGGAACAAGGCTTGCCCGCCATGGCGCAACAGGATTTGGCGCACAATGGTCAGTCCTAATCCCGCTCCTTGGCTGCCGCTGTCCTGTTTGTGGAAACGTTCAAAGACCAAGCTTGCCGTTCCCTCATCCAGGGCGGGGCCCTGGTCAATGATATCGATGGCGCACAAGCCTGGCTGTGGCTGGTGCAGATGCAAGGTGACCGTGCCGGAGCCATGGGTCAGGGCATTGTCCAGCGCATTGGCAATGGCTTCGGCCAGATCCATTTCGGAGGCCTGCACGATGTCCTGCTGGCTATCATCCTGAAACTGCAGCTCGCGGCCTGCCTGCTCGAAAAGCGGCCAGAGCTCGCCCATGGCGCGACGACAGAGTGGAGCCAGGGCTGTCTGGTCTGGCAGTGCCATGGTTTGCTCCTGCTTGCGCGCCAGGCTCAACCACTGGCTAAGCAGACGTTGCAGGTGGGCGATGTCCCCGCGTAACAGATCCCAGTCTTTCTGTTGTGCTTGAGCCGTTGTTTGCAGACGCAAGGACATGACCGCCAAGGGTGTGCGTAGCTGGTGGGCTGCATCAGCGACCAGGTGCTGTTCGTGCTCATAAGCCTGCATCAGCCGGTCCAGACTCTGGTTCACTGCGTGTGCCAGTGGACGAATTTCCGTGGGCAATTCGCTGACGGGCAGGCGCAGTTCGGGTTGTGCCGGCCCCAGGGTAGCGGCCAGCTCGGCGGCTTGCCGAACAGGACGCAATGTCCAGTGAACAAGCCAGGTAATCAAGAGCAGGCTCAGGGCACAGAAGGGCAGCCAAAGCATCAGGGAGCGCCACATCCGCGCCTGGAGCAAGGCACCGATCAACTCGCGTTCGCGTTCATCCCGTTTGGCGACCATCAGAATGTCACCATTGGACAGGGTGACGGAGACAGAAACGATGTTGCCACTACGCTGTGGCAGCTTGAACAAGGCCAGTTCGTCTTCGGGCCGGGAAGGACGAAGACGCCGGGGGCTGTCCAGGTTGTCTGATATCTGCAGCAGCCCGCCTTGCGCGTTGTAGAGCGAATAGGACATTTCACCGTCAGCGTAGTAGCGCGGCAATTTGTCCAGAAAATCATGCGTTTGGAAATCGTGGGCGATTTCCTCGGCCTGCAAAGACAAGCTGATACGGCGCAATTCGTCGCGGGTGTCGTACAAGGACAGCGCCAAGGCCAGAAATCCCAGCGCTAGCATGGGAAAGAGGATGATAAGCAACCGTCGCCGCAGGCTGAAGGCGCGCTTGTTCATAGCGGGCGCAAACGGTAGCCGACACCTCGAACCGTGTCTATGCACACTTGTGCATGATGCTCGCGCAATTTACGGCGCAACTTGGAAACCAGGGCTTCGATGGCATTCAGGCTGATGTCGGTCTGGCTTTTGTACAGCTGTTCCAGCAAATAATCTTTCACGAGCAGGCGGGGGCTGGCCTGCATCAACTCCTGCAGCAGCAGGCTTTCGCGCCGGGGCAGCATCAAGGCGTGTTCATTGACCCAGGCTTGGCGTACTTCGGGCTCAAAGCGCAGGTTGGCGACCATCAGCTGTTGATAGCGATGGGGGGCAGCCCTGCGCAAAATTGCGCTCAGACGCGCCTCCAGTTCCACCAGATCAAAGGGCTTGAGCAGATAGTCATCTGCGCCGCCACGCAGCCCTTGAATGCGATTGTGGACAGCATCGCGGGCACTCAGAATCAGGCAGGGCAGGCGCTGGCTGCGATCCGGATGATGCAGCTGCGCCAGAATCTCCATACCGTCCATATCGGGCAGGCCCAGATCCAGGATCAGGGCGTCAAAGCTGTGTTCCTGGAGCAAGGCCAAACCGATCCGGCCCGTGGTGGCGGTGCGGATGGAGTAGCCCTGTCCTTGCAGATGGCTTGCCAGCAGGCTCAATAAAGGCCGATGGTCTTCAATAATCAGAATGTTTTTCATCAGACTACGGTCAGAAACCGGGCTCATGATAGTAGCAAATAGAAATGAGTTTGGTTCGTATTATAAATAATGGAAGAAGCCGTGATGAAAATGAAAACGGGGCTGCGCTGGCCCTTGGCCGCCTTGTCCTTGGCGTGCATGTCTGCTTGGGCTCAGGAGCGTAATGAAGTTGAACAGCTGGGTGCTATCTCGGTGACGGCATCGGGCTTTGCTCAGGAGGTGGTAAGTGCACCCGCGTCCATCACAGTGATTCCGCGTGAGGAGCTGGAGGGGAAACGCTTCGAGTCCTTGGCCGATGCCTTGCGGCAAGTGCCGGGTGTCAGTGTTCTGGGAGGTGACAAGGGGGCGATTTCGATCCGTGGCATGGAGTCCGAGCACGTGCTGGTTCTGATTGATGGTCGTCGTCAGGACATGCGTCAGATCACCATGAAGGGGGGCGTGTCTGAGGCTCTGGACATGAACTGGATTCCCCCGCTGGAAGCTATCGAGCGTATCGAGGTGGTGCGAGGCCCCATGTCGACCTTGTACGGCTCCGAGGCTTTGGGTGGGGTCATCAATATCGTGACACGCAAAGTGGCCGATAAATGGCACGGCTCACTGACAGGGGGCTATACCTTGCAAGACAGTGGTTCGGCAGGAAATAGCGGCTCAGCCGATCTGTACCTGTCTGGCCCCCTTGTGCCGGGGCGTCTGGGCTTGCAGTTCTGGGGCTATCACAAGCAGCGTCAGGAAGATCTGGTTCTGAATGGCTTTGCGCGCGCCAAACGCCAAAACGGCACGGTACGCTTGTGGGCGACTCCCAATGACAATCATGAGTTCATGTTTGAAGCAGGCCGCACGACTCAGCACTTCTGGACTACACCGGGCAAGTCCCTGGCATTGACGGGCAAGGCTAATGAAAACGAGTACGTGCGCGATAGCTATACGCTGGCGCATACCGGCCGCTGGGGTAGCTTTGATACCGAATTGAGCCTTAACCGCGAGCAGGCTTATCGCGATGGCCCAACGCAAACCGCTCGCCCTGATATTCGCAATACCGTGATCGATGGCAAGCTGACTTTGCCTTTGGCTGATCACATGCTGGTAGGCGGTTTTCAGTGGCGCAAGAGCGAACTGCAGGCCGACGGCTACTATGCCAATCCCAATGGTGCGGGCGTAGATACTTCCGTGCGTGAGTACTCTTTGTTCCTGGAAGATGAATGGAGCCTGAGCCCATCCTTCGCCCTGACCGGCGGCGTGCGTATGGACGACAACGAGTTCTATGGCCGTCACTGGACTCCCCGTTTGTACGGTGTCTGGAGTGCGACGGATGCCTGGACGCTGAAAGGCGGGATCGCCAAGGGTTTCAAGTCCCCGACCATCATGCAAAGCAATCCGCAAATCGGTTTGCCACAGCGTGGTGGTGCCTACACCTGGGGTAATCCGGATCTGGAACCTGAGGTCAGCACCAACGTAGAGCTGGGCCTGTATTTTGACGATGGCGGCCCTTTGAGCGCCAACGCCACCTTGTTCCACACGCGCTACAAGAACAAGATTGCCAATACTGGCTCGCGTCAGCTGTACTACCCCGATGGTCGCCCTGTGCCACCGGATCCGTATACCAACAGCATGTACAGCACTTACTTCAATATCACTGAAGCACGGGTGCAGGGTCTGGAGTTGGGCTTGGCTTACCGCTTTAACGAGCAGTGGAAAGTGCGCGGCAGCTATACCTTCACGGACTCCAAGGTTCGTAATGGCAGCGCCACGATTCTGGGCTTTGGCTACCCGCAGTCCGAAGGTCAACCTTTGGTGGCAACCCCACGCAATATGGGTAGTCTGACGGTGGATTGGACGCCAAATGAAGCGGTGTCGGCCTTCTCGACCTTGAGCGTACGGGGCCGGGAAACCAATATTTCCTGGGGGCAGGGCGGTGCCGTCAGCGAAAGCATGGGGACGATTGCCACGGTGGATCTGGGAGCCAGCTGGCGTGCCAGAAAAGACCTGAGCTTGAGTGCCGCCGTCTATAACCTGACCGATCGCCGCCGCGACTCGGGTACCAGCGGGGCCTATTCCTACGCGGAAGATGGCCGCCGCTTCTGGTTGCAGGCCGAGTACCGCTTCTAAGCGCGGTTTATTCCTGGGGTTTGGGGCGGCGGCTGATCGTGGAGATCGGTACGCTGACCTCGCCCTGGGTACTGCGACGGCTACGGGCGCGCCAGGCGTGCCCGTAGGCAATTTCCAGGCTCAGATGCAAAGTGCCATCCATATGGCGCTGTTTTTCCAGCGCATTGAGCAGGCGCTGACGCCAGGGCAGGGTGCTCAGGCTGGCCTTGCGTTGAGGGTGCGGATTGCCGCCCAGCAGACGTAAATCATCCAGCAGTTTTTCAGCACTGCGATACGTCAGCGTCACGACTTCCTGATCCATCACGGGATCAGCAAAACCGTTCTCCAGCAGCAGATCACCAAAGTCGTGCATGTCCACGAACTCCAGCGTTCTGGTGCCCAGGTCCGCTTGCTCCATGGCACTGCGCAGTTCGGCAAAAGAGCCGGGGCCCAGGCAGGAGAACATGACCAGCGTTTCGGGTTTCAGCAGGCGGTTCCATTCAGCCAGGACCCGATGCGGTTCCGGGTGCCAGTGCAGGGCCATGTTCGACCAGACCAGTTCCTGGCTTTCTGCGGGCAGACCGCTATTGGCCATATCGGCCTGAATCCAGTTGGCCGCTGGCGTAGGCTGATTGCGCAGTTTTTGCCACAGGCTGGGTTTGGACTGGTAACGCTCGCGGGCGACGTCCAGCAGCTTGGCGCTGCGATCCAGACCGGTGTAGTTCATGTCCGGGTAGCGGGAACGCAAAGGTTCCAGCGCATGGCTGGCCCCACAGCCAGCATCCAGAATATGAGTGGGTTGCAGGCGTACCAAAGCCAGCCGGGACAACATCCGTTGCGCGACTTCACCATAAAGAAACTGAGCGTGATCCAGGGGAGCGCGGCGATTGAATTGCTGCTCGACGTGGGCGGAGTTGATTGGCAAAGAAGGTAACTGGGACATAGTTGCGCGGACGTTACTGGCGTGGATCAGTGGCATGTGCTGTGATCGGATCAGCCTGGCTCTGAAAGGTAATGATCTATTATGGCGCATCCCCTGTTTCGGCGCGAGCCGAGCCATCGTCTTGTAGGGATTCCACTGCTGGCACGACCTTGTGTGCTGTGTGGCTTACGTTCGCCAAGCGGCGCGCTGTGCCGCTTTTGCCGACACGCGCTGGCAACACCAGCAGAAGATTTGCGCTGTCCACGTTGCGCTCTGGCATTGCCCCCCTTGGCCTTGCTGGCCTGCCCGGATTGCGGAGCAGGGCAATTGTCCGTGCAAGCGACGGTTGCCGGATTTGACTATGAACATCCTGGCGATATGTTGATACATGCGTTTAAAATTTCCCGGCGGCTGGAAATGGCCGCGGTGCTGGCTGAGCTGATGGTGCAGCAATGGCGTCGCCATGGGCCTGTGCTGAACGCAGCTTGCCGGGTCATACCCGTGCCTTCGCAGCGTAGCGCCTTGCACCGTCGGGGCTTCAATCCGGCCGCGGTACTGGCCAGGCGCGTGGCGCATTCATTGGGTTTGTCAGCTCGCCTGCATATCGTTGTGGCCCAGCCACGGCCTGAACAGGCTCAGAAAACCTTGGGGCGGCAGGCTCGCAGGCAGGCCATGCGGGGTGCTTTTAGCGTGTGGGAGTCCTTGCAGGGGCATGATGTGTTGCTGGTCGATGATGTGTTGACCACCGGAGCCACCTTGGATGCCCTGGCGCGGGCGTGCCGGTCGGTTGGTGCCCAGTCTGTTTATGCCTTGGTTGCTGCTCGTGCTCCCTGGCGATTGAAGGTCTTCTAGCCCTGTATACTTCGTCGCTTGTTCGCGGCTTTTTCTGCACTTTTCAGGTTTTTCATGTTTCATATCGTCCTGGTTTCACCCGAGATCCCTCCCAACACAGGTAACGTCATTCGACTGGCGGCCAATACGGGCTGTGTCCTGCACTTGGTACGGCCTTTGGGCTTTGAGCTGGAAGACAGCAAGCTGCGTCGTGCCGGGCTGGATTATCACGAATGGGCGCAGGTGAAGGTACATGACAGCCTGGAAGAGGCCTTGCAGGCGACGGGCTCTGCGCCTGATCGCGCGTTTGCCCTGACCACACGTGGCAGTCATTTGCTGGCTGAGCAAAGTTTTCAGCCCGGTGATGTGTTTGTGTTTGGCCGTGAAACCGCAGGCTTGTCTGCCGAGCAACTTGCGCTGTTTCCCAACGAACAGCGGATTCGCCTGCCCATGTTGACGGGCCAACGCAGCCTGAACCTGTCCAACGCCGTGGCAATTTGTGTTTTTGATGCCTGGAGGCAAGCGGGTTACGAAGGTGGTGTTTAAACAAGCGGATGCTTGTCACGGAAAACGCTGATTTATGCCTATTAGTTTTCCGTTGATCGTCTTAAAGAAAACGGCCCTGCAAACGATAAATTTGCAGGGCCGTTTTGATGGAATCTAGTTTTCGGTTTTATTCCAGCGACAGATTCAGACGTTCAATCACCTCATCCCAACGAGCTTTGTCGGCAATGATCTTGTCCGTCATTTCTTGCGGCGTTGATGGCTCGGACGAGAAATAAAAGGCATTGAGTTTGGCCTTGATATCGTCGCGTTGCAGGATGGTGGTGATTTCCTGGTTCAGGCGTTTGACCACATCATCCGAGGTGTTGTGGGGCACAAAGAAGGCGTCCCAGGAAATTGCCTCGAAGTTTTCCAGTCCGGCTTGTGCCATGGTGTCCAGACCGGGCAGCAATTCGCTGGGCTGCAGGGACGTCACGGCCAGGGCTTTCACCTTGCCTGCTTCAACCTGGGGCATGGCAATACCGGGCACCATGAAGGCAGCGTCAATGTCACCACCAATAATGGCGGTCAGGATTTGTGGAAAGCCCGAGTAGGGGATTTGCTCCAGCTTGATATCAACCGCATGTTCCAGCATGGCCATGGCCAGGTGGGCCGAGCTGCCGGGGCCAACCGTGCCGTAGTTCAATTCGCCGGGGCGGGACTTGGCCAGGGCAATGAACTCTTCCACCGTGTTGGCGGGCGAGTTGGCTGGAACGACCAGCACATTGGGGCTGGTGCCAATCATGGAAATAGCCTGCAAGTCTTTCAGCGGGTCGTAGCCCAGCGAGGTCTTGTACAGGGTGGGGGCGGTCACCATGGGACCATTGATGGTCAGCAGCAAGGTGTAGCCGTCGGGTTTGGCGTGCGCCACAAAACGCGTGCCAATATTGCCGCCAGCACCGGGACGGTTATCAACAATGACGGTCTGCCCCAAGGCTTGGGACAGGGGCTCGGAAATGGCACGGGCCAGGGCGTCAGGCGAGGAGCCTGCCGGGAAAGGCACGACCATTTGAATGGGACGCTCGGGCCAGCTGGATTGGGCCAGAGCCGATTGAGCCAGCAAACCAGTGCAGGCCAGCCCCAGGACGGAGCGGATCAGAAGATCACGAGAACGAGCAAGCAATGACATTGTTTTGATTCTGAGTAAAAGACGGTTGACCGCAGATCCGGCAGCGTGGAGAAGGTGCCAGACCGGCAGACGGAAGGTATTAGTGGCCTTCTTGTTTGGCCTCGCGGGCGAGCAAGGCGTGGACAGCTTCGCGCGGGGCCAGCTGTTCAAACAGGATTTGGCAGACCGCTGCAGTAATCGGTAATTCAATCTGGTGCGCCCGGCCCATTTCCAGAACCGAACGGGCACAGCGTACCCCTTCAGCGGTAATGCCGGTGGCCAGGATGCTGTCCAGGCTTTCACCTGCACCCAGCGCCAGGCCCACTTGGCGGTTACGGGACAATTCGCCCGTGGCCGTCAGGACCAGATCGCCCAGTCCCGCCAGACCGGAGAAGGTTTCGGCCTGACCACCCAGCGCAACACCCAGGCGCTGCATTTCAGCCAGGCCTCGGGTGATCAGGGCGGCACGGGCGTTGTGGCCCAGGCCCAGTGCATCGGCAATGCCACAGGCAATGGCCATGATGTTTTTGACAGCGCCGCCCACTTCCACGCCGATCATGTCGGTGCTGGTGTAAAGGCGCGCTTGTTTGCCATGCAAGGCCTCAAGGGCAATGCCGGCCATATCAGCAGGTTCGCAAGCCAGTGTCAGCGCAACGGGCAGGCCTTTGGCGACTTCCAGGGCGAACGAGGGACCAGAGAGCACGGCACGGCCTAACCAGGGATGGTCGGGCAGGTTTTCACGCACAATCTGATGGGGTAACAAGCCGCTTTCCTGATGGAAGCCTTTACAGGTCCAGACCAGCAGGACGGGATGGCGGCGTGTGGCAGGCAGGTACTGCGCCAGATCCACACAAGTTTGCGCCAGGCCACGCACAGGCACGCCCAGAATCAGCAGGGCAGGGCCGGTGTCATCAGCCAGGGCAAATTCCATGACTTGCTGCAGGCTGTCGCTGGCTTGTAGCGAGTCGGGCAGCACGACATCGGGCAGGTAGGCAGGGTTGCGATGATCCTGCCCGATAGCCTGTGCTGTTGATGCCTTGCGCGCCCACACCATCGTGGGAGCCTGGGTGCTGGCCAGGGCGGCCAGCGCCGTTCCCCAGCTGCCTGCGCCCAGGACTGCGACACGAACAGGAGTGTGCGCGTTTGACATCATCAGGCCTGCAAAGGCTGGCCGTCAGCTTGGTCGGCACCTTGTTGCTGAGCCAGGCGCTGCTCGTACAGGGACTGGAAGTTCACTTCAGTCAGGTGCAGGGCAGGCAGGGAAGTGCGGTTGATGGCGTCAGCCACGGCAGCGCGCAAGTAGGGGTACAGCATGGTGGGGCACACGATGCCCAGCAGGGGCTCGAGCTGTTCTTCAGGGATGTTGGCAGCCTCGAAGATACCGGCTTGAGTGGCTTCCACCAGGTACATGACCTTGTCGCCAATGCGCGTGGTTACCGTGGCGGTGACGGTGCTTTCGTAGACCGTGTCAGCCAGGCGTTGGCCGCCCACATTGATGGACACTTCCACAGAAGGGGCCTCTTGCTCCAGAAAGATCTGGGGAGCGTTGGGCATTTCAATGGACAGGTCTTTGATGTAGGTGCGCTGCAGGCTGAAGCTGGGTTGTTGAGCTTCTTGTTCAGCGGCTGGGGTGTTCTGGTCGGCCATGGGTGATCCTATGGGATAAAAAAATTGTTAGAAAAAAAATCAGGCAGCCAGCAGAGGCAGCAGGCCACCTTCGCGGTCCAAAGCGGCCAGATCATCGTAGCCACCTACATGGGTGTCGCCAATGTAGATTTGGGGAACGGTACGCCGACCGGTGCGCTCCATCATGAGAGCGCGCTGTTCGGGTTCGCGATCAATCATGATTTTATTGATTTCAGTTACGCCGCGTTGCTTGAGCAGCATTTCAGCGCGCACACAATAAGGGCACACCATTGTGGAGTACATCGTGACTTTTGCCATGAGAGCCTCGTAGAAGGGGGAGCTTACGATTTTTTGACAGGCAGGCTCGATTGCAGCCAGCCCTGAATACCGCCTTGCAGTGTGTAGGCTTCGGTGATGCCGTGCTTGCGCAGGACGGCGACGCTGCGCGGGGCGCTGCGACCGGTATCGCACACCAGAATGACGGGCTTGTCTTTGGGCAGCGTGCCGGCCTTGGCGTCAAGGTCGGCAGCAGGAATGTTGCGAGATTGTGCAATTGCCCCGGCCTTGAACTGATCGGCGCTGCGCAGATCAATCAAAATGGCGTCTTTCTGGTTTACCATCTGTACCGCTTCCGAGCTTGAAACTGCGCGTCCCGCACGGCCTTTGAAAAAGCTGGGTATTAACAGCATAATGCCGGCAAGCACCGCAATTGCTAAAATTAGAAGGTTATTCTGACTTAAGATGAAGTCCACGTTAAATCCTGTTGATTACCAAGAAAAGCAAGAAAAAAGGGCAAGATCACACGATTATAGAGTGGCGCCAATTTTTCAACCTCGAGGCTGTTTTTACCATGTATAAACTTGTACTGATGCGGCACGGCGAAAGCCAGTGGAACCTGGAGAACCGGTTTACTGGCTGGACCGATGTCGATCTTACCGAAACCGGGCGTCAACAGGCAAAGCAGGCCGGTGATCTGCTTAAAGAAAACGGTTTTGAGTTCGACCTGGCTTTCGCTTCGGTCCTCAAGCGCGCTATCCGTACCCTGTGGATCGCCCTGGATTCGATGGACGCCATGCACACCCCCATCGGTTTGAGCTGGCGCCTGAACGAACGCCATTATGGTGCTTTACAAGGCTTAAATAAAGCCGAAACCGCACAAAAGTACGGTGAGGATCAAGTCTTGGTCTGGCGTCGTGCTTACGCGATCGCTCCTGATCCTGTCGCTGAAGACGATCCACGCAACCCGCGTTTTGATGCCCGCTACGCCCGTGTGCCCGCCGATCAGCTGCCTCGTACCGAGTGTCTGCAAGACACCGTGGCCCGCGTGGTTCCTTTCTGGGACGAATCCATTGCCCCTGCCATCCGCTCCGGCCGTCGCGTGCTGGTGACCGCTCACGGCAACAGCCTGCGCGCGTTGATCAAGCACCTGGATGGTATTTCCGACGAGGACATCGTTCACCTGAACATTCCTACCGGCCAGCCTCTGGTGTACGAGCTGGACGAAAACCTGCGTCCTATCCGTCATTACTACCTGGGCGACCAGGAAGCAATTGCGGCTCAGATGCAAGCCGTGGCCAATCAGGGCAAGGCGCAGTAAATAATGTGGCGCTACAGCGTTTGCCTGTTGCTGGCAGCCTGGACCTTACCGGCCCTGGCTGCTGATCCGGACTTGGCTGCACGCCAGGCCCAGGCTCAAAAGCAGCAGGCAGAGCTGCGCCAGAAGATCGAATCGCTGCGCAAAACCATCGACACCAGCGAAAGCTCGCGTCGTGATGCCGCCAATGCCTTGCGCGAATCCGAGCAGGCTATTTCCGATATCGATCGCACGCTGGCTCAGATCGAGCAGCGGCAAGAACAACTGCACCAGCAACTCGGTACGCTGGGCAAACAGATCAGCGAACAGCAAGTGATCAAAGAGCAACGTCAGCAGGAGCTGGCCGAGCAATTGCGCGCGCAATACGCCAATGGCGTCTCGCCCTGGTCCGCCCTTTTGTCGGGTGATGACCCCAACGCCATTAACCGTGAATTGCATTACCTGGGCTATGTCTCGCGTCAGCAGACCGAGCAGGTTCATAAGGTGCGTCGCACCGTAGAGCGACTGGACCGTTTGCAGACTCAGGTTGCCGCGCGTGAGAAAGAGCAGGAGCAACTGGCCAAGGATGCTGCGGCCCAGAAAGAAGCTCTGGAAGAACAAAAAGAAAAACGAGCCAAGGTAGTGGCTGACATCAGCGCCGAATTGGAGCGCCAGCGCGGACAGGCTGCGAACCTGCAAAGTAATGACAAGCGATTGGGGGATTTGATCTCCGGCCTGGAAACCGAAATTGCCCGACAGGCCGAGCTGGCCCGTCGCGCCGAAGAACAACGCCGACGTGAGGCCGCGCGCCGTGCTGAAGAAGCACGCAAGGCTGAGCTGGCTCGTCAGCAAGAATTGCAACGCAAAGCCAAGCAGGAACAGGCTGCTCGTGAGCAGGCGCGTCTTGAACGTGAGCGGGAGTTACTGGAGCGGGCTCGTGCTACGCAACCACCGCTGCCTCCAGCCTTGCCACGCAGCAAACCGGAGCCTGCCGAGCCACAACAGCCAGAGCCCATGATTCCGCGGCCTCCGCTGACCTACACGCCGCCGACGGCGAACGAGCGCTTATTGTCCGATAGCTTGGAGGCTTCGTCGGAGCCCAGCGAACCGATCAGCAAACCAGCCGCTCCCAAAGTGCGCGAGGTGCAGGTTGTTGAGGAGCCTGTGGAGCAGGCATCTGCTCCTGCTTTGGAACCAGAAGGGGGGTTCCCGGGTCTGAAACGTGGCTTGCCTTATCCGGTACGCGGCGAAATGCAGGGCAAGTTCGGGGCGGAGCGTCCGGATGGCGGTATTTGGCGCGGTATCGTGTTGCGCGCTCAGGCAGGCACCACGGTTCGTGCGGTGGCCCCGGGCCGAGTGGTTTTCGCCAGCTGGATGACCGGCTTTGGCAATTTGCTGATTATTGATCATGGTCGCGACTACTTGAGTGTCTATGCCTATAACCAGAGCACGCTTAAGCAAGTAGGCGATATTGTGGGACGTGGAGATGCGGTTGCGCGGGTGGGGGCCACCGGCGGGCAGGTTGAACCCGGCCTGTACTTTGAGCTGCGCCATCAAGGCAAGCCCATTAATCCGCAGGTTTGGCTGGGTTCCTGAGCCGCTTTTGCCCCTGGCGTTTACTTTTGCTCGCATTTGTTGCGCCGGGTAGCGACTCCAGCCCAGTTCACGCTGGTCGACGCTTTACGCTACTCTTATAATGCATGGTCGGGTCAGCTCCGGGAGGTGGCCCCGTCTTGAATCTGAAAATAATGGGAATGTGCATGAGCACTCGAAGGATTGGCAGCATTGGTCTAGTGGCAGCAGGTGCTGTAGGCGGTATTTTGATCAGCCTGGGCATTACTGCGGTCGCTCAACGCGGCGAGCCATTGCCTTTGCGCGAACTGCAGCAGTTCGCCAATGTGTTCGCTGCCATCAAGAACACGTATGTGGAGCCCCTGACGGATCAGGCCCTGGTCAATAATGCGATCAAGGGGTTGTTTACCGATCTGGATCCGCACTCGGCCTATCTGGATGCCGACGCTTTCAAGGAAATGGAAGCCATGACTCAAGGCGGCTTTGGCGGCCTGGGCATAGAGATCGGCAGCGAGGACGGGATGCCCAAAGTCATCTCGCCCATTGAAGATACGCCTGCTGCGCGCGCCGGTATTCTGGCGGGCGACATCATTACGCACATCAATGGCAAACCCACCAAGGATTTGAGCCTGAACGATGCCGTCAAGCAAATGCGTGGCGAGCCTAAAACCTCCATCAAGCTGACTATACGTCGTGCTGGCCGCGACAAGCCACTGGAATTCAACTTGGTACGCGATGTCATCAAGGTGCGCAGCGTGCGCTCCAAGATGCTGGCTGACGACGTGGCCTACGTACGCATTGCCCAGTTCCAGGAACGCACGGCCGCTGATCTGGTCAAGCAATTGTCCGAAGTTCATAAAGGCCCAGGCGCCCCGAAAGGCTTGGTAATTGACCTGCGCAATGACCCCGGTGGCTTGCTGGAAAGCGCCATTGGCGTGTCTTCGGCCTTCCTGGATTCGGGTTCGCTGGTGGTTTCCACCAAGGGCCGCATTCCTTCCTCCAACCGCGAGTACTACGTCAAATCCATGCAGTCCGTACTGGGCGAGCTGGATACGGATGCGGATGTTCTGAAGAAACTGGATTGGCTCAAGAACGTGCCTATCGTGGTGCTGGTGAACGTGGGTTCGGCCTCGGCGTCGGAAATTGTCGCCGGTGCTTTGCAAGACCACAAACGCGCCACCATTATCGGTAACCGCACCTTCGGCAAGGGCTCGGTGCAAAGCGTGGTCCCTCTGTCCGAGGAATCGGGCCTGAAACTGACGACCGCCTTGTATTACACACCGAACGGTACTTCCATTCAGGTAACGGGCGTACAGCCGGACGTGGTGGTGGATGACACCGCCCAGGGCAATCTGTTCCGCCTGCCGCGCGAAGTGGACTTGAAGCGTCACCTGGTCAACAGCAAAGTGGACGAAACTACCGAAGAAGAACAGCCTGATCTGGGCATGAGCCCGGAATTCAAGATGTTTGAATTCGGTGGTGACGACGACTTCCAGTTGCAGCAAGCGCTGAATCATTTGGCTGGCCGTCCTGTGATCAAGAATGATCCAGCCAAAGTGGCGGCCGCCAAGGAAGCGGCTGCCAAGCGCGAAAAGGAAGTAGAGTCCGAGTCGCCAGAAAAAAAAAGTCCCCTGAATCAGCAACCCAGCGTTGAGCGGTTCCGAATCACCCCCAAGGGGCTCGAACCGGTAAACCCGTAAACACAGGTTCTTGACGTGGAAGATCAGCAATTACTGCGCTATGCGCGGCATATTCTGCTCGATGAATTCGGGGTAGAAGCGCAGGAGCGGATTCTGGCTTCCCGCATTCTGGTTGTTGGAGCCGGAGGCCTGGGCTCCCCCGTGGTGGCTTATCTGGCTGCCTCGGGTGTGGGCTCCATCATCCTGGTGGATGATGACCAGGTGGAACTGAGCAATCTGCAGCGTCAGATTGCTCACACCACAGATCGCCTGGGCTGGGACAAGGTTGAATCTGCCAAGCTGCATATCGAGCAGCTCAATCCGGAAGTGAAGGTCACGCCTGTCGTTCAACGTCTGGACGAGGCGGGCTTGATGCATTGGGTTCAGCAAGTGGATCTGGTGCTGGATTGCTGCGACAACTTCGCCACTCGCCATGCCATCAACCGTGCCTGCGTGGCATTGCGCAAACCTTTGGTGTCTGGTGCGGCGATTCGTTTTTCGGGCCAGGTCAGTACCTATGACTTGCGTCAGCCCGAGGCCCCTTGCTATCACTGCCTGTTCCCTGAAGCGGATGATGTTGAGGAACTGCGCTGCGCCACTACAGGCGTTCTGTCGCCTTTATTGGGTATGGTGGGAAGCGCACAGGCGGTTGAGGCCTTGAAGCTGTTAGGCGGCTTCGGAGAGCCCTTGGTGGGCCGTTTGCTAAGCGTGGATGCTTTCAACATGAATTGGCATACCGTGCGTTTTCGCAAAGACCCGGCTTGCCCGGTATGCAGTTCAGCAGCGGCTGAACACGCCGATCACACTTGATCTGTTCTTGATTGCGGCTTCATGACTCCAGGCCATGCCCATAAAAATGGCCTGGTGTGATGCCAAAGCGCCGTCGAAACTGGCGGTGAAAGTAGGACAGATCCGAAAACCCCACTGAATACGCGACTTGCGCCACCGTGTTGGACGGTGTCTGGCGTAGTAGCTGTGCGGCCGCGTCCAGCCGTAGCTGCATCAACTGAGCAGTGAAGGTGGTTCCCTGCGTTTTGAACAGTTCCTGAACGGTGCGCGGTGCCATGCCCAGATGCTCGGACAGGGTTGCAATAGTCAAGGCAGGATCGCCCAGTCGATCAGACAGATAGCCCAGAGCGTCCTCGTAGCGTGCGGTGCTTGGTGCCAGCGGGGCAGAGCGCCGCTCGTTAATGCTCATGGCCAGCAAGTCGCGCAGGCAACGCCAGGCCTGATCGTGCTGATCCGCCCGCAAGCCATCGGCCGATAGCAGCAAGCCTTGCAGATAGTGCTCCAGCAAATGCAGGCTGGCGCCTGGGGACAAGGGCTGCGCGACCACATCATTTAACGGGCCGGTATAGGGCAGCAGCCCATCCAGAGGCAAGCGCAGCGTGGTCATGGTGACCTCGTCCACAAAATCCAGCGTGAAGGGGCTGGTGCCCACGTTCAGGCTCAGGCTGCCAGCCGGCAACCACTGTTCACGTCCGTTCTGAATCAGGCGGCAGTGGCCTTGCTGATGCACATTCAAGAACAACCAGGGCTGGTCCGTTTGCGGCCTGCTTGTGCTGACCCGATAGGGCTGCGCGGTCAGCCGGTTGATCGCCACTTCCCCCAGGCGTTGCGAGCGCAAGGTGCCATGGAAGTTTTGTCCGTAGCACTGCGTTTGCACGTGTTGAAAGGACTGTGAAATGGCTTGGGTCCAGAGCTTGGTGCCTTGTCCGGGCGGCAAAGCCTGCGTGTCCCAGTGATAGTTCGTGCTCATGCGGTTTTTTCCGTCTTCTGCGTCATTGTCCAGATTGGGCTGCGCCCCAGTCCACGACACAGAGAGGCAATCGGCTCAAGAATAGTATCTAAGACAGTACTGCATGGTGAGCTATGGCGCACCTCGGTGGCTATCGGGTTTAACCATGAAGGGTGCCCAAAGCGCACCTGGAGACAATACAGGAAAGGAGCAGTCATGACAGAGCAGCTAAAGCAGATCTACCCCTACATCAACGGACAGGCCTGGAAGTCGGAAGGCCAATCGCATAAGGATCTGGTCAATCCTTACACGGGCAAAGCGCTGGCACGTGTTTTCCTTGCGACCAAGCAGGACATTGAAGAAGCGCTGGCCAGTGCAGAACGTGCACAGCGTGCCTGGGGCAAGATGCTGGCCCGTGAACGTGAAGCCATCTTGTGCCGTGCGGCCGACATTGTGGAACGCCGCCGCGACGACATCGTGCGTGTGCTGGTTGAAGAGGGCGGTAATGTCTTTGGCAAGGCCATGTTCGAGTGCGATTACATCGTCAGCACCTTCCGTATTGCTGCCGGTCAGACCCGCGATATTCGGGGTGAAACCATGCCTTCGGATCTGCCTGGCCGTATTTCCATGAGCATTCGTCGCCCCTTGGGGGTGGTAGCCGGGATTGGTCCTTTCAATGCGCCCCTGTTGCTCAATGGCAAGAAACTGGCGCCTGCGCTGGCTGCGGGTAACAGCTTCATCCTGAAGCCTTCGCCGCACACGCCTATGGCCGCGCTGATGTTTGCAGAGATTCTGGAAGAAGCGGGCCTGCCCCCCGGTGTGTTGACGGTGCTGCTGACGACGGACGAAGCCCTGGGCGATACCTTGTTCTCCGATCCGCGCGTCAAGCTGGTGACCTTCACGGGTTCGGCTCGAGTGGGCCGTATCCTGGCCGATCTGGCGGGTCGTCATCAAAAGCGCATTGTGTTGGAGCTGGGCGGTAAAAGCCCGGTGGTGGTGCTGGATGATGCCACGCTGGATTACGCCGTGCGCTCTGCTGCTTTCGGCATCTATTTCAATCAGGGCCAGGTGTGCATGGCCAATTCGCGCATCATCGTGGAGCAGGGTATTTACGATGCGTTCTGCGAAGCCTTTGCCAAGCAGGTTGCCCGCATTCCTATTGGTGATCCCGCTTTGCCGCAAACGGCCGTGGGCCCCTTGATCAGCTCCGAACAGGCTGATTTTGTGCAGGCCCATATTCAGGATGCCGTCTCCAAGGGGGCAACCTTGCTGGCAGGTGGTGGCCGTGAGGGCAATGTGATTCAGCCGACCGCCTTGTGCGATGTGACCCCGGACATGCACCTGTACCACGAAGAAACCTTTGGCCCTGTGGCAGCCATCTACAAGGCACGCGATTACGAGCACGCCCTGGAAATGGCCAATGACACCTCTTACGGCTTGTCCTCTGCCATCCTGACCAATGATCTGCAAAAGGCCATGGATTTTGCCGAGCGCATTGAGGCAGGTTCGGTTCACATCAACGACAACTCGTTTGATGATGATCCGAACGCGCCTTTCGGTGGTTTCAAGGACAGTGGCTACGGCAAGGAAAATGGCCGCTATTCGATTGCGGACATGACCGAATTGAAGTGGGTCACCATCCAGCAAGGGGAGCGCCAGCTGGCGTTCTAAGCAGGCTTAGGGGCGTGGCCAGTTTTTGACCAGTTGCGCGATGCGGTTGATGCGATGGTCAACATACGGGCTGCGTCCATGATATAGAGCGCTGAACGGAGTGCCTGCGTTATAGATGTGGATGGTCTGCATCCCTAGCTGGCGGGCACTTTTCAGATTGCGCAGGGTATCTTCGACCAGCACAATGTCGCGGGCCTGAGACTTCAACACGGCCAGAGCCTGCTTCATCAATGCCTGAGAGGGCTTGGGGCGATAACGGCCTTGCAGCTGCATGTGCTCGATGGCCCAGAGCCCGTCAAAAACAGGCAGTAGATTCAAGGCTTTCAGGACACGCTGTGCATACTCCAGCGGCGCATTGGTCAGCAGCAGTTTGTAGCCGGGCAGACGGCGTAACTGGTAGGCCAGACCTGGCTCGGCGCTGATCAGGGAGGGCACGTCAAAGTCGTGAGCGTGCTTCAGGAAGGTGGCCGGATCTGCTCCGTGGTGGCGTTGCAGGCCGATCATGGTGGCGCCGTAACGCTTCCAGTATTCCAGACGCAGCCGGTCGGCCTCGTCCATATCCACCCCCAGCGTTTGCGCCACACCGATGCGCATGCGCCCGTCAATCGCCTGGAAAATGCCTTTGGAGGCATTGTGCAGGGTGTTATCCAGATCAAACAGCCAGATGGTTTCATCTGTCTGACAGGCTGACAAAGGCCGTGCCCAGGCATGGGCACGGATAGGAGCGCGCACGGATTAATGCGAGCTGATCATGGTGCCAACACCACGGTCAGTCAGGATTTCCAGCAACAGGCAGTGGGGGACACGGCCGTCAATGACATGTACGGAGTTGACGCCATTGCGTGCTGCATCCAGGGCCGAAGAGATCTTGGGCAGCATGCCGCCGGAGATCGTGCCATCGGCAAACAGCTCATCAATAGTCTGGGCCGACAGACGGCGCAACAACTGGCCTGCCTTGTCCAGCACACCGGGGGTGTTGGTCAGCATGACCAGTTTTTCAGCGCTAAGCACTTCGGCCATCTTGCCGGCAACCACGTCGGCATTGATGTTGTAGGCCTGACCGTCCTCGCCGTAACCGATTGAAGAGATCACGGGGATGAACTGATCGTCCTGCAGGGCTTTGACCACTTCAGGCTGGATGCTTTCAATATCACCCACAAAGCCAATATCCAGCAGCTCGCCAGGGTGTTCGGCATCGGGCAGCATTTTCTTGGTGACGCGAATCATGCCGCCATCTTTTCCGGTCAGACCCACCGCCTTGCCGCCGGCTTCATTAATCATCATCACGATGTCTTGCTGCACCTGCCCGCCCAGCACCCACTCCACCACTTCCATGGTTTCTGCATCGGTGACGCGCATGCCCTGAATGAAGGTGCCTTCTTTGCCTACCCGTTTGAGAGCGTCATTGATCTGGGGACCACCACCGTGCACCACAACGGGGTTCAGGCCAACCAGCTTGAGCAAGACGACATCATGGGCAAAGCTGCGCTGCAAGGCTTCTTCGGTCATGGCGTTGCCACCGTACTTGATGACAACGGTCTTGCCGTGGAAACGACGAATATAAGGCAGGGCCTCGGACAAAACGTCTGCTTTGACGGTCGAGGAGTAATTCTGCGAATCTGTGGTGCTCATTGATGCGCTCACTTGAAGAAAACCCGGGTCCACTGCTGGTACCCGGGGTTATGTGGCTGGGGGCAGAAACAGGCTTTTAGCTGCTGGCCAGGGCTTTTTCGACAGTGGCAATGAATTCCTGCTTGTCGTAGTTACCCAGGTAGCGCTTGATGATGTGGCCCTGTTTGTCGAGTAAAAAGGCTGTGGGCGTCAAACGGACGTCCCCAAAAGCCTTCGCGATTTCGCCCTTGTCGTCATGGACAACCGTGAACGGCAGTTGGCGGGATTGGGTGAAGTTGCGCACGTAATTGATGGGGTCGTGCTTCATGGCCACGGCCACGATATCAAAGCCTTTTCCGGACAAGGCATTGAAGTTCTCGATGTTGTCGGGCATTTGCGCCACGCAGGTGGTGCAGTCCGTAGCCCAGAACTTCACCAGGACGACCTTGCCCTGCAAGTCTTTGGTTTCAAAGTGCTTGCCATTCAGATCGGTAAAGGCGACATCGGGAGCGCTGGCCTTGGAGCTGCCACCGGACATGGTCCAGACGCCCAGACCGACGGCGATGGCAACAACAAAGGCAATGATGACTACTTTTTTCATTGGACGGGCATAACTTCTACAGAGGAGGCGGGCGCAGGCTCAGCTGCAGGGGCCGCTGTGCCAGAGGTATTGCTTGGCTGGTTATTGGTGCTCAAAGGCTGTGCCAGGCTTTCGGCACTGACGTACTCAAAGAGTTTGGCCACCTTGTTTACGCCAGGGACGCTGGAGGCAGCAATCGCAGCGCGTTCACCTTCTTCGTGGGTGACGCGGCCCAGCAGGTAGACTACGCCACGCTCGGTGGTGGTGGAGATCGTGCGGCTGGGAACGTCCTTGGCGTTCAGCAAGGCGGTGCTGACGCGGGTGGTGATCCAGGAATCGTTCGAGCGTACGCTCAAGGGGGTCGGTTCGCCCACACGCAATTCGTTAACCACGCGGGTTACCTTATCAACCTTGGAAACCAGGCGCGCGGCTTCTTCCTTGTCGGCCTGGGTAGGCACATCGCCCGTCAGCAGGGCAACCCCGGCGTAAGACGTGGTGTTGATGCGGCCTTCCTTGTTTTCCAGCAGGCGGCGTGTTTCCGCGCCGGCTTTCATGACAATGGTTTTGTCCTCGACCTGTTCGCCTGTGGTACGGCGGTCGGTAGCGACAACGGCAGTCGTGGCAGCAGCGCCGCCAACTACCAGCAGACCGCAACCGGTCAGAGTAGTGCTGGCCAGCAGGGCGGCCAGAATCAAACGGTGTTTCATAGTGGATCTCCGAGCAGCAGCGCATCAATGCCATCGCACATGGCATGCAACAGAACAATGTGTACTTCCTGAATACGCATGGTTCGATCGTGCGGTACGCACAGATGGATGTCGGTATCCGAGAGCAGGTCGGCGATTTGCCCGCCGCCTTTGCCGGTCAGGGCAATGATGACCATATCGCGCTCGCGAGCCGCTTCAATGGCGCGAATCACGTTTGGCGAATTGCCGCTGGTGGAGATGGCCACCAGAATATCGCCAGTCTGGCCCAAGGCGCTGACCTGGCGTTCAAAGATGCTGTCAAAGCCATAGTCATTCCCCACCGCCGTCATGATGGAGGTGTCGGTATTCAAGGCAATGCCAGCCAGGGGCAAACGGTCGCGCTCAAAGCGGCCCACCAGCTCAGCAATAAAGTGCTGGGCGTCGGCTGCTGATCCGCCGTTTCCGCAGGCCAGAATCTTGCCGTCGTTGGCCAAGGTGGCAAACAACAGCTCGACAGCGGCGGCCAAAGGTTCGGCCAGTTCGCGTGTGCTGGCTTTGAGAGTATCGACGGAATCGTCGAAATGCGAAGTCATTAAGGCGATAAGGTCCATAGCGCGCATTATCGCACGGAGAATTTCCCCGTGGGGCAGGCAGATCGTGTCATGTTGAAAAAAACGCCACGGTATTGAAACGAGATGCTGTAACAGGGCCGAAATACGGGGTGGCGGCGGGGATTTTTGTATAAGACAGCGCTTTTGTCTGAAAATTCCCAGGGTGGCTTTGCTACTGCTTATTGTTCAACGCTGCTCGAAGGCGTTCTGGATCCAGCGCAGAGTCTCGCCTTCAATGGCGATCACGTCAAAACGGCAGGCGGGCAGCTTGCCCTGGAAATAGCGCTGGCATAGCGTGGGCAGCCATTGTTGTGCGGTCAGGATCAAGCGCCGTTGCTTATCCCGGTTTACACTGGCAAGCGCTCCGCCGTAGCCCTTGTGATTGCGCTGGCGCACTTCCAGAAAGACAAGATGTTCCTGGTGCCATAGAACCAGGTCAATTTCCCCAAAGCGAGTACCCAGTTGACGCGCCAGAACGCGGGCGCCGTGAGCGGTGACATGATCGCAGGCCCGTTGTTCGGCTTGATCGCCGCTTTCCTGGCTGGGCGAACGCAGGGGTTTTTCCTTTCTGGCGGCAGGACGACTACGCCGCCTGCGCCGCAATTGCCGGTTTTGAGCCTGGCGAGCGTATTCAAAGGGATTCATAGGAATGCATGAAGATGAACAAGCAGGATCGAGCATGAGCGATACCGAAAACCGAACAGGGAATGCCGGCGTCTGGCAAAGCATGATGGACAAGGTGCAAGGCCAAGTCTGGCCGCAGTCTTGCCTGTATGTAGTGGCCACGCCCATTGGCAATATGGGAGACCTTAGCCTGCGCGGCTGGCAGGCGCTGGAACTGTGCGACATTATTGCGGCAGAGGATACGCGGGCTACGCGTCCTTTTCTGCAGGCCTGGGGCATACAAACGCCCTTGATGGCTGCCCATCGGCATAACGAGGCGCAAGCGGCTCAAGCCATTATCGAACGGCTGGAGCAAGGGCAACGAGTGGCTTTGGTGTCGGATGCAGGCGCGCCCGCTGTCAGCGATCCTGGTGCTCGTGTAGTGCGCTCGGTGCGGGAAGCAGGTTTTCAGGTCGTCCCTCTGCCCGGAGCATCGGCTGTTATTACGGCTTTGATGGGCAGTGGCGCAACCAGTGACGAGAACCCCGCTTTTGCCTTTGCCGGTTTCATGCCGCCCAAAACCGTGGCACGCCGCAAGTGGCTACAGCACTGGTCCAGCCTGGGGATGCCGGTATTGATGTTCGAGTCCCCTCACCGTTTGCGAGCCGCCTTGCGTGATATGGAAGAGGTGTGTGGGCCGGAGCGTGAACTGACTTTTGCGCGTGAACTAAGCAAGCGTTTCGAGCAGATTCATACCGTGCCTTTGGGGCAGGCGCTGGCTTGGCTGGACGAGGACAGCCATCGGGAGCAGGGTGAGTTTGTCCTGATTCTGCATGACGCTCTTCGCGAAGTGGACGAGGATGCGCCTGCGTTGGATGCCACAACAGAGCGTTGGATGAAAGTCTTGCTGGAACAGGTCTCGCTGCGTGATGCCGCCCGGATCGCCAGTCAGGCGACCGGGATTCCTCGTGATGTTCTGTATGCCTGGGGTTTGGCAAATTCGCCCAAGGACTAGGATGTCCGGGTTTCAGGCACGGTGTCGCAGGCCGGAGCGTAGAATACAAACAGCCCCGTGAAGGGGCTGTTTTGTTTGGTGGGCCGGGTGTGACTTAGCGTACGGCAACCGAGGGGCTCAAGCCGGTTTTCTGCTGGATGCGGTAAGCCGCATTGATTGCTTCGGTCCGGTTCTGATAAGGGCCAATTTGCACACGGTACAAATCCTTGTGCATCTGAACCTGGGCATCCCGGTATTCCACTTGTGAAATCTGACGGTTCAACTGCTGAGCCAGTGCGGCGGCATTTTCGCGTGCGGAGAAAGCACCAAATTGCAGGTAGACCCGATTCTGGCCTGATGGGGCCTGGGGTTTGCTGCTTGCCGTGGACGAAGACTGTACGATCAGCTGCTGATCGTTGGCATCGCTGCTCCAGCTGGGCGTATCGTCCAGCTCAACCGTCAGTTCTTCGGGAGGCAGAGCGGCCAGGGCGTCAGGGGTAGGCTCCAGTTTTTCCGTGATGGTCAGACTGGATTTGGGTGCTGCAGGGGCCGGTGCCGTGCGGGCGGCGGGCGCTTCAACCACATTGACCTCTTCACGACTAAAGCTGCCGCTACGAATTTCTTCCTGAGTGATCGTTTCAACCACCACTGTACCGCTGCCAGGCGCAATCAAATCCAGCTTGGCTGCCGCGACATAGGACAGGTCGATGATGCGGGAGCTGTGGAACGGCCCGCGATCATTAATGCGCACAATCACAGATTTGCCGGTTTTGGGCCGGGTGACGCGGGCGTAGCTGGGAATGGGCAAGGTGGGATGTGCCGCTGTCATAGCGTACATATCGTAGGTCTCGCCATTGGCGGTTTTCTTGCCGTGAAACTTGCGTCCATACCAGGATGCGGTGCCGGTCTGGGTAAAGGCTTTGTGCGAGGTGTGTGGAACAAAGCTTTTGCCGAGCACGGTATAGGGGCGGGTATTGCTGCGGGCGATGGGTTCTATTCGGGGAACTGCGTCGGGGGTGGCGTGAAGATTGACGGGTATTCGGTCGTCGGGGCCATCATCTTTGTAATAACCTCCTCCGCGTGGTGCCGAAACGGTAGCCCCTGGTTTGGCTTTGGATTTGGCGCGCTTTGGGCTGGATGCGCATCCGGCCAATATGGCCAGAATGCTCAAGGCGGCGCCCAGTTTGAGTAAAGTCGGATGGCTCATGGGACGGGATTGATGGGCGGTTGATTGCGATGGCGCACCAGCAAGGGGGCGTAATCAGCAAAGCGCAGCGCCAGTTGTTCGGTAACGTACACGGAACGGTGTTGTCCGCCTGTGCAGCCAATGGCGACCGTCAGGTAATTGCGAGTGTCCTGCATATATAAAGGTAGCCAGCGGCGTACAAAGCCTGCAATATCATCCACCATGGTTTCTACAGAACCGAACTGGGCCAGCCATTTGGCAACCGGCTCGTCGCGACCCGTCATGGGGCGCAGCTCCGGGTCGTAATGGGGGTTGGGCAGGCAGCGCACGTCAAAAACCAGGTCCGCATCGCCCGGTACGCCACGCTTGTAGGCAAAGGACTCGAAGGTCAGTACCACGCTGGCGCGATCGGCCTGTACCAGATCGCGAATCCAGGCACGTAGCTGGCCGGGGGTAAGGTCGGTGGTGTCGATAATGTGGCCCAGCTCGCGCAAGGGGGCCGTCATTTCACGTTCGACCTCAATACATTCCTGCAAGGAAGGCGAGCGGCCATCCTGACGCAAACGGTCTGTCAGCGGATGTCGGCGGCGCGATTCCGAGTAACGCTGCATCAGGGTGTGATCGCTGGCGTTCAAAAACAGGACGCGCAGGGCGTAGCCTTCTTCATTCAGTTTGCTGATGACGCCGGGAAGAATGTCCAGATCACCGGCGCCGCGCACATCAATCGCAACGGCAAGCCGCTCCAGCCCTTGTTCGGCAGAGCGTTCGACAAATTCGGCCAGAAATCGGGGTGGCAAGTTGTCGATGCACAGATAGCCGGTATCTTCCAGCAAGCGCAAGGCAACTGATTTTCCCGAACCGGATATGCCGGTAATCAATACAACTTTCAGCATCGTGGCAAAGGGCTCCGAGTCACTGCCCGTTGGGCAGCGGTTAGGTGAAACAGGACAAAGCCGTCAGGGCCGTTTAATGCTAACAGACCCTTAGGTGCCTAGTCTTCGCGACTATTCATGATAGCCAATGCCTGGCGTTCGATGAAGTCGCCCATGGTATCAATGCCGCGGAAGGCGAGAATAGTGTTGCGCACGGCGGCCTCTACCAGCACGGCCAGGTTTCGGCCTGCGGCCACTTGGAGCATGACGCGTTTGATGTCGACCCCCAGCACTTCCTGGGTCTGGTCCTGGGTAGGCAGACGCTCGAAGCTGTCGGGGTTGGAGCGAACCAGGTGCACAATTAATTTAAGCTTCATTCTACGGCGAACCGAGGTTTCACCGAAAATGGTGCGGATGTCCAGCAAGCCCAGCCCGCGTACCTCCAGCAGGTTTTGCAGCAAGGGTGGGCATTGGCCATCAATCATATTGGGCGCCGTGCGGGACAGTTCCACCGCGTCGTCCGCGACCAGTCCGTGTCCACGGGAGATCAGTTCCAGCGCCAGTTCGCTTTTGCCCAGACCGGATTCGCCGGTAATCAGTACCCCCAGGCCCAATACGTCCATGAAGACGCCATGCATGGTGGTTTTCGGGGCCAGACGCTTGCCCAGATAGATGCGCAGCAAGTCAATCAGCTGGGCGGCATCGATAGGGGTATAGAGCAGTGGTACGCCTTGCTCTTCGCAAAACTGGATCAGGTCATCGGGCGCAACAGCGTCGTTGGCGATGAACAGGGCAGGAACACCGCCTTGCCTGAGATCATCCAGATGATGCAGGCGACGTTTGACGTCAAAGCGGTTGTAGAAAGAGAGTTCTTCAGGACCGAAAACCTGGATGCGGCCAGGGTGGATCAGGTTCAGGTGGCCGACCAGATCCGCGGCAGAGGCGCCAAGATCGGGGATGGGACGTTGAGCAGCGTGTTTACCGGCCGCCCAGCTTACCTCGAGCTTGTCACTATTATCATTGACCAGTTCTTGAACTGTCAGCATCGGGGTCGTCCGCGTTGAGATCAGGGGTCTGGGTCAGGATCTGGTGGATTTGAACAGGGTCCGTTTCCTGGGCCAGTGCCTGGCGAATGTCCTGATCGGCCATCAAACGGGCGATTTCGGCCAGCAGGTCCAAGTGGATTTGAGTAGCCGTTTCGGGAACCAGCAAAAAGAACAGCAGGCTGGCAGTGCGACCGTCGCTGGCATCAAAACGCACCGGCTCGGCCAGACGCATGAAAACGGCACAAGGCTCTTTCAAGTCCTTGATGCGGCCATGCGGGACGGCAACGTCGTGCCCAAGGGCGGTGGAGCCCAGACGCTCGCGAGCGATCAGGCTATGGAAAACGGCTGTCCGGGCAATGCCGTGATGGTTCTCGAAAATCAGACCGGCTTGTTCAAAAGCGCGCTTCTTGCTGGTAACAGCAAGATCCAGAACCACGTTGGACAAAGGCAAAATACGCGACAAGAGATTCATGACGGCCATTATAGGGGGGAATGTTTTTTAGCTAAACATTTTTTGGATGGCTAACAACAGGCGGACACTGTGCCAAGAAACACAAAACCCCGAACTTCTGAAAGAACGGGGTTTGTCGGCAGGCTATGCCCGCTGTAACAGTTCGGCGTGATCAGGCTGCCGGAACTTCGAGCCGCTTGGCGGGCTCATGCGCATGGCTGTTTGCCTTTTCCTTGTATTTCAGAATCTGGCGGTCGATTTTATCGGCCAGCAGATCGATAGCAGCATACAAGTTTTCGTCTGAAGAGGCGCAGTGTATATCTTTGCCGGGAACGCGGACGGTTACTTCGGCATTGTGCTTCAGACGTTCAATGGAAAGCATAACCTGCGAGTCAACTACGTTATCGAAATGTTTTTCAATTCGACCAATTTTGCTTTTGACGTAGTCGCGAATGGCAGGAGTTATGTCAAGATTACGGCCAGTGATATTAAGGCTCATATAGGCTCTCCGTAGTAGTCAAACAACGTGTTCAAGAAGGGGAAGGTTGATCGTCTTTAGCCTCCTTACTACTGATCCTGGATATTCCAGTATACCTATATGTGGGTCAGATAACATGACCTGAATCAATCTGTGATGTGCTGGATAACCCTTGTTTTGATTGGCCCCGTTACAGGGCCAAAAATCGGCTTACATTCGGAAGTTCGATCCCAGATAAACCTTGCGCACGGCTTCGTTGTCGATGATCTCGGATGGGTGCCCGCTTGTCAGTACTGTGCCTTCGCTGATGATGTAGGCGCGGTCACAGATGCCCAGCGTTTCGCGCACGTTGTGGTCGGTAATCAGCACACCAATATTGCGGCCTTTCAGAAACTGTACGATGCGCTGAATTTCAATCACGGCGATCGGGTCCACCCCGGCAAAGGGTTCGTCCAGCAAAATAAAACGGGGGTTGCTGGCGAGCGCGCGGGCAATTTCTACGCGGCGGCGCTCGCCACCAGACAGGGATAGGGCGGTATTTTGTCGGATGTGTGCAATTTGCAGTTCGCTAATCAGGGTTTCCAGGCGCTCGTTGATATCGTTCTTGCTGATGCTGCGACCGTTATCGTCCAGTTGCAGCTCCAGCACGGCGCGGATGTTTTCTTCGACCGTCAGGCGGCGAAAGACGGAGGCATCCTGAGGCAGATAGGACAGGCCCAGGCGCGCCCGCTTGTGCATGGGCATGGCAGTAATGGGCGTGCCATCAATTTCAATACGGCCTGCATCGGCGGCCACAATGCCCACAATCATATAGAAGCTGGTGGTTTTGCCAGCCCCGTTCGGGCCTAGCAGGCCCACCACTTCGCCGCTTTCCACAGTCAGGGAAACATCCTGCACGACGGTACGTTTGCCGTAGGTCTTGCGCAGTCCTTGCGCAATCAGGCTGCCTTTGGTCGAGTGGCTGGCGCGGGTAGGGGTAGACGGGTTGTTAGGAGCAACCATGATTCAAAGGGGTCCGGGCTATTTGCGTGGGGAGGACTTGCGTTGGCATTCGGCCAGAGCAGCATCGGCATTGGCGCGTGGGCGGGCCACAGAACGGACCCGGCCATCACGTGTGGCGGAGTCCGAGCCGCCAAAGGCTTGGTACGTGCCATCTTTTTGGCGATAGATAATGCGCTGGCCCTGGACTGAGTCCTGCAGCTTGCCGCAAACATAACGATTGACGACAGCCTTGCCAATCAGTTCGACCTCTTCGGTTTTACCGTTGTAGATAGCTCGGACACCTTCAGCGACCATCAGTTCAAATTTGGCCGGATCTTCCTGGCGAATCGTCACGCGGGCGCGCTCGCTGACCGTGGCCGTGCCGTGCTGGAAACCTTCCGCATCTTGCTCGATCGCCAACTGGTCTGCCATCAAGGTCATGGCGCCACGAGTCAGGATGATGTTGCCCTTGTAGATCGTCTGCTTGGCAATATCGTCGTAAGTCAGGGTGTCGGACAGCACGGAGGTGTCCGGTTCGGCGGCAGCAGAGGCAGCCGCTTGGGCCAGAGCCGGGGCCGTAGGCAGCAAAGCCAGGGTTGCAGTGCTCAGGCACAGGGCCAGGGCACCACGCAAAAGGCTAAATGAGAGCATGGGCTTGTGGCCCAGGCGGGCGCTGTCAGGCGTGGTCATGGAGGGGAATCCTTAGAACTATTGGAAGAACGCGCTTTTTGTGTTTGTTGGCCCGAGATTTTAACGTCGGATTCCGACATGACGTTCAATTGGCGAACGCGATTATCGTAACGCATCCCGGTACCGCGCATGGTGGACTGGCCATTGACGACCAATGCCGGTTCGTTGGTGTACACCACGTCCTCTTCGGGCAGGATGATCAGCACTTCGCTGCGCACATCCATGGCTTCATCCTCGGGGGTGGCCTGGCGGTGAATATGGGCGTTGCCTGTCATGGTGATCATGTCCCCGCCTGCATTCATATGCGCGGTATCGGAGGTGGCAATCGTCAAGGGCGAGTCCGCCCGGTTGCTGACCGCGCGCGGGGAGGTGATGTCGTGCGAGTCGTCATCCGGGTAGTGGTAGGCAATCTTGCCATCCAGGCGGCTGATGGCCATTCCGGTTTGGTCAGAGCTGATCATGGTGAAGTCGCGCGCCCATGAGTCGGGCTCGTGGGTAACACGGCGCGGGGGATCAATGGCAACCGAGCTCTGGGTGTAATCGACCGCCCACAGCGTTGCCAGCACCAGCATGGTCAGCAACAGCAGTGAAATGACGGTGGGTAGACGGTCACGCATGATTACTGGATGACTCCTGTGGTCTTCAAGGGACCACCTGTAATAAAGGCGGCAAGGCGACCCTGGGAGGCCAGGATGGCATCACAGCATTCTCGCACTGCGCCGTGGCCGGCGGGCTGCGTCGCAACCCAGCTGGCAATTTGACTGATATAGAAGGGAGCTTCAGGCACGCTGGCGGAAAACCCCACGCGCTGCATGGCGGGCAGATCGATCAGGTCGTCGCCCATGTAACCCACTTCGCTTAAAGACAGGCCGTTTTCCTGAGCCAGTTGGGTCAGGGTTGCAATCTTGTCGCGGACACCCTGGTGGACAAAAGGAATCCCCAGTTCGGCAGCGCGACGCGACACGATGCCGCTTTCGCGCCCGGTAATCAGGGCAACATGAATGCCGCTTTCGCCCAGCATGCGCAAGCCATGGCCATCCAGAGCGTGAAAGCTCTTGAATTCCTCGCCGTTTGCGCTGTACCACAGGCGTCCGTCGGTCAGCACGCCGTCCACGTCAAACACCATCATGCGCAACTGACGTAACTGGTTGCGCACGTTCTCGGGCAGCTTGGCCAGAATTTGTGCTTCAGCGGGGTGGAGCGGGATGGTGGGCGTATTCATCATGATCAGATTACCTTTGCAGCCAACAGGTCGTGCATGTGCAGTGCTCCCAATAGTAGCCCGTTTGTGTCCAATACCAGCATTTGACTGATACGCAGGGCATCCATTTGCTCGGCCGCTTCAATGGCCAGGGCTTCGGCCGCAATGCTGCGCGGTTCGCGTGACATGCCTTCGGACACGGGCAGCTTGCGTATGTCGCCTGCGCGTGCAATCAGGCGGCGCAGGTCGCCATCAGTGAACATCCCCACGGGATGGCCTTGCGAGTCAGTGACAATGGTCATGCCCATGCCTTTGCTGGACATTTCTATCAGGGCATCGGGAACCAGGGTCTCGGGGGAAACAATGGGCAATTGTTCGCCGCTGCGCATGATGTCGCGCACAAACGTCAGTAATTGACGACCCAGCGCGCCGCCAGGGTGGGAGCGGGCGAAATCTTCGCGGCTGAAGCCTCGTGCTTCCAGGCAGGCAACGGCCAGTGCATCACCTAATACTAATGCGGCGGTAGTGCTGGCTGTGGGGGCCAGGTTCAACGGGCAGGCTTCATGCTCCACATGCGCATCCAGATGCAGGTCGGCATTTTGGGCCAGTTCGGACTGGGCATTGCCGGTGATGGCAATCAGCTTGGCACCCATGCGGCGCAGCACGGTCAGCACGGTCACCAGTTCCTGGGCCTGGCCGGAGTAGGAAATGGCAATGACCACGTCCTGCTTGGTAATCATGCCCAGGTCGCCGTGCAGGGCTTCGGCAGCGTGCATGAAAAAAGCGGGGGTGCCCGTTGACGCCAGGGTAGCCGCAATCTTGCGTGCCACATGGCCGGACTTGCCGATGCCGGTCACCACCACGCGACCCTGACAGTGCACGAGCAGTTGGGTGGCTTCTACAAAACTTTGGTCCAGACGCCCGCCCAGCGCTTGTAACGCGTCAACTTCAATGGCGAAGGTGCGTTGAGCTGAGGACAGGATATGGGCGGGATCTAAAAGTGCCGGTGTATTCATGGCGAAATTGTAAACGTGAAGTGTCTGCTTGGCATGCAGATTTGCAGGAGGCAAATTGTAAGGTCAGATGCTCTTGGACCAGTGGCAAGCAGAATAGTTTAGGGTTAAGATACGTCTTGTTTTGTAATTTCAGTAATTACTGAAAATTCAGGAAGCCATGAATCTAGGACCACAGGCAGAGCGTTTCATTCTGCACTTTGGGGAGATGGGCGGGCGCTGGGGGGTCAACCGGACGGTGGGCCAGATCTATGCGTTGCTGTTTATTGCGCCCGAAGCCCTCCACGCCGACGAGATTGCCGAAACGCTAGGTATCTCCCGCTCCAATGTCAGCATGAGCTTGCGCGAGTTGCAGTCTTGGCGACTGGTCAACATGACGCACAAGATCGGCGAGCGCCGCGAATACTTTGAATCTCCCAAGGATGTATGGGATATTTTCCGTACCTTGGTGGAGGAAAAGCGCAAGCGCGAGATTGATCCCACATTGACCTTATTGCGAAGTATCCTTATGGAGGCGCCCGTAAATGAGGAAGAGGAATATGGGCAGCAGCGCATTAACGAAATGCTGGAATTGATCGAGTTGGCTTGTGGTTGGTTTGACGAGGTTCATCACTTACCGCCCGAGACCCTGCAAAATCTGATGCGTTTAGGTAGCAAAGTTCAGAAAGTGCTGGGGTTCGCCGGGAAGATTCGCAAAGCTGATCAAACTGGGGGTCGTCATGATTGATCTGGATGTCGTTACCTTGTCGCGGTTGCAATTTGCTTCCACCGCGATGTTCCACTTTTTATTTGTTCCCTTGACGCTGGGCCTGTCTTTTTTGCTGGCCATTATGGAAAGCGTCTATGTCATGACGGGCAAGGCCATCTGGCGTCGCATGACCAAGTTCTGGGGCGTGCTCTTTGGCATTAACTTTGCCCTGGGTGTGGCCACCGGGATTGTGATGGAGTTTCAGTTCGGCATGAACTGGGCCTATTACAGCCACTATGTTGGCGATATTTTCGGAGCGCCGCTAGCCATCGAAGGTTTGATGGCGTTTTTCCTGGAAGCCACCTTTGTTGGCCTGTTCTTTTTCGGCTGGGATCGCCTCTCCAAGCTGGGACACCTGATTGTTACCTGGCTGGTTGCCATCGGTACCAACCTGTCGGCCTTGTGGATTCTGGTCGCTAACGGCTGGATGCAAAACCCGGTCGGTGCCATCTTCAACCCCCACACCATGCGTATGGAAATGACCGACTTTGCCGAGGTCATTCTCAATCCCGTTGCGCAAGCCAAAGTTGTTCATACCGTCAGTGCCGGTTATGTCCTGGGTGCCATGTTCGTGATGGGCATCAGTGCCTGGTATTTGCTGCGTGGTCGCCATATTGATCTGGCCAAGCGCTCGATGACGGTAGCGGCCAGTTTCGGCTTGGCAGCGTCCCTGTCCGTGGTGGTGCTGGGTGACGAAAGTGGTTACCTGACGACAGAACACCAGCAAATGAAGATTGCGGCCATGGAGTCCATGTGGGAAACCGAGGAAGCGCCTGCCAGCTTCAATCTTCTGGCCTGGCCGGATCAGGAAGCCCGTGAAAATCGCTTCGCTATCGAGATACCTTGGGTGATGGGCTTGATCGGGACGCGCTCGGTCAGTACCCCCATGCTGGGTATCAATGAGCTGGTCGAGCATGCCAAGATCCGTATTGCCAATGGCTTGCGCGCTTACGAGGCGCTTCAGTTAGTTCGTGCCGATGCGAGTAATGTCGAGGCACGCCGCGTCTTTGACAATAACTGGAAGGACCTGGGTTACGCCTTGCTGCTCAAGCGTTATACAGACGACATCACCAAAGCGGATACTGACACTATCGCCCAGGCTGCCTGGGACACGGTGCCACAGGTTGCGCCCTTGTTCTGGAGCTTCCGCATCATGGTGGCGTTGGGGCTGTACTTCATCCTGTTCTTTGGTGTGGCCTTCTTCCTGGCCTCGCGTGACCGTCTGCAACGTCATCCGCGCTTGCTCAAAGCGGCGGTCTGGAGCATTCCCCTGCCTTGGGTCGCGATCGAATGTGGCTGGTTTGTGGCCGAATTCGGACGTCAGCCCTGGGCGATTGAAGGCGTCTTGCCGACTTACTATGCCGCTTCCGGCCTGTCCTTTGTGGACTTGATGATCAGTATGACCATCTTCCTCTTGCTCTACAGCACCCTGGCGGTGATTGGCATCAAGGTCATGCTGCATTCGATTCGCAAAGGTCCGGACGAGGCTGGCGAGACCGTCACACCTTCCGCTTTGTCTTATGGTTCGCGCAACGCTCCGTTGCTGCGCGGTTAAGGAGGGGGAACCATCATGGAAAATTTGATTCTTCTCGATTACGACACCTTGCGCATCGTCTGGTGGTTGCTGCTGGGCGTGCTGCTGGCTGCCTTTGCCATCATGGACGGGGCAGACCTGGGTGTGGCCATGGTGTTGCCACTGGTTGCCCGCAGCGATGACGAGCGGCGCACGCTGTACAACGTGATTGGCCCGGTCTGGGAAGGTAACCAGGTCTGGCTGATCGTGGCCGGTGGGGTCGCTTTTGCGGCCTGGCCCCTGTTGTATGCCATGGCTTTCTCGGGCTTTTACCTGGCCATGATGCTGCTGTTGGTGGCCTTGATCGTGCGCCCGGTTGCCATCAAGTACCGCAGCAAGCTCAGCTCGTCACGCTGGCGTCGCAACTGGGACGCAATCTGGACCGCTTCCGGTCTGGTTTGTGCCCTGGTATTCGGGGTGGCTATTGGCAACGTCATGCTGGGCGTTCCATTCGGCTTTGACGAAACTACACTGCGTCCGATGTACCAAGGCAATTTCTTTGGTCTGTTCCAGCCCTTTGCCATTCTGTGCGGGTTGCTCAGTGTCTTGATGCTGGCATTCCAGGGCGCGGTGGTAGTGGCCTGGAAAGGTAGTGATCATGTAGCTCGTCGTGCGCGTGCCTGGGCCATGCCTTTGGGGCTGCTGTCCATCGTGGCTTTTGCTGCCGGTGGCTGGTGGATTAGCGCCATGAATGGCTACAGCATGCCTTGGCCTGAGGTGGCTCATGCCATGTCCAACCCCATTGGCAAGACGGTCGAGATGGTGGAAGGCGCCTGGCTGGCCAACTACCGGACCTGGCCTGCATTGTGGGCGGCGCCCATTGTCGGTTTCGCAGGTCTGCTGCTGGGTGCATTGCTGGCTGGCCGTGGCCGTGGTCTGCTGGCCCTGCTGTTCTCTTCCCTGGCGCTGGCCGGCATCATTCTGACCTTTGGCTTTGCGGTCTTCCCCTTCCTCTTGCCTTCGTCCTTGAACCCAGGCTCCAGCCTGACCTTGTTTGATGCCTCGGCCAGTCATCTGACCTTGTGGATCATGCTGCTGGTGACACTGGTGTTCTTGCCCATCATCGTGCTCTATACCTCCTGGGTGTACAGCGTAATGCGTGGCAAGGTATCGGTTGCCAGCATGAAAGATTCTTCTCATTCTTACTAAGGAGGCCAGCGCATATGTGGTACTTCTCTTGGGTTTTAGGTTTGGGTCTTGCCTGCGCATTCTCCATCCTGAATGCGATGTGGTTCGAGCTGCGTGAGAGCACGGCTTTGCAGAACGCGGCCTCTTCCAAAGCCAATGCCGATATCGAGGTCTGATTGACACCGCAAAGTCCAACGGCGCAACAATGGCTGGGGCAGTTCTCCAGCCGCGCCCGCACGGCTTTGCGGGCCTCCATGCTGGCACCGGTGCTGGCGGGCGCTTTACTGATTCCCCAGGCCTGGTTGCTGGCAAAGATTGTGCAGGCAATTGTGGTCGATGGCCTGCCCTGGACAGGGCAGCTTTTCTCTATCTTGATGGTGGCTGCACTCTTGCTGCTGCGCGCCGCCATTTCCGCGTTGGGTGAGCGGCGTGCGCAGAAGGTGTCGGAACAGCTGAAACAAGGACAGCGCTCCGAGTTGTTTGCCCGCTTGTTCCGCAGCACCGTACCCCGTTTGCGGGCCAGCAATAGCGGTGAGCTTTCTACCAGTTTGATCACGCAAGTCGAAGCTCTGGACGGCTTTGTGACGCGATACATCCCTTGCATGGCGGCTGCGGCTCTGGTGCCTTTGGCACTGGTGCTGGCGGTGTTGCCCGTGGACGGCATTGTTTCCTTGATTCTGTTGTTGAGCACGCCTTTGATTCCTTTGTTCATGGCCCTGGTGGGGTGGGGCGCGGAGGCTGCCAGCCGTGAGCAACAACAAACAACCTTGCGCCTGTCTGGTTTTTTTGCGGACCGTTTGCGCGGGATTTTTACCCTAAGTCTGATGGGGCGCGGGCAGGATGAGTTGCACCGTGTGGAACTGGCCAGCCAGGAGTTGCGCACACGCACCATGAAGGTGCTGCGTATCGCATTCCTGTCATCGGCTGTACTGGAGTTTTTTGCGGCCTTGGGTGTGGCCGGGATCGCTGTATATATTGGTTTGGGTTACCTGGGCTATCTGGGCGAGTCCTTTTCGGGCATCAGCTTGCAACAAGGCTTGTTCTGTTTGCTCCTGGCCCCGGAGGCCTACCAGCCCTTGCGCCAATTGGCCGCCAATTATCACGATCGGGCAGCGGCACGTGCTGCTGCGGTAGAGCTTGACCGACTGTGGGCGAGCTTGGGGCAGGACCTGATTCCTGCCGCTCCCACCAGTGCAGACGCCGAAGCGGTTTTCCCCAATTTGCCGGTACTGGTATTGCGTCATCTGCATTTGCCGCAACTGGGCGGGCAGGAGACTTTGCTGGAAGTGCCCGGTTTGCAACTTTATATAGATCAGTCCTACGCAGTGCTAGGGGCCAGTGGTTCCGGCAAGACCAGCTTGCTGGAAAGCCTGATTGGCTTGCGTCCCCTGGCGCAGGGCGAAATTCTGCTGCGCAACAATGATACGGCCGGGCGTTTGCTGACGCGTCATGACGGAGTCGTGCTGATTTCCCAGCAGGCCTTTTTAGCCATGGGGACCATTGCTGATGGCCTGCGTCTGGCTGCTCCCCAAGCTAGTGATGAACAACTGTGGCAAGCCCTTGAACAAGCCTGTGCGGCTGAGTTTGTGCGTACCTTGCCAGATGGCTTGCAGACGGCGCTGGGCGAAGGCGGGTTTGGTCTTTCCGGCGGTCAGATTCAGCGTCTGGCACTGGCCCGCCTGTTCCTGACGGACCCGCATGTGGTCTTGCTGGACGAACCCAGCTCTCGCCTGGATGCGGCGACACGGGACCGCGTCATGCGCAATATTCTGCATTTCTGTCAGGGGCGCTGTCTGGTGGTGGCCACGCATGACCAGGAACTGGCGGCAATGTGCTCGAACCAGCTGCACATCGCCCAAGGAGTTCTGACGGCATGAAAGCCTGGTTTCGTCTTTTAGGTTCCAGTCTGCGCGCACGACGCGGGGCCTTGTTGTTTACGGTTCTTCTGGCGATCAGCACGGTAGCGGCGGGTGTAGGGCTTTTGGGGGTAGCGGGCTGGTTTCTAAGCAGCGCTTTCCTGGCAACCATGGGCATCGTATTCAATCTGTTCGGCCCTTCGGCCATGATTCGAGGCTTGTCTTTCTGGCGTATCGCTTCCCGGTATCTGGAGCGAGTAGTTGGTCATGCGCTGACCCTGGATCTGCAAGTACGTATTCGTAGCCTTGTTTTTGGACGCTTGAGTCGTTTCAGTCAGTCGCGCCTGGCCCAATTCCGGGATGGAGAACTGGCGTCCAGTCTGACTTCCGATGTGGCTGTGCTGGATCTGGTCCTTCTGCTGATTTTGGTGCCGTTGACTACCGCTGTCGTGGCAGGCCTGGTGTTTAGCGTGTTGCTGCAAACCTGGCTGTCCTGGTGGGCCTGGCTGATTCTGGCTTGCTTGTTGATGGCGGCCTGTCTGATCCCGTATATCTGTGCTCGCGGTGCCAGCCGTGCGGCCCAGTTGGTTCATCAACTGGAAAATCGCCAACGTGTTCTGGTGCATCAGGCCATTCGTGCCTATGCCGATATTCAGGTGTTTGCCGCTGCTGACGCGGTGCAGGGGCAAGTGGACAAACTTGGCCAGGAATTGGGGCAGGCTCGTTTGCGCAGTAATGGCTGGGGCATTGTTGGGCAGTTTTCCCAGCAGGTCTTGATGGGTGTGGCCTTGATGACTTGCCTGTTGGTCGGAGCGCAGCAAGTCAATGTGCAAGCGATGAGCGGTCCCCTGTGGGTGGGGCTGGTATTGGCTTTGCTGGGCTTGTTCGAAATCATGGCCCCCATGATGCGCGGCGCGTCCCGTTTGGGAGAAGTGCAGGCGGCCAGTAATCGTTTGCTGTCGATTCTGGATGAACCTGAAGATACCGATCAGGAGCAAGGGCAGGCGATTGTGCTGGATAAGCCGGCCTCTCTGGAAATCACGGATCTGAGCTTTGCCTACGGTTCGCAGCCGGTGCTGGATCATTTGTCGCTACAGGTTAAAGCCGGTGAGCATATTGCCATTTTTGGGCCTAGCGGTTCGGGCAAGTCCACCTTGCTGGGCGTGCTGATGCGCTTGTTGCCCGTCACGGGTCAGCAGTATCGGGTAGAGGGTGAAGCGGCCCAGCATTGGAGCCGCGCCAGCTGGTTTGATCATTGTGCCTTGCTGGCGCAGGATTCGCCGCTGTTTCTGGGCTCGGTGCGGGATAATCTTTTGCTGGCTGAGCCGACTGCTTCAGAGCAACAAATCTGGCAGGTTCTTCACGATGCTCAACTGGACAGTGTGGTACGTGATTTACCCCAAGGGCTGGACACTTGGTTGGGTGAAGGGGGACAGCAGTTGTCCCTTGGGCAGCAGCGCCGCCTGTGTCTGGCGCGCGTGTTGTTGTCACCCGCCCATATCTGGTTTCTGGACGAGCCTACGGCCAGTCTGGATGGCCCGACCAGTCAGGCTTTGATGCAGGATATTCTGGCCGCAGCCCGTGGGAAAACCGTGATTATGGCGACTCACGATACCCGTTTGCTGCCTTTGGTCGATAGCGTTTATCAGTTTGAGGCGGGTCGTTTGCAGCGACAATCCGGCACGTCAATAAATACTTTAGAGCCAAACTAAAAGGTCGCTTAGGGTCAAGTCTGTGGCGTTTTTTGCCCAATCGCGTCGTATTAGTACAACTTACGGGCACAAGCCGGGCGAGCCCTTGTTGCTGCTGCCCAATTGTGTACACTTGCAACGTATCCAAGTGCGCCCTTCGCGCCCGGATTTTTTGTTGTAGAAGCTTTGACATGCAAATTGATCCCACCCAGTACATCCGTCAAATCATTCGCAATGTGCCGGACTGGCCAAAGCCAGGGGTGACGTTCCGAGATATCACCACGGTTCTGCAGGACCCGCGTTCCTTCCGGGTGTTGATTGACCTGTTTGTCTACCGTTACATGGGGCAAAAGCTGGATCTGGTGGCGGGTGTGGATGCACGCGGCTTTATCGTCGGTTCGGTTCTGGCTTATGAATTGAACCTGGGTTTTGTGCCGGTGCGTAAAAAGGGCAAGCTGCCTTTCAACACCGTGGCCGAAGAGTATTCCCTGGAATATGGCAATGCCAGCGTCGAGATGCACACCGACTCCGTGCGTCCCGGCCAGCGTGTCTTGCTGATTGATGACCTGATCGCAACCGGTGGTACGTTGCTGGCGGCTGCTCGTTTGTTGCAGCGTCTGGGGGCCAATGTGGTGGAGGCTGCCGCGATTATCGATCTGCCCGAGTTGGGTGGTTCCCAAGCCGTTAAGGATTCCGGCCTGTCGGTTTACACCGTCTGTAGCTTCAACGAATCTGACCGCTAATTGCTATTAACCGGCCTGTGCCGGTTGGGTGTTTTAGCCTGAGTCCCTGCCATGCCTTCTGCGCATCGCAGGGATTTTTCATGTCTGTCTGCTTGGTAAGGTACGGGGCTGACGTACTGCCAGCCCCGTGCCTTGTTGTGTGGCTTAGAAACGGACCTTCATGAACAAGGAGCCTGCGTGGTCCTGATTGCGACCAAACTGACCCTGGTAGTTCAGACCGAAGGAGGTGCTCTTGCCGGCTTTCAGTTCGGCGCCCAATTCGGCAACAGCGGCATTCTTGGCGATAGGTGCGCCGCTGACGCGGAAGGTGCTGCCAGGCAAGGCGGCAAAGGCCAGTTCACGGTCGGGTGTGGTGTCACCCAGGGCATGACGCCAGCCCAAGCCAGCGCTCAAGGACAGCGTGGTTTTAGACAAGTCCAGCTCGGTGGTGCCGCGCAATCCCAGTGTGACGGTACTCAGGTTCTGGCGTTGCGAGTCGCCACGCAAAGCGGCTTGGCCACCCGATTCGCTAAAGGAGCCGTGACGCAGCTGATGCCAGTTCACGCTGGCATAGGGTTCTACGCTGGAGCGCGGGCTGACCGGCATGCGGTAACCCAGTTGGGCAAAGGCCTGGATGCTATGGGCCTTGTAGTCTGCCTTCAGTGTCTCGCTTTGGTGAACAGAGATAGAGCGCTCGCTGTCCAGGCTATGGCGCGTGTAAGCACCACCGGCCAGCAGGTTCAGACTGCCCGAGCCCATTTCCCAAGCTTGCGTCCCGTACAGGGCCGCGCTGTAGCTGTTGCTGCGTGAGGTCTGACGACGGTCATCCAGCTTGATGCGGTTTTCCAGATAGCTCACGGAGGCACCCATGCGCCAGCCTTGCTCACCGATGGCCGTATCGCCGCCCAGGAACAGACCGCCCACTTTGTGGCGTACATCCTGGCTGTTGTCGTCACCGTCCAGATCACGTTGTTGATGGATGACTTCAGCCCACAAGACGGTGTCTTTGCCGGTTGCATTACGGGCGCCCGAAGCTTGTTTACCCAAGGTGCGCGGCAGCAGGTCGCCGTTACTGAGCAGGGCCGAGGTAGTGCCTGCATGGATTTGGCCTTGCAATTGCTCCATATAGCCTGCCACGCTGCCAGACTGGGCATTGAGTACCGTGTCATACAGTTCAGCCATCGCGGCTGGCGGTTGATCCGAGCCGGTATCCAGTGCATTGGCCACCGCTTTCTGGTTGCCCGTATTGGCAAAGGTGGCAAACGGCGTGTCATTGCGCTTGATCATCAAGGACAGGCTGGGGCCGTAAAGCAGTGTGGGGGAGAGGAAGGCCATCTCGTAAGTGATGTGGCTGTACTGACCTGTCACACCATTGGCGGCATCCAGGAAGGAGTAAGCCACGTTCTGACGGAAGGGGCCACCGGCCAGCTTCAGGGTGCCGTCTATATGGGCAGCACCACCCACCACCAGGCGATCAGTGGCGCCCGCCGGACCGACTTCCAGTTCATGCACCGAACCAGCGTGAGCCGTGTAGTCGCCGCTGACAGTCAAGGTGCCTACCGAATTACCGGGGGCCAGGGTGCCGTAGTTATCTACTTGAGAAACCGTACCGGAACCACCCAGTGTTCCTTCACGTTCAACAGTTACGGCAGAAGCCAGTGTGCCATTGACGGCCAGACGCCCTCCGCTGACAGTGGTGTCGCCAGTGTAGCTGTTGTTGCCAGTCAGTTCCAGGGAGCCAGAGCCGCGCTTGTGCAGGCCGCCTGTGCCACTGATGTCATTGGCGAAGGTCGAGTGGTAGCCCAGCGTGTCTACATCGAACAGGCGGGTAAATTGTGCGGGGCCTTGCACGGCCTTGCCCACGTTCATTAAACCCCAGCCGTACGTGCTGGGGTCGCCCAGAGGGGTTGCGGTGGTCAGCAGGGTTTGTTGCAGATGATAGGCGGTGAAGTAGGGGTAGGCTTCTTTAACTAACGCTGCGGCTCCGGCCACGTGTGGCGATGCCATGGAGGTGCCGCTTTTATAAATATAGCCTCCATCCGAGTTGACGGAGTTAATGCCAGGGGCCCACTCTCCCCCTGGCGCGGTCAAACACCACTCGGCGGAAACACCACATTTATTAGCGTAGACGGCCAAAGAACCATCTTCCCCGACTGCCGTTACGGCCAGCCAGTTGTCTTTCAGTTCGGGAAACCAGTAGGGAGAGCCGGCCAGAAAATCAGGGTGGTCTTGAGACTCATTGCCGGTAGCAAATACCATCAGGGAGCCGGCCTGTACGCTGTTCTTAAAGGACTGGATAATCAGAGGCTGCGTATCTAGAGCGCCTTGAGCTGAGCCGTAGTCCAGTACATGGCAGGGTGGGGCATATGAGTCGCGGCAGTCATTGAGCCCCAGACTGCTATTAATAATAGGCAGCTTGAACTGGGCGAGATAGTTCCAGCCATTAGAGAGCATTCGATCTTGAAAGGCCCTTATATCGTCTGGAGTCGGGGTAGCGTCATCATCACCACCAGCATCATCATCGTCGTTATCGTCCTCAGCATTGATGCCGTAGGCAACAGCAAAAAGCTGGCTATTGAAGGCGACGCCGTGCATGCCTGCTTCGTCGCGTCTCGCACCAATGATTCCGGCAACATGGCTCCCGTGTCCGGCAGGAGGCTGAGTATCGACTCCTTGGCCATTGGCGTAGGGGGTATTGTTGGCAAAGTCAAAGCCCCCAGCAATGGCGCCGGCAAACTCAGGGTGATCTGCCTGAATGCCCGAGTCCAGATAACCGACCGTGACGCCTTTGCCGGTAAAGCCCAGCGAATAGGCTTTGGCTGCATTGATCATGTCCAGGCCGGGTTGACGCTTGTATTCTTTAGTGCGCCATTGTTCCAGTGAGCTCTCAGAATCGGCATGGACGATGCCAGGTAAAGTCAGGCTTAACAAAGCCAACTGCACCAACATAGAGGTGTTGCGTTTCTTGTTCGACATGTCTTATCTACTTGGATTTTCTAAGGAGGGTGGCCACTCGTTGTGAAAACCTGCCGTGGAGGTTCTCAAGGCATCTGTCATTTAACGGCATAGCCGTTTAATCCGGCAGTTATGGGCTGCTGTATTGTCGAGATCGTGTTCTTGTGGGGCCCCTGTCATGCACGCGCATCGCAGGGATTCTTGATGGCGGTCTGTTATGCCTGCCGCGGGATCGGCGGAACGCCAACCCCGCCTCGGGGCCTTAAATCAGAAACGCACCTTCATGAACAGAGAGCCCGCATGATCCTGATTACGACCAAACTGTCCCTGGTAGTTCAGACCGAAGGAGGTGCTTTTGCCGGCTTTCAGCTCGGCGCCCAGCTCGGCGACAGCAGCATTCTTGGCGATAGGCGCGCCGCTTACGCGGAAGCTGCTGCCGGGCAAAGCCGCAAAGGCCAGTTCACGCTCGGGTGTGGTGTCACCTAGGGCGTGACGCCAGCCCAAACCGGCGCTCAGGGACAAGGTGGTTTTGGACAGGTCCAGTTCCGTGGTGCCGCGCAGACCCAATGTGACGGTACTCAGGTTCTGGCGTTGCGAGTCGCCACGCAAGTCGGCTTGGCCACCCGATTCACTGAAGGAGCCGTGGCGTAGTTGGTGCCAATTGACGCTGGCATAAGGCTCTACGCTGGAGCGTGGGCTGACTGGCATGCGGTAACCCAGTTGGGCAAAGGCCTGAATGCTGTGCGCCTTGTAGTCCGCTTTTAGTGTTTCGTATTGGTGAACAGAGATGGAGCGCTCGCTGTCCAGGCTGTGGCGTGTGTAAGCACCACCAGCCAGCAGGTTCAGACTGCCCGAGCCCATTTCCCAAGCCTGCGTCCCGTACAGGGCTGCGCTGTAGCTATTGCTGCGCGAGGTCTGACGGCGATCATCCAGCTTGATGCGGTTTTCCAGATAGCCCAGAGAGGCGCCCATGCGCCAGCCTTGTTCGCCGATAGCCGTATCGCCACCCAGGAACAGGCCGCCTACTTTGTGGCGTACATCCTGGCTATTGTCGTCACCGTCCAGATCTCGTTGTTGATGGATCACTTCAGCCCACAGGACGGTCTCTTTGCCGGTTGTATTACGTGCGCTTGAGGCTTGTTTGCCCAAGGTGCGCGGCAGCAGGTCGCCATTGCTGAGCAGCGCCGAGGTGGTGCCGGCATGGATCTGACCTTGTAGCTGCTCCATGTAGCCTGCCACGCTGCCGGATTGTGCATTGAGCACCGTGTCATACAGTTCAGCCATAGCGGCTGGCGGTTGGTCCGAGCCGGTATCCAAGGCATTGGCCACGGCTTTCTGGTTACTTGTATTGGCAAACGCAGCGAACGGCGTGTCATTGCGTTTGATCATCAAGGACAGGCTGGGGCCGTAGAGCAGCGTTGGCGACAAGAAGGCCATGTCGTACGTAATGTGGCTGTACTGACCTGTCACCCCATTGGCTGCGTCCATGAAGGAATAGGCCACGTTCTGGCGGAAGGGGCCACCAGCCAGTTTCAGGGTGCCGTCGATATGGGCTGCACCGCCAACCACCAGACGATCGGTCGCACCTGCGGGGCCGACTTCCAGTTCATGCACCGAACCGGCATGGGCGGTATAGTCGCCGCTGACGGTCAGGGTGCCAACTGAGTTGCCTGGAGCCAGGGTGCCGTAGTTATCGACTTGTGCGACCGTACCGGAACCACCCAGCGTTCCCTCACGCTCGACGGTTACGGCAGAGGCCAGCGTGCCATTGACGGCCAGACGACCTCCGCTGACGGTGGTGTCACCGGTATAGCTGTTATTGCCCGTCAGCTCCAAAGAGCCGGAACCGCGCTTGTGCAAGCCTCCGATACCGCTGATGTCATTGGCGAAGGTGGAGTGGTAGCCCAGCGTGTCTACATCGAACAGGCGGGTAAATTGCGCTGGCCCTTGTACGGCCTTGCCCACATTCATCAGACCCCAGCCGTAAATGCTGGGGTCGCCCAGAGGGGTTGCGGTAGTCAGCAGGGTTTGCTGCAAATGGTAAGCGGTGAAATAGGGGAAAGCCTCCTTCACCAAAGCCGCTCCACCCGCGACATGCGGGGAGGCCATAGAGGTGCCGCTAAAAGCGATATAGCCACCCGAGGAATTGACTGAATTGATTCCGGGCTTGTCGTCCCCCCCTGGGGCGGCCAGACACCACTCGGCTGCCACGCCGCATTTGTTCGCATAGGAGGCTAAAGATCCATCCTCGCCCAGAGCCGTTACCGCCAGCCAATTATCTTTTAGCTCAGGAAACCAGTAGGGAGAGCCAGCCAGCAGGTCAGGGTGGTCCTGCGATTCATTGCCGGTGGCAAATACCATCAGGGAGCCTGCATCTACGCTGTTGTGAAAAGCCTCGATAGCCAGTGGCTGCCAATCCAGCACGCCTTCGGGTGAGCCGTAGTCCACGACATTACAGGGTGGTGGGGAGCTGGCATTGTTGCAACCATTGACTCCCAGGCTGCTGTTGATGATGGGCAGCTTGAACTGGGCCAAATAGTTCCAACCTTGTGAGGCAACGCGATCAAAGGCGGCGGCCGCTTCACGTGGGTCTGGTTCATAAGGATCATTGCCAAGTATGTCGTCGTCCTCATCCGCGCCGTCGTAAGCGACGGCAAAAAGCTGACTGTTGAACGCGACACCATGCATGCCAACGCCATCACGACGTGCGCCCATAATGCCCGCAACGTGGCTGCCGTGACCTGATGGAGGGTCAGAGTCGATGCCTTGGCCATTGGCGTAGGGGGTATTGGTGTTGAAATCAAAGCCACCCGCAATGGCACCGGCAAATTCGGGATGATTGCCTGCAATGCCGGAGTCCAGATAGCCGACCGTGACGCCTTTGCCGGTAAAACCCAGCGAATAGGCTTGGGCGGCGTTGATCATGTCCAGGCCAGGCTGACGTTTGTATTCTTTAGTCCGCCATTGTTGCAGCGAGCTATCTGGTTCCGCGTGGGCGGTGCCAGGCAAAACCAGGCTCAATAAGGCCATTTGCACCAGCACATAGGTGCTGCGTCTCTTGTTCGACATCTCTTCCTCTCCAGGGTGTTTTTCTATGCGTGGCGGCAACTCGTTGTGAGGTCGTGTTGTCGGGTCCATGCGTGCTATTTAACGTCGTATCTGTTGAATCTTATAGCGGTCAAATTTACGTTTTGTCATGTTTAGCGTTTGAAACATGCGAAAACGTGCGACTGAGTCGGGGAGCCTGGATAGAGAGTGGCGATTCTTCTTGTGAACAAGGCGTTTAATTGATGATCTGGTTTCTGTGTCTGAAAACCAGTTAGTGATGATTTTGTTGCACGGGTTGCAACATTTGGGATGTTGACTGGAGCCTGGAAGGGGTGAAGGTACCCCTGTTTGCTGCTGTTTTAAGGTGTTTTAACGTGGTGATGACCGGAGCGGGATTTCAGCGCTTCCAAGGGTGGCTGTGATTTCAAACCCAGGGACCTTAATTGGCCACAGGCTCTGCCAGCAAGGTGCGTACCAGTTCTGGTTTCAATGTTCGTGCCGCCGCAAAGCCGGCAATATGGCGCACCCTGACCAGATCCAGGGCGAAGAAATGGAAGTCGGTAAAGCTGCTTAGAAGTTCCATGTCGGGAAAGCGGGCAGTATAGGCTTGTTTGGCCTGTTCCCAGTCGGGCTGCCCGCGTTCCAGTTTGCGGGCCTGCATTTGAAAGGTGACACGGGGCAGATCATGAACAGCATCCTGGCCGTGCTCGCTTTGGCTGATCATCAGGCTGGCGTCGGGGCGTTGCAGCAAATAACGGGTATGGGCCGCCATTTCGCTGATGTGGATGATGATGCTGGCTTGCTCGGGGCAAATTGCAAAAGGAACGCGGGAAACCACCGGCAAGCCCTGATTGCTGAATGTACCCAAAGACGCAGTGCGTTCGCTGCGGAGCAGAGCTTGCAGGCTGATTAGCAATGGATCATCAACAGACATAAAACCCCTATTCTGAAAAAGCTTCCATACTGCGTTTTGGGCTACATGTGCCTCGAGGGGGCGTTGCTTGGGTTGCCCCGTAGAAAAGTGCTCAACGTGGCACCTTCGCATAGCTGCCATCCGAAGAGTACCCTTGAGAATAGCCCAGCCAGGAAAAAGTCCCTCATGCTGCGCCTTCGGTTTGCGGCTCCCCGAGGGGCGCTTCTACCTTGGAATCGGCCCAGCGGTAAAAAATACTCACACACCACGTATAAAACAGGCCGACATAAAGCAGGCCTGTTCAGGGGGAGTGATGCGCGTGGTTTACACCAGAACGCGCTCAATACCACCATCGTTGGCGCGGCGTACGTAGTCCGCCATCCAGTTTTCACCCAGCATGTGCTTGGCCATTTCCACCACGATGTAGTCCGCATCCATCTTGGTTTCGTCCTCGTAACGGGACAAACCTTGCAGGCAGGACGGACAGGAGGTCAGCACTTTGACTTCGCCCTGGAAGCCATCGGCGCGGACGGCATCCTGGTTCTTCTGCAGTTCTTCGTGCTTGCGGAAACGGATTTGCGTGGAGATATCCGGACGCGACACAGCCAGCGTGCCCGACTCACCACAGCAACGGTCTGCCTTGATGGTGCTGTCGCCCACCAGGGATTTGACCGTTTTCATGGGGTCTTGCAGCTTCATGGGGCTGTGGCAAGGGTCGTGGTACATGTAGCGCACGCCTTGCACATCTTCCAGTTTCAAGCCTTTTTCCAGCAGGTATTCGTGGATGTCGATCAGGCGGCAACCGGGGAAGATCTTGTCGAACTCATAGCCTGCCAACTGGTCGTAACAGGTACCACAGCTGACTACCACGGTTTTGATGTCCAGGTAGTTCAAGGTGGTGGCCATGCGGTGGAACAGCACACGGTTGTCGGTGATGATCTTCTCGGCCTTGTCGCTTTGACCGCTGCCGCGCTGCGGGTAGCCACAGCACAGGTAGCCAGGAGGCAGAACCGTCTGTACGCCTACATGCCAGAGCATGGCCTGGGTTGCCAGACCCACTTGCGAGAACAAGCGCTCCGAACCACAGCCGGGGAAGTAGAACACGGCTTCTGAATCCACCGAGGTGGCTTCCGGGTTGCGGATGATAGGTACGTAATCCGAGTTCTCGATATCCAGCAATTTACGGGCAGTCTGCTTGGGCAGGCCGCCGGGCATCTTGCGGTTGATGAAGTGGATGACCTGTTCACGGATCGGAGCCTTGCCAATCGTGGCGGGCGGGGCGCTGACCTGTTTGCGGGCGGGAGCCGCCAGCAGATTGTGTACAGCACGCTGGGCTTTGTAGCCCACTTCGATCATGGCGGTACGAGTGGCCTTGATAACGCGTGGGTCCTTGGCGTTCAGGAAGAACATGGCCGCTGCCGAACCCGGGTTAAAGGACTTCTTGCCCATGCGTTTTAACAAGGAACGCATTTCCATGGACACATCACCAAAGTCGATATCCACCGGACAGGGGTTGTAGCACTTGTGGCACAGGGTGCAGTGGTCGCCCACATCTTCAAACTCTTCCCAGTGCTTCAGGCTGATCCCGCGACGCGTTTGCTCTTCGTACAGGAAGGCTTCGATCAGCAAAGAGGTGGCCAGAATCTTGTTGCGGGGCGAGTACAGCAGGTTGGCGCGTGGCACGTGGGTGGCACAGACCGGTTTGCACTTGCCGCAACGCAAGCAATCCTTGATGGCGTGGGAGATGGAGCCGATTTCGCTGCGCTGCATGATCAGCGATTCGTGGCCCAGCAGGTTGAAGCTGGGGGTCCAGGCGCGGCTCAAATCCGCACCGGGCATCAGCTTGCCGGCGTTGAAGTGGTTGTTCGGGTCCACTTCGCGTTTGTAGTTCTGGAAGGGATCCAGCTCTTCTTGCGTCAGGAACTCGTATTTGGTCAAACCAATACCGTGCTCACCGGAGATCACACCGTCCAGACCACGCGCGATTTGCATGATGCGGGCTACGGTGACATTGGCCTGCTGCAGCATGCCGTAGTCGTCCGAGTTCACGGGGATGTTGGTGTGTACGTTACCGTCACCGGCGTGCATGTGCAAAGCCACAAATACACGGCTTTTCAGCACGCGGTCGTGAATGGCTTGCAGTTCGGTCAGTACGGCCGCGCAGTCGGCACCCGGGAAAATATGTTCCAGGTTTTCACGAATCTCGCTCTTCCAGGAGGTGCGAATCGTGTGATCCTGCAACAGCTGGAAAATCGAGGTATTTGGGTCTTCTTGCAGGCGGGCGTCGATAGCGGCGCTGTCCAGCGGCACGCCAATCTCGGCCAGATCAGCCTGCGAGTCTTTCAGAGGCTTGTCCAGATTGTCCTGCAGCCACTGCCAGCGCTGGCGTACCGAGCGCACGATTTGCAGAGCGTCGTGACGGCGCTCGTCCAGGATCTCTTCGCGAGTGTGCTCGGCGTCGCTGTGGTCTTCGATCTTGCCGACGGGCAGATCGCCTTGCAGGAAGTCTTCCAGTTCACGGGTCAAGCGCAGCTTGTTGTCCGTGGACAGTTCGATATTGATGCGTTCAATTTCTTCGGTGTACTCACCCATGCGGCGCAGGGGAATCACCACGTCTTCGTTGATCTTGAAGGCGTTGGTGTGGCGGGCAATGGCGGCAGTACGGGAACGGTCGGCCCAGAACTTCTTGCGGGCTTCGGCGCTGACGGCCACAAAGCCTTCACCGGAGCGGCCATTGGCCAGACGCACCACTTCCGAAGCGGCTGTTGCCACGGCATCGGGATCATCGCCCACGATGTCACCAATCAGGACCATCTTGGGCAGGCCGTCGCGCTTGCTCTTGGTGGCATAGCCCACAGCGCGCAGATAGCGTTCGTCCAAATGCTCCAGACCCGCCAGAATCGCGCCGATGCGCTTGCCTTCGCCGTTCAGGTAGTCAATGACTTCCACAATGGAGGGCACGGCCTGTTTGGCCTGGCCGAAAAACTCCATACAGACGGTGCGCGTATGCGCCGGCATGCGGTGCAGCACCCAGCGGGCCTGCGTGATCAGGCCATCACAGCCTTCTTTTTGGATACCGGGCAGGCCAGCCAGGAATTTGTCGGTAACGTCTTTACCCAGACCTTCCTTGCGAAAGCGCCGGCCCTCAATGTGCAGGGTCTCGCTGCGCAGCAGCTGGGCACCGGGAGCGTAACGGCCATCAAACCATTTGACTTCAAAGTGGGCCATTTCCACGTCGTGGATCTTGCCCATATTGTGTTCAAGACGGGTCACTTCCAGCCAGTTGCCCTGGGCATCCACCATGCGCCACCAGGCGAGGTTGTCCAGTGCGGTGCCCCACAGAACGGCTTTCTTGCCGCCTGCGTTCATGGCGATATTGCCGCCCACACAGGAGGCGTCCGCCGAGGTCGGGTCTACCGCAAAAACAGCACCGGCTGCTTCAGCGGCATCGGCCACACGACGGGTTACCACGCCAGCACCGGTCAGGATGGTGGTGACGGGCTCGCTCATGCCGGGCAGCGTGCTTTGTTCGGGTTTGCCAATGGCGTCCAGCTTTTCGGTATTGATGACTACCGAGCGCCAGCTAAGCGGAATCGCACCCCCGGTATAGCCGGTACCACCTCCACGCGGGATGATGGTCAGCTTCAGTTCGATACAGGCACGGACCAGCGCGGCCATCTCGTTTTCGTGATCGGGGGTGAGCACGACAAAGGGATATTCCACACGCCAGTCGGTGGCGTCAGTCACGTGCGAGACGCGCGACAGACCATCAAACTTGATGTTGTCCTTGGCCGTCAGGCGCGACAGGGAGCGCACGATTTTCTGGCGCAGTTCGCGGGTATCGGTAAATTCTTGCTCAAACGCAGCCACAGCGCCACGGGCTGCGTGCAACAGACGCAGAACCTTGGCATCGCGCTCGGGCACAGCGCTGTCACGGCGCTGGTCGATTTCATTCAGGCGATGGTTCAAGGCTTCGATCAGTTGATGCTGACGCTTGGGATTGTCCAGCAGATCGTCCTGCAAATAAGGGTTGCGTTTGACGACCCAGATATCACCCAGCACTTCAAACAGCATGCGTGCAGAGCGGCCGGTGCGGCGTTCGGAGCGTAGCTCGGACAGCTTTTCCCAGGCTTCTTCACCCAGCAGTCGCAGGATGATTTCCCTGTCCGAGTAAGAGGTGTAGTTGTAGGGGATTTCACGCAGGCGCGGCGTGTCGTTGTTGCGTGCCTGGGCAGCCAGGTGCTTGCTTGCAATGGGGGCGTTCATGGCGATAGTTGGCAAGGCCCGTCAAGGGCGGCTCAGCGAGGAGCAGATAGGCAAAAGACAAGTGTATACGAATCGTAGCCGGGCTGCCCCCTTACTACAGGGCCAAGTCAGGGTTAAGGGGGCGTTTGCGGCCAGTTTGCTGCAAATTACCAACCCAATTTGGGGAAAATCCACAGCAGACCCGCGGTCATGGTGATATAGCGCGCCAGTTTCCCCACCGCCATGTAAAACAGGCTGGGCCAAAATGGCAGGCGTAGCCAACCGGCGACGGCACACAGGGGATCACCTACAACCGGCAGCCAGGACAAGAGCAGAGCGGGTGGCCCCATGCGGGTCAGCCAGCGTTGTCCCAGCTCGTGCCAGCGGCCAGCGGCCTTGTTCTTGGGGCGTGCCCCATCTTCTGTCTGTTGCGGGTGCTTTTCGCGCCAGGCTTCGTAGGCTTTTTCGGCTGCCAGACCGGTGGCATAGCTGATAGCGCCGCCCGCTGTATTGCCCACGGTGGCTACCAGTACAGCAGGCCAGAACATGTCCGGGGCCAGGTTGATATAGGCGAATACCGCCGGTTCCGACCCCAAGGGCAGGAGAGTAGCCGAGACCAGACTGACGATGAAAATGGCGCTTAAACCGATTTCGGGCAGAGACAGAGTGGTCAAGAGCCACGAAATAAGATCGGAGATCCAGGCTTGCATAAGTAAAGTGGGCGGGTTTTGTAGGGAATAATGGACGCCAGTTAGGGCATCCGCCTATGGTATTCTGTTTTTCTTTCCCGGTGAGCGGTCTCAGGCAGGGGCCTGCGACTGGCCTTGGTGGCAAAACCGGTTGTTGATTAAAGCTGAGTCATGTCGAACGATTACCTAAAGCGCATTCTGACCTCGAAAGTGTACGATGTAGCCATCGAAACACCACTTGAACCCGCTCCCCAGGTATCGGCACGAATTAGTAACACGGTCCTGCTCAAGCGCGAAGACTATCAACCTGTTTTTAGCTTCAAGCTGCGCGGTGCCTATAACAAGATGGCCAATCTGTCGGCCGCAGAATTAAAACGGGGTGTACTGGCGGCTTCGGCTGGCAACCACGCGCAAGGCGTGGCCATGGCAGCACGCAAGCTGGGTTGCCGTGCCGTTATCGTGATGCCAACCACCACTCCTCAAGTGAAAATTGACGGTGTCCGCAATCTGGGCGGCGAAGTGGTCTTGGTGGGCGAGAGCTATTCGGACTCCTATCAGCACGCTCTGGAATTGCAAAAGAACGAAGGCCTGACCTTTGTGCATCCCTTTGACGATCCTGATGTGATCGCCGGGCAGGGCACGGTGGCCATGGAGATTCTGCAGCAGCACCCCGGCCCGATTGAAGCGGTCTTTGTCGCGATTGGCGGTGGTGGTCTGGCAGCGGGCGTGGCCACATACATCAAGTCCTTGCGTCCTGAAATCAAAGTGATCGGCGTACAGACCGAAGATTCCTGTGCCATGGTGCGCAGTATCAAGGCCGGTCGTCGTGTGAATTTGTCGGATGTGGGCCTGTTCTCCGACGGTACTGCCGTCAAGCAGGTGGGCTCTGAAACTTTCCGTCTGGTGCGTCAGTATGTGGATGATTTTGTCATCGTGGATACGGATGCGATTTGTGCGGCTATCAAAGATGTGTTCCAGGACTCGCGTAGCGTGCTGGAACCAGCGGGTGCCCTGGCTTTGGCCGGTGCCAAGCGCTACGCTGCTCAAAACAAGCTCAAGAACAAGACGCTGATCGCGGTCACGTCTGGCGCGAACATGAATTTTGACCGTATGCGCATGGTGGCAGACCGTGCGGATGTGGGGCAGGCTCGTGAAGCCTTGTTTGCCTTGATGATCCCCGAGGCGAAAGGCAGCTTCCGCCGCCTGTGCGATGCCCTGGGCACCCGCTCGGTGACGGAGTTCAACTACCGCATGTCCAACCCTGAAAAGGCGCACGTCTTTGTGGGTATGTCGATTTCCTCGGAAGCGGAGATCGAAAAGCTGGAAGAGCGTTTCGTGAAGAAAGGTTTTGGCACCTTGAATCTGACGGGCAACGAGTTGGCCAAGACCCATGTGCGTCATATGGTGGGTGGGGTGTCCAGCCAGGCCACGGACGAAGTTCTGCTGCGTTTCGAGTTTCCAGAGCGCCCCGGTGCTCTGCGTAAATTCCTGTCCAGCATGAACCAGGACTGGAATATCAGCCTGTTCCACTACCGTAATCAGGGGGATGACTACGGTCGCATCCTGATCGGTATCCAGGTGCCGCCTTCGGACAAGAAAGAGTTCAAGGCTTTCCTGGGCAATCTGGGCTACCCGCATTGGGACGAGACAGACAACCCGGCTTACAAGCTGTTCCTGTAAGTCAGACGGGTGGTGCAAGGCATTCGCTGCCTTGCGCCAGACCAAATGAAAACACCTCGCCCGTAAGGGCGAGGTGTTTTTTATTGGGCTTGAATGTGATGGCTGTCGTTGGAGCCGTATTGAGCCTGGGAGCAAAGAGCGGTGGGGTCTGTTCCTGGGTTCGTCAGGGGGATTGGCCCAAGCCGCCTATCTCCGTGCGAGCGAATGGCTAGTTAGGGCATGCGAATGTGGGACAGCGTCAGAAGCTCTGCCTGTACGGGCGCTGCCTGAATAGAATTTATGCCACACACTGTTTTAAAGCCTGCCGCAACGGCTCCAGACTGTCATTCAGGCGCACAAAGGCTTGTTCCTGACGAGCGGACAGCGCATAAGCCTGCTCTGCGCTCACCACTTCAAAGCCCAGACTCTGACCTGGCAGGCGTTGTGCTACTTGAGCCAGATCCACGCTGGAGACTTGTCCAATGCGCGGATAGCCTCCTGTGGTTTGTCGATCCGCCATCAGCACAATGGGCTGGCCATCGTTGGGAACTTGAATCGTTCCAAAGCAGGTGGGGGCGGACAGCAGTTCTTTTGGCGTTTTGCGCTGCAGGGGCTGGCCTTCCAGGCGATAACCCATTCGTTCTGAGGCCGGGCTGATGCGATAGCTTTGGTTTTGAAACAGTTCCAGTGATTCGTCGGTAAACAAATCGGCTTGATCCAGCATGACACGCAAGCGATCCCGTGGAGCCAGGGCCAGTGCCGCCGGCATGTAAATCCGTAGCTCATCCAGCACGTCTTGCAGCTTGTCTAGCGCCGCCTCCTGATTGGGGAGGGGTTGAGCCAGCTGAATCTGATCGCCCTTTTTCAAGGCGCGGCCTTCAAAACCACCCAGGCCAACGCGCATATGAGTGCTTTGGCTACCCAGCAAGGATTCGACCTGAAAACCGCCGTAGACAGACAGGTAGCTGCGGGCACCTTGGCCGGGTTTGGCGGACTGCATGGTCAGTGTCTGTCCGGCACGCGCCAGAGTAGGGCGCAAAACTGCCACGGGCAGACCGTCCAGGCTGGCATTCATATCCGCGCCCGTCAGGACAAACAGGGTGGGTTCGTCAAAACGCAGGCTTGGGCCTTGTACAGTAATTTCCAGGCTGGCCAGATCTCGCTCGGCGGTATTGCCCGCCAGCAAATGGGCCAGTCGGTGGGCACGTTCATCCATGGCACCGCTGGGTGAAACCCCCAGGTGCTGGTGTCCATAACGGCCTCGATCTTGCAGGCTGCTCATCATGCCTGGCTTGAGGATATGTACCGTCATGCGGGAGTCCAGTGATCAAACTGCTCGTGGGGCAGGGGCACAAAGCGCACCTGGTCGCCAGGGGCGAGCAGGGCCGCGGGCGAGCGCCGGGCGTCGAACAAATTAACTGGCGAGCGGCCAATCAAATGCCAACCGCCGGGAGATTCGTTGGGGTAAATAATGGTTTGCTGGTTGGCAATGGCCACCGAGCCTTTGGGCAAGACGGTGCGAGGAGTGGCTCGACGCGGCACATTCAACTGCTCGGGCAAGATGCCCACATAGGGGGCGCCGGGCGCAAAGCCCACCATGAATACCAGCTGCACCTGGCTGCTGTGCAGTTCAATAACTTGTTCCTGGCTCAGTCCTAACTGCTCGGCAATGGCAGGCAGGTCGGGGCCGAAGGGGCCGCCATAGCAGACGGGAATATCCACCAGAGCACCAGGGGCAGCCTGATCCTGGCTGGCATCCAGTTCGGCCAGTGCTTGGTGAACATAGTCGTGCAAACGGGCGAGCTGGTCGCTGCTGCCATCCGGGTAGAAGTGGATAGCGACTGCGGTAAAGCTGGGGACCAGATCACGGACACAGGCGGGTGCGTGGTCGCGCAGCAAGCGTGCGGCGCGGGTACAGCGCAAGCCGGTGTCCAGAGAAAGCTCACCGCTGAACTGCACTAGCAGACAGCGGTCGCCTTGCTCGGTAAGTAGCCAGGTTTTGTGCATCTTTATTTGGCGAAAAGGGAATCCAGGCTGTTGAAGGCTTTGAATTCCAGGGCATTGCCCGAAGGGTCCATGAAGAACATGGTGGCCTGTTCGCCAGGCTCGCCCTTGAAACGGATGTAGGGTTCGATGACGAATTTGGTGCCAGCGGCAACCAGCTTGTCAGCCAGTGTTTGCCAGGTGGGCATGTCCAGCACGACGCCAAAGTGGCGCACGGGCACGTTATGGGCATCCACCGCACTGGTGGCATTGCTGCCGCATTCCGAAGGGGCCAGGTGGGCCACGATCTGGTGGCCGTAGAAGTTGAAGTCAATCCATTGGTCAGAGGATCGGCCTTCGGGACAGCCCAGTGTCTGTCCGTAGAACTGGCGTGCAACGGCCAGATCATGGACCGGAAAAGCCAGGTGGAAAGGGCGCAGCTCGTTGGTATGGGACATGCTTGGCTCCTGTGCGGCATAAGGCCGCCAACGTGGTCTTCAGAGCCGTTTATTGTAGGGCCAATATGGCCCCACATGTTCTAGCTGTCCTGGAGTCGAACCCGGCTCTTGGGGAAACGCAACATAAACACGCTGCCCACGCCCAGACGGCTCTGGATCTGCAGGTCGGCGTTATGTCGCACGATAATGTGTTTGGTGATGGCCAGGCCCAGGCCGGTGCCGCCCGTGGAGCGGGAGCGTCCCTTGTCCACGCGATAAAAGCGTTCGGTCAGACGGGGAATATCCTGGGCGGCAATACCGATGCCCGTGTCCTGAACGGAGTAGCAGGCCTCGCCATTGTCATTCAGGTACCAGCGCACGGTGATGGTGCCGTCCTTGGGGGTGTAGCGCACGGCATTGGTAATCAGATTGGAGACAGCCGAGCTCAGTTCGGTTTCCATGCCCTGAATGGCAATGCGCGGGTCCAGATCCGTGACAAAGCTGTGCTGGCCGCCGGAAATGGCCTCGCCTTGTTTCAGCGCGCTTTCGATCAATTGGCTGACCTGCACGGTTTCCCCCTCTACTGTGGGCGAAGATTCCAGCGTGGACAGGGTCAGCAAGTCGGCCACAATCGACTGCATGTGGCGGGTCTGCTCCAACATCATTTGCTCGTAGCGCTGACGCTGTTCCAAAGGCAGGCTTTCGGGAGGCATGTCTTGCAGGGTTTCCAGAAAACCCAGCAATACGGTCAAGGGAGTGCGCAGTTCATGAGACACATTGGCCACAAAGTCCTTGCGGGTGGTCTCCAGCATTTCAACCTGGGTGACATCACGTGTCACGATCAGGAACTGGCCTAGGCCATAGGGGGTTAACTGCAGCAACAAGGAGCGTTCACGTCCATCTTTGCTCAGGTGCAGCAGCAAAGGGCCGTCCCATTGGGGCTGGCGGGCGTAACGGGAAAACTCGGGTTCGCGCAGGATATTGAAGATGCTGTGATGGCGGTCCGTCGCCAGATTCAAGCCTATGTGTTCACAGGCGGTCTGGTTGCACCATTGCAGCTCCATGTCCCCATTCAGGGTGATGGCACCGTCGGGCAGGGCCTCGGCGGCCATCATGATGCCGTCTACGTAACGATTCAGGTCCTGAATTTCCTGCCGGTCGCGGCGCAATTGGCGATAGATGGGAGCCAGGATGGCGTCCCAGGGGCCGACAGCGGGCGGTGGGGGATCGTTCAGGTTGCGGGTCCAGCGCTCAACGCGGGACAACTGCAAGGTGCTGATGACAACCAGCATCAACAGGCCGCCACAAAACAAGGCCAGGCCGATGAATGGCCCGAGCCACCAGCCAATCAGGCTGCCCAACAGGGCCCAGATAACAATAGACGTGAATATGCTGAACATGGGATCAGGCGCTTGGAGCCTTTTCCAGTGGGGAAAGGGCAAAACGATAGCCCGAGCCACGAATCGTTTCAATATGTTTGTCGTGTCCGCTAGGCTCCAGCGCCTTGCGCAAGCGACGAATATGGACGTCTACCGTGCGTTCTTCCACAAAGACGTGATCACCCCAGACCTGATCCAGCAATTGGGAGCGGGTAAATACGCGCTCGGTGTGTGTCATGAAGAAATGCAGCAGACGGAACTCGGTAGGCCCAATGGTCAGCGCCATGCCCTGGCTGGACAAGCGGTGCGTGCTGGGGTCCAGCTGAAGGTTGCCAATAGAGATCACGTCATCGGTCAGTTGGGGGGCGCGGCGACGCAGTACAGCCTTGATGCGGGCAATCAGTTCTTTGGGCGAGAAAGGCTTGGTGATGTAATCGTCCGCGCCAGCTTCCAGGCCATCGACCTTGTCCTGCTCCGAGCCTTTGGCGGTCAGCATGATGACCGGGATATGGCGGGTACGTTCGTCCGAGCGCAACTTGCGGGCCAGATTGATGCCCGAGGAGCCAGGCAGCATCCAGTCCACCAAAATCAAATCAGGCAGTTCCGCGCGAATGAGGATCTGGGCTTGTTCGGCATCGAAGGCGCGCAGCACTTTATGGCCGGCAAAAGACAGATTGACAGAGATCAGTTCCTGGATCGCAGGCTCATCTTCCACGACTAATATGCTTGTACTCATTGTTAGCTTCAGACTGGTCCGATAAAAAATAAAAGATGGTCAGGCAGGCTGTCTGCATGGTGCCTGGGCGCCAGGCCCGCTGATGTCAGCAGGCGGCTCAAGGGCATGGCAGGAGGCGCTGATTCATCCCTGACTGCACGTAATAGCGCCATCATATGGCGTTAATGTTTCAGGTTTGTGAATGTGCAAAAAAGGGCAGCGCTTAGCCAGCGGGATTTTCGTTTCTGTACCGGGAAATCTGCGTTACGATTATGCCATTATGGAAAAACAGCGTCCCCAACACTCCTCCGCCCAGAACGCCGATACGCACTTTGGCTTTCAAACTGTCGCCGAAAGCGAAAAAGCGGGCAAAGTTGCCCAGGTTTTTCATTCGGTGGCTAACAACTACGACATTATGAATGATCTGATGTCGGGCGGCCTGCACCGTATCTGGAAAGCCTTCACCATCGGTCGAGCGGCTGTGCGTCCTGGCATGAAAGTGCTGGATATTGCGGCGGGAACGGGCGATTTGACCAAGACCTTTGCCCGTCAGGCCGGTGCGGACGGCGAAGTCTGGCATACCGATATCAATAGCTCCATGCTGCGCGTGGGGCGTGATCGTTTGCAGGACAAGGGCATCATCACGCCCGTTGCGGTCTGTGATGCCGAGCACCTGCCATTTCCTGACGGCTATTTTGATCGCGTCTCGGTGGCCTTTGGTTTGCGCAACATGACGCACAAGGACCGTGCGCTGGCTGAAATGAAGCGGGTGTTGCGTCCGGGCGGCAAATTGCTGGTGCTGGAGTTTTCCCGCGTGGCCAAGCCTCTGCAGGCCCCTTATGACTGGTATTCCTTCAATATCCTGCCCCGTATTGGCAAGTTTGTTGCCAAGGACGAGGAAAGCTACCGCTATCTGGCTGAATCCATTCGCATGCACCCCGATCAGGAAACCCTGGCCGACATGATGCGTGAAGTGGGCCTGGAGCGCGTGCAATATTTCAATCTGACAGCCGGCGTGGCCGCGCTGCATGAAGGCATCCGCCTGGATTGATGCCGGGCGCTCCCCCTCTATATACAGCGGCACCTTCAGGTGCCGTTCGTTTTTGGTCTGTAATTAACGGTAAAAAAAACATGGTGCATGAGAACTTGTCATGTTAATGTTCAGCTTATCGTAAGTTTTCTTGAATAATCGACTGGGATGGCATGGCCGGGGGCTTCAAAACCCTGTGTGTTAACCGCTTGTTCTGGTCAGGAGTTTGTGACTATGTCTGGACGGCTTTCTCGTTATTTCATGGCCGCTGTATTGGCTTTTAGCACCGGCGCCTTGCTGACCGTTTCTTATGATGCGGAAGCACGACGCATGGGTGGTGGCTCCAGTTTTGGCCGCCAATCCTCCAACATCACCAGCAATCGCTCGGCAGCGACGCCTCCTGCTGCAGCGAATAACACCACTCGTTCGGCAGCTCCTGCTGCGGGCGCTGCTGCTGCCGGTACTGCCGCTGCGGGTACTGCTGCCAAGTCGGGCATGTCCCGCTTCCTGGGCCCGATCGCCGGTATTGCCGCCGGTCTGGGTATTGCCGCCTTGCTGTCCAGCATGGGTCTGGGCGGTGCTTTCCTGGAAATGATGTCCAGCCTCTTGTTGATCGGTCTGGTTATCTTCGCTGTTCTGTTTATTGTGCGTCGTTTCCGTGGTTCGGCTGCTCGCCCAGCCATGCAACAGGCCGGTGGTCAGTCCATGATGCGCAATGCCGATCCGGCTCCTAGCCCATGGCAACAGCCTCAGGCCGCGCCAGCACCTATGCCTGCTGCCGCTCCTGCTGCTCAGCCCGCTGCTGCTGCCGCTGTTCCAGCGCCGCCAGTCGACGAAAGCTGGTTCATTCCTGGTGATTTCGATACACCTACTTTCCTGGCCAATGCCAAGACCCAGTTCGTGGAAATCCAGAAGCTGTGGGACAAGGGCGACGTAGAACAACTGCGTACCTTCCTGACCGACGACCTGCTCAAGGAAGCCGCTCCTCAAATCGCTCAGCGCCAAGGCGAGAACGTGACTCAAGTGGTACTGCTCAATGCAGAGCTGCTGGGTATCGAGAAAGTAGCCGACGGTCACCTGGCCAGCGTGCGCTACTCCGGCATGCTGCGTGAAGAAGCGGGTGCAGAGGCCTTCCGCTTTGAAGAAGTCTGGAATCTGTTCAAGGCTGACGGCGCTGGCTGGTTGCTGGCTGGCATTCAGCAGATCCCGGTTGACCCCAACGCTTAATGCGTATCTAGACAGACAGCCGCCTCTTTAACAAGGCGGCTGTTCTGTTATGAGCACCTCTCGTTTCTCTGTGATCCCATCTGCCCGTGTTCCTTTAGCCCCTTGCATCCGGCCATGTCTGTGTCGGGTTAAACTGGCTGTTTTAATTGGACTGGTTTACTCGCCCCGGCAGTAGACTTGCATGGACATGCTTGGTATCCCTTCATTCCTAGAACCTGGCGCCGTGGGCGTGCGTTTGCTCAATGCCTTGCTTGATCGTGAGGATTGGGCGCGTGAGCGTTTGCGCAGTTATGCGGGTAAAACCGTCTCGCTGATTGTGGGCCGTTTGCAACTGGTCTACACCATCAGTTCTCAGGGAAAGCTGGAGCAGGGCCATCCTGCCGTGGTGCCGGATGTCACGCTGACGCTGCCCCAGGACAAGCTGCCCGAGTTGCCACAAATCCTGCAAGACGGCGATTTCAGCCGTGTAGCGCAATTAATGCATGTACAAGGCGAGGCGGGTCTGGCCAATCTGGTATCGGATCTGGCGGCCAATCTGCGTTGGGATGCCGAGCATGATCTGGCCAAGATCGTCGGTGATGTCATGGCAGTGCGCCTGTTCAGCGGTGCGCGTCGGGCTTTTTCCGGCCTGCGTGACCTGGGACGGCGTCTGGCAGGCAATGCCAGCGAATACCTGACTGAAGAAAGTGCCTTGCTGGTGACGCGGCCCGAGCTTGAGCGGCTGCGCGAGCAATCGACAATTCTGGCTCAACGCCTGGACGAACTGGACCAGCGCTTGAATCGTCTTGATGCGCGTCGGCGGGAGTCCTGAGCATGTTCTCCTTGTGTCGTTTGCTGACTATTTTGCTGGTTGTATTCCGTTATCGCCTGGACGAGCTGGTGCTATCGAGCATCCGCTATCCCTGGGCGTCCCGCATGTTGCGCGTCGTGCGCCTGGGCCGCAAACCCAAGTTGCCACGCGGTGTGCGTTTGCGTTTGGCCCTGGAAAGTCTGGGCCCTATTTTCGTCAAGTTCGGTCAGGTGCTCTCCACGCGCCGGGATCTGATCCCGCTGGATATCGCCGAACAACTGGCCTTGTTGCAGGATCGTGTGCCCCCATTCCCTTCCGAGGTGGCAGAAGCGACGATTCTGAAGGCTTTGGGTGCATCGCCGTACGAATTGTTCAAGAAGTTCGATCGCGAACCTATTGCTTCGGCTTCGATTGCTCAGGTTCACTTTGCCGAGCTGCATAATGGTCGCGAAGTAGCCGTGAAGGTGTTGCGTCCCGGCATGCGCGAGGTCATCCATAAAGACCTGCGCCTGATGCGTGTTCTGGCTGCGTTCATGGAACGCCTGGGCCCCGATGCCCGCCGCCTGAAACCGCGCGAGGTGGTGGCCGAGTTCGACAAGTACCTGAACGACGAGCTGGACCTGATACGCGAAGCCTCCAATTGCAGCCAGTTGCGCCGCAACTTCACCAAAGATGTAGAGCGTACGCAACTGCTGATCGTACCCGAAGTGCATTGGGACTATTGCGCCTCGACCGTGTTCACCATGGATCGCATGAAGGGCATTCCGGTTAACCAGATTGACCGTTTGCGTGCTGCCAATGTGGATTTGAAGGATCTTGCCCGCAAAGGGGTGGAGATTTTCTTTACCCAGGTATTTACCGACGGTTTTTTCCACGCCGACATGCACCCCGGCAATATTTATGTCTCGGACGCACCCGAAACCTTGGGCCGCTACATCGCCCTGGACTTTGGCATTGTGGGTTCGCTGTCCGAGTTCGACAAAAATTATCTGGCACAGAACTTTCTGGCTTTCTTCCGGCGCGATTACCGCCGGGTGGCTCAATTGCATATTGAGTCTGGCTGGGTGCCACCTGAAACCCGCGAAGAGGAGCTGGAAGGCTCGGTACGCGCGGTATGTGAACCGTATTTTGACCGGCCCTTGTCCGAGATCTCCCTGGGGCAAGTGCTGTTGCGCCTGTTCCAGACTTCGCGCCGGTTCAATGTAGAAATTCAGCCGCAGCTGGTGCTGCTGCAGAAAACCCTTCTGAATGTGGAAGGGATGGGGCGGGACCTGGATCCGGAGCTGGATCTGTGGGATACCGCCAAACCGTATCTGGAAAAGTGGATGTACCAGCGTATTGGTCCATCGGGCTTTTACTCGCGTTTGAAACAGGAAGCCGGGCAGTGGGCCCAGATCATGCCGCAGCTTCCGCGTCTGGTTTATTCCAGCTTGAATAGACCGGAGACAGGGCAGGCGTTGAACCAGGAACTTAAGCTGTTGCGCCAGTCGCAGCAGCAGACCAACCGATTGCTGACGGCCTTGTGCGCGGTATTGGCGGTTGCGGTCGGTGTGGCCATCTGGGCTTTGGTGGGGCGATAAGTGTGATCTCTCCGCAACGCGTCAGTTTTTTTGTGGCTGACATATTTCTGATAACTGCAGGTTCTACGATAGACGCAGGTCCGCCAGCTGATTGCTAAGCTGGCGCTTTCCGGCGCCTTCCGGACGGTAAATGGCCGCCCTCAAGGAACCGCTTGATTCTTTTTAGGAATCGTTATGCTTTACCATGACTTATTTAAATCCATGGAAGCGGTGCGCTGGAATTTCGCGCATGACATACCGTGGGATGACTTTGATGGCAGCAAGCTCACTGACGAGCAAGCCTATACCATCAAGATGAACGCCATTACCGAGTGGGCAGCCTTGCCTGCTACCGAAATGTTCCTGCGTGACAATAAAGATGACAGCGATTTTTGCGCCTTTATGTCCGTATGGTTCTTTGAAGAACAAAAGCACTCGCTGGTTCTGATCGAATACCTGCGCCGTTTCCGCCCCGAGCTGATGCCTACCGAAGAAGAACTGCACAAAGTGCGCTTTGACTTCGATCCGGCCCCAGCCATGGAAACGCTGATGCTGCACTTTTGCGGCGAAGTGCGTCTGAACCACTGGTACCGCCGTGCTGCCGACTGGCATACCGAGCCGGTGATCAAGGCTATCTACAAGATCGTGGCTCAGGACGAGGCTCGTCATGCTGGCGCTTACCTGCGCTACATGAAGCGCGCTCTGGTGCACAAGGGCCAGGAATTTGGCCTGCAAGCTCGTCTGGCTTTCTCCAAGATTGGTGTTCTGATGGCTTCGGCTCACCGCACCGCTCAGGCGCTGCACCCCACCAACTTGCACGTGAACAAAGCCATGTTCCCGGAAGATACCGTGCAGTCCAAGCTGCCCTCGCCCGGCTGGCTGGAAAACTGGCTGGATACGCAGATTCGCTTCGACAAGGAATGGGAGCACAAGGTCAGCTCGCGCATCTTGCACAATATGTCGCTGCTGATGGGCAGCTCCTTTGAAACCGTGCAGGAATTGAACCGCTACCGCAAGGATCTGGCCCGTCAGGTCGGCTCCGATTCGACTCTGGTACAGGCTTGATATGAGCGCACGTTTCGAGACCAAGGTGCTGGGTCTGGATGCCTTGCGTGAAGCGGTGGAGCAGGGGCGCCTGGCGCGCCCGCTGGTCTTTACCAACGGTGTGTTTGATATCTTGCACCGTGGGCATGTCAGCTACCTGGACGAGGCTGCCCAGCTGGGTGCCTCGCTGATTGTCGGTGTGAACACCGATGCCTCGGTTCGACGCCTGAACAAGGGGCCGGAGCGCCCCATCAATCCCGAGCAGGATCGCGCCGTCTTGCTGGCTGCACTGGCCTGCGTGGATGCGGTGGTCCTGTTTGACGAGGACACGCCTGAAGCCTTGATCGCAGCACTGCGCCCGGACCTGATCGTCAAGGGCGGCGACTACGATATGGAAGCCTTGCCTGAAACGGCCTTGGTGCGTAGCTGGGGTGGTGACGCTGTCGCAATTCCCTTCGAGTTCCAGCGGTCCACGACAGCACTGGTCAAGAAGCTGCGTGACTAATCAAGCTGTATGGAAGTTTTGAATCCCGGCATGGTCCGGGATTTTTTTTGCCTGTTTGATCCAGTCATCGTGTCTTGTACACATAGACAGGGGCATGTGCGCCGAAGCTGCCGGCACTGGGTTTTGCGTTGTTTCGCTTGTGTCTGGATTGAGCTGCGTCAGGACGCCGGTTCAAGCAGATCGTTGACAGCACGCAGATCGTTTTCGTTCAGTGTGCCGCTGGCTGCTTTCAAGCGCAGGCTGTTCATCAGAACCTCATAACGGGCCTGAGCCAAGCTACGTTGTGCTTCGTAAAGCTGCTGCTGGGCATTGAGCACGTCGATATTTACACGCACACCGACTTCGTAGGCCAGCTTGTTGGCCTCCAGTGCATCCTGGCTGGACTTGGTGGCTGCTTCCAGTGCTTGCACACGGACCAGGCCCGTGGTGACGCCAGAGAAGTACTGGCGCGTCTGCTGGATGGATTGCTGAATGGCGAACTGATGATCGTAGCGGGCTTGTTGCAGGCGCGAGCTTTGTTCACGAACTTGTGAGCTGGTTTCACCGCCACGGAAAATCGGGATGCTTAGTTCCAGACCCAACGCGCTGTTCAGCGAACGTGGGCCGCCGCCCGCCTGGCCAAACAGAGTCTGATCGCTACCGCTGCCGGTCTGAGCCTTCAAGGCCAAGGTTGGCTCGTGCAGGGCCTGGGTGCTTTTCAGCTGTTCTTCGGCGGCACGAGCCTTGATATCGGCCAGCGCGACGCTCAAGCCGGATTGGCTCGACTGAACCAGCCAGTCTTGCAGGTTCGCAGGCTGCGGGGCGGGCAGACGCAACGGTTCGCGCAGGCGAGCCAGTGTTTCATAGCGCTCCAGCGTTAGCGCAGCCAGCTTGTCCTGAGCCACTTGCAGGGCATTTTCTGCCTGCAAGACGCTCGCCCGAGTCAGATCCAGGCGTGATTTTGCTTCGTAGGTATCGGTAATTGTGGTGCCGCCCAACTGAAAGTTCTGATCAGCCGCGCGCAATTGCTCGTCAATGGCGGCTTGTTGGGCTTTCAGAGTAGAGAGCGTATCTTGCGCCGCCAGCACATCAAAATAGCTTTGGCTGACGCGCAGCATCAAATCCTGCCTGTCCAGCGTCAGCTGAATATCCGCGCCCTGCGCCAATAGCTGAGCGCGTTCATAACGGGCCCAGGCATTGCGGTTGTATACGGGTTGGCTCAGTGTTAGGGTCCAGGCGGCTCGGTCGCTGGAATGCTGATTGGACAGCTTGCTGGTTTGACGACGCTCTTGCAGTTCGGCCGTGCCGATGGCGCTGATCTGCGGCAACAACTGCGCCCGGCTTTGGGGCACCTGTTCCTGATCGGCTTGATGTACAGCCTGGGCAGCGCCAAATTGCGGTTCATGTGCCAGGGCCTGGTTCCAGGCCTGCAGCAAATCTTGCGACTGGGCGGTGCTACTGAAGGCAAACAGCGAAAGCAATACCAGGCGCAAGGGAGTCATGAACCGCATAGGTACTTAAAAGCGAAATTGCGAAACGGCGGTGCCGCGCAAAGGTTTGATCCAGGTGTCGAACAGGGGCGTGGTCTCGAAGCTGGCGGCGCTGGTGCGAGTAATGCGCACCGCCGTCATGACCGGGTTTTGACCGACCACCACAACCAGACGGCCCCCGATACAGAGCTGGTACTTCAAGGCATCAGGAATGGTGGGCACGGAGCCGGTGACCAGAATGGCGTCATACTCGGTGGTGCCCCAGCCTGCGTGTGCATCACCCACTTCAACCTTGACGTTGCGCACATTGTTGCGCTGCAGGTTTTCCTGGGCGAAAGCAGCCAGTTTGCTGTCAATTTCGATGGAGGTGACTTGTTGGGACAGGTGAGCCAGCAAAGCGGCCTGATAGCCCGAGCCGGTACCAATTTCCAGCACGCCGTCGCTAGGCTGCAACAGCAGTTCTTGAGCCAGACGGGCTTCGACTTTGGGCGAGAGCATGGTCTCGTGCGTGTCCACGGCATTGATGATCAGTGGCAGCTCGGTGTCCGAAAAGGCCGACGAGCGCAAAGACGAGGGAACAAAGCGTTCGCGCTGGACCTCGACCAATGCTTGCAGCACTTTTTCGTCGGATACGTTCCAGGGACGGATCTGTTGTTCCACCATGTAGTAACGGGCACGTTCGAGTTCAGACAGCGCAATATGGTTCATAGCTTCCAGAAAACTAAAGGCTTGGCAAAGAGCCGATTATAAGCCAGCGCATCGATAAAGATGCGCAGTTGGGCTTAGCAGGACGGCACCATCGCGTGGAGCAAGGTGCTGGCGTTATTGACGGCGATGGGCAAAAAGGTATCAAAATCCATGTGTGCTTCGTTATTGGCATAGTCTGAAATACTGCGAATGCAGACAAAAGGCACGGTATTCAGATAGCACACCTGGGCAATGGCGCCACTTTCCATTTCGCAGGCTAAGGCATTAAAGGTGGCGCTTAACCACTGTATTTTATCGTTACATGCGATAAATTGGTCGCCGGTAACAATTCGGCCCGTATGGACCTGATGGCCTTCGATTTGCTGGGCGGCGGTTTGGGCAATCGTCAGCAGGGCGGGGTCAGCTGGAAAATCAAAGGTATCCAGACGGAAAACCTGTCCCGGTGCCAAACCCAGGGCTTGCAGTTCCACATCGTGCTGGACCAGCGTATCGGCAATGACGATGTCGCCTGGCCGGATGCTGGGCTCAACTGCACCGGCGATGCCGATATTGATGATGCTGCCCACGGCAAATTCCGAGATCAGCATCTGGGTGCAAGCTGCGGCATTGACCTTGCCCACGCCGCAGACCACGGCCACGACGGGCTTGCCCAGATAGCTGCCGCGATGAAAGTCCATGCCGGCGCGCTGGATGGTCTGGGGCTCTTGCAAGCGCTCCAGCACAATCTCCAGCTCCTCGCGCATGGCGACAATAATTCCAAGTGTAGGCATAAGACAGGGGCCTTCAAGCGGCCCGATCAAACGGCACGTATCAGGACGATGGCCACAGTTTATGGAAGTGATGCACCGGACCGTGTCCGCTGCCCACTGTCAGTTCCCCCGAACGGGCAATGGCTTCGTACAGGTACTTTTTGGCAGCCAGGGCGGCGTCAGGCACGTTGCTGGACTGGGGCAGCAGGGCGGCCAGTGCAGCGGACAAGGTGCAGCCGGTGCCGTGCGTATTGGCAGTATCAATACGCTTGGCGGGCATTTCGATCATCTTGTCGCCATCGTGCAGCAAGTCTATGCAGTCCGAACCGGGCAGGTGGCCTCCTTTCAGGAAGACCCAGCGCTGATCGCTGTGATTTATCAGGCGACGCAGGCGCTCGGCGGCCTGGCGCATTTCCTTGACGGTTTCTACCGGGCGGGCGTCCAGCAGGACACCGGCTTCGGGCAGATTGGGCGTGATCATGGTGCACTGGGGCACCAGTTGCTCGCGCAAGGCATGAACGGCCGACTTTTCCAGCAGATGGTCGCCACTTTTGGCGATCATTACCGGGTCCAGCACCAGATGCTTGGGTTTGAAGTGAGCCATGCGTTCGGCCACCACAGTGGTGACGGCTTCCTGGCCCAACATGCCGATCTTGACGCTATCAATGCGCACATCGGCAAACAGCGTATCAATCTGCTGGCGCACAAAGTCGGCAGGAACCGGGCTGATGCCGGTGACCCCTTGGGTATTTTGTGCCGTCAAAGCGGCAATCACAGCGGTGGCATAAGCACCCAGAGCGCTCATGGCTTTGACATCAGCCAGAATACCGGCGCCGCCGGAGGGGTCAACTCCGGCAATGGTCAGCGTATTGGGAATCATGTCTCGATCAGGTACGGGAGTGAATCAGCCCTTCGGTAGGGGAGCTGGGGTCGGCATCGTAGTATTTGCGGGGTACGCGGCCAGCCAGATAAGCCTGGCGACCGGCTTGTACCGCCAGATTCATGGCGCTGGCCATCATCACAGGCTGGCGGGCACCGGCAATGGCGGTGTTCATCAGGACACCATCACAGCCCAGTTCCATGGCAATGGCCGCATCCGAGGCCGTCCCCACACCGGCATCCACCAGCACAGGCACCTTGCTCTGATCGATGATCAGGCGCAGGTTCCAGGGGTTGATGATGCCCATGCCCGAACCGATCAGCGAGGCCAAAGGCATGATGGCCACACAGCCAATATCTTCCAGCATGCGGGCCTGGATAGGATCGTCGGCGCAATACACCATGACATCAAAGCCTTCATCCACCAGAGTTTTGGCGGCTTTCAGGGTTTCGGGCATATTGGGGAACAGATTGCCGGAGTCGCCCAGCACTTCCAGTTTGACCAGCTTGTGACCGTCCAGCAGTTCGCGAGCCAGACGCAAGGTACGCACGGCGTCGTCAGCGGTATAGCAACCCGCAGTGTTGGGCAGCAGGGTGTATTTGGAAGGGGGCAGGTAATCGAGCAGATTGGGCTCGTTGGCGTTCTGGCCGATATTGGTGCGGCGAATGGCCACAGTCACAATTTCAGCGCCGCTGGCTTCAATAGCCAGACGAGTTTCATCAAAATCTTTGTATTTACCGGTGCCTACCAACAGCCGGGATTGGTAGCTGGTTCCGGCCAGGATAAAGGGGTCGTTGTTCACTGTTTGGGTCATGGTGGTGCTTTGTTGCGCATCCGTCTTCGTTGACGGATAAAGAATTGGTTTTTTGCTGGGCAAACACTGCAAGAATAATCCATTTGGCCGGTGCCCGCAGGAAAACCCGTACAGCGACTTGGCCATGTTGGTTGGGTATTTGGCCTGGGCACAGAGCAGGCCAAGGATGCGGGCCGGATTGGCGTGCGGACGAAGCAAATATATACCTTGGCATATTCGCCTTATGTTTAAGGCCATGCATCAGGCCCCAATGCAGGCTGGCCCTGCCAGGGTGGCGATGCGAAAATTCTGTTGTTCCTCAAGAACGGGATTTTTCTTGAGGGATCCGTAGATTCCATGTGCTCTTTCTGTTTTATCGCTCGGACCCAAGCCTCAGGTGTTTATGTGCCTGGGGCTTGAGTCCGATTGGACAAGGCCAGATGCCTTGTCGCCCTGAAACAGACAGTGCGTGTATGGCTGATGCCCATGCAGGACACCCAGGCAGGCAGCCGATATTTTTTGATTGTTAAAGGAGCACGTTCTTGGGCCCTGACCCTGAATCTGAAAGACGCAGCCCCGCGTTCTGCCCAGCGTTTCATGCCCGCATGAAACCCCATTGCGAATTGAGCACCGGCTCCAGGTTCCTCACGGTCTAAGACGTGTGGGGTACTTCTGTGGCCGTGTGCCCAGGAGAATCCCATGCTGTTTTCCCGCCCCCACGATAGCCTGCAGCGCGCTTTGCGCATGGCTGTCACCACTTACCGCCCCGTCGCCGTGTGCGACTTGCTGGCCTCGCACGGCACCCTGGCTTTTGCACGGGCTCTGCCCGAGCTTTCGGCTCGTGTCCGTGCCGATGTTCTGGCCATGCTTTCCGAATTTGACCGCAACCAGGTCTACAGCGCCATGCATACCGGTGTCCGAGTAGGGAATCTGGGCCGCCGCCGGACTCATGGCCCCTCGCCCAGCCTGTTCACCCTGTTTCCGCACCGTTACGGCACGCAGGACTGGCTGCGTGAGTATCGCCAGCCCCAGCGCTCTTGAGCACTGAACGCTATCCATTTCTATTTAACCCACCACAGCAGACTGGCCCATGCGGGGATCGCATCGCCATGGACGACTGCTGTGGCTTTCATCAAGCCAAAAGAGTGCTATGCCGCAAACCATTCCCTCTTCCTTGAGCAGCAAGCCGTATCAGGACAACTCGCTTGCCGCTCAGGTCTGGACCCGCTCGGCGCGTCGCCCCAGTGCCGCGCCGTTTAAGGGCCGCAAGCGTTGGTCGCGCTACGAGCGTCTGTCTTTTTCCATGCTGCTTTCTTCGTGGGGCATTTTGATTGTGGTGGTGAGCTGGCTGTTTTTCAGCAACTCGCATCTGGAAACCCGGACCAGTTCCACCTCCGGCTCGCATTCCAGCTTTTACATGGGGACCTCGACGCAATCACCTGATTCGTCCACCTCCCCAGAGACCCATTCTGATGGAGATCAACAATGACAGACCAAGGTAAAACGCCGCCGCTCTTTGGCAACGATGGCCAGCCCAATAACTGGATGCGCATCAGCATCCATGCCACCGAGCAGATCGGTGGCCTGCGTAAAAAGCTGGGCGTGGAGATTCCACAGACCTTGCAGAACAGTCCCACTCAGGAAGGCCCTTTCAGCTTTGTGCCCGTGACGTTTCTGAACGTGGACAAGGGGTTGAAGAAAGCCAGCCGTGTGGTGTTCATCCTCAGTCGTGAAACCCTGGTCTCCATTGAACCTGATCCCAGCCCCAAGCCGCTGGCCCAGGCACTGCAGCGCTTGCAGCGCGATGGCCGCGAAAATGATGCTTTTGAAAGCTTTGCCGTGATCTTGCAGTCCATTAATGATGCTGCCGATGAACTGCTGGACGCGCTGAGCCACGATCTGGGTAAGGTGCTGACCCAGACCAATGCCGTGCTCAACAGCCTGGAAACCAAGGACCGCGACTTTGGCGTCAGTGATGTGGTCTCCACCCAGATGGATTTGAGCGAAGTGGAAGAACTCTTGTCTGACTGCCTGGAGAGCCAGTTGCAGCTGGCCATGGCTGCCCGCCATGCCCTGGCGCGTTTGCCCGCAGACCAGGAAAAACTGAAGCCCGTTTTCCATACCTTGATCGACGACATTGAGGCTGTGGAAAAGCAGGTGAACTTTGTGCACGACCGCGTCCGCCTTTTGCAGACCACCAACAATATGGCGCTGAACGTGAAGCAGAACCAGATTGTGAAAGTGTTCTCGGTAGTAACTGCCGTGTTCCTGCCTGCCATGCTGATCTCGACCTACTACAGCATGAACTTTGCCTATATGCCGATTTTGCAGTGGGAGCACGCCGAAATGGTGGGGATTATTTCTACCGCCTTGTTCTCCATGTTGCCGCTGATCTATGTGAAACACCGGGGCTGGCTGCGCTAGAGCGCGCCGGGTGAGCCCTGGGCTCGCTGCCTTTGACAATTAAATGAATGGGAAGAATTTCGTATGTTGAACACACAGAAAATCAGCGCCGAGATGGCAACAGCAGGCTCGGATAAGTTGCGTGGTCTGGTCTGGAATGAAGATTTGAGTTTGCAGTCGGACTCCAACGCGGCTGTCCAGCAGCGCCGTCAGGCTATTGATCGGGCGCGTGCCAGTCGCCCACGCACTGCGCATATCGAGCGCGAAATCATGATTGCGGTGGTGGTGCTGTACATCCTGATTCTGGGCAGCTTTGCCGGTCTGCATGTGTATGGTCACTACATGGTTTCCCCGGAAGCCGAACAGGTACAAAGCGAGGACTAAGCCATGACTGATAAAAAACAGGGGGGCGCGGTGGTGTCCAGCCTGAGCGACAAGCGCGGGCAAAAAACGGCCTGGTTGCAGTTGTCGGCCAGCCGTCACGATGAGCTTGCCGCGGCTCAGGCCAAGCTGGGCCTGGACCTGAGCGTCAAACGGGGCCGAGCAGCGGCGGAAGAAGCAGGCTTTATTCTGATTCCCGTGGAGATGGTGATACGCCAGGGCCAGCAATACCGCGAAACCAGCCTGCTGTTCGCCTTGAGCAAGGACCGCCTGATCAGCGTGGAGCAGGACGTCCGGGTTGATACGCTGGAGCGAGTCAGCCAGCAGTTGAACGCCATGGCAGAGGCCGGACAAGCTGCGCCCAGCCCCGCGTCAATTCTGTTCATGATCCTGCAGGCTCTGAACGACAAGGCTCGTGCCACGATTTCCGATATTGCCGGACGTCTGGATGAGCGCAGCGATACGGTGGCGGCAGCCAGTGGCGGCTTTGATACCTCCGGCCGTCAGGCCGGGGTAGCGGATATTGCCAGTACCGCTATCGGTCTGGGTGAGGCCGAGGAGCTGGTCGCCAAAACCGTGGAAGGGCAATTGATGCTGGCTCGCGCAGGTCGTTGGCTACGTCGTACTCCCGGTGGTGAAAGCCCCGAGAACCTGTCTATGTTGCTCTCGGATATTCAAAGCTTGCGTCGCTATGCCCGCTTTCAGCACGACAAGATCCGCAATCTGCAGCAGTCCTTGATGACCACGCTGGATTTGAAGCAGAACCAGGTGATCAAGGTCTTTACAGTGGTTACTGCGGTGTTCTTGCCGCCTACGCTGATCGCGGCGTTTTATGGTCAGAACTTTGCCAATATGCCCGAGCTGGAAATCATCGGCGGTGAGTGGCTAGTCATGGGCATGACCGCTGTATTTGCCTTGGCTCCTCTGGCGTATGTGAAACGTAAAGGGTGGATGCGATGACGGCCCGCTTCAAGGATATGGTTTCCTGGCGGCGCTTGCAGGCCCCCGACCGTCAGGCGCTGGAAGATCTGGGCAAGCTGTATCGCGTGGATCTGCTGCCGCAAGCCCAGGCCAGCCTGGGTATGGCGACACGGATACGCTGCGTGCGCCTGAGCGACGAGCAGATGCAGGTGTCCGATCTGATCTGGTGTCTGGGCGAGGACGACCAGCCCCTGTATACCGTGGAAACGGGCCATCGCCTGTTGCGTCCGGGTCAGGCGCTGGAGCGCTTGAGTGCCCAGGAAATGTCCCTGTCCAGCTCCCACGCCTTGGCGTTGACCCTGCTTTATCAATTGCTGGCGCAGACCTCGCAAGTGCTGGACCGCATGGACCAGGGCCTGAGTGTCTCGACCCTGTCCTTGCGCGGCTTTCTGTCCAATGTAGGCACAGACTATTCCCGTGGTGCCGAGGACATGATTGATCTGGACAGCCACATAGCAACCCTGCACAAGCCGCTCTCCCACGTGATGCATTCCATTGATGATCTGGAGCAGGCTGCGCAACGCTTGCGTCGCTGGGTCTATCAGGAAAAAAGCATGGATCTGGGCCGCGTGGACGAGCTGATCGCCGCCATTGAAGGCATGCAGCGCCGTGCGCATTTCGCCATTGAACGCCAGCGTTTTCATTGGCGTGCTGCCGGTGAGTCCGTAGCCATGAGCGATCTGAACGTGACCAAAGTCTTTACGGTGCTGTGGGCCTTGCTGGTGCCCGGTACAGCCCTGATCAACTGGTATGGCCAGAACTTCCATGTCATGCCCGAGTTGTCTTGGGAAGGCACCATGTGGGTGCAGTTGGTCACCGTCTTGCTGTTAACGGCAGTACCGATCTGGACAATCAAAAAATCGGGTGCATTGCGTTGATGGGAGCGCTGTGTGCCGGCCCGCTGGTTCTGCATGCAAGCCAGCGGGCGGCAACTTCTACCCGAGTCAATTCGCGATTTTTGTCTTTCCACTGCGACGGTAAACACATCCTTAGCCTTTTAGAGCGGGGTGGCCGTCCCTGCACCAATGTGTAGAGGTCCCCATGAATGCAAGCCAGTTTTACCATCCCGATCACAGCGCCGTCGTACACCAGAGCTCGGTGCGTCTGGTACGCCGCGCCCACTGTGCGCTGAGCTACTACGCCACCCGCAGCGTGCCACAAGTGTTGCAAGCCTTGAATACCCAGCGCCACGGCCTGGCCTTTGATGAAGTCTTGCGCCGTCTGATTCAGAACGGCCCCAATCAAGTACGGGTACTGCGTTCCAGTCCCCCTGATCTGACCCAAGTGGTCCAGATCATGAAAAAACAAACCTGTCAGGTGCGCCGCGATTTGACCATGTACGATCTGGCGCGGGATCACCAGTCACGCGTGCCGGCTCGTATGCTGGTGACTGGCGATATCGTGCTGTTGTCTGCCGGTGATTACGTGCCGGCGGATCTGCGCTTGATCCATCAGGATCACCTGATTCTGAACCGCGCCATTTTGCAGGCCGCACCCGATACGTGCGCCATGGGCGACCGGGTTGTGGCCGGGACCGCACACGGTGTGGTGGTGGCGACGGGTAATCAAACCTTGTTAGGCGTTCTGATGCGTGAGCCTGTTCCTGTCGTCTCAGGCTGGCGTCGTGTGCTGGTGTGCAGCCCTTTTCAATTGAGCAAAGCCGCTGCTTTAGCGGCAGGGGTAGCCCTGTTTGGTCTGGCAGGGGTGCTGATGCCCGGCCACAGCCATGCTGAAACCTCGGTGCAGCTTTATGGCACTTTGGATGCCGGTTTGGGCTGGACGCGCGTGAGCGGCGAAGGCTCGCAGCGTGACGTGCTAAGTGGCGGGCAGACGGACTCTCTGTGGGGGATTCGCGGCCATGAGGATTTGGGCGATGGGCTGCGCGCCACCTTCAATCTGGAAAGCGGCATTGATCTGGCTACAGGCCGGGCCGAGGAATCCGATCGACTGTTCAACTATCAGGCCTGGCTGGGTCTGGGCAGTGATAACTGGGGCGAATTGCGTTTTGGACGCCAGTACACCGTGGGCCAGGAGTTTGTCTCTGCCATTGAAGTGGGCTCCTGGAAGGACTTTGGCATGGGCGCCCTGATGCGTGCCTCGGACAACTACCAGATCTCCAATCAGTTCAGCTGGCGCAGCCCGCAATGGGCTGGCATGCAGTTAGGAGCTAGCTACAGTGCGGATGTGGGCGAGCAGGGCATGGGAGGCTCTCGCAGCAAACTCTATAGCGTGGCTTTGCGCTACGAGGAGGGGCCCTGGTTGCTGGGGGCCAGCTACGAGAGCTTGAGTCGTGTCGAATCCAATCGTCCTACGGCCTGGCAATTGGGTGCCAGCTATGACTTCGAGGTAGCCCGCCTTGCAGCAGGCTGGAGCCGTCAGAGCAATGGCTTTGTGGGCCTGAATGGTGATGATGGCCCTGCCCATCTGAAAGACAAGGGTTTGGAAGGCTTGGGCCCGGCGGAGTTCATTAACGGTGGCCGTTTGGATACCTGGTATGTAGGTACGGCGATTCCTGTGGGTAAGGGTGAGTTCCAGCTGCAATGGTCCCTGGGTCGTCCGAACTGGAGCTGGGAGGATACCGATGAGCGCGCACGTCGCATTCAGGTGATGTCTGTGGGCTATGTGCATGCCTTGTCGCCCCGTACCAGCGTCTATGCCTTTGCGGCTCAAGGACGTCGCTTTGATATGGAAACGGCAGCCAGTGCCAGCGAACCGCGTAGTAGCCGTGTGGCTTTGGGTGTGACGCATCACTTCTAAATAAAGCACTGCATTCCTGCGCTTGGGCTGATCCTGTATCAGGCCCAAGGGCAGGGGGCCTGCAAAGCTGGCAGGTGTCTGGGGATAAGGGAGCAAATCACTTATCCCTAAGTATATTTTTGATGGCTCCAGGGTGATGAAAAGTGTGCCAATGCCTGGCAGACAAGCCCATACGCAGATGCGAAAATACTGTTGGTGCAAAAACCCTTGTACCTTCTTTTTTAACTACTCACGTTTAAAAGTAAATGGACCCTGATCCTTCTTTATGGCTTTGTTCCTGTAAAGGGCAAGCCTCCTTAATGACCAGTCAATTGGACGCTGGACCACAAAGCGGGCCCCTCTGATGAGGTAAGCACTCTTTCTGGGCCCCCGTGTCCGAAGGAGAATGCTATGTTCCGCCTCAACCTGTTCCGTTCCGCTCCACACAACAACGCTCTGCAAGACGCTCTGCGCCTGGCTGCATCCCGCCAGCGTCAAGGCTACCTGCTGGAGCTGCTGCAAACCCACGGTGCCCGCGAGTTTGCTTACGCCCTCAACGACCTGTCCGGTCGCACCATTGAAAATGCACTGTCCACACTGCCTACCGTGGAGCGCAGCCAGGTCCTCAAGCATCTGTCCCGTCGTGCCAAAGCCCGTCTGAACGATGTAGAAGGTTTCCGCTGCCAGCCCACTCACGCTGTGCTGACCCTGCCTTCCTTTGTGATGTAAGGGTTTGGCAGATGCCCCGGAAACTCGGGACCTAATCTCGCGCTATTGCAATGATCTGTGCATGGATTGTTGGGCGGGCATGGCTTGATAGCGATGCCCGCCTTCTTGTTTCCAGTCCGAACGCCTTTCCCTTTGTTTTTGACAGCCCTTGCAGGGCGATTAGCTGCTTTTCAGCGACGATCTGTCGTGGCCAGACGACGCTTGCAGCCCTTGCCATCAGAATCCTTGTCTTTTCATGTCATAATTTTGGAATGAGAATGATTATTGATTAGTGCGTTCAGGGTCTATGGACTATCCGTCAACGCCCATCGGGATGGGAGATTTCTATCAGGATCACCGTGGCTGGTTGTTGCGGTGGTTGCGCGCGCGTCTGCATTGCAGCTTTACGGCGGAAGATCTGGTTCAGGACACTTTTGTGCGTCTGCTGCTGGCCCCCTGCGCCGTTCATCATTTACGTCATCCTCGTGCGTTTCTGGCTACCACGGCCAGAAGGCTGTTAATTGATCGCAGCCGACGCATGGCTGTCGAGCAAGCATATCTGGAAGCCTTGGAGGCGACCTTGGCCGAAGGGGCACAAGCACCCTCGGCAGAGCAGTGCGCCCAAACCCTGGAGGCGTTGGCCTTGTTGGCCCAGGCTCTGGACGAGCTGCCCGCGCGAGCTCGCATGGTGTTTCTGAGCTGCTATTTGGATGGGGAAACGCAATCCACCGTGGCCAAGCGCCTGGGTGTCAGCGAACGCACCGTGCGCAATGATCTGGTGCAGGCCTTGCTCCATGTTCAGACCTTGATCCCAGCTTGAGCCCCATGTCCAGCGAGGAAATAGAGCGACAGGCGGCCCAATGGGTTGTGCTCTTGTCTGATCCCGAACAGTTCACCGAACAGGCTCAGGTCGAGTTCATGGCCTGGCGCGCGCAGGATCCGCGTCATGAAGCTGCAGCCGTAGGCATGGAAGCGGTCTTGGGTAGAGTCAGAAAACTGGCTGTGCAGGCCAATACCCCCCCTGGCCGCAGTGCGCTGGATGCAGGATTGTCGGCGCGTCCCAAGCTGTTGCGTGATTGGCGTCAGGGCATGATGCTGCTGCTCTGGGCCGTGGTGTTTATCTTGCCGATTCTGGCCTTTGTGTTGCCTTGGTCTCATCAGTCCGTACACACCGCTGCCGGAGAATGGCGCAGCGTGGTGCTGGAGGATGGCACTCGCCTGGAGCTGGCCGGGGCCTCGCAAGTCAAGATTTTGTATAGCAAGCAGTATCGGGATATTGAGCTGCTGGAAGGGCAGGTCCGAGTGGTGGTGGCCAAGCAGCCGGATCGGCCTTTGCGGGTCTTGAGCAGTGAGGCCGTCTCGCAAGCCTTGGGTACTGAGTTTATTGTGCAGGAACAGCCGCAAGGCACACTGCTGACGGTGCTGTCCTCTCGGGTACTGGCTTATCCGCGCAACCGGGGTCCGGAAGCGGCTCGCGAACTGGGGCCGGGCGATCAGGTGCAGATTAATGCGCAAGGTCTCGGGGCGAATCTTCAGACCGATGTGAACCGCGTCATACGGACTTGGGATCAGCGACAGCTGCTTCTGGAGCATGTGCCTCTGACACAGGCTCTGGAGCAGATCACCCGCCAGTATTCCGGCAAAACACAGATCAATCCGCAAGGCATGGAGGGGCTGACGGTCAGCGCGGTCTTGCCTGCTGACAAACCCTTGTCGGCTCTGGCTTTGCTGAAAGATTTGTATCCCCGCTTGCAGGTGCAGAACACGCCAGATGAAGGATTGATGATTAATTTCAGGCCTTGATTGCCGCTTTTTTGGGCTCGTGCGTCTTTAACGGATAGACCTTGCCAAAGAAGGAGAGATTTCATGGTCCCGAAGAGTGCGCCGCCTTTGGCGCTTGTGAAGACGACGTTCATGCCCAATACCTGCCGGCGCCTGCTGGGCTTGGCCTTTGTGGGGGCCTTGATGCTGAATGTGGCACCGGCCTCGGCCCAGACGACCCAAGCCTATGCGCTGGAAGCCGGGGATCTGGCCAGCCGCTTGAGCCAGTTTGCTCAACAGGCCGGGGTAGCGCTGGTGATGGATTCCTCCCGATTGCAAGGCCTGCGCGCTCCGCGCTTGCAGGGTCAGTATTCCGTGCAGGAGGGCTTTGCCGCCTTGCTGGCCGGGCAGCCGTTTCAGGTTCAAAGCCGGGATCAGGGCTATGTCTTGATTGCCTTGCCCGATAGCGGTGCTTTGGCTGATGACGCTGGTGTGCAGTCGTTGGCCAGTATTGAAGTACGCCGCAATGCGCTGGGCGATATCACCGAAGGTTCAGGCACGTATGCGGCGGGCACGATTGCCACGGCAACCCGTTTGCGCCTGACGCCACGTCAGACACCGCAGGCCATCAGCGTGACCACCCGCAAGAAGATGGACGACTTCAATCTGACCAGTATTGATGATGTGGTACGCCATACGCCGGGCGTCAGCATCATTACTTACGACAGCGAACGTACCGCCTACGAGGCTCGTGGCTTCGATATCAAGAACTTCCAGTACGACGGCATCCCCACCTTGCGGGATTCGCCTTACTCCGCCGGCAATACGCTCAGCGATATGGCGATTTACGACCGGGTTGAAGTCTTGAAAGGGGCCTCCGGTCTGTTGACCGGCAGTGGCAACCCTGGCGCCACAATCAATATGATTCGTAAAAAGCCAACGCCAGAGTTTCAAGGACACGCCAGTGCGGGCGCAGGTACTTGGGACAACTATCGTGGTGAGGTGGATTTCTCCGGCCCCTTGAACGAGACAGGCTCCATACGTGGCCGTATGGTCGGCGCTTATCAGGACAAGAAAAGCCAGCTGGACCACTACCAGCGTCAGACTTTGGTGCTGTACGGCATTGTGGAAGCTGACCTGACACCGGATACCCGACTGACCCTGGGGGCGGACTTGCAGGATAACGACCCCAAAGGCTCGACCTGGGGCGGCATCCCGATTTATGACGCGCAAGGTAACTTCAATGATATGGACCGCTCCTTTAATAACGGTACGCGCTGGAGTCGCTGGAATCAGTACACCCGCTCGGCTTTTGCCACTTTGGAGCATGAGTTCGACAGTGGTTGGATGGCCAAGGTGCAGCTCAATCACCTGATCAACGGTTATGACTCCGAGTTGGCGGCGGTAGCTGCCGGTAATCCCGATCCTTTGACGGGCAAAGGCACCTCCTTATGGTCCGGGCGCTACGTGGGCAAGACGGTCTCCAATACGGCGGACTTCTATGCGACTGGCCCCTTTGAGTTGTTCGGGCGCGAGCATGAGCTGGTTGTCGGGGGCGGCGTATCGCGTCGTCGCTGGACCAATGCGTCTTACGGTGAAAACAGCAATACCGATGTCGCGAATTACTACGATTGGGATGGCCGTTGGCCGCGCATGAACTGGCAGCATCTGGGCGATGATCGTGAAGTAACACGAGAAAATGGCTTGTACGTCAGTACGCGCCTGAACCTGCGTGACGACTTGAAGCTGCTGCTGGGTACCCGCTACGCCAACTACAACAAGATGGATATGCGTGAGACGGGCGTATGGGTGCCTTACGTTGGAGCCGTGTACGACCTGAACGACAACTTCTCGGTCTATGCCAGCTACACCAATATCTTCCAGCCTCAAGACCTGCAAGACGAGGGCGGCCGTACTCTGGACCCCTTGCGCGGCGATAACTACGAGGTGGGTGTCAAAGGTGAATTCATGGGTGGCCGCTTGACGTCCAGCCTGGCTTATTTTGAGCTGCGTCAGGATAACTTTGGCAAGGAAACAGGTGGTCGTACTCCATCTGGGGGTATCGCTTACGAGGCGACTCAAGGTGTGCGCACGCATGGCGTAGAGCTGGAAGTGGCTGGTCAGCTGACACCGCAATGGCAGATGCACGCAGGCTATGCCTACAAGCTGTCGCGCCGCGATGGTGAAAAGGTGTCGACCTTATCGCCCGAGCATCAGTTCAATATCTACACCACCTACGATTTCGAGGGTGATCTGAATGGTCTGACCCTGGGTGGCGGTGCACGTTGGCAAAGCAAGACCTGGGGGGACGTCAGCCGCCCCGGATCGCCGGGCAAGGTGCAGCATACGGTCTCGGGCTACTGGCTGGTGGATGCGATGGCGCGTTATCGCTTCAACAAGAATTTGTCGGCCACCTTCACCGTCAATAACCTGTTCGACAAGCGCTATTACTCCATGTTCTCCTGGTACAGCACTTATACCTGGGGCGAACCGCGCAACATGATGCTGGCGGTGAAGTATCAGTTTTAACGGGCAGTAGAAAGCCGCTCAGGACACCTGGGCTCGATAGCGATCCAGCTGCTCGCATAGTATGCGAGTCGCCTCTATCAGCCTGGGGCCGGGGCGGTACAAGGCATCCGGGTTCAGGTTCAGCAAAGCGTGGGGGCTCAGGCCCAGATGCTTTTCCCAGAACAGGTGGCGGGCGCGCAGTTGGGCCGGATCACGGTAGGCCATGATGACCACTTGCGGACGTTTGTGCAGCACGTCTTCCAGACTGATGGTGGGGGCGACAGCGGCATGGCGGGCGTAGATGTTTTGCGCTTTGCAGGTGGTCAGCACATCCTGAATCAAGGGGTCGCGCGCCAGGGTGTACAAAGGCTCGGAACCGATTTCCAGAAACACGCTGACCGTCTCACCCAGGCGGCTGTTCTGGCGCAGGGAAGCAATCTGATTGTCCAGCAAAGCAGCCATCGGAACGGCTACGTCAGCCGTATTCAGGCTGTCTCCTGCCAGACGGACAAAGGCGGGGATGTCGTCCAGTTTTTCAGGGGCAGCAAAGATCAGATTGATATGGGTTTGCTGTAGCTGGCGCTGTAATTCAGGCCCGATCTGATTAGCCTGCCAGGCCCAGACCTGATCAGGTTTCAGCTCCAGTAGCCGTTCTGGGTTCACGCGCAAGGCGTCCCCAATGCGGGGCAGGTTCTTGGCGGCAGGAGGGTAGTCACTGGAACTGTCTACGGCGATCAAATGGTCTTGAGCACCCGCGGCAAACAGGATTTCAGTGATGTGAGGGGCCAGACTGATCGCGCGGGCTGGAGCGACGGTTTGTGCGGATTGGGCCTCTTGCTCTGCCGCGGCTTTTTGTACCGTTTTATCTTGCTGCTGGTTCTGTACTTCTTGAGTGCTTTGCTCTGTTTTTTTCTGTGTCTGTGTTTCAGGCTGTCCATGAATCTGCGCCTGTGATTGCAGAAAGTCTTGCTCCTGCGCTTGCGTCAGGATAGGCAATCCCAAAAGCAGGACGCACAGGGAATGCAAACCCCATAGCCCCAATCCGCTCCAGACAGAGCGCGTCGGGTGCTGAAGACGATAAGTCGCAGGCAAAGAGGGCATCATGCGCCTTTAAGTAAATGGCGCGGCTCTTGAGCAGAACCGCGCCAGAATCACGCAAAGCTGATTTTACTGATTACATGCGCCAGGCAAAGTTCAGGAACACGCTGGAGCCGGCGTTGTTGTAGCCACGAGCCAAGGTGTAGTCCTTGTCGAACACATTGTTCCAACGCAGCTGGGCTTCCAGACTGGAGGTCAGCGGGTAGCTGGCGGTCAGGTTCAACAGGCCGTAGCTGCCCAGACGCTGTTCGTTCTTTGCGTCTTCATAGCGATGGGATGCGAACAAGTATTCTGCGCCGGTTTTCAGGTCACCAAACTTGTGCTCCACAGCAACCTTGTAGTTTTGCTTGGCACGACGCACCAATTGCTTGTCGGTGTTTCGATCTTTGGGGTCGGTGAAGTCGGCACTGGCAGTCAGCGTGGTGTCGCCCAACTGTTTCATGGCAGTCAAGGTCACGCCAGTGATACGTGCTTTTTCGGTATTGCTTGTCGTGCATTCGAAGTTGGCGTCACACACATAGGGGTTGATCATGTCGCGAATGCGGTTCTGGTAGACCACCAAACCCAGTTCGGTCGTCTCGTCTGTGTAGCGGATATGACCTTCCACGTTGCGGGATTTTTCCGGTTTCAGGTCAGGATTACCTTGGAAGCCCCAGTCGTATGGCGAGTACAAGTCCGCGAACGTAGGTGCACGAAAGCCCGTGTTGGCGGCCACACCCACGGTCCAGTTGCTGGTGATGTCCAGGTCATAGCCCAGGCCGCCCGTCACTTTATTGCCGTAGCCGCTGATATTGTCATTACGCACGCTGGCTTGCAGGTGGTGTTGATTGATATCGCCGCGGTAAATCAGGGCAAAGGCGTTGGTGTTGCGCTTGTCATCCTTGTGTACGGTAGTGTGCGTCATGCGCTCTTCCAGACGCTCGGCCAGCAAGGACACGGTATGGCCTTGGGCAAGCGTCAGGTCGTTTTGCCAGCTGTATTGGCGTTGCAGCGTGGAATAGCGAGAGGAAAAAGCGCGGTTTTCCACCGTTTCTTTGCTTAGCGAAGCGCTCAGGCGGCTGGTCCACAGTTCAGACAACTTGTTGGTGCTGGTCAGGCCGTAGGCTTGCTGACGTGTTTGCGTGCTAGGGGTGCGGCGTTCGAACAGACCATTATCGAATTGACCATCCATGAAGCTGTTGATGGCGGTCAGGCCCAAGTGTTGGCCTTGAGCCCATTCGTAGCCCAAGGAGCCGTTCAGTCCGTGCTGGGTGTAGCCGTTCTTGTCCGGGTTGTAGCTGAAGGACAGTGGGTTGGTGGCATTGAAACCATCGCTGGTGCCGTAGCTGGAGGCCAGGCTGTAGTCCCAGCCTTGGGACGCACCCGAAAAACCGGCGCTGGCTTTGAAGGTGTCTTGGGAGCCTATGCCCACATTCCCCCAGGCGCTCAAGGCACGGTCGCCGCCGCCTTTTTTGGTGATGATGTTCACCACACCACCAATGGCATCCGATCCGTAGAGGCTGCTGCCCGCGCCACGCACAATTTCAATGCGCTCGATCAGGGCAGGGTCAATCGCTTGCCAGTTTACCGAACCACTGGTGGAACTGTTGATGCGCATCCCGTCGATCATGACGCGGGTATGTTGTGGGTTGGTACCGCGCAGGTAAATGCCAGTTGTAGTCTGCGGACCCCCACTGCTGTAAATCTCCACCCCAGGCTGACGCTGCAAAATCTCAGCCACGCTGCTTTGACCCGCTTTCTGCAAGGTTTCCTGATCAATCACCGTCACGTCACCCACCACGTTTTTCAGTGGCTGAGCCATGCGGCTAGGGGTAACAACAATTTGATCCAGTTTGGTGACAGGGGCAGTTTGGGCCGTGGCGATCAAAGGCAGGGCGCCCGCCAGGGCGACCATCAAAGGTCGGATGGACAGTAGAGTCATGGAGATTCCTGTGGGATGTGCGTCCCCGCACATCGGTAAGCGAAGCCGCCCACCGTGGGACGGCCATGAATTCAGGGTCGAGAAGCAGGCTGGTGTCGGGCTTTGCGCGTGGCAGGTACCGTTGCGGGGGCAGCACGTTTGGCAGTTCCGGGGTGGAACCGCTCACGTTTCCCATTTGACTTTCCCAGGCCCAAGGCTGCATGGGCCGGAAAGCACCTCTTTCCGAGCGGAAAATGTTACATGCCGCTGGGGCAAAGGTTAAGTGTTTAGGGTGGATTCGCTGTACAAAGCGCTACAATTGTGGCGCCAATCCACCATTCTCGCGGCTCTTGCTGTCAGATGCCGTCAATGTCCCGTTTCGTGTTACGGAGCTTTTAGTGTCTTATCCTGCCTTGCCTTATCCGATCTCTGCCTATACGCGTGGTGCCGAGTTTGCGCGCCGTTTGGGGCAGCAAATTCTGATTCTGGACGGTGCGATGGGCACCATGATTCAGCGTTACAAATTGGGCGAGGCCGATTTCCGGGGCGAGCGCTTTGCGGAGCATCACAAGGATGTGAAGGGCAATAATGAATTGCTGTCGCTGGTGCGCCCTGACATCATCCGCGAAATTCACGAGAAATATCTGGCCGCCGGGGCCGATGTCATCAGTACCAATACCTTTGGTGCAACAGATATTGCCCAGGGCGACTATGATTTGCAGGGCATCAGCTATGACCTGAACCTGGCATCGGCCCAACTGGCCTGTCAGGCGCGCGATGCTTTCAGCACACCTGAATGGCCGCGTTTTGTGGCCGGTGCTTTGGGCCCACAGCCCAAGACGGCTTCTATTTCTCCGGATGTTAATGACCCGGCCGCCCGAAACGTCACCTTTGAGCAACTGCGTGTGGCTTACACCGAACAGGTGCGTGCCTTGCTGGATGGCGGCGTCGATATTCTGCTGATCGAAACCGTCTTTGACACGCTCAATGCCAAGGCGGCTGTTTTTGCTCTGGAAACGGTCTTTGATGAGCGCGGCGAGCGCGTTCCCGTGATGGTGTCGGGCACGGTCACGGATGCCTCGGGCCGTATCTTGTCTGGTCAGACCGTGGAGGCTTTCTGGAACTCCATGCGTCATGCCCGTCCTATTACGATTGGCCTGAACTGTGCCTTGGGTGCTGCCTTGATGCGCCCTTACGTGGCCGAGCTGTCCAAGATTTGTGACACCTATGTGTGTGTCTACCCCAACGCCGGTCTGCCCAACCCCATGGCGGAAACCGGCTTTGATGAAACACCTGCCGATACCTCCAGCCTGCTCCAAGAGTTCACGCAAGCCGGTTTGGTGAATATGGTGGGTGGCTGCTGTGGCACGACGCCAGAGCATATTGCCGCCATTGCCGAGCTGTGCCGCAAGCTGCCTCCTCGCATTGTTCCTGAAGTTCCTGTTAAAACCCGTTTGTCGGGTCTGGAGCCACTGAATATTGACGAAGAAACCCTGTTTGTAAACGTGGGTGAACGTACCAACGTCACGGGCAGCAAGGCTTTCTTGCGCCTGATTCAGCAGGAAAACTACGAAGAAGCCTTGTCGGTGGCGCGTCAGCAGGTGGAAAACGGCGCGCAGATTATCGATATCAATATGGACGAGGGCATGCTGGACTCGGCAGCCTGTATGCATCGCTTCCTGAACATGATTGCCTCCGAGCCGGACATTGCTCGCGTGCCCATCATGATCGACAGCTCCAAATGGGATGTGATCGAAACCGGTTTGCGTTGCGTCCAAGGCAAGGCGATCGTGAACTCGATCTCCATGAAAGAAGGTATTGAGCCCTTCCTGGAACATGCTCGTTTGTGCCGCAAATACGGCGCCGCTATTGTTGTGATGGCGTTTGACGAGCAGGGGCAGGCTGATAGCTACGAGCGTCGGGTAGAAATTTGCGAACGCGCCTACCGCTTGCTGGTTGATGAGGTTGGCTTCCCGCCAGAGGACATTATTTTTGACCCCAATGTCTTTGCTGTGGCAACCGGCATGGACGAACATGCGACTTACGGTCTGGACTTTATTCGCGGTGTGGGCTGGATTCACAAGAATCTGCCGCACGCACGCTTGTCGGGCGGTATTTCCAACGTCAGTTTCTCCTTCCGTGGCAACGAAGCCATGCGCGAGGCCATTCACACCGTCTTCCTGTACTACGCCATTCAGGAAGGTCTGACCATGGGTATTGTGAATGCCGGTCAGCTGGGCGTGTACGCCGATATCGAGCCGCATCTGCGCGATCTGATTGAAGACGTGATCCTGAACCGGGCCGAACCCAAAGGCAAAACCGATCCGGCGGACGAACGCACCCCCACTGAACGCCTGGTGGAAATGGCCGAGAGCGTCAAAGGCTCCGGCGCCAAGAAAGAGGAAGATCTGAGCTGGCGTGAAACCACGGTTGAACAGCGTCTGATCCACTCGTTAGTGCATGGCATTACCAGCTTCATCGTGGAAGATACGGAAGAAGTTCGTCAGAAGATCGATGCCCAGGGTGGTCGCCCCATCAGCGTGATTGAAGGCCCCTTGATGGACGGCATGAACGTGGTGGGCGACCTGTTCGGTCAGGGCAAGATGTTCCTGCCGCAGGTGGTGAAATCCGCGCGTGTGATGAAGCAGGCTGTGGCCCACCTGATTCCTTTCATCGAAGAAGAAAAGCGTCAGATTGAAGCCGCGGGTGGTGACGTGCGCTCCAAAGGCCGCATGGTGATTGCCACAGTGAAAGGCGATGTACACGACATCGGCAAGAACATTGTGTCCGTGGTGATGCAGTGCAATAACTTTGAAGTGGTGAATATGGGCGTGATGGTGCCTTGCGCCGAGATCCTCGCCAAGGCCAAGGAAGTGGAGGCCGATATTGTGGGCCTGTCCGGCTTGATCACCCCTAGTCTGGAAGAAATGGCCTACGTTGCGTCCGAGATGCAGCGTGACCCCTACTTCCGCGAGCGCAATATTCCTTTGATGATTGGTGGCGCAACCACCAGCCGTGTTCACACGGCGGTGAAGATTGCCCCGCATTACGACGGCCCGGTTATCTACACCCCTGACGCCAGCCGCTGCGTGGGTGTGGCTACTCAACTGGTGTCGGACAATGTGGACGAGTTTTTGGCCGAGGTGCGCGAGGAGTACGAACAAGTGCGCCAGCGCCATGCCAATCGCAAAGCCACTCCGCTGATCTCTCTGGAAAAAGCGCGCGCAGACAAGCCTGCCATCGACTGGTCCACCTACGTGCCGCCACGCCCCAAATTCATTGGTCGTCGTACCTTCAAGAATTACGACTTGGCCGATATTGCCCAGTTCATCGACTGGACACCGTTCTTCCAGACCTGGAGCCTGTTCGGCAAGTACCCGGCCATTCTGGAAGACAAGGTGGTGGGCGAGCAGGCCAAGACCCTGTTTGCCGAAGGCCAGGCCATGTTGAAGAAAGTCATTGAAGGTCGCTGGTTGACGGCAAACGGCGTGATTGCGTTCTATCCTGCCAACACCGTTAATGGTGAAGATATCGAGGTCTACTCGGACGAATCGCGCAGCGAAGTTCTGTTCACCTGGCGCAACCTGCGTCAGCAAGGCGTCAAACGTGAAGGTGTCGATAGCAAGTGTCTGGCCGACTACATCGCTCCTAAAGAAAGCGGCGTGCCTGATTACATCGGCATGTTTGCGGTCACCGGCGGGATTGGCGTGGATAAATTGTCCGAGCGCTTCCAGGCTGCTGGCGACGATTACTCCGACTTGATGATCAAGGCGCTGGGCGACCGTTTTGCCGAAGGCTTTGCGGAATGTCTGCATGCTCGTGTCCGCACGGATTTGTGGGGCTATGTGACAGACGAGCGCCTGTCCAACGAAGAGCTGATCGACGAGAAATACCAGGGCATTCGTCCTGCACCCGGCTACCCGGCTTGCCCGGAACACGTGGTCAAGCACGATATGTTCCGCGTCTTGCAGTGTGAGGACATCGAGATGTTCATCACCGACAGCTACGCCATGATTCCGGCTTCCAGCGTGTCGGGTTTCTATTTCAGTCACCCGCAGTCCAAGTACTTCAACGTGGGCAATATTGGCCAGGACCAATTGCAAGACTACATCCAGCGCAGTGGCCGCACGGAAGAAGACGTACGCCGTACTCTGTCGGGCGTGTTGGGCTGATATGGGAACGACGGGGCCAACAGGGGCTAATCCGGGAGGCGCCGAGAGCGCGTCCCAAACCCGGCGTCAGGCGTTGGGGCGTTTCTTGCGTCATGCGCGGGAACGCATCCGGCCTGTCGACCTGGGCCTGGCCCCCGGCGTGCGCCGTCGCACTCCCGGTTTACGTCGCGAAGAGGTGGCTCAGCTGTGCGATATCAGCACCACCTGGTACACCTGGATCGAGCAGGGCCGCGACGTTACCGTGTCTCCCACTGTCTGCGCCCGCCTGGCAACGGTCCTGAAACTGGCCCGGGCCGAGCGCCACTACCTGTTTGAACTGGCCGACTGCGCCGATCCCGAGCATTGGCAGGGTGATATTCAACCCTTGCCGCAAGGCCTGAGCGCCTGCGTCGATAGCATCTCCGCCCCGGCTTATATTCTGGACCGCAGCTGGAACGTACTGGCCCGCAACGAAGCCTTGTTGGGCTTGTTCGATGGCTGGCCCGATCGTAGCGAGCAGCCCAATCTACTGCGCTATATCTTCCTGGACCCGGCAGCGCGTGAGCTGGTGGTGGACTGGGAGCAGCGTGCCAGCCGCGTCGTGGCCGAATTCCGCGCCGACGTAGGTGCCCATGCCGACGAAGCCGATGTGCAGGCCCTGATCCAGGAACTGGCGCATCAAAGCCAGGTATTCGCTTTCTGGTGGGGACGTCAAACCGTGGTGGAGCGGGAAGGGGGCTTGCGGGATTTCCGACACCCTAGCCAGGGCGTGCGCCGCTTTCAGCAATTTACCTTTCGCCTGGCAATACGCCCGGACTGCAAGCTGGTGATGTTGCTGGAGGATGAGGATAAGCCGGTATAGACGCTTTTGGAGCAAGACCGCAGCTTGAGTCGCTGCTTGCCTTGTTCCTTCAGTTCTGTCGTCCTGCACTTGGTGTGGGACAGCAGTCCTACTTCTTCTGCAAAGACTCACCATCACTGGCTGACAGCCGGGCAAAAGACAGGCTGGAGATGGCCGTAATCGCACCCAGAATCAGAAAGGCCCAGATCGTATCCTGGGTCTCCACGCTGCTGGCTCCGCGCAATGCCATGCTGACATTCAGCGTTACCGCCGCACATGCCACACCCAGGCTGATGGCCAATTGCTGCGCCATGGCAGCGAAACTGCTGGCCTGGCTCATGGCTTCGGATTCCAGATCGGCGTAGGTCAGGGTGTTGACTGCAGTGAACTGCAGGGAGCGGAAGAAACCGCCTGCAGTCAGGACGGCAATCATGAGCCACATGGGCGTCGTAGCCTGGAACATGGCGCACAGGGCGATGAATACGCCCGTCAGCCAGGCATTCACGATCAGTACCTTGCGAAAGCCGTAGCGCCGGATGATAGGTGGGGCCACCAGTTTCATGCCCAAGGCGCCAATGGCACCAGTAAAGGTGATCAGACCCGCCGATAATGCGCTCATGCCAAAGTTGGTTTGCAGCATGATGGCCAACAGAAATGGTGCAGCGCCTAGCGAGAAACGGCACAGATTGCCGCCCAGCACAGAAATGGCAAAGGTTTTGGTGCGCAGCAAGGACAAATCAATAATTGGATAGGCTACTTGCCGCGAGTGCCAGATGTACCATGCCCCCGCGACCAGACCGGCCAGGGTCAGCCAGCCCAGCGTGGTCCAACTGATGGTGCCGTGACCTACGTTCTCGAAACTGGTCACCAGCGTGGCCAGACAGATAGCGCTCAAGATAAAGCCCAGCCAGTCCAGAGGGGGGCGCTCGGTGGGATAGTCCTCACGTATATAGCGCAATACCAGAGCGATACCCAGCGCACCCACGGGGATGTTGATCAGGAAGATCCAGTGCCAACTGGCATAGGTGACTAAAAAACCACCCACAGGCGGGCCGATGATGGGGCCCAGCAAGGCAGGCAAGGTCAGCACCGCCATGGCGCTTAAAAGCTCATCTTTAGGGACGCGTCGCAGTAAGATAATGCGTCCCACCGGCACCATCATGGCCCCCGCCATGCCTTGTATCACGCGGGAAATGACTAATTGGGGCAGGGTCTGGGACAGGGCACATGCAACAGAACTGGCGGTAAAGAGTAGAATGGCGGCCAGGAACACCTTGCGTGCACCAAAGCGGTCTGCAGCCCATCCACTGATCGGAACGAATACGGCCACGGCCAGCAGGTAGCTGGTAATGATGGTATTCATCCGGATGACGCTGGTATCCAGTGACAAGGCCATCGTGGGCAGGGCAGTGGCTACAACCGTAGAGTCCAGCATTTGCATGAACAATGCACATCCCACAATGTAGGGAATAATGCGTATGGCTCGACGTTCTTGGGGGGACATGGTCGCCGCTTGGACGGCTTCGGTCTGTTCAGATGCCATGCAGCGAACTCTCTGGTGTGCGGTGCAGTAAACTCAAACTTTTCTGTTATCCAATTTATTTTAGGCGTACAGGTATTATGGCAAAGAATTTCGAATCCGAAATTACCCAGTTTCTTAAACAGTATAAAGATCAGAATGCGGATACCGAAGCACGGCAGCGTGAAGGCCGCTATCGTCTGTGGGACAAGCAGATTGATCAGGAGCTGCAAGACGGTTACAAGGCTGCTCGCACGCCTCAGAAACCTTACGTGTACTACGAAAACAACTAAATCTGTACACCTGCGCCTGTGACTGAGATTGCACAGCAGCCTGTTGTGGATACGCCAGCTCCTCAGACCGAGGATGTGCTGGCGCGTCTTTATGGCGAACCGCTGTTTGCGATCCCCCAGGATCTGTACATTCCGCCCGATGCGCTGGAAGTGTTTCTGGACGCCTTTGAAGGCCCGCTGGATCTGTTGCTGTATCTGATCCGCAAGCAGAACTTCAATGTGCTGGACATTCCGATGGCCCAGGTCACCGGGCAGTATCTGGCTTATGTCGAGCAGATTCGCGCCACGAATCTGGAGCTGGCGGGCGAGTATCTCTTGATGGCTGCGCTGCTGATCGAGATTAAATCGCGCATGTTGCTGCCGGTACGCCGAGCTGACACGGGTGAAGAGGTGGATGACCCGCGTGCGGAGCTGGTGCGCCGTTTGCTGGAGTACGAGCGCATGAAGGAAGGGGCACGTCGTCTGGACGAACTGCCCTTGATGGGGCGCGACTATCTGCTGGCCAATGCGCAGGCCGAGCTGGTTGTGGAAGCGATCCCACCCGAAGTGAATGCGGATGATTTGCGCGAGGCCTGGCTGGGTATCCTGAAGCGTGCCAAACTCAATGCCAGCCACAAGATTACGCGTGAGCAGTTGTCGGTGCGCGATCACATGAGCCAGATTCTGCGACGTTTGCAGCATGTGCGCTTCATGGAGTTTACAGAGCTGTTTAATGAACGCCTGGATCAGGGTGATCCGGCGGCGGTGCTTGTCGTGCATTTTCTGGCGATGCTGGAATTGGCACGAGAGTCACTGCTTGAAATTACGCAGGCCGAGCCCTACGCTCCTATTTATTTGCGCCTGACCTATATTCGAGCGCAGGCCGATGGGCCTGATCTTATTCCGTAGCGGAGAATTTTTTGAAAGTCGTCCATAACATCCAAGAACTGCGCGATCAGCTCCAGGGCCAGACACGCGTGGCATTTGTTCCAACCATGGGGAATTTGCATCGAGCCCACCTGGACTTGATGAAGATGGCTCGCCAGCATGGTGATCCGGTGGTGGCCAGTATTTTTGTGAATCGTCTGCAATTTGGCCCGAACGAGGATTTCGACCGTTATCCGCGTACGTTGCAGGATGATGCGGCCAAGATGGAGCAGGAGCGTGATGTCTATGTCCTGTTCGCCCCCTCGGAGCGCGAGATGTACCCGGAGCCACAGAGTTTCCGTGTCAGCCCGCCTGATCATTTGGGCCGAATTTTGGAAGGCCACTTCCGTCCGGACTTCTTTGAAGGTGTCTGTACTGTTGTGTTGAAGCTGTTTTCCTGTGTGCAGCCACGTGTGGCGGTGTTCGGGAAGAAGGATTATCAGCAACTGATGGTGGTGCGTCAGATGGTGCGTCAGTTCCAGTTGCCGGTGGAGATTCTGGCTCACGAGACGGTACGTGAAGAAGATGGGTTGGCCATGTCTTCACGCAATCGCTATTTGAGCCCCGAGGAACGCGCTCAGGCTCCGCAGATTTATTACGCGCTGCAGGAAATGAATGAGCGTTTGCAGCAAGGTCAAAGCCGCGAGGAGATTGAGGCTTATGCGACCAAGAAAATGACGGATCTGGGCTGGAAGGTGGACTATATGGCCTTGCGTCGTCAGTCGGATTTGCTGGAACCGACTCAAGAGCAAATCGCAGCCGGTGAGCCCTTGGTGGCATTGGCCGCGGCCAAGCTGGGCGCGACACGCTTGATCGACAACCTGGAAATGGTTAAAGCCTGATTTTTTGTGTTCTTTGGTGAGAAAAGCACAGTTTTTACTGTGCTTTTTTTATACCTGCGGCACCCTGGCGCATTGAAATCCTCGTCCTTATATTAGTCCTGTGACAAAAACATCCCGTATAAGTTAACAGTCGTGTAGTCCCTGCCTAAAATGACAAACTCTGTCTATGGTTAATTCTTCACATCGCAGGCGGCCTGTTCGCCTGGTACAGATATACGAGACTGACATGGTATTGAATAGTCATTTACCCGCCTCTGTGCTGTTTGAAAGCCTGACTCCGCGCGAGCGCGACGTACTGTCCTATATCGCCATTGGCAAGGCGAATAAGGTGATTGCGGCTGAATTGGAGATTTCCCAGCGTACGGTGGAGGCGCATCGGGCACGCGTTTTTCAGAAGTTACGCGTGCGCAATGCGGTTGAATTGACTCGCTTTGTGTTCAGTGAGCCGGGCCTGCGGGATGTGCTGCCGCCCAGCTTGGTGGGCGGCCTGTCTGTGCCTTAGCTTAGCGGCAGGCTGGGGTGGCCTGGCCGTCCAGTTCGCTGACCGGGTCCAGGTCGGCCTGGCGAGTCAGGTGGCTTTCCAGCGTAGGACGCTGCTGGTTGAAGGTGTTGATACGCAAGACGTTATTGTTCACAAAGCTCAGGTCTGCCAGTGTCGAGTCGTTATTGGCCAGCAGGGCGATACGGGTGGGCTGTGTACCGATTGGAACCCAGCAACCGCTCTTGTGATGTTCCTGGCCAGCGCCTACCGGGGTGGCACGCATGCGCCATTGGCCAGCGGGAGCCAGGGTCACGCTGATTTTGTAGGGCTCGCAAGCGCCGCTTTGTGGCGGGCAGGACAGGGTACCCAAAAAGGTCTTGGGTTCGGCCAGTTCGGGAACGCTGCGATCGGCCTGGGCGGTGGGCTGTTCGGCGCGGGCCGGCGTAATGGCGTGCAGACCTTCCTGGTTGCCAAAACCCAAATTGATTTGCGAGGGAGCACGCGCGGTGCCGCTGCCTTGCGCCTGGCGCAGGGCGTCTTTCTGGGTAGAGTCACGGCCTTCGTTGGGGGCTGGCTGGACGGGCGCCTGGGCACATGCTGCCAGCAAAACGACCGAAAGCAAGGTAAGGGAACGCAGGGGGGAAATCTTGGTGAAAGACATGGCGGGCTTCCGTGGACTGGTTGATAGCTGAATTCTACGCTAGACCAGGGGCGGCGGGACAGTATCAGGTCTATTCAGGGTAGGAGGATTGGCGTGGGTACGTTACAGTTTTGTTTTTTATCCGTGGATTGCGCATGCTGACGATTGGGCTGACCGGTGGAATTGGATCGGGCAAAAGCCAGGTGGCCAATTTTTTTGCCTCCTGGGGGGCGGCCGTCGTGGATACGGATGTAATCGCGCATGAGTTGACTGCGCCTGGTGGCCTGGCCATTGAACCGATTCGTGCCGCCTTTGGTGCAGATGCTTTGGCAGCAGATGGTTCCATGGACCGGGATTGGATGCGGGCCTGTGTGTTTGCCGATCCCAATGCTCGTCATCGCCTGGAGGCGATCATTCATCCTCTGATTTGGAACGTAACAAAAGCACAGACCTTGAAAGCGCAAGGATGTTATCTTGTTGTGGTTGTACCCTTGCTGGTGGAGTCAGGACGATGGCGCGACCGTGTGGACCGGATTTGCGTTGTGGATTGTGATGAAGCGACCCAGATCGAGCGCGTACAAAAGCGCAACGGGCTGGCAGTGGCCACAATTGAACGTATCATGGCAGCACAGGCGCAACGTCAGCAGCGGCTGGACGTGGCCGATGATGTGGTTCTGAACGATGGACAGACGACGCTGTCCCTGTTGGAAGAGCGGGCACGGGCGGTGCACCAACGATGGTGTGCCTTGACTGCCTGACAACACGACGTGTCTGACTCTCCAGTCGACAAAAAAAGGTTTTTAAACGCGTGACTCTATACGAATACCCCTGCAATGAGCGTGTCCGGGCTTTACTGAGAGTCGAATACTTGTTCGATAGGCTGTTTCATTTTTCGGCCAACCAGGATGCGTACTCGCATCAGATCGCTGTAGCGACTTTGTTTGATTTGCTGGACATCGCGGATCGGACCGATTTGCGTTCTGCCGTTCTTCAAGACCTGGAGCGTCAGCGCGTGGCGCTGGCTGCGCTGCGCGAACACCCCGGTGTTCAGCTGCAGGCGCTGGACAAGATGATTGAACAAATTGTGCGTGCTGCCGCTGATCTGTCGGCCCAGGGTCGGGTGGGGCAGGGCCTGCGCGACAATGAATGGCTGGCCAGCTTGCGGGGCCGGGTGGCCGTGCCCGGCGGTACGTCCCAGGTGGACATGCCTTCTTATTACTCCTGGCAACAGCGTTCCGATACGGATCGCGTTCAGGATTTGCGCCGCTGGTCGGAGTCTTTCCTGCCGCTGTATCAAGGGCTGGCCCTGATTTTGCGCTTGCTGCGCCAGTCGGGCGACTCGGCCGATCAGGTGGCCCGTGACGGTTCCTATCAAGAAATGCTGGCAGGCAAGACCTTCCAACTGCTGCGGGTGTGGGTGGACGCGGGTGCGTGCATCTATCCGGAAATGAGTGCTAACCGCTATGTCATCTGGATACGCTTCGTGCAGCAGGATAATCAATTGAAACCGCAGGCCGTGACTGTAGATATCCCCTTTAGGCTGGCCCGTTGCAACTTCGGCTGAATACGCTGTTCATATAAGGTTCAGACAGCCGCTTTTATACTTGCTGTGCCAGCGTGGTCTAGCAAGGATGCTGTTTTGTCAGCGCTTGTATCTCTTGATCGTTTCAGACTAATTGCTATCGTGTTTTGGCGGCATAATGCGTGTCGCCGTCACGATAGGTAGTGCTTAAACGCTTATTTAGACCGTGCATAGAGACAATCAAGTTTTAGCCGGGGAGTATTCATGTCGGAGTTGAACACAGGCAGAGGACGGCGGTCCCGATCCTTCTATGTCTGGGTGTTGGTAGGACTGCTGGTAACAGCAGGCCTCGTTTATTACGCCCTGTCTTCCCCCTCAAGTACGCTCACTCCCCTGCGCGGGCCTCGCGGCATGATGGGGGCTACCAAAGTCCCGGTTCAGGTTGCCACGGTCAAGCAGGGCTTGATCGACAAAACGGTCAATGCCATTGCCACGGTCAAGCCTTTGCAGACCGTTGCGGTGCGCGGTGAGGTCGATGGCGTGCTGGAGCGCATCCACTTCAAGGATGGCCAGCGTGTGAAGGCGGGGGACTTGCTGGCTGAAATCGACCCCCGTACATATCAGGTGCAGCTGGATCAGGCCCGTGGGCAATTGGCACAGAATCAGGCCCAATTGAAAGGAGCGCAGCAGGAGCTGGCCCGTCACCGCATCCTGTTCCAACAAAATTCGATTGCTCGCCAGGCCTTGGAAACCAAGGAAACGGCGGTTCAGCAGCTGCAGGCACAGATCAAGTCCAATCAGGCAGAAGTCGCTCGTGCTCAGGTCCAGCTGGATCGCACTCGTATCACGGCGCCTTTGGATGGTCGCCTGGGTTTGCGCAAGCTGGACCAGGGCAATCTGGTGTCTGCCGGTAGTACCGATGGGATTGTCGTGATTACCCAGACGGATCCCATCGGCGTGGAGTTCTCCTTGCCGCAGAACCAGTTGAGCAGCCTGCTGGAGGCCATGAAGCAAAGCGAGTCGCCTTTGCGCGTCTCCCTGATCGACAGCAAAGGCCAGCTCTTGTCGGACAAAGGCCGTCTGCAGGCCCTGGATAACCAGATCGACATCAATACCGGCACGCTGAAAGTAAAGGCCGAGTTTGATAATGCCGATGAGACCCTGTTTGCCAATCAGTTCGTGAATTCCCGCGTATTCCTGGGACAGGAACAGGGGCTGCTGATTCCTTCGCATGCCGTACAGCGGGGTTCGGTAGGCACGTATGTCTACACTCTGGATGAGGAGGACAAGGTCCATATTCAAGTGGTGGAACTGGGCACCGCTACCCTGGAGTCGACACTGATCAAAACCGGCCTGAAAGAGGGCGATCGTGTGGTGGTTGAAGGCACTGACCGTTTGCGGGAAGGCTCGGAGGTCGAGGTGATGCAACAAGATGGCCAGGCCAAGGAAAAGCCTGCGCCAGCCGATGCAGCCGCCAAGCCGGAGCAGGGCAAACGTCCGGGTGAGGGTCGCCGTCCACGTCCTGCAAGCGAGTAAGCCGTGAGCATGTCGCGTATCTTTATCCTGCGCCCGGTGGCTACCACCTTGGCGATGGTGGCCTTGCTGGTGTCTGGCTTGCTGGCCTATCGCATGCTGCCCGTGGCTGCTTTGCCGCAGGTGGATTACCCCACGATTCAGGTGGTTACGCTCTATCCGGGTGCCAGCCCGGATGTGGTCGCGGCCTTGATTACTTCACCGCTGGAGCGGCGCTTTGGCAGCATGTCCGGCCTGTCGCAGATGATCTCGTCCAGCTCGGGCGGGGCATCGCGCATTACCTTGCAGTTTGACCTGGGCTTGCCTTTGGATGTGGCCGAGCAAGAGGTGCAGGCGGCGATCAATGCCGCCTCCAATATGCTGCCCAATGATTTGCCCGCTCCACCTATCTACAACAAGGTCAATCCGGCCGATACCCCGGTGATCTCCCTGGCGGTGACCTCCCCCAATATGCCCTTGCACGAGGTACGTGACCTGATTGATGTGCGGGTCGCACAAAAGCTCTCGCAGGTGACGGGTGTGGGTCTGGTCAGCATTGCGGGTGGCCAGGAGCCGGCCATGCGTATTCAGGCCGACCCCAATGCTCTGGCGGTACGCAATCTAACCTTGAGCCATCTGCGCCAGGCCGTGGTCGCGGCGAACGTGAACCAGCCTAAAGGGAATCTGGACGGGCCACAGCGCTCCACCAGCATCAGCGCCAACGAGCAGCTCAAAACAGTACAGGATTACGAAAACCTGATTGTCAGCTATAAGGACGGTGCCGCCGTGCGTCTGGGCGAACTGGCCAAGGTGGTACGGGATGCACAGGATGTGCGTCAGGCCGCCTGGATGGGCACCGTGCCCGCGATCTTGCTGAATATTCAGCGCCAGCCTGGGGCCAACGTCATTGATGTGGTGGACCAGATTCAAAGTTTGCTGCCGGAAATACGCCGTTCCTTGCCGGTAGGCGTGGATGTGGAAGTGGCCACGGACCGTACCCAGACCATTCGGGATTCGGTTGACCATGTGCAAAAGGAAATGATGCTGGCCATTGTGTTGGTGGTGCTGGTGACGTTTGTGTTCCTGCGTACCTGGACAGCTACGCTGATTCCCAGCGTTGTTGTGCCCATTTCCCTGATCGCCACCTTTGCCATCATGCTGATGTGGGGCTTCAGTATCAATAACCTGACCCTGATGGCCCTGACGGTCGCCACCGGCTTTGTGGTTGATGATGCGATCGTGATGATCGAGAACATCGCCCGCTATATCGAAAAGGGCGAAACCGCCTTGCAGGCGGCCTTGAAGGGGGCGGCGCAGATTGGCTTTACGCTGCTGTCCTTGACCATCTCCCTGATCGCAGTGCTGATTCCGCTGCTGTTCATGAGCGATGTCATTGGACGTCTGTTCCGTGAGTTTGCCATTACCCTGGCCGTGGCAATCCTGCTTTCTCTGTTCATTTCGCTGACGCTCACGCCCATGATGTGCGCGCGCATGCTCAAGCCCGAGGACGAGCGCCAGTATGGCCGCTTCACCACTTGGTTGGGCAATCAGATGGATCGCATCATTGCGGCCTACGATCGTGGCCTGATTGTGGTCCTGCGTCATCAGACTTTGACCCTGTGGGTTGCCGTAGGCACCGTGATCCTGACGGGTCTGCTGTACGTGATTGTCCCCAAAGGCTTCTTTCCCCAGCAAGATACCGGCCTGATTCAGGCGATTACCCAAGGGCCACAAACCGCGTCGTTCCGCGCAATGGGTAATTTGCAGCAGCAAGCCGTGGCGATTGTGCTGGAAGACCCGGATGTGGAGGCCGTCACCTCCTTTATCGGGGTAGATGGTACCAATGCCACGCTGAATAATGGCCGCCTGCAAATTGCCTTGAAGCCCATCGGCTCGGGCAGGGCTGGTGCAAATGAAATCATGAGCAGGCTGGATGAACGTCTGAAAGACATCCCCGGCCTGTCGGTGTACCAGCAGTCCATCCAGGAGCTGACGGTCGACGATCAGATTAGCCGCAATGTGTACCAGATGGCCTTGTCGGATCCGGAAACCGAGGTGCTGACCACCTGGATGCCGCGCTGGCTGGATGCCGTCAATGCCTTGCCGCAGATTAAAGATGCGTCCATGAGCCTGCAGAACGATGGCTTGCAAGTGCTGCTGGATATAGACCGGGATGCGGCGGCTCGTGTGGGCGTGACCAAAGCCAATATTGATGATGCACTGTACGACGCCTTCGGACAGCGCTTGATCTCCACAATCTACACGCAGTCTGCCCAATATCGCGTCGTGCTGGAGGTCAAGGATCAATACCGTCAAGGTCCGCAGGATCTGGAAAACATCCATGTGATGACGGCAGCAGGCACACCCGTGCCAATTACGTCCCTGGCGCGTATTCAGCTGGTGCCAACCACGCTATCGGTGGAGCGTTTGGGGCAGTTCCCGTCCGTGAATGTGTCCTTTGACCTGGCTGATGGCTATTCCTTGTCCGACGCGATCGAAGCCATTGAAACGGTGCCTGATCAGATCGGCATGCCGTCCTCGGTCGATACCCGCTATTTGGGCGCGGCCAAGGCCTTCCATGCTTCTTTGTCCAGCACACTGTGGTTGATGTTGGCCGCCGTGCTGACCATGTACATCGTGTTGGGTGTTTTGTACGAGAGCTACATCCACCCTGTGACCATTCTGTCGACCTTGCCCTCTGCCGCCATTGGGGCGCTGCTGGCCCTGCTATTGGCCGGACGGGACCTGGATATGGTGGGGGTAATCGGGATCATCCTGCTGATTGGTATCGTGAAAAAGAACGCCATCATGATGATCGACTTTGCGCTGGAGGCGCAGCGCGAGCAGGGCGTAAGCCCCCAGGAAGCCATTCATCAGGCTGCCTTGCTGCGCTTCCGTCCTATCCTGATGACGACCCTGGCGGCTTTGTTCAGTGCGATTCCACTGATGCTGGCGACGGGTTCGGGAGCAGAGCTGCGTCAACCTTTGGGTCTGGTCATGGTTGGCGGGCTGCTGGCCAGTCAGGTACTGACCTTGTTCACGACTCCCGTGATCTATCTGTTTTTTGACCGCTTTACCCGTCGTGGTGCCAAGTCGGTACGCGAGTCGACATGAAGCGCTTGTTAGGGCTGTTTATCTTCCGGCCAGTGGGCTCCAGCCTGCTGGCACTGGCGATGGTCCTGGTGGGCGCACTGGCCTTGCGGCTCCTGCCTGTGGCGTCTTTGCCGGAAATGGATTTTCCGGTGATTGCGATCTCGGCCAATTTGCCCGGTGCCAGCCCTGAAACCATGGCTTCCAGCGTGGCGACCCCGCTGGAACAGGCTTTAGGTTCCATTGCCGGTGTCTCTGAGATGAGCTCTCGCAGCAGCGAAGGCTCCACCCAGATCATGTTGGTGTTTGAGCTGGATCGGGATATTGAAGGGGCCGCGCGCGATGTGCAGGCCGCTATCAATCAGGCTCGGCCCATGTTGCCTTCGGGCATGTCCAGTGTGCCTACCTACGAGAAGGTCAACCCTTCCTCCATGCCTATCATGGTGCTGGCGTTGACTTCGCAAACCGCGAACAAGGCACAGCTGTTTGATATGGCCAGCGGTATTGTGCAGCAGAAGCTGGCCCAGATTCCGGGTGTGGGCTCGGTTGATGTGGGTGGCGGTTCTTTGCCTGCCGTCCGGGTGGGACTGAACCCCAAGGCTCTGGCCTCGGCCGGTATCGCGCTGGATGATGTGCGTTCAGTGATCAATAACGCCAACAGCTTGCGTCCCAACGGCTATCTGGAAGGCGAGCAGGGTCAATGGCAGATCAATTCGGGCAAGCAATATAACCAGGCACGCTTCTTTGAACCCTTGGTGCTGAAGAATCAGGACGGGCAGGTTATCCGTTTGGGCGATGTGGCCAAGGTCGAGGACTCTGTCGAGAACATTCACAGTCTGGGGTACTGGAATAACCAGGAAGCGGTTCTATTGATTGTGCGCCGTCAGGCGGGTGCCAATATTATCGAGACCGTGAATACCATTCGTGAGCGTTTGCCCGGGATCGAGGAAATGCTGCCCAGCCAGGCGCAATTGACGGTGGCGCAGGATCGCACCCCCAGTATCCGTGCCACGCTGGAAGAGGCACAGCTGACCTTGATCATTGCGGTGGCTCTGGTGGTGCTGGTGGTCTTGCTGTTCCTGCGAAACTGGCGCGCTGCCCTGATTCCGGCCATTGCCGTGCCGGCATCCTTGATCAGCACCTTTGCCTTCATGCATTTGTTCGGCTTCACGTTGAACACCATTTCCTTGATGGCCCTGATTGTGGCCACGGGCTTTGTGGTGGATGACGCGATTGTGGTGCTGGAAAGCATTATGCGTTACCTGGAAAAAGGCTTGTCTCCCATGCGGGCGGCCTTGCGCGGGACGCGTGAGGTGGGCTTTACGGTAACCGCCATGAGCTTGTCGCTGGTAGCCGTGTTCATTCCCTTGTGGCTGATCGGGGGGCTGGCCGGACGCCTGTTCATGGAGTTTGCCGTCACCCTGTGTACCGCTGTGTTGGTGTCCTTGGTCATCTCCTTGATGCTGACCCCCATGATGACTGCCCGTTTGCTGCGCCCCGGGCCGCAAGAGCATGAATCCACTAATCCGGTCAGCCGCTTTCTGGGCTGGATAGGCAGTGTCAGTTGGCATGGTTACCGTCGCTCTCTGGATTGGGCGCTCAAGCATCATCGTTTGATGCTGTTCTCCTTGTTTGCCACTATTGGCCTGAATGTGTATCTCTACACCGTGGTACCCAAGGGCTTGTTTCCGCAGCAGGATACCGGTCAGTTGATGGGTTTCTTCCGGGTCGACAGGGGCACGTCGTTCCAGTCCATGGTGCCCAAGCTGGAGTATTTCCGTTCCATTCTGAATCAGGACCCGGATATCCGTTCGGTGGCTGTATTCGCCGGTGGTCGCAGTGGCAGCACTTCGTCCTTCATTCTGGTTGAGCTCAAGCCCATGGATGAGCGTAAAGCCAGTACGACGGATATTGTGAATCGCTTGCGTGATCCTTTATCCACCACGCCGGGAGCACGCATGTTCATGGTGCCGCAGCAAGATATTCCAGTTGGCAGCGGGGGCGGCGGGCGCAGTGGCTCCTATGACTACTCCTTGCTGGGCAGCGATCTGGAGTTGTTGAAAACCTGGTTGCCCAAGGTCCAGCAGGCCATGTCCGAGCTGCCTGAGCTGGTGGACGTGGATACCGGCACCGACGACAAGGCCGGTCTGGTTCAACTGGAAATTGACCGTGATATGGCAACGCGCCTGGGCATTGATATGTCCATGGTGGCTGGTACCTTGAACAACTCCTTCTCCCAGCGCCAGGTTTCCACTATTTTTGGTCGTTTGAACCAGTATTACGTGGTCATGGAAGTGGAGCCTCGGTTTGCCCAGGATCTGGAGTCCCTGAAGGAAATCGAGGTGGTGGCCAAGGACGGCACCCGCGTCCCCCTGTCAGCCTTTACTCGCTTTAGCACGGGCACCGCGCCGCGCAGCATTAACCATATGGGTCTGCTGGTGGCCGAGTCTGTGTCGTTCGGATTGGCCGAAGGCGTCACCCTCAGTCAGGCAACGGCGGCCATTGAACAGGCCATGGCCCGCATTCAGCTGCCTACACGCGAGATTCAGGCGGGCTTTGAAGGCAATACGGCGCAGATGCTCGATGCCCTGGCCAAGCAGCCCATGATGTTCCTGGCTGCTCTGGTTGCTTTGTACATCGTGCTGGGGATGCTGTACGAGAGCTACATGCACCCGCTTACCATTCTGTCCACCTTGCCTTCTGCCGGGATCGGAGCCTTGCTGGCCCTGATGATGACCAGTGGCGAATTCAACCTGATTGCCATGATCGGGGTGTTCTTGCTGATCGGTATCGTCAAGAAAAACGCCATCATGATGGTGGACTACGCCTTGCAAATGGAGCGTGAGCGCGGCATGGGTTCGCGTGAAGCCATTTATGAAGCCTGCCTGGTGCGTTTTCGTCCCATCATGATGACGACCTTGTCTGCCATCTTTGGTGCTATTCCCTTGATTTTGGCGTCCGGCCCAGGTGTGGAAATGCGCCAGCCTCTGGGCGTCACCATTGTGGGAGGTTTGGTGCTCAGTCAAATCCTGACCTTGTACACCACGCCGGTGGTTTATCTTTATCTGGATCGTTGGCGCCATCGCTTCATGCGCCGCAAGAACCAGACAACTTTGAATATATAAGCTGATATGCCTACTTCTAACGCCATGATTTTTCCGCGCTTCGCACTGGCTGGGATGGTGCTGCTCCTGGCCGCATGTGCTGTTGGCCCCGATTATCAGCGGCCTGAAGCACCAGTGGGCGAGCACTTTCGCGAAGAGGTACGTTCCACAGCCTGGAAGCAGGCTGAACCGGCTGATTTGAAGGATCGCGGCCCTTGGTGGGAAAGCTTTAACGACGGCGTACTCAATGCCTTGATGCAAAGCCTGAACGAGCAGAACTTCACCTTGCAGCAAGCACAGGCGCGCGTCCGTCAGGCGCAAGCCACCTTGTCCAATACGCGCTCGACCCAGTTCCCGCAAGTGGGCAGCTCGGTCGGCACGACGCGACGGGGCAGTGGGTCGGGTGATACTAGCCAAAGCAGCAGTGCTTACGACGCCAGCATCACGGTGAATTGGGAAGTGGACTTGTGGGGGCGGATTCGCCGTCAGGTAGAGGCCGGTGATGCGGGCCTGCAAGCCAGTGCAGCGGACATGGCCGCCACGCGCTTGAGCCTGCAGTCTCAATTGGCGCAGGCCTATTTGCAGTACCGCAGTGTGGAATCCAGCGAACGAGTGCTGGATGAAACGGTGGCCGCGTACGAGCGCTCTTTGCAAATCAATCAGAACCGCCTGGACGCCGGCTTTTCGGCGCCGGGGGATGTGGCGGCAGCCTTGAGCCAGCTTGAAGGTGCACGTACCCAGCGTTTGGCCTTGAACCGCGAGAAAGCGACGTATCAGCATGCCATGGCTGTGCTGGTCGGCCGTGCACCGTCCCAGTTTGAAGTCGTGCCCCATGCTCCGTGGCCTGTTGCTCCGGATATTCCGGTGGGCCTGCCATCCAGCTTGCTGGAGCGGCGCCCCGATGTGGCTCGTGCCGAGCGTCGCATGGCGCAGGCCAATGCCCAGATCGGTGTGGCCAAGGCGGCCTGGTTTCCCAGTTTGAGTTTGAAAGCCAGCGGGGGTTTCAGTAGCAGTGATTTAAGCGAATGGCTGACGGCTCCGGCGCGAGTCTGGTCCTTGGGGCCGGCCTTTGCCCTGACCTTGCTGGATTTTGGAGCGCGTCGCGCGCAAGTCGAGCAGGCCGAAGCCAGCTATGACGAACAATTGGCGGCTTACCGCCAGACGGTTCTGGACGCGCTGAAAGAGGTGGAAGATGCCCTGTCTGAGCGTAATGGCCTGGAGCTGGAGCAAGCCAGCCAGGCACGTTCTCTGGCTGCGGCACGCGAATCCCTGCGGCTGACGCGTAATCAGTTTGATGCCGGCCTGGTGGATTTCCTGAGTCTGGCCCAAACTCAGGCCACGGCTTTGTCAGCCGAGCGGCAGGCTTTGGACCTGGAGTCTCAACGCCTGCGGGCGGCGGTCAAGCTGATGGTGGCCTTGGGCGGTGGCTGGGATGTAGCGACGGGTCTGAATCCCGAAGAGCCGAAAGCGGTGGAAGTTGATCCAGCTGCGAAAGCAGAATAGGTTTGGCCTGACCTACACTAATCTGACCTGACCTGACCTGACCTGACCTGACCTGACCTGACCTGACCTGACCCGATCCAATCTGGTCTTAATCAAGTTTGGTTTAGTTTGGTTTGATGTGGTTCGGCGTTGGCTGAACTTCTTGGCGCTTGGTTTGGTTTGGCCGTTTCACCGTGCTCTCCGGCCTGGCTGGGCCGGAGCTTCAACGCCCGGTTTGCTTCGTATGGACCAAGCAAGGATTGGACTACCGCCCAAGCTTTGGGCTGCAGTTCGCTTGCTTGTAGTTCAACAGCGGCTCATTCATTGCTTGATAGTGCGTGGAAACCGCCTCAGTCCTGATCCATCCAGGCATACAGCCCGTCAACCCATTCCTCGCCGTCGGCCAAGCCCAGGGTGGCGTGGATTTCTTCGGCCCGCTGGTACAAATCATCAAAATCAATTTGCGGCGGGTCAGCAAAGGCCAGGGCAACCAGATTGCCATCATGGGTTTCAGGTAACCAGACCACGGCTGGGAAACTCTCTTGCAGCGCATGCAGATTGCGCGCATGTACCATTTCCGACCCCAGCAGGTTCACCGTCAATAGTCCTTGCGGCCCCAGAGCTTTGCGACAGGCCTGATAAAAGGCTTCGCTTTCCAGGGCAGGGTGCTCAGCCTGGTCTGAATACACATCAATTTGCAGCACATCCAGCTCGCCGTAGACCGCGTCCAGATAATCCAGCGCGTCTACTGTGTGCACGTTCAGGCGCTCATCGTCGGGCGGTAGATTGAATAGCAGGCGACTGGCCTGTACCACTTCGGGGTTGATTTCTACGGCGTCGATGCGCGCCTGGGGGAAATGCTGGTAGCAAAAACGCGTCAGGCTGCCTGCGCCCAGGCCCAGTTGGGCAATACGGCGCGGATCGGTCTGGAACAAGGTCCAGATCATCATCTGACGGATGTAGTGCAGCTCTAGCTGATCGGGCGCATCCAGGCGCATCGCACCCTGCACCCAGGCAGAGCCCAGGTGCAGGTAGCGTACGCCTTCGTGTTCCGAAATCGTGACGTGTGGCGTCATGCCGGGTCGTTGTCCAGCATGTGGCGTATACCGGCAATACCGTGTGCGCCGTGATTGCGGGCGTCAGCCAGGGTCTTGGCCGATTGTCCGCCTATGGCAAACACTGGCAGGCCAGCCTGTTCCGCCAGACTGGCAAAACGGGCCCAGCCCATGCCGGGATCGCCGGGATGGGAGGAGGTTTCCAGGACATGGCCCAGAACCAGAAAGTCCGCCTGGATCTTGCGGGCTATTTCAATATCACTTTCATTGTGCGTGGACATGCCGATCAAGCCTTTGCTGATCGCAGGAAATGTCGTCAGGGTGTCGTGGCATTTCGCGGACAGTGCTTGGGCGTCGCTGGCGCGCAAATGCACACCATCAGCGTGGTCCCACCAGCTCTCGGGGTGCAGGCTATTGACCAGGCATCGCGCTTGGTAGCGCTGGCACAGGTTCACAACTTGCAGGAACGCCTGGTGCAAATGGAATTCGGCATCGGGCCGGGCAGCCCAGGCTGGCTCACGAAACTGGACCAAGGCCGGGCCTTGTTGCAGGGCTTGTTCCAGTTGTTCCAGATAGGCGGGTAAGCGGGCCGGCTCGTCGATGTGGGTAATCAGGTAGCGTTCGGGCAGTTGCAGCCATTTCAGCGGCGGTTCGGTAGCAGGCAGTACAGGGCCGACTTCCAATGGACCTTTAGGGCTGACCCAAGCAAGCTCTTGGCCTTCCAGGCACTGGGGTTCGCCTTCCCATTCCCGCACCAGGCAGAAAGAGAGTTTGACAAAGTTCTTGGGGTATTCGTGTGTATAGGTGACCCAGGGGTGTGCATGGGTGGTTTCAATGCCGAGTTCTTCGCGCAGTTCCCGTACCAGCGCCTGTATGACGCTCTCGCCCGCTTCAATCTTGCCGCCTGGCAGTTCCCACCAGCCTGGCCAGGGTTTATCGGCTGGGCGTTTTCCCAGTAGCACTTGGCCGTGTTGGTTCAGTAAAACGCCAACGGCCACTTCCAACGTGGGTTTAGACATGTCTAGCGGTCCAATCTCTAGCAAATTGACGTGCTACCCGGCCGGAGCGCGAGCCACGTTCCAGAGCCCATTGCAAGGCTTCCGTACGCGAGCTTTCGATGTGTTCTGCAGGGCAACCCAATGCGCCCAGCCAGTAATACACAATGTCCAGATAGTCGTCTTGTTTAAAGGGGTAAAACGACAACCATAGTCCAAAGCGCTCGGACAGGGATACCTTTTCTTCAACAGCCTCACCGGGGTGGATCTCGCCGTCGGCGGACGTGGAGGCACTCAGGTTTTCTTTCATGTACTCGGGCATCAGGTGACGTCGGTTGGACGTGGCGTAGATCAGTACATTGTCGCCAGGGGATGCCAGCGAGCCATCCAGCACGGATTTGAGCGCCTTGTAACCGGCTTCGCCTTCTTCAAAGGACAGGTCGTCGCTGAAGATGATGAAGTGTTCGGGGCGGGTGCTGATCAGGTCGATGATGTAGCCCAGATCGCCCAGGTCGGACTTGTCCACTTCGATCAGGCGCAGGCCCTGGTCGGCAAATTTGGCCAGCATGGCCTTGACCAGCGAGCTTTTGCCGGTACCGCGAGCACCTGTCATCAAGACGTTATTGGCCGGTTTGCCTGCCAGGAAATGGCGGGTGTTGCGCTCAATAATGCCCTTTTGGCGTTCGATATGGTGCAGGTCGTCGGTCTGGATGGTGGCTACGTGCTGGACACCTTCCAGCCAGCCGCGGGAACCATTGGTGCGCCAGCGAAAAGCAATGGAATCCCAGTTGATGGGAGGTGGAGCAGGGGGCAGCCAGGCTTCCAATTGAGCTAGAACCCGCTCGGCCCGGCTGATCAGGGTACTCAGGTCTTGCGAACTCAAGACGGTCTCCGTTTCAGGTTGAAATGCTTATTATCGCTAATTTGGCACCTTTTTCTGCGATCACTGTGGTGCATCACGCGTAACAATAGGCCCAAAGCGATTCAAAATCGTATAATCACCAAGTTACGGTTGGCCGCTATCGGCCCCCTCCCTTACTCGCCCGGAATTCTGTTTTGAACCTGTCCACCCTGATTGAACCTATTGCCGACGACATGAAGGCTCTTGATGTCGTCATTCGTGAGCGCTTGAATTCGGATGTGGTGCTGATACGCACAATCGGCGAATACATCGTTAGTGCAGGTGGCAAGCGCATGCGTCCCGCGCTGCTGTTGCTGGTAGCCCGTGCGCTGGCGTATCAGGGGAACACGCATCATTTGCTGGCTGGCGTGGTGGAGTTCATCCACACGGCTACCTTGCTGCACGACGACGTGGTCGATGAGTCCGATATGCGTCGCGGTCGCCACACGGCCAATGCCGTCTACGGCAATGCGGCCAGCGTCCTGGTTGGCGACTACCTGTATTCGCGCTCCTTCGAGATGATGGTGCAATCGAACTCCATGCCTGCCATGGCCGTGCTGTCGGCCGCCACTACGGTGATCGCCGAAGGCGAAGTTCTGCAACTGCTGAACGTTCACGACCCGGACGTTTCACTGGATCGTTACCTGCAAGTCGTACGCTACAAGACTGCCAAGCTGTTTGAGGCAGCGGCCCAAGTAGGCGCGATTGTGGCCGGTGCTTCGCCCGAGATGGAAGAAGCGATGGCTGCTTACGGTCGCCACTTGGGTACTGCGTTCCAGCTGGTTGACGATGTGCTCGATTACACTGGCGACGCCCAGGCTCTGGGCAAGAACGTGGGCGACGATCTGCGCGAAGGCAAGCCCACCATGCCCCTGATTCGTGTGATGGAAGTGGGTACGCCCGAACAGGTTCAGCTGATCAAATCGGCCATTGAGACTGGTGATGCGGATTTTGCCGCTGTTGCCCAGGCTATCGAACAGACCGATGCATTGGCCTACACTCGCGAAGCGGCCAAGGCAGAGGCACAACTGGCTGTTCAGGCCCTGGCTGATGTTCCTGAGAGCGAATTCAAGCAGGTATTGCTTAGCTTGTGCGCGTTTTCCATCGAACGCGACCGCTAAGCATCACGCTTTCCCCAACCCGCCTATCGGCGGGTTTTTTTGTAATAAAGCGGACCGATTCAAGGAAATTGGCGTCATTAGGCGCCTGTTCGTGTTATTTTTCTCGGTTTTACAACGCTGTTGGTGGTCAAGCCTTTATCCCACAAGGACGAAGTAGCGACGATAAACATGCCTATTTGAACAAATTGGTTTGAAGCCTCTGTCAGACACACAGGTGCAGGCCCCTTATCCCAAAGATGTAAGGAACGGATAGATGAACATTCAGCTCGATATCGCGCAAACGGTAGGTTTGGCGGCTGTCTTTCTCGTGCTGGGAGAATATATAAAGAATCGCGTTGCTGTATTGGCCCGCTATTTCATTCCCAGCCCCATTATTGGCGGTTTGATCTTTGCCTTGATTGCTTTGGTAGGACATCAGACCGGCACGTTCAACTTTTCGTTCAACGACGATATACGCAATTTCTTGCTGATGGCCTTTTTCACAACCATCGGTTTTTCAGCCAGCTTCGAGCTGCTGAAAAAGGGCGGTCTGGCGGTGGCTCTGTTTCTGGGCTGTGCGGTTGTCCTGATTATTTTGCAAAACGTGATGGGCGTGACCTTGGCGACCCTGATGGACGCCAATCCCTTGCTGGGTCTGGCCGCCGGTTCGATCTCCATGACGGGGGGCCACGGTACCTCTGCTGCCTTCGGTCCGATGCTGGAAAATGCCGGTGCTGTGGGAGCTTTGCCTGCTGCCATTGCTGCTTCGACATGGGGACTGGTGATGGGTTGCGTCATCGGCGGGCCCTTGGGCAAGCGCCTGATGAAAAAATACAATATCGACGGCCCTGCTCCACACCGTCGTCATCGTCGTCAGCACGAAGGTGCAGATGAGCCTCATGCGGTGGAAACCACGGTCAAGGAAACCGTTCAGGTTGATGATGGCGGCTTTGAAATGCCGGTATACGCCGTAGTGCTGCTGTCCATCGCGATTGGTGTGGGCAGTGTCATCATTGAATGGCTGGGCGAGCGTGGCATTGTCTTGCCCGCTTACCTGGGCTCCATGCTGGTGGCGGCCGTCATCCGTAACGTGATCGACTGGCGTCGTTACCGTTTGCCGGAAAAAGAGTTTGAAATCATCGGCAATGTGTCTCTGGCTTTCTTCCTGGTCATGGCACTGATGGTAATGAAGTTGTGGGAGCTGGCTCAAGTGGCAGGTCCGCTGTTGGTGATCCTGATTGCCCAGACTGTCATGATGTTCTTCTTTGCCCGCTACGTGACTTTCAAGGTCATGGGCAAGGATTACGATGCCGTGGTGATGTCGGCTGGTCATTGTGGTTTTGGCATGGGCGCAACGCCTAACGCCATGGCCAATATGCAGGCTTTTACAGAGGACAACGGACCTTCGCGCAAAGCCTTCTTTGTGATTCCTCTAGTAGGCTCCTTGTTCATTGACTTCTTCAATGCCGTGATTATTACGGGCTTTGTGAATTTTCTGACCTAAACCTGCGTAGACGGGCGCATCAACCTGTCTTGTTGCGCGTTCCTGAAAGCCCCTTGGGTCGATATTTGGTCCAAGGGGCTTTTGTTTGCCTGGGCGGTTGAACTGTGAATCTTGGACGGCTTCTATTTTTTAGTCCTTAAGGACTCTGTTTGCCTTGGCGCAAGGACGGTTTGCGGCAGCTGGGCTTCAATTGTGTTTGTCTCTAGGGAGTGCACAATGCGAAGCCATGTAGTGGGATCCTTGCTGTTAGTGGCCATATTGGCCGGATGTTCGGCTGGCGAGTCCAGCAATCCGTCCGCTTTGCCCGAGCTGGTGGAAGTGGCCGGCCCGGCGCGTGAGGTCATGCAGGCGGGTGAGTATCTGTTGGATGGCCGTCTGATCGCCTCCGATACCGTGATGTACGCGCCTGTTCCCACCTTGAAAGCCATGAAGTATCAGGTCAGCCAGTTCGAGTACGACCAATGTGTTCGTGCGGAACGCTGCAAGGCCGCTGACGCGGTGGGCCAAGGACAGGCCAAGAATTTGCCGGTGGTGGGTGTCAGCTGGCAGGACGGGCAGGATTATGCAGCTTGGCTAAGCGAGCGCACGGGCAAGAAATTCCGTCTGCCGGATTACCTGGAGTGGAGCTATTTCGCAGACCAGAAAGTGCCTGAGTCGGCGCAAGGCGGGCTGGATGAAAACGAGCAGGCTGCCCTGTGGCTGCAGGAGTATCAGGACAGCTACAAGCGCAAGCAGGAACAGGAGGTTCCTCTGGCACCGTTGGGGCAGGGCGTTGCCAATGCTTATGGGGTGTTTGATGCGGGTGGGCAGGTGGCCGAGTGGACCAATACCTGTCACGTACGGGTACACCGTATCAGCATGCCGCGCGCGGAGTCGCGTCTGGAAAACTGTGGTGTACGCACCTTGGGGGGCGAGCACATTGCAGTGATGCCTGACTTTATCCGCGACCCTAAAACCGGAGCGTGTTCGGTTGGCGTGCCCCCGCGTTACCTGGGGCTGCGCCTGGTCACCGAAGACTAAGCGCTCGCTTCGCCTCGTTCCAGCACGGTTCGTGCAAATTTATCCAGGTCCGCAATCGTGATTTGTTTGCGGCCTGCCAGGATCAAGCCCTGATGATCCCAACTGCTGACTACGCGGCTGGCCGTATACAAAGTGGTTCCGGCCAGATCCGCCAGATCTTGCCGGGTCACCGGAATACTTAAGGACGTCCCTTCCGTGCCGCTTTGGCCCACCTGGCGAATCAAGCGCAGCAGGCTGTGAGCCAGCCGCTGCTCGACTTCCAGACTGTGAATTTCCAGCAAGCGATCATCGGCATCGCTAAGACGTCGGGCGACCGTGTCTTGTGCGGCGCTGAGCAGGCACGGAAAGCGTTGGGTCAGGCTTTCCCAGGACTTTTCTGGCCAGGCCAGTGCAGCGCTGGTAGTGACGCTGATCGCGGTAGCCGGGTAATTGCGACGGCGCAAGGCAGGGGCAATGCCGATCACATCGCCGGGCAAGGCAAAACGTACCAGCAGTTGTGAGCCATTGGGCATGGTGCGCACGACCTTGATCAGACCCTGCAGCAGGACAAAAAAATGGTCGCTGCTCTGTTCCTGACGGAAAACCTGGCTGTCTTTGTCGTAGTGGATCAGGCGTCCCTCTTGCCATAGTTCGTTGATGCTGGCTGAGTCCAGCTGGGAGAAAACGGGCAGGCTGGCTAACAAGGAGGGGTAGGATATGTCAGTCATCACTTAAGCTTTCTGAGCGGGTTTTAAGCCCTAGTTTGCTGGCCAGCTTGTGCAGATTGCTGGGGTCCATGCCTAGCTGTCGGGCAGCCTGGCTCCAGTTACGGTCTGTCTCTTCCAGAGCCTGTCGTATCAGCTGGCTTTGCAACTGTTCAACGGACTGACGCAAGGATTGGCGGGGTGCGCCAATTTCCATACTGGTCGCTGCGACAGGTTGCTGGGTAGAAGGTAACAAATTGAGATTATCGGCGCTAAGCGTAAATATTTGGTTACGGTCTGGCGTATCGACCAGCAGGCGGATGGTCGCCCGGCTGATTAAATGTTCCAATTCGCGAACATTACCTGGCCAATGATAAGCCAGTAAAGCGGCTTCTGCGTCGGGCGACAAGCGAATTCCGCGCAATCCCAAGCGAGAACGGTTGGTTTCCAGAAAGTGGCCTGCCAGCAGCAAGATGTCTTGATGGCGCTCGCGCAGTGCAGGGATGGTGAGTGGAAAAACCGACAGGCGGTGAAACAGGTCAGCGCGGAAACCGCCTTGGGCTATCTGCTGGCTCAGATCACGGTTGGTGGCTGCCACCAACCGTACATTCAGCTTGATGGGATGGTCCGCCCCCAAGCGCTGAATCTCGCCATTTTGCAAGGTACGCAGCAGCTTGGCCTGAATCGTCAAAGACAGCTCACCGATTTCATCCAGAAACAGGGTACCGCCCTGGGCGGCTTCAAAGCGCCCGGCCCGGTTCTCATGCGCGCCGGAAAAAGCCCCCTTTACGTGCCCGAACAATTCGCTTTCTGCCAGAGACTCGGGCAGGGCGGCACAGTTCACGTAGATCAAGGGCCGGCTGTGGCGTGGAGAGCGTTGATGCAGGCGTTGTGCAAACAGTTCCTTACCCACACCTGTTTCGCCCAGCAACAACACGGGCAGCTCGGAGGTCGCTACCGTATCCAGCAACTGAATCACTTCCAGCAAGGGTTTGCTGTTGCCAATAATGGCAGCCGAGTTGCTGCGCGATAAATAGTCGGGTGGCAAGGTGGAGAGCAGGCGCAGGCTGCGGTTTTCTTCCTCCAGTTCGCTGATGCGGATTGCACTTTCCAGCACCAGACACCAGTGCTTCAACTCCACCAGTGTGGAGGCGGAAAAAGTGCCGGGCCGCAAGGCATCCAGCGTCAGGATGCCCCAAGGCGTGCCCTGCACTTGCAAGGTAATTCCCACGCAGTCGTGCACGGGCAAGGGTTGCCCCAGCTTGTCATCAAGCAGGCCATCGTAAGGGTCCGGCAAGCCGCAGTTGGGCTCAAAGCGGGTCAGGTTGGGCGTGCTCAGAATTCGAGCCAGACGGGGATGATCCGCAATCACAAAATGGCGTCCCAGTGTGTCATGGCCCAGGCCGCTGGCCGCCACAATGCGCAGCACCGTGTCGTCCAGCTTCAGCAAACCGGCCGCATCACAGCCAAAGTGCCGCGCCAGCAGATGCACCATGCGCTGCAGGCGTAGTGGCCCCGGAATCTCGGTGGCAAGGTCGGCAATCAAAAGATCTAGCATGGGTGAAAAATACCCTTATGGTGAAAATTACCCAGTTTTGTCGAGGTAGTTTATACCCATGCTGGCGGCAAACCTTTGATCTATATCGTCCAGGACTTGGCACGGTCTTTGCTTTAGATGTCTTGTCATACATTTTTAAGGACTATGACATGACCCCCGACTTAGCAGAACATCGCTACAAGGCGTGTACTTCGGTCCGTCCCCCGTTCCGGGGCCGTACCCAAACAGGTTTTGGCCAGGTAACTGGGTCCTGCCAGGACCTGTTTGGATTGGGTCGTTTGATTCATCAGCGAGACGGAGAAGAAAATGCGTAGCTATAAAAAACTATGGTGGTCCCTGGTGGCAGTCACCATGGTGACCTTTGCCATCCTGGGATGGACAGGCGTGGAGGTGTATCGTCAGGCACCCCCTATGCCCGTCAAGGTAGTCACACCGGATGGCCGTGAATTTACCTCACAGGAACAGATACATCGTGGCCAGTCCGCCTGGCAAAGTACCGGCGGCATGCAGCTGGGTTCGATCTGGGGGCATGGGGCCTACCAGGCTCCGGACTGGAGCGCCGACTGGTTGCACCGCGAGGCTCTGGCCTGGCTGGATCTGGCTGCCCAGCAAACCTACTCGCTGAACTACGATCAGCTGACAACCAGTCAGCAGGCCACTTTGCGGCAGGAACTGCAGGACGAGTACCGTCCCAACCGCATTGATGAAGCGACGGGCGTATTGCAGATCAGCGAGCGCCGCGCCAAGGCCATCGATACCACCGCCCAGTATTACATCGACCTGTTTGGCGACGCGCCCGAGCTGAAGTCCAGCCGCGAAAGCTTCGCCATGAAGGACAACACCTTGCCAGAGCTGCAGCGTCGTCAGGACATGACCCGCTTTTTCTTCTGGCTGTCCTGGGCCACGGTAACCGAGCGTCCCGGCACTACTGTCAGCTATACCAACAACTGGCCACACGAGCCCCTGGTGGATAACCATCCATCCACGGCCAATATCGTCTGGTCCATCGTCAGTATCGTGCTCTTGCTGGCCGGTATTGGCCTGCTGGTCTGGATCTGGGCCTTTACGCACAAAGAAGAGGAAGCGCCTGTTGCCCCGGCTACCGACCCGGTTCTGGCTTTCCGCCTGACACCTTCGCAGCGTGCCCTGAAAAAATATGCCTTCCTGACGGTTGCCCTGTTTGTCATCCAGGTTTTCTTGGGCGGCTTTACCGCGCACTACACGGTTGAAGGCCAGATGTTCTATGGCATAGACGTGTCGCAGTGGTTCCCTTACTCGCTGACCCGTACCTGGCATATTCAGGCGGCTCTCTTGTGGATTGCCAGTGGTTTCCTGACCGCCGGCTTGTTCCTGGTGCCATTGATTAACGGGGGTGAAGATCCCAAGTTCCAGCGTCTGGGTGTGGATGTCCTGTTCGGTGCTCTGGTTGTGCTCTTTATTGGTTCTTTTGCCGGTAACTTCCTGGCCATCAAGAACATCTTGCCACCCGAGCTGAACTTCTGGTTCGGTCACCAGGGCTATGAGTACCTGGATCTGGGCCGTTTCTGGCAGATCATCAAGTTTGTTGGCCTGGCATTCTGGCTGTTGCTGATGCTGCGTGGCATGTGGCCTGCTCTGCGTCGTGACAAGGGCGACAACCACCTGCTGGTTTTGTTGACCATCTCGACCGTGGCCATTGGCCTGTTCTACGGTACCGGCTTGTTCTACGGCGAACACACCAATATCACCATCATGGAGTACTGGCGCTGGTGGGTGGTTCACCTGTGGGTTGAGGGCTTCTTCGAGGTCTTTGCCACGGTCGCCATGGGCTTTATCTTCCTGACCTTGGGTCTGGTTTCCAAGCGTAGTGCCACCATTGCTGGTCTGGCTGCCGCCTCGCTGTTCCTGGTTGGCGGTGTGCCTGGTACCTTGCATCACCTGTACTTCTCGGGCACGACCACACCGATCATGGCCATTGGCGCTTCCTTCAGTGCCTTGGAAGTGGTGCCCTTGATCATGCTGGGTTACGAAGCCTTCCATAACTGGAAGATGCAGAAACAAGCCAGCTGGATGAGCGATCTGCGTTGGCCTGTCATGTTCTTCGTGGCCGTGGCTTTCTGGAACATGCTCGGCGCCGGTGTGTTTGGTTTCCTGATCAATCCACCTATCTCGCTGTACTACATCCAGGGCTTGAACACCACGCCACTGCATGCACACGCAGCCTTGTTCGGTGTATATGGCTTCCTGTCTCTGGGCTTTGTCTTGCTGGTGGTGCGTTATATCTCGCCCGAAGTTCGCTACAACGACCGCTTGATGAGCTGGGGTTTCTGGACGCTGAACCTGGGTCTGGTTCTGATGATGTTCGTCAGCCTGCTGCCAGCCGGGATTATTCAGGCCTGGGCCAGCATCTCGGAAGGCATGTGGTATGCACGCAGCGAAGAGTTCATGCAGCAGCCTATTCTGCAATCCCTGCGCTGGTGGCGTACCTTGGGTGACGTTGTGTTCATTGCCGGTGCCCTGCTCGTATTCCAGCAAGTTCTGGTACGTATCATGGCTGGCCGTCGTGGTGCCGCAGCGCATGCTGCAGGTGCAGTAAAAGCATCCTGATCCCTTGTCAGGACGGTCTCTTTGCTTCTGTGAGATTCCGTCTATGAAAAAAACCGCCTTCGGGCGGTTTTTTTTGTTGCTTCTACGAGATGCTTGCGCTGCAGCAAAGAGTGCGAAGTCTGATTGCGGTCCAATACATTCAGTAACTGTTAGATCTGAAAAACATTTAATCAGCAGGCATCACGCCTGGATCAAACCGGAGGTAGTATGGAACGTCGTCATTTCTTGAAAAGTGCTGGCCTAGGTGTCGCCGCAGGAACGACTTTGCTGGCGGCTCAAGTACAAGCCCGCGAGACGGCTGCACCAAAAAAGAACGCGCCCTGGCTGGCCGCGCGTACAGAAGCCCAGATCGCCAAGCTGGAGCGGGTCAAGGTGGATCTGGTTGCGCCTCCTATGGTCCACAAGCACGAGCAGAAAGTGGGTCCCGAGCCTCGCGTGGTGGAATTCCGCATGAGCATCGTGGAAAAAGAGATCGTGGTCGACCGTGACGGCACAACCATGCACGCCATGATGTTTGACGGCTCCATGCCCGGCCCCACCATGGTTGTGCATGAAGGCGACTATCTGGAGCTGACCCTGGTCAACCCGGCCAGCAACACCATGCCGCACAACGTCGACTTTCACGCCTCGACCGGCGCGCTGGGCGGTGCCAAGCTGACCAACGTCAACCCTGGTGAGCAAGCCACACTGCGCTTCAAGGCCGACCGTACTGGTACCTTCATTTACCACTGCGCACCTGAAGGTTCGGTAGCCTGGCACGTGGTTCAGGGCATGCACGGTACCGTCATGGTGCTGCCACGCGACGGCCTGAAGGATTCGGCTGGCAACTCGTTGCATTACGACCGTGTCTACACCATTGGTGAATTTGACCTCTACATTCCTCGTGATGAAAAGGGCAATTTCAAGAAGTATGGCTCGTCGGCTGAAAGCTACGGCGACACCCTGGAAGCCATGCGTGGTCTGATCCCCAGCCACGTGGTGTTCAACGGCAAGGTCGGTGCCTTGATGGGCGATGGTGCCATGAAGGCCAATGTGGGTGAAACCGTGCTGTTCATTCACTCGCAGGCCAACCGCGACACCCGTCCTCACCTGATTGGTGGCCACGGTGACTGGGTTTGGGAACTGGGCAAGTTTGATGACCCACCTGCCAAGAACCTGGAGACCTGGTTCATTCGCGGTGGTTCGGCCGGTGTGGCGCTCTACACCTTCAAGCAGCCTGGTGTGTATGCCTATGTGAACCACAACCTGATCGAAGCCATGGAACTGGGCGCTGCAGGTCACGTCCTGGTCGAAGGCGAATGGAACGATGACTTGATGAAACAAGTCAGCCCTCCCGGCCCGATCAAGGCTTAAGGCAGGAGCTAGCCCCGGTAGGCGGAATTGAGGAACAGGTGTACGAATCAATTCCGCCCGGGCTTTCAGGCAGTACTCGGATAGTAATTAGTCAGTGAACAAGCAGGGGGCGCGGATTCTGAAAACCAGGCCTCTTGTTCAGAAAACGAAGTATCAGCCGGGCATGCGTACATGCCGACTGTTTAAAGGGTAAAACCATGAGAACCTATCGCCCCGCCACCATGATGTCATCCGCAATGGCCGCTTTGCTCTTGTTGGCTGCTGTGCCTGCAGCACATGCCGATTCCGAAGAAGCTCTGAAGCTGTACAAATCTTCGTGTATGGTCTGTCACGCATCCGGTATGGCAAATGCTCCCCGTCTGGGCGACAAGGCTCGTTGGGCACCCTTGATTGCTCAAGGCGAGGATGCCTTGATGGAAGTAGTCATCAATGGCAAGGGCGCCATGCCACCGCGTGGCGCTGCGCCCAAAGCCACTGATGAACAATTGCGCAGCGTGGTGCGCTACATGGTTGAGAAGGGCAGCTAAGGCGCTGACCCGCTCGGGCTGGACTTACAAGTTCCAGTCGTAATCAACCGTCAAAGGCGCGTGGTCGCTGAAACGCTCTTCTTTATAGACCGTGGCACTACGCGCTTTGGCAGCAATACCTGGGGTGGCAATTTGATAATCAATGCGCCACCCCACATTTTTGGCCCACGCCTGGCCGCGGTTGCTCCACCAGGTGTAGCACTCTTCGGTGGTATCGGGATGCAGGCTGCGATACACATCTACCCAGGACAGCTCGCCCAGCACTTTAGTCATCCAGGCGCGTTCTTCTGGCAGAAAACCGCTGTTTTTCAGATTGCCTTTCCAGTTTTTCAAATCGGCTTCGTGGTGCGCAATATTCCAGTCACCACAAATAATGAACTCGCGGCCCGTATCACGGTGCTCTTGCATCAAGCCATTAATCCACTGCTCAAAATGATCCAGAAAACGGTACTTGGCCGTTTGGCGCTCGTCGCCTGACGAGCCCGAGGGCAGGTAGGCGCTGATAACGCTAAGGTCGTTCCAGTCGGCGCGGATAATGCGGCCTTCGGCATCGAATTCTTCACAGGCCATGCCTTTGGCCACACTTTCTGCCTTGTGGTTCAAGTACAGGCCGACGCCGCTATAGCCTTTTTTCTGAGCATGGTGAAAATGCCCGTGATACTGACCGGGATTGGTCAGGTCAGGGGTCAGATCAGGCTCGCTGATCTTGATTTCCTGCATGCAGACAATATGAGGTTTCTGGGCTTCCAGCCAGGCGGGCAGGCCTTTACGAAAAGCAGCCCGAATACCGTTGACGTTTAACGAGGTGACGCGTAACACGTGGCAATTCTCCTTATAGCGTCAGCACTGTAACCCGTAATCTGCTTCGATGTCAGTGGCCGTCAGAGCTTGTTACGTGGCAGGGCCAAAACGGTAGCTGGACACGGTCAAGCCACCAAAGGCCTGGGTTTCATGGTGAAAGCGATGCGCCGCATCTCCACGCGCAGCACCAGCGGCAACCATGGCAGGGACCAGGTGATCCTCGCGGGGATGGGCAATACGTGCTGCCGGTGCCTGTTCCCAATTCATCAGGGCCTGACGACGTGCGGCAGGATCCTCCAGGCTCAGGCTTTGATGCAGCCAGGCATCAAACTGGGCAGAGGGCTCCACACCGCCGGGGCCCATATTGCGCAGGTTGTGATAGCTCAGGCCGCTGCCAATAATCAGTACGTCCTCATCCCGCAACGGTGCCAGCGCTTCACCCATGGCGTAGTGCAGGGCCGGGTCGTAATTGGCGTGTATGGACAACTGCACCATAGGGACTTTGGCTTGCGGGTAAATCACATAAGCCGGGACGAAGGCACCGTGGTCAAAGCCCCGCTGCGAATCCAGATGGGTGGGCAGGCCAGCGGCTTCCAGCAAATTACAGACCTGTTGAGCCAGGGCAGGATCGCCGGGTGCGGGGTAATGAATCTCGTAGGTATGGGACGGAAAACCGTAGTAGTCGTACACCATACTGGGTTGCGCAGCGGCTGCGACCAGCAAATTGGCCTGTTGAGCTTCCCAGTGAGCGGAGACCATCAAGATCGCTTTGGGCGTGCGGCCCAATTGGCGTGGAATATCCTGCAAGGCAGCACGCAGCGGGGCGTACATGGTTTGCGCTTCAGGCATCCAGGGCCAGGGTCCGCCACCATGCGAGATGAAGTAGGTGGGCATTGTCATGATGATCTCCTGCCCCTGCCCTGATAGGGGCAGGGGATAAGGGGTTGGTTAAGGCGTCAGGCTTTGCCGCGGCCTGCGTCAATACTCCATGGGCCTGGGCCGGCAAAGGCCAGGTACAGGAAGGCAAAGCAGAACAGAACTGCCGCTTCACCACCATTGAGGATAGGGGTTGCGAAGGTGCTGCCGCTGGCGTGGCCAATAAAGTAGGCGAAAGCGCACAGGCCTGAAGCAATAAAGGCTGCAAAACGAGAGAACAAGCCAATTACCAGCAGGACACCCAGAATCAGTTCCAGAATGCCCGCAATACCGTAAATGGAGCCGATTTGCAGGTTGGCAAACATGTCTACTTTGGGGAAACCCAGGATCTTGGCAGTACCGTGTGTCAGCAGGAGATAGCCAGTAACGATGCGTAGCAGGCTAAGGATGCGAGGAGTCCAGCTAGAGGTAAGGGCGCTCATGTATTTTCCTTTGGAAAGTTGACAGTATCGGTAAAAGAAGCGGTTGGCCCGGTGTGGTGAAAGAAGCTCTGTGTCAGGCACGACGTGATATCGGCCTGGTGCTGGTCCCGCCCATTCAAGGTCCAGACGAGCACCGGGTTAGCGCTCTTTCAAGATTAATCAATTACTATCAGGAAATAAACAGGCCTATTTTCATTAGTTACTTTCTTATTAGGAAAGCATGGATACGATTCAGAGTTTGCGGGTGTTCCGGGAGATTGTGGCGGCAGGTAGTTTTGCAGCTGCTGCGCAACGTCTGGATATGTCAGCGCCTATGGTCAGCAAGCATCTGGCCAACCTGGAAAAACAGCTGGGCGCCCGCTTGCTCCATCGCAGCAGTCGTCGTTTGAGCCTGACGGAGTTGGGGCAAACCTACTTTGATTATTGCTTGCAGGCACTTGATACCCTGGAGCGCGGGCAGCAGGCTTTGTCGGGTTCTGAGCATCAGCCCCAAGGAGTATTGCGGGTGACAGCACCTGTATGGTTTGCAAACCGTAAAGTGGCGCAATTGTTGCAGGATTACCAAACGCGCTTCCCGGAAGTGACCCTGGACATGAGTCTGAGCAATCACAAAGTGGATTTGGTGGCGGAAGGTTTTGACTTGGCCTTGCGGGTGATGCGTGAGCCTGCGCCGCATCAGATTGCGCGTCTTATTTGCCCCATGCCGTTTCATCTGGTGGCTAGCCCGGAGTTTGTGGCCCGGCACGGCATGCCACGTAACTGCGCGGAGGTGATGCGCCTGCCCGCTATCAGCCCCAGCTATTTGCAGCAGCCCAGTTTCGAGTTTATAGGGCCGGATGGGCCGGAGTCCTTGCGTCTGAATCCATTCATGCGCTCGGACAATACAAATCTGACCTACTACAGCGCCCTGGGCGGAGCAGGGCTGGCCTATTTGCCCGAATGGCTGGTGATGGATGATCTGGACAGTGGACGACTGGTTCGCCTCTTGCCCGATTACACCGAAGAGCTGCAACAACTGCATGCCGTCTATGCCAGCCGTCGTTATTTGACACCTAAAGTGCGCAGTTTTATCGACTTCTTGCTAGAAGAACTGGCTGAACCTGCCAAGTGATGGCTCACAACACGCTAAAATGCCTTTCGTCTCTATCTTTTTCATACTCTGTCATGTCGGCTAATAACGATAATCGTCGCAATTTTGTGCGCTTTTCCCTGGAACAGGGAGTGCTGCGCTTTGGGGAATTCAAGGTCAAGTCCGGCCGTTTGAGCCCTTACTTCTTCAATGCCGGCCTGTTCAATACGGGACGTAGCGTGGGTCAACTGGCCCGTTTCTATGCCCAGGCTTTGCTGGATTCGGGCGTGTCTTTTGACATGCTGTTCGGCCCCGCCTACAAAGGCATTCCTCTGGCCGCCGCAACGTCGATTGCTCTGGCTGAACACCCGCAAATCGGTGATCGTGATGTGCCCTTTGCCTTCAACCGCAAAGAAGCCAAAGACCACGGCGAAGGCGGCACCCTGGTGGGTGCTCCCTTGCAAGGCAAGGTCGTGATTATTGATGACGTGATCACCGCGGGTACGTCCGTGCGTGAATCCATGCAGATCATCAAGGCCGCAGGTGCAGAACCTGCGGCGGTGTTGATTGCTCTGGATCGCATGGAGCGCGCCGGTAATGATCAGGAACTGTCTGCGCATTCTGCTGTGCAGGAAGTGGAACAGACTTACGGTATTCCTGTGATCAGCATTGCCTCGCTGGCGGACATCATGGCGGTGCTGGCGGACGATACGACCCTGGCGGCTCACGCTCCCCAGGTGAAAGCCTACCGCGATCGCTACGGCGTCTGATCTCCCGCGTTTGTTAAGCAGGATTCAGTAGTAAAAAAAACACCAGGTCTTGGCCTGGTGTTTTTGTATCCGCGGAGCGCAGCGTCCGGACTTAGGCGTCCAGCTTTTGCTTGAGCATTTCGTTGATCTGCTGCGGATTGGCCTTGCCCTTGGCAACCTTCATCACCTGGCCGACCAGAGCGTTGAAGGCTTTTGGCTTGCCGGCACGGTGCTGCTCAACGATGTTGGGGTTGGCGGCCAGCACTTCGTCCACCATGGCCTCAATGGCACCCACGTCGTTGATCTGCTTCAAGCCACGGGCGTCGATGATGGCATCCACATCGCCATTGAGCTCGCCGTCCCACTGCGCCGCGAACACGTCACGGGCAATCTTGTTGGAGATGGTACCGTCAGCAATACGGGCAATCAGCTGAGCCAATTGCGCGGGGCTGACTTTGGACTGCTCAATGCTCAGCTCTTCACGGTTCAAGGCAGCCGACAGTTCGCCCAGAATCCAGTTGGCGGCCAGTTTCGCGTTCGCCTTGGAGCCCGCTTGCAAGATGGCTTCGAAGAAGTCGGCCGTTGCACGGTCTACCGTCAGTTGCGAGGCGTCGTAACGGCTCAGTTCAAACTCTTGCTCGAAGCGAGCCAGTTTCTGGGCGGGCAGTTCAGGCATGTCCTGACGAACCTGCTCGATCCACTCTTCGCTGATAAACAGAGGTGGCAGATCAGGATCGGGGAAGTAGCGGTAATCGTGTGCATCTTCCTTGCTGCGCATGCTGCGGGTTTCGTCGCGGTCCGAGTCGTACAGGCGCGTTTCCTGAATGACTTTGCCACCGTCCTCGATCAGCTCGATCTGGCGGCGTGCTTCGTATTGAATGGCACGTTCCAGGAAGCGGAAGGAGTTGATGTTCTTCAGTTCGCAGCGAGTGCCAAATTCTTTCTGGCCTTTAGGGCGTACCGATACGTTGGCATCCACGCGGAAAGAGCCTTCCTGCATATTGCCGTCGCAAATGCCCAGCCAGACTACCAGGCTATGCAGGGCGCGTGCATAGCCCACGGCTTCAGCAGCCGAACGCATTTCAGGTTCGGATACGATTTCCAGCAGCGGAGTGCCCGCGCGGTTCAAGTCGATCCCGGTGCTGGACTCGCCGTAAGGACCACGGAAGTTTTCGTGCAGGGATTTACCGGCATCTTCTTCCAGGTGGGCGCGTGTCAGATTGATGGTTTTTTCTTCACCGTCCAGCATGAAGCTGACTGTGCCGCCGCTGACAACGGGAATTTCCATCTGGCTGATCTGGTAGTTCTTGGGCAGATCCGGGTAGAAGTAGTTTTTGCGCTCGAACACGGAGCGCGGCGCAATGTGGCCACCGACGGCCAGACCCAGGCGAATTGCCCGTTCGGCAGCGCCACGGTTAAAGACGGGCAGCGCGCCGGGCAAGGCCATATCGACTTCGTTGGCTTGCGTGTTGGGCAAGGCGCCAAAGCGGGTGCTGCTGCTGGAGAAGATTTTGGATTCGGTCGAGAGCTGGGTATGGGTTTCCAGCCCGATCACAATTTCCCATTCCATTATTGTTGTCCTGGTTGACGTTGATGCCAGTCGGTGACTTGCTGGAAGCGGTCGGCAAAGGCCAGCAATTGGCCTTCACGGAAGTAGTTGCCAATGATTTGCAGGCCAATGGGCAAGGGGCGCTCATCCTTGCTGAAGCCGCAAGGAATGGACATCGCGGGCAGGCCGGCCAGGCTCACGCCCAGGGTGTAGACATCACCCAGCCAGTCTGTGGTGGGATCCTCGATGTTGGCCCCCAGCTTGCGGCCCAGGGCCGGTGTGACGGGGCCCAGGATCAGGTCGCACTGTTCAAAGACTTTCTGGAAGTCGTCCACAATCATGCGGCGCACGCGTTGGGCTTGCAGGTAGTAGGCGTCGTAGTAGCCGTGCGAGAGCACGTAGGTGCCGACCAGGATGCGGCGCACCACTTCAGGGCCGAAGCCTTCCGAGCGCGAGCGCGAGATCATGCTGTTCAGGTCGGTGTACTGGCTGGCGCGGTGGCCAAAGCGTACGCCGTCAAAACGCGACAGGTTGGTCGAGGCCTCGGCAGGGCTGATGACGTAATAAGTAGGGACAGACAATTCCGTCAGGGGCAGTTGCACGGTGACGCGTTCTGCACCCAGGCTTTCGTAGGTTTTCAGTGCAGCTTCGATGGCGTCGGCAACGACCGGGTCCAGGCCGGGGCCAAAGAACTGGGCGGGTACACCAATACGCAAGCCTTTCAGGGGCTGGCTGCCTTGGGCTTCTTGCTGCGCCTGTTGCTGTTCAAATTGCTGGCGAATGCGTGCGCCGTTATTGGGCTGGTCGTCGCAGAATTCCAGGCTGGTGGCATCTTGCGGGTCGAAACCACACATGGCTTCCAGCAGATCGAGCAAATCGCGGGCATTGCGGGCGATAGGACCGGCCTGATCCAGGCTGGAGCCGTAGGCAATGATCCCGAAGCGGGAAATTGTGCCGTAGGTGGGCTTGATGCCGCTGACGCCACACAGGGCGGCAGGCTGGCGAATCGAACCGCCGGTATCGGTTGCGGTTGCACCGGCGACCAGGCCAGCGGCCACAACAGCGGCGGAACCACCCGAGGAGCCACCGGGCACCATGGAGTGATCCCAGGGGTTGCGTACGGGGCCAAACACGGAGCTCTCGTTGCGCGAGCCCATGGCGAACTCGTCACAGTTCAGTTTGCCCAGCGAGACAGCACCGGCTGCCTGCAGCTTGGTCACAACCGTGGCGTCAAAGGGGCTGACGTAGCCTTCCAGCATTTTGCTGCAGGCGGTGGTCTGCCAATCCTTGGTGACAAACAAATCTTTGTGGGCGATGGGGATGCCGGTCAGTGGGCCGGCCTTGCCTTGAGCAATCAGGGCATCGGCGGCATCGGCCTGGGCCAGGGTCAGGGCAGCGTCCTGCTGCACAAAGGCATTGAGCTCTTTTTGGCGGGCGCTGCTGTCCAGAGCTTGCTGGGCCAGCTCGCGGGCACTGACGGTTTTGTTTTGCAGGGCTAGTCGCAGCGCTGCAATAGTCGCGAATTCAGGGGTAAAAGACATGGTTTTGCTTTATTCGATGACCGTGGGCACCAGAAACAGGCCATCCTGCTCGGCGGGGGCGTTGCGCATCATGGCCTGACGGCTTTCTACCGTTCCGGAAGGCAGGGCCTTGTCCTCGCGCAGACGCAGACTGATCTGCTGGCGGGCGGACAAAGGATGGGCCATGGGTTCAACGCCTTGAGTATCAACGGTTTGCAAGGTCTGGATCAGGCCCAGGATGCGCGTCAAATCGTGCTCGACCTGGGAGGCTTGTTCAGCAGAAAGATCAAGGCGCGCCAGTTGCGCTATACGGGCAACATCCTGTTCAGTGATAGACATGTGGGTGGGTACTGGAAAATGAGTAATAAAAAAAAGCGGAAATCCGTCAGTTAGGGACAGTTTGGCACTTTTACAGCAAATGCGGGGGTTACAGAACTTAACTGACCATTAAAACAGTCCTAATGTAGAGCAATTATAAGTTATCATTGACCGTTTCCTTCCCAGGTATTTTTGAATTCGTTGCCTGGTTCTTGTGCCTGTCGTTTTACGCTTGAGTTCCGCGCCGAATTTACCTGCCTTTTCCCCCAAACACTTTACACTTTGCGCGCCCATGTTCGGATTCCTACGCAGTTACTTTTCCAGCGATATGGCAATCGACCTCGGTACGGCCAATACCCTTATCTATGTACGCGGCAAGGGTATCGTACTGGATGAACCGTCCGTTGTAGCCATCCGCCATGAAGGCGGACCTAATGGTAAAAAAATCATTCAGGCCGTTGGGCAGGAGGCCAAGCAAATGCTGGGTCGGGTGCCTGGCAATATTGAAGCCATCCGGCCCATGAAGGATGGTGTGATCGCGGACTTTACTGTTACCGAGCAAATGCTCAAGCAGTTCATTCGCATGGTTCACCCCCGCAGCATGTTTGCCCCCAGCCCCCGTATTATCGTGTGTGTGCCTTGTGGCTCCACTCAGGTAGAACGTCGCGCCATCAAAGAATCCGCATTGGGCGCTGGTGCCAGCAAGGTCTACCTGATTGAAGAGCCCATGGCAGCAGCAATCGGCGCCGGCCTGGCCGTGTCCGATGCCAGTGGTTCCATGGTGGTGGATATTGGCGGCGGCACTACTGAAGTGGCCGTGATTTCCCTGGGCGGTATGGTCTATAAAGGTTCGGTTCGCGTCGGTGGCGACAAGTTTGACGAAGCCATTATTAATTACATCCGCCGCAATTACGGAATGCTCATTGGGGAACCGACGGCTGAATTGATCAAAAAAGAGATCGGTTCTGCATTCCCCGGTACTGAAATTCGTGAAATTGAAGTCAAGGGTCGCAATTTGTCCGAAGGGGTGCCCCGCAGTTTCACCGTGTCGTCCAACGAGATTCTGGAATCGCTTACCGATCCCTTGAATCAAATCGTCTCTGCGGTTAAAACCGCTCTGGAACAAACTCCTCCTGAACTGGGTGCGGACATCACTGACAAGGGCATCGTCCTGACCGGTGGTGGTGCTCTGGTTCATGACCTGGACCGTCTGCTGCAAGAAGAGACCGGCTTGCCCGTTGTGGTGGCCGAAGATCCTCTGACCTGCGTGGTACGGGGATGCGGCGAGGCTCTGGAACACCTGGAGCGTCTGGAGTCCGTATTCATTTACGATTGATCTTTGCTTGGCTTTCACGGCAATGTCTGCCTGTGGGGGCAAGCGATCGAGTGCTTGATTAATGCGAGAACAAGGCTCCATCCGGCTATTTAGGCGCGGCTCATCAGCTGAGCTGCGTTTGGCCGCTCTTTTGGTGCTGGCAGTGGGCTTGTTGATCACTGATGCTCGTTATGCGGTGCTCGAACCGGTGCGCCAGGCTGTTGCCACCGTCCTGTATCCCTTTCAGCGTGTCATGCTGGCCCCTCGCGATCTGGTCACCTACTTCAGCAGCTGGACCGACGCGGCCTCCACCGCCCGCTCCGAAAAAGAAGCCTTGCAACGCCAGCGTATCGAGCTGGCTCAGCTCTCTACCCATGCAGCCCAGCTTTCTGCTGAAAACGAACAGTTGCGTCGCTTGCTGCAAGTGGCTGATACCGTCACCCAACCCTCTGTGGCCGTGGAGGTTCTGTACGAACCGCCCAATGGCTATGCCCGTCACCTGATCTTCAATAAAGGCTCGGCCAGTGGCATTCGCCCCGGCATGCCTGTCATTGACGAGGGCGGGGTGGTGGGACAGGTGGTGCGTGTCACGCGCTTTACCTCGGAAGCCGCGCTGATTACTGACGACAAGGTCTCGGTACCGGTGCAGGTGCTGCGCAATGGCCTGCGTCTGATTGCCTTTGGTGGCAACCCCGGTGGCAAGGTGGAAGTACGTTTTCTGACGGCTGACGTTGATCTGGAGCCGAACGATACCTTGATTACCAGCGGTATCGGTGGCCTGTTTCCTGCCGGCCTGCCAGTGGGTATGGTCAGCAGTATCGAGCGTGATGACGCTTCCGGTTTCGCCCTGGCCTTGGTGACGCCCCTGTCACACCCGGAGCGTTACCGCCATTTTCTGATTTTGCTGGTGCCCGAGAGCGAGCGCCCTCTTGAACAGGACGATGCCAATGATGCGACGCGCTGAGTCCTCGGACACCTCTGGCCGTAAAACCCGGTCCTCATCCTTGAGTAGCTTGCAGCCTATTGATAGCAGCCCGTTTTCGCGCGCCTCCAGTCCCTGGCTGATATGGGGCTCGATTCTGCTGATGTGGCTGGGGTCCATGCTGCCCTGGCGCCTGCTGCCTTTCGCGCCGGACCTGTTGATGCTGGTGCTGGGTTTTTGGGCCGTTCATGAACCGCGTCGTGTGCCCATGTCCCTGGCCTTTGTGCTGGGCATTCTGGTGGATGTGCATGACGGTAGCCTCCTGGGCGAGCACGCCCTGGCGTATGTGCTGGTCGTGTATGGCGCCTTGCTCTTGCGCAAGCGCATCTTGAACTTTGGCATGTGGACCCACTTGCTGCATATGGCTGTCGTCATGCTGCTGGCCCAGTTGATCGTGCAGGTCTTGCACGCCTGGCTGGTGGGCGAGTGGTCTGGCTGGGAGTGGGCGGGTGGCACCTTGCTGACCGCCGCCTTGTGGCCGCTGGCCGATAGCGTGCTGTTCTTGCCGCAGCGACGTCTGGACGAGTCCGACTCCGGTTCGTCCTGATTGGTAGGGCGGCCATGTTTGAATTCAAAAAAACCTCGCATCAGCTGCGCCAGCGCATTCTGTTTCGCGCCTTGGTAGCGGCCGTTCTGGCCTGCGTTCTGTTAGGGGTGCTGGGCGTGCGCTTGTGGTATTTGCAAGTGGTGCGCTACGAAGGCTTTGCCGCCCGAGCCGATCAGAACCGTATTGCCGTCATCCCGATTACCCCTCGTCGAGGCGAGATTCTGGATCGCAATGGCGAGGTACTGGCCCGTAATTACCGGGACTACACCTTGTCGGCCGTACCCGCCAGTTTGGGCGAGCCAGTAGACGATATGCTGGATCGAGTGGGTGAGCTGGTGGAGCTAAGTCCACGTGATCGTCGTCGATTCAAGCAGAACGTCGCGCAAAATAGCCGATATTCCGAAATACTGCTGCGTAATAATCTGAGCGATGATGAGGCAGCCTGGTTCTCCGCTCATGCTTTCAAGTTTCCTGGTGTGACCCTGCAAGCCCGTTGGGTACGCGAGTATCCGCAAGGTGAAGCGGCGGCGCACGTACTGGGTTATGTGGGGCGTATTTCCGAGGGCGATCAGCAGCGTCTGGAAGAAACCGGGCAAACCGGCAATTACCGGGGCACGCAGGTCATCGGCAAGAAAGGGATCGAGAAAACCTGGGAAAAAACCTTGCACGGACGCACCGGCATTGAGGAAGTGGAAGTAGCCGCTTCGGGCCGGCCGGTACGGACCTTGAGCCGTGTTGATCCTGTACCTGGTGCCAGCCTGCGCTTGTCGCTGGATATTGGCCTGCAGAAAATGGCGGAGGCCCTGTTCACCGGGCGACGTGGTGCGCTGGTGGCCATTGAGCCCAGCACCGGCGAAGTTCTGGCATTTGTATCAGCCCCATCTTTTGACCCGAACCTGTTTATCGATGGTATTGACGTAGAAAACTGGCGCAAGCTGAACGACTCACCGGATCATCCACTGATTAACCGTCCGCTGTACGGCACCTATCCCATCGGTTCGACCTATAAGCCTTTTGTGGCTTTGGCCGCTCTGGAAACCGGCAAGCGCAAGGCAACGGATCGTATTTCCGACCCCGGTTATTTTGAGTTTGGTGGCCAGCGTTTCCGTAACGCGGGTGGCGCGGTCTACGGCTCTACCGACATGCATCGTGCCTTGGTGGTTTCTTCGGATACCTATTTCTATTCCTTGGGCCCGGAAATCGGCGTTGATAATCTGCACGACTTCATGAAGCAGTTTGGCTTTGGCCAGCGGACGGGTATTGACCTGGATGGCGAGCGCCAAGGCATTTTGCCTTCTACTGAGTGGAAACGACAGGCCTACCGAAAACCGGCCCAACAGCGCTGGTATGCCGGGGAAAGTATCTCGGTAGCGGTGGGGCAGGGCTATAACTCCTTTACCGTGCTGCAACTGGCGCATGCCACTGCCGTGCTGGCCAGCAATGGCATTGTGCGGCCTCCCCACCTGGTCACCCAGACGTTGAGCCCACATGACCCAGAGATTGAACAGCCTGTGCGTATTGATGCCAAGCTGATTCCTTTGAAGCAGGCTAATGTGGATGTGGTCAAACGCGCTCTGGTGGATGTGGTGCGTCTGGGTACGGCCCGCCGCGCCTTTGCGGGTGCGGCGTATCAGGCTGCGGGCAAGACAGGGACGGCACAGGTCTTTAGCTTGCGTGGCGCCAAGTACAACGCCAATGCTATTGACGAGCGTTTGCGCGACCACGCTTTGTTCATGTCCTATGCTCCGGCAGAGAATCCCAAAATCGCAGTGGCCTTGATTGTAGAAAATGCGGGTTGGGGTGGTTCGGTTGCGGCACCGATTGTGCGCAAGGTCTTTGATTATTGGCTGGTAGAACGAGGGCAGATGCAATGAAGCGACTTTTGCAACTGGGCCTGAGAGCCGTCACCGCCTTTGATTGGCCCTTGCTATTGTTGCTGGTCTTGATGGCCGCACTGGGTATGACCGTCATGCATTCGGCCGTGGGCGGTACGGACTGGCGTTTTGCAGACCAGGTTCGTAATTTCCTGCTGGCCTTTGGCGTGATGTGGGTGGCTGCCCTGATTCCTCCCACCATGTGGATGAAGCTGGCCCCAGTCGTTTATTCGGTTGGGGTGGTACTGCTTTTGGGGGTGGAGTTCTTTGGCGAGACCAGCAAGGGCGCAACGCGCTGGCTGGACCTGGGGGTGGCGCGTATTCAGCCTTCGGAAATGCTCAAGATTTCTGTGCCCTTGATGCTGGCCTGGTATTTCCACCGCTATCAGCGGCCCAAGATGAGCCTGCTGGACTTCATGGTGGCGGGTATCTTGCTGATGATTCCGTTCTTGCTGATCGTGCGTCAGCCGGACTTGGGTACGGCCTTGCTGGTGTTTGCGGCCGGTTTCTGCGTGATTTACTTTGCCGGTCTGTCCTTCAAGCTGATTGTGCCGATTGTGGTGGTGCTGGTGCTGGGTATCAGTGCCTTGCTCTACTACGAAGACTATATTTGCGTGCCTGACCTGGACTGGGTGGTGCTGCACGACTATCAGAAACATCGTGTCTGCACGCTGCTGAATCCGGGTAGTGATCGCCTGGGTAGAGGGTTCCATACCATCCAGTCCATGATTGCGATTGGCTCGGGTGGTGTTTACGGCAAGGGCTATATGATGGGCACCCAGTCCCATCTGGACTTTGTGCCCGAGCGTACAACCGACTTCATTTTTGCAGTGTTTGCCGAAGAGTTCGGCTTGTATGGCGGCATCATGCTGCTGGTGCTGTATGCCTTGCTGATTCTGCGCGGCTTGTCGATTGCCGCTGTGGCCCATACCCAGTTCAGCCGTCTGCTGGCCGGTTCCATGTCCATGATGCTGTTTGTCTACGTGTTCGTGAACATAGGCATGGTGACGGGGATTCTGCCCGTGGTGGGCGTGCCTTTGCCATTCCTGAGCTATGGCGGTACAGCCTTGATGACCTTGGGCGTGGCCTGCGGGATGCTGATGAGCATCAGCAACGACAAGCCAGCGCGGCCTGCATAGTGCCGCTCACCCCGGATATGCCGGGGTTCCTGGTGTCAACTCAGAAGTAATTGTTCACTCTCTTTGCTCTGGTACAAGCCCAGCAGCAGCTTGCGTATGGGCGCTGGCAAAGCGGTCTGTTCCAATGCGTCATGATCCTGCCATTGCTGGCCAGCCACCGGCTCGGCCAGCAAGGATTCGTCCACTTGCAGCAGCCAAGGTGTGATGTGCAGCTTGAAGTGCGAGAACACATGCTGGAAAGAGGCCAGCGCAATGGCCTCCTCGTCAGACCAATGCAGTGCCGCCGTTTGCAGGCTGATGGCATCGTCAAACTGGGGCAGAGTGAGCAGGCCACCCCAAATACCCTTGTCGGGCCGTTGCTCCAGCAGGACCTGACCATTCAGCTCCAGAATCAGCACATGCGCATAGCGTTCATCCTGGCGGATGCGCTCTTTGGGGCTGGGCAGTTCGGACTGGGCCTGGTGGGTGTGAGCATAGCAGTCGCTTTGCAGTGGACAGAGACTACAGGTGGGCTTGCTGCGCGTACAGCATTGCGAGCCCAAATCCATCAGCCCTTGGGTGTAGGCCGCCATATCCAGGCTGGCGGGAGCAAGCTCGACGACTTCATCGGCCTTGGCCCACAAGGTGTTTTCCACAGCCTTTTTTTGCGTGGGGCCATAAATTCCGAAATAGCGCGTGAACACACGTTTCACGTTGCCGTCCATGATGGGGCTGCGTTCGCCAAAACAGAAGGCGGCGATGGCACAGGCGGTAGAGCGGCCAATACCGGGTAAGGTCGCCAGGTCCGTGGCATTGTCTGGAAAACGGCCGTCCCATTTCTCCATGACCTCACGAGCACAGCGGTGCAGGTTACGGGCACGGGCGTAGTAGCCCAAACCGGCCCAATAGGGCATGACTTCATCTTGCTCGGCAGTGGCCAGAGCCTTGACGGTGGGGAAGCGTTCCAGAAAGCGCTCGTAATAACCCAGGACGGTGGCGACCTGGGTTTGCTGCAGCATGATTTCGGAGAGCCAGACGCGGTACGGGTCTTGCGTGTTCTGCCAGGGGAGGTGGTGGCGGCCGGAGGTTTTTTGCCAAGCCACCACTTTTTCGGCCAGATCTTGGGGACGGGGTTCAGGAAGTGACATCAATATTGGGTACTACGGGTAACAGACCAGCGAGCCGCCAGTGCGCCCAAAATGGCGACCAAAATAGCAGCTGTCAGCAAAAGAGAAAATTCCGGCAGCTGGAGCGTCAGCTGGACGCCATAGCTTTGGGCCAGACTGGATAAGGCCTTGTTCAGCGGGGTCAGTGCCAGCAAGGCCAGACCGCATGCCAGGACGCTGGCCGTCAGACCGGTGAGCGCACCCATATACAGGAAGGGGCGCCGTACAAAGGCCTCGGTTGCACCGACCAGACGAGCCACGGCAATTTCTTCGCGCTGGTTCAGGGCTTGCAGACGGACGGTATTGAACACGGTGGCAATCACCACTACGCCCACGCCCGCCATCAAAATCCATAGGCCAATGCGAATGAAGCTTAGAATTGCGGCCAGACGCTGCACCCATTCGCTATCCAGCAGCACGCTATCCACGCCTTCGCGGCCTTGCAGGGTCTCGGCCAGGGTGTCGGCACGCGTTACCAGATCCGGGGTTTCATGCAGGGTCAGCACAATGGCGTGTGGCAAGGGGTTGCTGGGCAACGCGCCCAAGGCATCTGTCCAGCTGGGGTTGCTCTGTAATTGCTTGAGCGCCTGTTCCTTGCTGACCAGCCTGATCTGGGCCAGTTCAGCTTGAAACTCTTTACCCACGGCCTGGCTGAAAGCCTGGGCCTGCTCCAAGGTGCTGTTTTGCTTCATGAATACTGTCATTTCGGGCGAGGTAGGGATCTCGCGCACGACAGGCTGAGCGGCCAGCAGGATACTGGCTCCCAGCACAGGCACGGCCAGGGTCAGGGCAATGACCAGCAGGTTGGACAGGGAGGAGAAAGGTTGCACTTTCAGGCGGCGCAAGGCCACCAGGAAAGCGTATTGATGATGACGCAGCCAGGTTCTCATGCCAGCACTCCGGGGTGATCGGAAAAACGGCCGTCCTGAATGAGCAGGGTGCGGCGCGCATAGCGTGCCATCAAATTCAGATCATGCGAAGCAATCAAGGTGGTGACACCCACCCGGTTAAAGTCCATCAATACATCCATGATGCGTTTGGCGTTATCGGCGTCCAAATTGGCTGTTGGTTCGTCGGCAATCAAAATAGCCGGGCGATTCACAATAGCGCGGGCAATCGCCAGCCGTTGCTGTTCACCGCCAGACATTTCCACGGGCTTTAAATCCTCTTTGCCGCGCAAGCCTACTTTTTCCATGGCGGCGCGAGCACGTGCCTGGGCGGTGCTGGGCTCCAGGCCCATGACTGCCAGGGGCAGGAGCACATTGGCCAGGGCGCTGCGGTCTTGCAGCAAGTGCGTATCTTGTAAAACCACGCCCACCGCGCGTCGCAGATAGGGGCGGGCGCGGGCCGGCAGCTTGTCCAGCCTGTGCCCATTGACCTGAACCGAGCCACGGCTAGGTAGCTCCAGGCCGCCGATCAGACGCAATAAAGTGGATTTACCTGCTCCAGAGGGGCCGGAAACAAAAATAAATTCGCCGTCATCAATGCGAAAATTAATGTCGGCTAGAATATTTTTACTGCGGCCATACGATTTAAAAACGTGTTGGAACTCGATCATCGCGACGCACAATTAAAGAGGAATCTGCTTGAAAAGCCCCTATGGAATGACCGACGGGGCTCGCATGAAAATGTCGGCGTAGGTAAAAGTATTAGTCAGATTGTTAGAGGGAAACCCCCGATTTGTGTTTGCACAGTCTGGCTCTACGATTGGACACCACAGCTTAGCTGCAATTGTAATCTGCATCCATTTACCAAAAGTAAACAGGAGGTGATATTCCATGACCTTAGTGAAAACCATTGCATGTAGTGTTGCGTTGATGGCCCTGGCCGCTAATGCACAAGCAGGTGAAACCCTGGACTCGGTGAAGAAGAAAGGTTTTGTTCAGTGTGGTGTCTCAACAGGTATTGCAGGATTCTCGCTGGCCGACAGCAAGGGTGTCTGGTCCGGCATTGACGTGGACATGTGCAGTGCGATCGCCGCTGCTGTTTTTGGGGATGCCAAAAAATACAAGGTTACGCCTTTGACCACTCAGCAGCGCTTTACTGCCCTGCAATCGGGTGAGGTCGATGTGCTGACCCGTAATACCACCGCGACGATCTCTCGCGACACAACTCTAGGTTTGGTCAGCACTGGCATTAACTACTATGACAGCCAGGGCGTGATGGTGAAAAAATCCCTGGGCGTGAAAAGCGCCAAGGAGCTGGATGGAGCCGCTGTGTGCGTACAGCCCGGCACCACGACTGAGCTGAACCTGGCTGACTGGTTCCGTGGTCAGGGTATCAAGTTCAACCCTGTGGTGATCAACAACCCTGAAGAAGCCATGCGCTCCTTTACCTCCGGTCGTTGCGACGGCTTTACCAGTGATAAGTCCCAGCTGGCAGCCATGCGTGCTGCTCAGGCCACGCCGGACGAGTTCGATATCCTGCCCGAGGACTTCTCCAAAGAGCCGCTGGGCCCCTTCGTGCGTCAGGGCGACGAGGACTGGTTCACTCTGGTGCGCTGGACGCTGAACGCCATGCTGGAAGCTGAGGAATATGGCATTACCAGCGCGAACGTTGATGAAATGACCAAGAGCGATAACCCCAACGTCCAGCGTATTCTGGGCGTATCCGGTGAGCTGGGCAAAGGTCTGAAGCTGGATAACAAGTGGGCCTACAACATAATTAAACAGGTCGGCAACTACGGCGAAAGCTTCGAGCGCAATCTGGGTAAATCGACCGCCTTGAAGCTGGAGCGCGGTTTGAATGCGCAATGGCGTGACGGTGGCGTGATGTACGGCTGGCCAGTGCGTTAAGATTTCGGTCTTCGCTGTTTGTTCTTGCGTCTGGCTTCGGCCAGACGCGCGCCACCTCGCAGGGCTACGCGTAGTGCTGCATCCACGGGTTTTACGCTATGGCACAAAATACACCTGCCGCGCCAGCCCCCCCTAAACGGCGCCTGTCCTGGAATGATCCGTTCACTCGCGGCATTATTTACCAGGTGCTGATTTTGGGTGTGCTTGGCTTTTGTGTGTGGTATCTGGTCTCCAATACCTTGCACAACCTGGCTGTTCGCAATATTTCTACAGGCTTTGATTTCCTGAATCGAGAGGCTGGCTTTGCCATTGGCGAGTCGGCGCTGGCTTATAAGCCCTCGGATACTTATGGGCGGGCCATTCTGGTCGGCCTGGTCAATACGTTGAAAGTAGCGGTGATCGGCATTATTGCCGCCACCGTATTTGGCACCTTGCTGGGCATTGCACGTTTGTCCAAGAACTGGCTGGTTTCCCGGCTGGCGGGCTTGTACGTGGAAGTGATGCGTAACGTGCCATTGCTGCTGCAACTGTTTTTCTGGTACGCCCTGATTACCGAAACCTTGCCCGGCCCCAGGCAGGCTTTGAACCCCTTGGGCGGCGTATTTTTATCGAATCGAGGTTTGAAGCTACCCACCTTGCAGGGCGATGGCATGGACTGGATCTTCATGGGTCTGGGGCTTGCTGTGGTGCTGTGGGTCTTGATGGCGCACTGGGCGCGTCGTCGTCTGGAAAAAACCGGCCGACCTTTCCCCACCATTCGTTTTGGCATTTTGTTGCTTGTTCTGATGCCGGCTCTGGCCTTGCTGATCAGCCCCCAACCCTTGGCGCTGGATATACCACGCCTGCACGGTTTCAACTTTGTCGGGGGCGTGACCTTATCGCCTGAATTTGCCGCTTTGCTGGCCGGCCTGATTACCTATACCTCGGCTTTCGTGGCGGAAGTGGTGCGCTCCGGCATTCAGGCTGTGGGCAAAGGGCAATGGGAAGCGGCGCAGGCACTGGGTCTGTCCCGTGGTCGCATGATGCGTCTGGTGGTTCTGCCTCAGGCACTGCGCGTGATTGTGCCCCCCATGACCAGCCAGTATTTGAACCTGACTAAAAACAGTTCCCTGGCGGTGGCTATTGGTTATCCCGATATTGTGTCTGTGGTGAACACCACCTTGAACCAGACTGGGCAGGCGATTGAAGGCATCTTGATCATCATGGCGGCTTATTTGACGGTCAGTCTGTCGATTTCGGTCTTCATGAACTGGTACAACAATCGCATTGCTTTGGTGGAGCGCTAAATGAGTCATACGCCTACATCCACCGTAAGCGGGCCACCGCCATTGCAGCGGGGCCCCCTGGGCTGGCTGCGCCAGAACCTGTTTTCTTCTCCCTTGAATGCCATTCTGACAGCCTTGTCGGCCTGGCTGCTCTTGATGACCGTACCGGCCATGATCGACTGGTTGTTCATCAAGGCCAATTTCGATGCGCAAACCGCGCAGGATTGTCGGGCCAGTGCGGGTGCGTGCTGGGCTTTCATTCGTGAAAAGCACCGTCTGATCCTGTTTGGCATCTATCCCTATGACGAGCAGTGGCGGCCCTTGCTGGCCTCCATCCTGCTGACTTTGCTGATCGTGTGCAGTTGCGTGCGCTGGTTCTGGAAGCCGTGGCTGCCTTTGCTCTGGCTGGTTGGATTGAGCGTCGTGGGTATTTTGATGTGGGGCGGTGTGCTGGGTCTGAGCTATGTGGAAAACAGCCTGTGGGGCGGCTTGCCGTTGACCTTGATTCTGGCTACCTTCGGCATCGCTTTTGCCTTTCCTTTGGGCCTGTTGCTGGCCTTGGGACGTACCTCGCGCTTGCCGGCCGTCAAGGCGGTCTGCGTGGTCTATATCGAGCTGATTCGTGGCGTGCCGCTGATCAGCTTGCTGTTCATGTCCTCGGTGATGCTGCCTTTGTTCATGCCCGAGGGCTTTAACATCGACAAGCTGTTGCGCGCTCAGATCGCCATCATTCTGTTTGCGGCGGCGTACATCGCGGAAACCGTGCGGGGCGGCTTGCAGGCCATTCCCAAAGGACAGTACGAAGGGGCGGCTTCGCTGGGCTTGAGCTACTGGCGCACCATGCGGCAGATTATTTTGCCGCAGGCTCTCAAGATCGTGATCCCACCACTGGTAGGCATTTTCATTTCCCTGTTCAAGGACACCTCCCTGGTCGTGATTATCGGTATTTTCGATCTGACTCAGGCGGCCAAAGTGGCCTTGGCCGATGCAGCCTGGCGCGGCTTCAGCCGGGAAGCCTATCTGTTCATCGCACTGATTTATTTTGTGTTCTGCTACTCCATCTCTCGCTACAGTCGTTCGCTGGAGCGACGTTTGCAAACGGGTTATGAACGCTGACACAGGTAGCAAGGCTTTGGGTGTCACCTCGAGCCTTGCTGGCCAGACAAGGAGTTTTGCATGGCAGACGCCATTATTCAGCTAAAGAACGTCAATAAATGGTACGGGCAGTTTCATGTGCTGCGCGACATCAATCTGGACGTGGCCTCGGGCGAGCGCATCGTTATTTGCGGCCCATCGGGTTCGGGCAAGTCCACGTTGATCCGGTGCATCAATCGCCTGGAAGAGCATCAGAAAGGGCAGATTATTGTGGCCGGTGAGGAGCTTACCAACGATGTGCGCCAGGTCGAGGCCATTCGGCGTGATGTGGGCATGGTATTTCAGCACTTCAACCTGTTTCCCCACCTGACCGTAATGGAGAACCTGACTTTGGGACCGATGTGGGTACGTCGCAAGACCAAGGCGCAGGCGCAGGAGCTGGCCATGAAGTATCTGGAGCGTGTGCGCATCCCGGAGCAGGCCAACAAGTATCCCGGACAGCTTTCCGGTGGACAGCAGCAGCGCGTGGCTATTGCACGTTCCTTGTGCATGGAGCCTAAAATCATGCTGTTCGACGAGCCCACCTCGGCCTTGGACCCGGAAATGGTCAAGGAAGTGCTGGAAGTGATGGTGGAACTGGCCCATACCGGCATGACCATGCTGTGCGTGACCCACGAGATGGGTTTTGCGCGTAAAGTGGCAGATCGGGTCATTTTTATGGATCAGGGCGAAATCATCGAGCAAAATACCCCTGATGAGTTCTTTGACTCGCCACGCAGTGAAAGAACACGCGAGTTCTTAAGCCAGATCATTCATTAAGATCGGTGGCTGCTCTGAATGGGCTGCCTTGCGCAGCCCATATGCATTTTTATTTCAAGGAAAAAAGTGATGTTTCGTGTCTGTAAGTGGCTGCTGGCTGTCTCTGGTGTTGCGGCTGTCATGGCTGCCCCGGCTGTAATGGCAGAGGATTCCTATCCTTCCAAACCTATCCAGTTCGTGGTGCCTTACCCGCCGGGTGGCCCCTTGGATAGCATGGCACGCTTGCTGGCTGAACGTGTCAAAGGCGATCTGGGCACGGTTGTGGTGGAGAACAAGTCGGGCGCGGGTGGCAACATTGGTGCCAGCATCGTGGCCAAGGCCGCTCCGGACGGCTACACCCTGATGATGGGCGCCGTGGCTATCAACTCCATCAATCCCTGGTTGTACAAGACGGTTCCTTTTGATCCGGTCGAGAGCTTTGCGCCTATCGCTCTGGTTGCCTCGGTACCTAACATCCTGATCGTGAACAAGGAATTTGCTGCGGAAAACAAGATTGCGTCCGTGCAGGATCTGATCAGCTATGCCAAAGAACACCCCGGTCAGATGAACTTTGCTTCGGGCGGTAATGGCAGTGCAGGCCATCTGGCCGGTGAAGTGCTGAATACCCGTGCTCAGATCAATTCCGTGCACGTTCCTTACGCCGGTGCCAACCCCGCCAAGACAGCCTTGCTGGCTGGCCAAGTGCATTTCATGTTTGACAACCTGGCTTCAGCGGCGCCGTTGATCAAGGCAGATACCGTCAAGGCCCTGGCTGTGACGACTTTGGAGCGCTCCAGTTTCCTGCCCGACGTTCCCACGATGGAGCAGGCTGGTGTGAAACCGTTTGATTTGGGCACCTGGTTTGGTGTGTTTGCTACTGGCGGTACGCCACAACCTGTTCTGGACAAGCTGCATGCCGCTTATGCCAAGGCCCTGATGGACCCCGCCGTGCGTGAAGCATTGGCCACCATGGGCTCTGATGTGCAGCCTGGCACCATGGCTGAATTCAGCGAGCTTGTCAGCAGTGATCTGAAGAAGTACAAAGAAGTCGTTGCTGACTCGGGTGCCGAGTTGTTCTAAGGATTCAAGGGCTTAGTACCGGTAGCAACGATTGACCACGGTCTTGCCCAGCAGTGGGCAAGATCAAGAATTGTTAATGAAGGCAGTGAAGTCTGTTTTGAAGTGCCTGCTTGGGATGCCACTTGTTAGTATGTAAGGCGTTCAATCGGTCGTGGTACTTAACTTGAGATTACGGAGCCAATAATGACAATTTCCATTCGTTCTGCAAAATTAGCAGCATGTGCCGGTGCTATTTCCCTGTTGGCCGCTTGCGGCACTATGGACAATATGAGCACGGGCGGCCGCACGGCTGTTGGGGCTGGTGGCGGTGCCGCGGTCGGCGCGGGTATTGGTGCTCTGATCGGTGATAGCAGCAAGGCGGCCATGATCGGTGCCGGTATCGGTGCACTGGCTGGCGGTATTGCTGCGTATAACTGGTCGGGCATTAAAAAGGATGTTCAGCAGTCTGGCGCAACGGGCCTGGGTGTGGATGTGACCGAAATGCCCGACGGCAGCTTGCGGGTCAATATCCCAAGCAGCGTGTCTTTCGATACTGGCCATTATCAGTTGAAGCCTGCTTTGCTGCCGGTTCTGGATAGTGTTGCGCGTGCCATGAATCAGCATCCTGAGTTGCGTGCCAAGGCTGTGGGCCATACCGATAGCACAGGGTCTGCACAGACTAATCAGACTTTGTCGGTTAACCGTGCCAGTGCGGTGACCAATTACCTGACGCAGCAAGGTGTGGGACAAGGTCGTTTGATGGTTGAGGGCCGTGGCCCGAACGCTCCTATTGGTGATAATGCGACGGCTGAAGGCCGCGCCATGAACCGCCGCGTGGAGTTGTATTTGTACGCTCCGCAGAAGTAAGTCTCTGCTTGTACGCCTTCGGGCGTGTTGATAAAAGGCCCGGTTTTTTTAGCCGGGCTTTTTTTGTGCTCGATCGGGGAGTAATGGGGTTTTAGGGCAGGATCCTCTGCTTGTTGCTTGTTGCTTGTTGCTTGTTGCTTGTTGCTTGTTGTTAGCTGTGAGCTGCCAATTGGTGCTTATCTGTTGTCGCTGATGACGTCACCGTTGCTTTGGGGTAAGACTGATTATTGAGTAGAACCCAGTAATGAGCACGCCCTTGGGGGCGGTGGGGACCCGGAGGGGCTTGAGCACTTGCCGGTGCTGCGCACCGGTACCCTTGTCGAGGG
>NZ_JAUZVM010000005.1:0-203355 GCF_031844565.1 Alcaligenes sp. AB3
CTCTCTCGACCAGGACTACAACAGTAACCCAACTGCCTATCCTCCACCCTCACGACGACGCCCCCAAAAAAATCATAAAAAAAACCCCGCTCTCCCAAAGGAAAGCGGGGCCAAGACTATAGTGTGTCTCTTGCTGCTGATTACTTGGCAGCGCTCAGCTCTTTGATCTGCTCGCGGAAGTAGGCCAGCGCTGCTTTACCGTCGATGCCCTTCTTGTCGGCAGCCTTGATCCAGTCTTCTTCAACAAAGGCCAGACGCTCTTTCATCTGGTCTGCTGCTTCGCCCTGGATACGCAGTGTTTTCAGGCCAGCTGCAGTGTGCTTCTCGATGGCTTGCTGTTCAGCCGCCTGCCATTTTGAACCAAAGTCATTGGCAATCCATTCGCCGCTGATTTTTTCGATAGCAGCACGGTCGGCTTCAGACAGACTCTTCCACTTGCGCTCGTTCATGAACATGTACTGGCTGGATTTGCCAAAGCCACCTTCCACGGACACCGCGGTCTTGACCAGCTTGTCCAGTTTCCAGTTATCCAATTGGTCGTACTGGAAGTACATACCGTCAATCACGCCACGCGACAGCATTTCGTAGCTGTCTGATGCAGGCGCGTTCACCGTCACGATACCCAACGCTTTACCGATGGCATCAAACAAGGGGCTAGGCGAGCGCAGCTTCTTGCCTTTCAGATCGTCAATGCTTTGCACATTGTCCTGGCTGGTGAAGATCACAGTGGCAGGGCTGGTCCACATACCCAGCAGTTTCACGCCCCTGTGCTCGTTGGCGCCCATCATGAATTTCTCATAAGTGCGCCAGTAGGCAACCGAGTTCACGCCGCCATCATCCGTGGTGAAAGGCAGTTCAGCAAATTCGATCATCGGGAAGCGGTTAGCCGTGTAGCTGTGTACCGACATGCCCATATCAGCAATACCGTTACGCACCAGATCCAGGTGAGCCTGCGGCTTGCCCAAGGCGTTGATGAACTCCACTTTCACGCGACCCTCGGTGACTTTTTCCACTTCCTGAGCCCAGGGTTCAAACATATTGGTCACAATAAAGTGGCCTGGCGGCATCCACTGGGAAAAACGCAGGGTGGTGACTTCAGCCGCAACCGAAGGCATGGTCGGTGCCAGGGCTGCAGCAGCCAGACCCAGGCTCAAGGCCAATTTTTTGAAAACACGCATCTCGACTCCTCGTAAATTATTTTGCTGCCGGGCCACTACAGCCCGGCGTCTTGGCCACTTGATGGGACGGTAAACAGATCCTGAACCTGCTTGCCCAGCGGCTTTACTGCTGCCCGGATCACACCCGCATCCGGGCCGGGTTTACATACTGTTCGGAACGACCAGAACAATCCAGGGAACAAACACCAGCAAGAGCAAACGCAGGATATCCATCATTACAAAGGGAGTCACTCCCCGAATAATGGTGCCCAAAGGCACATCGGGCATCACGTTTTTGATCATGAAAATGTTCAGACCCAGCGGTGGGGTAATCAGGCTGATTTCAGCGGCCACCACCACGATGATGCCGAACCACACCAGATCGAAGCCCAAGGAGGCCACAATCGGGTAGAAGATAGGCACAGTCAGCATGACCATGGACATGGTTTCCAGGAAACAACCCAGAACCAGGTAAATCACACAGATGATCAGAATCACCACGATGGGCGAGACATCAATACCCTGGATGAAGCCCAGCAACTGATTGGGCAAACCAGCCACGGTCAGGAAGTTGGTAAAGACCAGCGCACCAATCACCAGCGCAAACATGATGGCCGTGGTTTGAGCGGCTTCAATCAGCACCGTCAGGTACATGCGAGGCTGCCAGCCACGACGCTTCAAGGTCAGCAAGAAAGTCGCTGCCGCACCAATACCGGCCGCTTCTGTCGGGGTGAATACACCACCGTAAATACCACCCATGATGACGATAAACAGCACGGTAATGGCCATCACGCCTTTGGTGGCCTCAAAGCGCTCGCGCCAACTGGCTTTTTCGCCGGGACGACCCAGATTCGGGTTGACCGCGGTAATGATCAGCACCGTAATCAGGTACAGCAGCATGGCAATCATGCCGGGCAGGAAACCGGCGGCAAACAGCTTGCCAATGTCGGTTTCGGTCAAGATCCCGTAGACCACCATCATCACGCTGGGCGGAATCAGAATGCCCAGGGTGCCGCCTGCCGCAATACTGCCGGTAGCCAGACGATCGTCATAGTTGTACTTGCGCATATTGGGCATGGCCACACGACCCATGGCCGCTGTGGTGGCCATACTGGAGCCACAGAGTGCACTAAAGGCACCACAGGCAACAATCGTGGCCATCGCCAGACCACCACGCAGGTGACCAATAAAGGCGTGGGCAGCTTTGTACAGGTCCTTGGACAAACCCGAGGCATTGACCAGATTACCCATCAAAATGAACAGCGGCAGCACGGTAAAGCTGTAGCTCATGGCTGTGTCGTAGCTGGTCTGTGCCGCCATGGTCAAGGCCGCTTCCATGCCAGTAAAGAAGGCAAAACCCAGCGTACCAACCAGCAACATGCCCCAGGCAATGGGCAAACCCAGAAATAAGCTACCCAGAAGGACAGCCAGTCCGATAATAGAAATCAACATGCAAAAACTCCGTCTTTATCGGCGGGGAGAGCTAAAAATCTTGAACAGGGACGCCACGGTGGCAATGCCTGTCATGGTGGCGATGATGTAGGCAAAAGGGGCAATCGGCACTTGCAAGGCATTGCTCATATCGCCGTAGTCGGCCAGCTCGTTGGCGTGACTCCACAGGTAGACAGTCAGCACAGCCAGCATGACGGTAGAGATCACATTGATCACAAATTGCTGGATACGACGCGCCACTGGGCCGAGCCAGGCGTCAATCAGACTGACGGTCAGGTGTTGCTGGTGCCAGGTGACACGCGGCAAGGCCGCAAAAATCAGCACGCCCAGCAAGAGTTCGCTGGCTTCATACGCGCCCAGCAACGGGGCGTGGAAAACATACCGGCCTATCACGTCCACGGTAGTGATCCCTGTCATCAGGATCAAGATGACCACACAGGCAGTATCCAGAATTGTCTCTACAACTCGTACTACTCCACGTGAACGCACCAGCTCCATTCCTGGCAGATCGTCGTTCATTACAGCTCCACTCTTTTTGGCCGACGAAGGCCCGTTTTTTGGGTCATCATGCACCCCGGAAAACCGATGTGCATTGTTATATTTCTGTTCTAAATAGTTTATAGATGAACAAATCCAGGTAAATAGAAAGAAACCCTTAATTCCATCCAAAATCATGGAATCGTGGCTTCTATCTCACATAGCAAGAAATACGGTCACAAACCAGCTCGCTTGTCCTGTGCAAGAGCTGATAAAAACTGCTGGAACAGGCGTGAGTACTGGCGTGGCGTAATGTCGAGCAGACGAACATTGGCTTCAAGAACGGCAATAAAAGGATCAGCCGACTAGCAATCAGGCAGCATCTAGACCGGTAGCCAAACCCTGAGACCCGGGTGTTTCATGTGACAAAAAAGAGTCGAAAATGAACAGGCCCCTCACGTGTTGGACATACTCTCATGCGATGCGAGCAGGTCTGAAACGGCGACGTTTGACACCAAAAACCGACCTCTACGACAAAGAAAAAACTTAGGCAGCAAAAAATCCAGGCACCACTGAACTGGCCGAACTGGTGCCATCCAAAAGCAAAAACCCCCTTGGTTTTCCAAGGGGGTTTTATATGCCGCCAAGCAAATGGACTCGCTCCTGAACGCACTCATCAAAGCGCGATCACGGGCAGTCCCGTTGCTCGTCGATCAGATTGTCAGCGTACCCACGCTGGCACCACCGCAGACATACAAGGTCTGACCCGTGATGAAGCTGTTTTCAGGGTCCGAGAAGAACAGGGTGGCGCGGCTGATGTCATCCGCACGGCCCAGGCGCTTCACAGGAATTGCGGCCGCCAGCTTGGCTTCACGCTCGCTACCGGCCTCAACCACGTCGTAGAACATATTGGTGGTGATGGGGCCGGGGGCAATCACGTTGACGGTAATGCCCTGGTCAGCCAATTCCAGCGCCCAGGTGCGGGCCATACCCAACATGCCAGCCTTGGTAGCGGCATAGGCAGTACGGGTTTGCAGACCCAATGCCCCACGCGAGGACATCAGCACGATGCGGCCAAAGTGGCGCTCGCGCATGCCAGGAACCACTGCCTGAGTAATCTGCAAGGCTGCGCCCAGGTGAATCTGTGTCAGGCCCTGCAAGTCTTCCAGCTTGACCTCGTCCAGCAAGGCCGGCCAGATCACGCCTGCGTTGTGGATGAAGTGGGTCACTTCAAAACGTTCGGCAATATCCTTGGCGGCTTTCTCGGTTGCCACGGCATCCAGCAAGTCCACCTGCACGCAATGCAGACGCTCGTGCGTCCAGGGCAATACATTGCGCGCCATGCTGATAACGGTGTAACCCTGATCCAGCATCTTGCGGCAAATGTCTTCACCAATACCGGTGCTGCCGCCCGTCACAATGGCGGTGTATTGAGCTTGTGTCATCTTGATTGTCTCCAGGCAAATTCAAGGCGCAGGGCGCGCCACCAGCACGGCTACGCCACCGGCATCCAGTTCCAGACTCAGGCGCACTTTCTCATCGGCCTGCCCGCCTTCGGGCAAGTGGGCGATGGCAAAAGGGCCGCAATCCAGTTGAACGGTGCCGATACGCCAGGGCAGTCGTGCCTGAAAATAGGGTTCGTTGCTGTGATGCAGGGTCGTGGTGGCACGCAACACGCCTGTGTCCGCCACCGGCTTCCAGTTCAGCGTGGTGTGCAGGCAATGGCCGCAGACGTCCCTGGCGGGATACTGCACCGTGCCGCAGGACGGGCACACTTGCAGGGCGAATTCACCGCGCCGGGCGGCCTCGGTCAGACCGGCTGCCGTAGCGCTGCGTGCGCCGGGTGGCAGAAGTTGGGTATCGCTCATTACTGTCCCCGTTCCAGCAAGGCCGCAGCAGTACAAATGCCGCGGTCGTAATTAATCATGCCAAAGCCGGACACCAGGCCGATGCGGGCATTGGCCACCTGCGTATCGCCTGCGGTATCCGTCAATTGGCGCAGCGCCTGAACCAGACCCAGATAACCACCGGCAGCGCCCGCCTGGCCTACCGACAACTGGCCGCCGCTGGTATTGAAGGGAAAGCTGCCGTCTACGGTAAAGGTGTTCTTGCGGATGAATTCCGGGCCTTCGCCCTTGGCGCAGAATCCCAGGTCTTCAAACTGCAGGACGTTGATGACAGGGTAGTCATCGTAGGTTTCCATGAAATCCACGTCTGCCGGGGTGAGGCCCGCGTGTTCGTAGAACGCATCCTTGTCCATGGCCCAGCCACCGCGATGCTGTACCGCATCTTCAGGGAAGGCATTGTGACGCTCGATGGTGGAACGAATACGCACATAAGGCAGACCCAGTGCTTCGGCCTGTTCACGACGCATCACCAGATAACCTTCGGCTCCGGCGCAAGGCATCACGCAATCGAACAGATGGATGGGGTCGGCAATGACGCGCGCTTCCATGTACTGCTCCAGCGTCAGCGGCTTTTTCATCAGGGCGTGCGGATTGCGCAGCGCGTTATCACGCTGAGCGACGCACAGCTTGCCGAAGTCTTCACGCGTGGCACCGTAGTGACGCATGTAGTAGTCCGTCAGCAGCGCAAAGCTGGCGTTGGGGCCACCGGCACCGTAAGGGTAGACGGCATCCTGCGAGAAACGCGAGAAGCCCGACACCGTGTTCTTGAAGGACTCACGGTGATTGGTATCGCCCGCGATACACGCCACGATGGACGCATCGCCACACTGCACGGCACGAGCCGCACGGCGCATGGCCACCACACCGCTGGCTCCACCCATAGGGATGTGGTCCAGCCAGCGTGGGCTCATTTGAAAATGCTGCATCACACCGACGGCACTATCCGAACCCAGCGTGAAGCTGGATACACACACGCCATCGACGTCGGCTTTTTTCAGGCCGGACTGGGCCAGCAACTGGCCCAATGCCGCACCCAGCCACCAATGCGCGGTCTGCTCGGAATGGCGCTCGTAGGGAATGGTCACCGGAGCGACCAGCACCACATCGTCATAGCCCTGGCGGGCTGCTTGCGGCAAGGCCATGGGCTCAGGCCTCCTGACGTTTTTTCAGGTGATTCGTGTTCACGCAGGCCGGGTTTTCCAAAGCGGCCAGGGCCACTGTTTTCAACTCACCGCGCTGAATCTTGTTGGTCGAGGTCAGCGGCAGGGCATCCACAAACAACACGTAGCCGGGCACCTTGAAATAGGCCAGCTGGGTCAGGCCCCACTGCACCATTTCCTGGGCAGCCTGTTCGCGCTGTTCCTGGGTTTCGATAGGATTGTGCGGCACCACCAGCGCCATCACTTCGTCGCCACGGATGGCGTCGGGCACGGCGGCCACGGCAATGGAGCGCACCAGCGGATGCTGCTGCATGATGTTTTCCACTTCCACGGCAGCGATGTTCTCGCCACTGCGACGGATCACGTTCTTTTTACGGTCCACAAAGTGCAGGTAGCCTTGTTCGTCACGGCAAACGATGTCGCCCGTGTGGAACCAGCCGCCTTCCCAGGCTTCATCAGTCGCCGCCGGGTCTTTCCAGTAACCGGAGAAAAAGCCGTAGCGTGGGTTGTCACCGGCCGAGCGCACCAGCAGCTCGCCGTTTTCACCGGCCTGAGCAGGTTCGCCATCGTCTTTACGCAGCAGCACTTCCACCACAGGCATTTCCTTACCGAAGCAGGAGGTGCCGATAAAGCGGGGCTCGTGATTGGCGATGATGCTGGCACCGGCGCCCGTTTCCGTCATGGCCCAGGCTTCCAGCAGAGGGAAACCAAAGCGTTCTTCAAAAATAGGATGCAGACCACGGTCCACACCAGCGCCAAAACCAAAGCGCACATTGTGTTGACGGTCTTTTTCGCTGGCCTCGGCCTTCATCAGGATGGCAGGCATCACACCCAGGTAATGCACCACGGTTGCGCCGGATTCGCGCACCGAATCCCACCAGCTGCGTGGGTGGAAACGGTCCAGGGAGATCAGGCAGCCGCCGGTCTTGATCATGGCCATGGTCGAGCAGGCCATCGCATTCATGTGGAACAGGGGCAGCGGAGTCAGCATGCGCTCTTTGCCATGCTCCAGCGAAGCCAAACCACCAATGTCGCGATACCACTCGCCAGCATAATGGAAGTACTGGTTAGCCAGCATGCAGCCCTTGGGGCGGCCTGTGGTACCGGAGGTGTACAGCAAGGCACATTCGCTGTTTTCATCAGGAATGTCACAGGAACGGGAGGCGGCGCGCTCCACCATCGGAGGTACATCACCATCGGCCATGATGGCAAAAGGCTGACCGGCACGCTGAGCCGCTTCCACCAGATCCTGGTGACGGCTGGGCAGGGCAATGGCCATGATCATTTCCGAATGGCCGATCAGGTATTCCAGCTCGGCAGCGCGCAAATCAGGATTGATTGGCACAATCGACACGCCCAGGCTGTTCAGTGCGAACCAGTGCAGGAAGAACACAGGGCGGTTCTCCAGCAGGATGCCGACGCGGTGACCGTGGCCGTAGCCAGCAGCGGCGTAACCGGCGCGCAAGGCGTCGATACGCTCCAGAGCCTGACCGTAAGTCAGCTCGCCCGCTTCAATACCGTAGATCTCGGCGGTCTCAGGCAGGGTACATACAAAGGGCTTGTCGCCCCATTTCTGGGCGGTGTCTCGAAAAGCCTGGTAGACCGTGGTGTTGGCCATCAAAAATTCTCCTGTCCTGTCACATAAACAACTGGATATTGCCGAAAGGCGCGTCGCAATTGAGCAGATCCACCCGTTTCAGACGGATCTTCAAAGCGTCGTCCTGGCGCACCAGGGTGTAGGTATTCCAACCCACATAGATATCTTGGTTGTCGCCACGCGTTTCCGTGTAGTGGAAGGCGCAACGCACGGTGTATTCGCCTTTCTCCTCGTCCATGCTTTCCACAGTGGGTTGCTGGAGCAAATGATGGCTGCGGCTCTTGGGCTGCTGGGAGAAAGTGCGACGGCCTGCCAGACGCTCCACACGGATACGCAGCAAGAGCTTGTCCTCGTGCATCAGGGACGCATGCAAACGGGCGTCCTGCTGATCGTGCACCAGCGGCATCCAGTAGTAGCCATCCTCGGTGAACAGGTCGAGCCATTGCTCGTAGCGCTGTTCATCCAGCAGGCGGGCTTCCGCATACACAAAATCGATAAGGGCCTGACGGCTGATTTCGCTCATGGTTATTCCTCTTCTTTCTTGGCCTGCTGCTCGGGCAGCATGAACTTCAACCAGGCGCGGAACTGGGCGCGCATCTGCATTTCGCTGGTGCCGTTGATCACCACGTTCTTTTGCTGGTCTTCATCTTTTTCCACCAGACGGGCCAGGTTCATCCAGTCGCGACCACGCGACTGCAAACCGTGCTGGGCACGCTCGTACATTTCCAGATCATCGTGACCGACCATGGAGGTCGGAGCGTTGATCAGGCGGTTGTACATCAGGGTGCGTTCCAGGAAGGTGTCAGGGGCACCCACCAGTCGGAAGGTCCAGGATTCCACCAGGGTCTTGTCAGCGGCCAGCGGCTTGAACAAACGCAGGGTCTGGATCGGGCCCTTGACCATGATGTTGGGGAAGTAACAGGTGTTGTGACGCGTGTCGCCCAAAATGGCTTTGGCGCGTTCTTCACCATAGGCTTCGACCATCTGGTCCCAGTAGCCGGGGATTTCGGAGTAATCAGCGTGGATGGAATTGCTCACGCCGGTATGGCCGTGACCGTTTTCCCACACGCGAATGCCCATGCCTTCGTAGAACTCGTAAGGCGACATGAAAGGAGCAAACAGCTCGACCGCCATGGGCTTGGGCGTACCTGGAGGGGCAGCTTCCCAGGCTTTAACCGCCGTACCAGCCGAGGACTCGTGCGCCACCATGGGGTGACAGGTATCGGTCTGGTTATCGACCAGCATTTTCCAGTTGCACTGGTGCATGTAGCGCATCACGCCACCGGCCACTTCCAGGCGGCCTTCGGGGGAGCGATCCACCATATTGTCGATGGTGCTCAGGGACTCGCCAAAGAAGTCCTCAAAGCTTACGCCTTCGTCGGCCAGGCGACAGAACACGAAATCGCGGTACACCTTGACGTTCTGTACCGCGGCCATGCCCTTGCTGCCTTCGGTGCATTCAAAGCCGGTGTTCTCGTAGCCTTTCTTCAAGGGGATGGACAGCAGGGAGCCGTCCGTCTTGAAGGTCCAGGCGTGGTAGGGGCAACGGAAGAACTTGCCCGTGTTGCCACAGGTCTCGCCCGCCACTTGCACACCTTTGTGCGGGCAACGGTTGTAGAGCACGCGGATGCTGTCATCGGTATGGCGCACCATGATGACGGACTCAGTACCGACCGTCGTGGTGTAGAAGTCGCCTTTATTGGGTACTTGGCTGGCATGGCCAACGTAGACCCAGGTATTGACGAACAACTGCTCCATCTCCAGTTCAAACAGCTCCTGGTTGATGTACAAATCCTTGTGGACCTCGGCCTCGCGTACCAATTCGCGGATGGCCTGGGGATTATCACGATACTTTTCCATCATGTTCTCCGTCGCCCTTGGGCTTATAGATCCAGCACCAGACGCGGGGTCTTGGCGCGGGAAATACAGATCTGGATGACCTTGTTGCTGGCTTTTTCCGAGTCGCTCAGGAAGTAGTCGCGGTGGTCAACCTCGCCTTCGATCACATCACAGGTACAGACGCCGCACTCGCCGCGCTTGCAGTCGATCATGGGGTCCAGGCCCTGCTCTTCCATCACGTCCACAATGGTCTTGTCGGCGGGAATTTGCAGGGTCACGCCGGTCTGGCGCAATTCCACTTCAAAAGGCTGGTCACCTTCCTGGGGAGCCGCCGTCACGAACAGCTCGAAGTGAACATGGTCGCCAGGCCAGCCGCGTTGCTTGCAGGCTTCGATCACGGCATCAATCATGCCTTTGGGGCCGCAGACGTAAATGTGCTGGTCTTTGGACAGACCATCGAGCAGGGTATTCAGGCAGAAACGGCCTTCGCTGTCGTCCGCGTAGTGACGCAGGGCCGGGCCGGACAGGGCGCTCAGTTCGTCCAGAAAGGCCAACTGTTCCACGCTGCGACCGGCATAGTGCAACTGATAAGGGCGGCCCTGGTGATGCAGGGCAGCGGCCATGCTGGCAATGGGCGTGATACCGATACCACCGGCAATCAGCACGGTTTCAGTTTCGCCTTCAGCGGCAGCATGCAAGGGGAAGTCATTCTTGGGGCCAGCCACACGCAGCGTATCGCCTACTTTCAGGCTGTGCATGAAGCGCGAACCACCCGAGCTGTTGTCTTCCAGGCGCACGCCCAGACGGTAACAGGTCGGACCCTGTGCCGTGTCGGCGTCCAGCGAAATCAGGGAATAGCAGCGGTGATCGTTCAGATCAGGAATCTGTACCTGCAGGTGCGAACCCGGCGCAAACGCGGGCAGGGAACCGGCCTGGGCAGGCTCCAGCGTAAAACTGCGAATCAGCGGGGATGCGTTCTGGATGTCCCGGATGACGAGTTCAAAAGTATCCATCATGTGCCTACCATTGAGCATGACTACATCAATTACCCAGCCAAAAAGGCCAAGCCGTGGCATGATGTAGCGCCGCAGGGGGCAATGGGACGGTATCGCGTAACCTGAAAAAGGCTGCGTAAGGCTCGTCTACTGTCTCCGCTAAAACCGGCTGCCTGACACCAAGACTGGCTGTATGGCTGGATCTCTATTCATTCTTTTGTGAATTTATTTTATTGATGAATAGTTTACGGATAAATATATACTGCCGAATATAATGGAAAACCACTAGGTGAGAAAACAGCAGAACCGCATGGTACACAGTTCTGCCACTTCCCCACCGTTTTCTACTTACTGAGCAACCAGTGCGACCACGCGCAATGGGCTGCCGGAACCACCTTCAATCTTCAAAGGGGCCGACATGATCAGTGCACCTTGAGGGGGCAGCTGATCCAGGTTGCACAAGCACTGCAGACCGTAGCGGTTGGCACCGTGCATCAGGGTGTGGCAAGGGTAGCCAATAGGCCAGGAGTAGGATTGGCCAGCATCGGTGTTGATGGTTTCAACGCCAAAACCGTGAACCTTGCGCTCGTGAATCATCCACTCTACCGCTTCCTGAGCTGGGCCAGGCGTGTGAGCACCGTCTTCACGCATGTTCAGGAATGCCTCGGCGTCGTTCACGCGCTTGGACCAGTCGGTGCGAAACAGCACCCAGGCGCCTTCAGGGATACGGCCATGCTTGGCTTCCCAGTTCAACAGGAACTCGGAGGTCAGGATGAAGTCTTCGTTCTGGGCCACTTCAGCGGAAGCATCAACCACCACGGCAGGGCGCAGGAAGTTGTCCACTGGAATAGTGTCGACCGTGTTGTCTGGATGGTCCTTGCCGGAGATCCAGTGCGCAGGCGCGTCAAAGTGGGTACCGGTGTGTTCGCCACAGGTGAAGTTGTTCCAGTACCAGCCTGGGCCGTTCTCGTCGTATTGGCTGATGCGCTCAATCGAGAAACCGGCAGTCTGGCCAAATTGGGGGGGCAGTTGCAAGGCGGGGAAGCTGGGAGACAGAGTCTGGGTCAGATCCACGAAACGGACCTGCTTGCTGTCGATCGCCTGGATAAAGGCTGCCAATGGGTTCTTGTCGCTCATTTCATCTCCTACTTGGGTCTTATGTCGTCATTATCGTTGCCTGCCCTGCATGGCGCAGGATAGGGACCAGCCGTTAAAACAGCCCGCTCCTTCAGGCCCGGCACCGCCTTCTTTACAAAGGCAGCTTGCATCTTGGACCGCTGCGGCAAGGCCACGGCGGTTTTTTTGAGCAGGTCACTTGAGCAAAGAGACCCGTCAAAAAACGGCCCCAATCCACTGGGGGAAAGGGACCGTCTTGAACCTTCTTACACTTCCTTGTCGTCCAGAACGGAGAACTCGGCAGGATTCAGGTCTGGCTGGGACGCTGCGTCGCCTTCGTAAAAGCGGGCAGGCGTCAAAGCCTTGCGATTCACACGCAGGTCAAACACGTCAAAACGGTTGTAGTGACCCGTGATGTCATGCATTTGACGCGGCTGGATGCAGCGCGACAGATCGATGTCGGCGTAGGCAATGCCTTCCTTGTCGATCAGTGCTTCACCCTGAACGCGGCCATCGGGGCCAATAATGCCCGAGAACGCGCTGTTGGGACGAGCCAGCAGATCACGTGCTTCAGGATGGCTGGCCGACATGGCTTCGATGATTTCCTCGGAAACCGTCGAGCAAGCCACCACCGTAAACACCTTGCCTTCAAAGCAGTGAGCAGCGGCACGCAGGCGAATCGCTTCAGCCATGTCGTAGTCTTTTGGTGCCACGGGCAAGGCGATGTAGCTGGCAACGTGGACCAGTTCACCTTGCGACAACAGGCTGAAACGAGCCAGCGTGTTGGTGTTTTCACCGCAAGCCAAGGCACCCAGAGGGCCGATGGTGGTGTCATGCACACGCATCGAGGACGCATCACCGTTGGCCCAGGTCAGCTTTTCAGCCCAGGTGGGAACCAGTTTGCGGTGACGGCCCAGAATGCGACCGTCCGCGCCGATGGTGACCAGCGTGTTGTAAATGGTGCCGATGCCAACGGGACTGCGCTCGTTCACACCCAACACCACGTTGACCTTGCGCTGACGACAAACTTGCGCAACCTTCTGGATCTCGGGACCGGGCACTTCGATGGCCGATTTGCACAGGCGCTCGAACCACGGGCTGCCGTCGATCGGGTTCATCACCCAGCTCCAGTAGGGGTAACCGGAGACGAACACCTCGGGAAAGGCGATCAGCTCGGCACCGTTGTCGGCTGCTTCATTGATCAGACGACATACTTTTTCGATGGTCGCATTCGTGTCCAGGAACACAGGCGCTGCCTGAACGGCGGCGGCCTTGAACTGACGCAATTCCAGCATCATGCTCTCCTTTACTTAGTTTTGGGGGGTCACGTCCACGATGGGGTGACGCAATTCGCCGATGCCTTCAACCACAGCGTGCACCACGTCACCAGGCCACATCCACTCTTGAGGATCACGGCCAGCGCCCACGCCTTCCGGGGTACCGGTAGCGATGATGTCACCGGGTTCCAGCGTGATACCGGCGCTGATGTCAGCGATCAGGTCGTTCACGTTGAACAGCATGTGCTTGGTGTTGGAGCTTTGCTTGGTCACACCGTTCAGAGTCAGGCTCAGGTTCAGGTTGTGAGGGTCGGTCAGCTCGTCAGCAGTCACGATAACGGGACCGAAAGGAGCGTAGGTGTCCTGGCCTTTGGAGTAGATCCACTGACCGGCACGACGGCAGTCGCGGGCGCTCACGTCGATCATGACGGAGTAACCGAACACGTACTTCAGGGCGTCTTCTTTGGCCACGCGCTGAGCACGGGTGCCCATGATCACGGCCAGTTCAACTTCCCAGTCCATTTGCTGAGTGATGTTCTTGTTGTGCTCGATGGCATCGCCAGGGCCAACCACGGTGGTTGGTGGCTTGGAGAAGATCACGGGCTGTTTGGGCAGCTCTTTGGAGGTGTCCAGAGTGCGGCTGGATTCGGCCACGTGTTCCACGTAGTTCAGGCCGATACCAAAGATGTTCTTGCGTGGGCGTGGGATAGGAGCCAACAGCTTGACGTTGGCCAGGGGCAGTGCCACACCAAAAGGCATATCGTCGGCGTAGGTTTCCAGCAAGCGAGCCGTGGAGGTCACAGCGGCTGGGCCCAGGTCGATGAAATCGAGCATATTGTCAGGCAGCATGTGGCCAGTGGCGTCGCCCAGGTAACCCAGGTCAACCACCAGATCGCCCACAATGGCACCCAGGCGGCCAGCGGCAGCAACTTCACTACGGTACGTTACAAGACGCATTTCTATCTCCAGATTGGGCCATCTATGCGGATGGCTTAAGTAAATCAGGTCAGCCTGCCGTGGCAGGCTGTTCATATAGCTTAATTAAGTAGTCTTACAGCAAGACTTGATGGCCACCGTTCTCGGCCAGCGCTTCTTCGCGGTACAGATTCAGGGCACGCATCACGGGCAGGTCGTGGAACGAGAACAGGCAAGCGTCCTCGGACGAAGAACCGTTCACGTGCTCGTGGAACATCCAGGATGGTACGCAGAAAATGTCACGTTCGCGCCAGTCAAAGCGTTTGCCATTGATGATCGAATAGCCTTCACCCTTGGCGCATTGGTAAATGATGCTGCCGGTGTGACGGTGGGCCTTGGTGTGCTCGCCAGGGCGCAGCATTTGCATGCTGGCACCGATGGTGGCCATGACAGGACCGCCGGTCAGCGGGTTGATGTAGTCCATGATGACGCCATCAAAGGGGCTGCCGTCCGTAACCTTGGCGTAGGCCGACAAGGCTTCGTAGGTAGGCTCCCACTCGTACTTGAGCAGGGGCGAGTACGGTTTTTGCCAGTCGTGCAAGGTAGGCTTCAGGCCACGACCGCCCCAGATACCCACCGCGTCGTTGACGGGGTGCGTAATGGCCTGGGACAGGTCAGGGTGAACGGCGTAGAAACCGGCTTCCAGCGCGTTGACCAGTGGAATGTCCAGACCGTCTTGCCAGATACAAGGCAGGCCGTCGGCTTCCACGCCATGCTCGTGCCAGCAGCCGTTAGGCGTCAGCACGAAGTCGTTGGCGCCCAAGGTCATCTTGTGGCCGTCCACGATGGTGTAGGCACCACGGCCTTCCATGATGAAACGCAGGGCCGAGGAGGAGTGCGCATGTGCGGAAGCCGCTTCGCCCGGTTTCATGACCTGCAAACCGGAGTACAGCCAGCCCACCGCCGCCGAAACTTCCTGGCGACCGGGGTTGTTCAGGTAAATCACACGACGACCGGCCTTTTCAGGGCTGACCAGATCCACCGAACGCAACACGTAGTCGCGCAGGTCGCGGTAGCGCCACACCACAGGCACGGACTCGGACTTGGGCTCCCAGGGCTCAATCTTGTTCGCCACGGTCCACAGGGCACCGGCTTCAAACTGAGTCAAATCCTGGTAGTACTTCACCAATTCGGGCGTGTCCTCAACATCTGCACGACCGAGCACGCTTTCGCGGTGGGTGTCAAAACGTTCTTCCGACATGATGCTGTCTCCTTTCGTGTTTTATGACTTGGCAGGGCCGTCCTGGGCCACTGGCGCACGTTTGATTTGACGCTGCAACCAGTCCTTGCCCCATTCGTACTGAACGGGCCAGGCCAGGTCGGTGTAACCCAGCTCCGCTGCCTGACGTTGTGGCCAGTTCGCGTCGGCCAGGAAGCCACGCGACAGGGCGCACAGGTCAGCACGGCCTGCAGCAATAATGCTGTTGGCGTGATCCGCTTCCATGATCGAGCCCACCGCCATGGTGGCGATACCGGCTTCGTTACGGATACGGTCGGAGAATGGCGTCTGGTACATGCGGCCGTAAATTGGCTGCTGCTCCAGCACCACTTCACCCGAGGACACGTCGATCAGATCGGCACCGGCTTGCTTGAACAGGCGGGCAATTTCCACCCCGTCGTCCGCCGTGTTGCCGCCTTCGGCCCAGTCTGTTGCCGAGATACGCACCATGATGGGCTTGTTCTCTGGCCAGACGGCGCGGATAGCGGCAAACACTTCCAGCGGGTAAGCCATGCGATTTTCCAGACTACCACCAAATTCATCACTACGCTGATTAGTCAGCGGCGAGATGAAGCTGGACAAGAGGTAACCGTGGGCGGCTTGCAATTCAATGCAGTCAAAACCGGCCTGGTCAGCGCGCTTGGCAGCGGCCACAAAGGCGTCACGTATCTCGTCCATCTGGGCACGAGTGATCTCGGCAGGCACGGCAGTGACGCCAGCCTGGTAAGGCAGGGCGGAAGCCGACACCAAAGGCCAGTTGCCTTCAGCCAGCGGCTGATTGGCTTTTTCCCAGCCCAGTTGCGTCGAACCGCGACGGCCAGCATGGCCCAGCTGCACACCAATCTTGGCACCCTGTTCGTGGGCAAATGCCACCACAGGTTTCCAGGCATTGGCCTGCTCGTCGTTCCACAGACCGGTACAACCGGGGGTGACACGGCCTTCAGGCGTCACGGCAGTCATTTCAGCCATGATCAGGCCAGCACCACCCATGGCGCGGCTGCCGTAATGCACCTGGTGCGTAGCACCGGGCATACCGTCCTTGGCGCTGTACATCAGCGTGGGCGAGAGCACGACACGGTTCTTCAACTGCATATCGCGCAGCTTGAAGGGCGTGAACATGGGCGATGGGGCCTTTTCACCGTCGGCCAGCTTCAAGCCGGCTTCGGTCGCCATCCAGCGCTCGTATTTTTCCAGCCAGGCGGCGTCACGCATGCGCATGTTCTCGTGCGAGATGCGCTGCGAACGGGTCAGCATGGAGTAGGTGAACTGCTCGGGCTTCATATTGGCGTAACGGGCCACGTTCTCGAACCATTCGGTCGAGTTGCGGGCAGCGTTCTGAATACGCAATACGTCCACGCTACGAGCGGCTTCGTAATCTTTCAGGGCCTCTTCCATGGACTCGTGGTCCATGTGCTGGGCCAGCGTGATGGCATCTTCCAGGGCCAGCTTGGTACCGGAACCGATGGAAAAGTGAGCGGTGTGAGCGGCGTCGCCCATCAGCACCACAGGAACCTTCTTGCCGGTGCCGTAATCTTGCCAGTGCACCCACTTGTTGCAGATAACGCGTGGGAAGCGAATCCAGATGGCCGAACCGCGCAGGTGGGTGGCATTGCTGATCAGCTTGTTGCCATCCAGGTGGTCGGCAAACAGCTTCTCGCAGTAGGCAATGGCCTCTTCCTGCGACATTTCGCCAATACCGGCTTTCTGCCAGGTCTCTTCAGGCGTTTCCACGATGAACGTGGACAGGCCATCCTGGAAGCGGTAGGCGTGAGCCTGGAACCAGCCGTGCTCGGTTTCAACAAAAATGAAGTTAAAGGCGTCGAACACTTTTTCCGTACCCAGCCACACAAAGCGGCAGTTACGGGTGTCGATATCAGGCTGGAACACGTCTTCGTAGCGGGTACGAATGGCGCTGTTGATGCCGTCAGAAGCAATCAAGATATCGGCGTTGTACTTGCGGGCCAGTTCAGCTTCGTCCGTGACCACGGTCTCGAACACCAGCTTGACACCCACTTCTTCACAGCGGGCTTGCAGGATGTTCAGCAATTTCTTGCGACCAATCCCAATAAAGCCATGGCCGCTGGAGCGCACGGCGCTACCTTTGAAATGGCACTCAATGTCGTCCCAGTGGTTGAACGCGTCACCGATGGTCTGCGCGGACACGGGGTCAGCTTCACGCAGGTTTTCCATGGTCGCATCCGAGAACACCACACCCCAGCCAAAGGTGTCGTACGGTCGGTTGCGCTCGACTACAAAAACCTCGTTCTGAGGGTTTTGCAACTTCATCAGCAAACCGAAATACAAGCCGGCTGGGCCTCCGCCAATACATACGATATTCATGATATGTCCGTATGGTCTGAATACATGCTTCTGAGCATAGTATATTTATTAATAAATATTATACAAGTCAACTATTTAAATCAAAAAAAATGGCTGACCTGCACACTGCCTGCTACTACTTCAAACTAGATCAAGCCTGGCTGCTTTCTGCCTGGGCAATCACGTACTCTTGCATGGGATTACGCAGGAAGTCGGGGATAGGAATACCCAGGTGCGTCTCCAGCGAAGTGGTCACCACGGTCTGACGCACTTGCATACGCAGCACGCCGTCCTTACCGATGCAGCGCAACAGCAGCTTCAAGGAGCTATTGCCAATGCGTTCCACACCCAGGCTCATCACCACATCATCACCCATACGGCTGATGGACTTGAACTCGGCTTCAATGTGCACCGAAGGCATGCCCACCCGTTTGCTGGCGATCATGTTGTGAAAACCCTCGGGGGTCATGGAGTCGATCCATGCTTCCATCAGGTCGTTAAACATCACAAAGTACTGCGGATAAAAAACGATACCCGCTGGATCGCATTCCGAAAAACGGATGCGATGTTCTTGTTCGTACAGCTTGGAAACCATGTTGTAGACACCTTTTTAGCAAGTGTTTTGTGCGCCTGTTCGTGACGCTATCCGCATCCTGCCTGGTTCACAGGCCTGGCAGGATGCACCTTATGCTAGCTGGCCGCGCTTTGCAGATGAACCCGTAGCAGGCCCAGGTGCTGATGGATGTGCACGACTTCCTCGGTACCCAGCCCTTCAAACATTTCTGCAATCCAGTCGCTGTGGGCCTGGGCCATCGCCTCGAAACTGCTTTTGCCCTTGGGGGTGAGACGCAACACCCAGGCACGCCGGTCAGTGGGGCTGCTCTGGCGAGACACCATGCCCTCGCGGGCCAGCTCGTCAGTCAGTCCGGTAATATTGCCGCCGGTCACCATCAGATAGCGCGACAACTCGCCCATCTTCAGACCCTGCGGGTAGCGGTACAACTGGGCCATATAGTCAAAACGGGCCAGCGAAATATCAAAATTCTGGCGCAGGCGGCGACGGATTTCGTCCTCGATCTGCTTGGTGCAGGTCAGCATGCGCAACCACAATTTCAGGCTGGCCGGGTCCTTGGGACCGACGCGGCCTTCAAATCCGGCATCGGCCGGCTCTACCAGGAATTCAAGTGCTGCTTCGCTTTGATTCATATTGTTTTTCCCCCAAACTTTGGCTAATTTCAGTTTGACCAACAGCGGGATATTCTTGCTTGAACAAGTGGCCAAGTAGACACGGGATCGTTGGCTTTCAGGGCCTTCTTCGCAGTGCCAATCCGAATTTATATTCTACTATGAATATTTTAGAAATAAAGTATTTGGGGGTATAAAAACGCGTCCTCAAGGGTTTTCACCGAGGCCGCCCGAAAGCGGCCTGGTGTGGCCCCTTACACCAGTGCGTACTGGCGCAGGGCAGCCTCCAGCTTCACGCCGTGCTCGTCGGCCAAAGCCGCATCGCGCAGGGCGCCCAAAATAGCAGGCGACAAGGTGCTGGGGTTGCGTTCCAGAGCCGACATCACGGTCTGGTAGTTACGCAAGCCACGAGCATGGGTATCGCCATAACCTTTAACCAGACGCTGACACTGGGCAATTTCCAGCGCCAGAGCTGGGTGAGCATCGGCAGCTTGTTCGATCTGCTTCAACCAGCCTTCAATGCGCTGCTGCTCGGCCTGGTAACGCAGCGTGCGACGACGCCAGCGCTTGAAGCCCGAGAGCAAGTACAGGGGAATAAAACCACGCACCGAACTGGTTTGAATCACGCGACCGGATTTGGTCTGGGATTTCACCAGCTTGTTGCCCCAGGTAGGACGCATCAACCAACGGCCAACGCTGGCAAACGGCAGGATCTCACTGATTTCTTCCACGCGGGGGTGCATGTATTCGTTGATCGCCACGATCTGGCCGTCGGCAGCGCGCACTTCTTTATGCACACGGTCAAAACGGCTGGAGCGGGTCTTCAGTTCGGCCACGCGAATGGCGTCCTCGTAGGACATCCACAAGGCCAGATAACGGCCGGTTTCACGGATCAGGGCCACATCGTCAGGACGCGCAAACTGGCTGATCTTTTTCAGGCGGTCCAGGTACAGATTGGCGTAGGCCACGTCCTGAAAATCCAGCACACGGCGCACACCTTCCACCACGATAGGCTGGGCCTGCTCGGGCACTTCGGCACGGACGCGCTCAATCAGCTTGGCCACTGCAGGGTCGCGGGGGGCCAGCGTCGCCATATCAACCGGCTTGTTTTCCGAATCGGCCTTGCCAGCATCGCCTTCAGCGACACGGGCGTAGGCGGCACCAAAAGCCTTCAGACTGGGTTTGACGCCCACACCACCGCGTTCGATGGTCTGCTCGAACTGCGAGCGGCTAAAAGGCAGCACGCCGGTGCTGGCCAATGCGCCGAACAGCACGGCGGAAATCACGCTGCCCGAATCCTCGGCCGCTTTTTCCATATTGAAGTACACAAAGCGCTTGGCAGCCTGGGTTGCGTGCGCAATCAGGGCGTTGTCGTCCACACGGCCATCACCCATGGCCGATTTTTCGGCAATGGAATAGACACGGTGAGTCGAAGCGATCAGCGTGGTGCGGTCCTCTGTCACCAGGCCACGTTGTACGGCGCGACCGGCTTCCATCAGCTCGGAAGCCAGCACCACATCCACGTCACCGGGCATGGGCATCAGGGCCAGCACAGGCTTTTTGCCATCCACGGCGGCCGAGTGCGGGAACAGTTCCACGTAGTAAATCGTGGCGCCGGTACGCTGGGCCACGCCAGGCACCGAGGTGGTCTGTGCAAAGTAGCCGTTTTGTTCGCCCAGGTTGACGATCCAGTCGGCCAACACGCCGCCGCCTTCGCCACCCATGGCCAAAATAGCAATCTTGATTGGTTTGATCTGCATGATAAAAATCTCTACGGGTGTGCTTAGAAGGCCAGACGATCACGACGAGCAGCGTCACGACGCTGCAACCAGCCGATAAAGCCACGGCGGGTTTTTTCGCGGAACTTGTCCCAGCCAGTCGGGTTGCTGACCACTTGTGCACGGTAGAAAGACGGGCACAGAATCGCGGCGTGGGAAACCTCGCCACACAGACCGCAACCCACACAACTGTTCATCACGTTAGCCACTGGGTCCTGACGCAGGGCGTCCGGATTGGGGCGGATCGACAACGACGGACAACCGGACAAGCGGATGCAGGAGTGATCGCCGGTACACGTGTCCGGGTCCACACCAAAGCGCTCGCGCACCACACGTTCGCCCGCGGCCACGGCTTTACGCACCTGGCCTTTCTCGCGACGCTGACGGTTCAACATACATTCGCTTTGCGCCACCAGCACCTTGGGACCTTTTTCCTTGGTCGTCAGGGCTTCACGCAGGGTTGCCGTCATGGTCTTCAAGTCGTAGGTACGACGTATCATGCGCAGCCATTCCACACCCACACCACGCGCCGCTTTCTCGATCAGGTGACCGGTACTGCGCGTTTCGTTCTTGGCCTTGGAGGACAGAATGTCCTGACCGCCCGTAGCCGCGGTGTAGCTGTTGTCGATCACGATGGTCAGGTTGTCACTGCGGTTGAACACGGCGTTGGCAATACCGCTGGTCAAACCGTTGTGCCAGAAACCACCGTCACCCATCACCGAAATCGCACGCTTGTCCGAATCCACGTTCAAGGCGGCCGAACCAGCGCCACCCAGGCCATAACCCATGGTGGTGTTACCCAGGTTGAAGGGCGGCAGAATGGAAAACAGGTGACAGCCAATGTCGGCCGACACGTGGTGTTCGCCCAATTCGCGCTCCACCAGCTTCAGTGCGGTAAAGATAGGACGCTCGGGACAGCCGGTACAAAACCCTGGCGGACGGGCATGGACGTTCTCATCCAGGCTGCCCAAGGGTTTCACTTCAGCGGCTTCCACTTCCACCAGGCTGGCTTGTTCTGCTTTAGGACGCTCCACGGTCTCGACTTTCATCGGGATCACGCGTGGTTTGCGGGCTGGCAGGGGCTCGATGCGCTCGTATTTTTCCATGAAGGCACGCAGGCCTTTCAACATGGTGGCGGTGTTGTATTCACCGGCCAGAGGCAGCAGATCCTTGCCGTGCAGGCTTACGTCCACATTGTGACGACGCACGATATCGGAGATGTTCTGTTCCACAAAGTTGGGCTGACCTTCTTCCAGCACCAGCACCGCACGCTTGCCTTCACAGAAGCGAACAATTTCAGATTCGATCAGCGGGTAAGCCACGTTCATCACGTACATGGGCACTTTGGATTCGCCAAACACGTCGGCCATATCCAGGTGCTCCAGAGCACGGATCACGGTGTTGTAGCCACCGCCCTGAACGATCAAGCCTACGTCATCGGTGCCATCAGCAAAGAATTCATTCAACTGACGCTCTTCGATGAACTTGACGGCGTTCGGCCAGCGCTGTTCGATCTTTTCTTTTTCATGCAGGAAGCTGGCGGGCGGCAACACGATACGGTTGATATCGCGTGTGGGCTGCTCCATGGCTTCTTTGATGGTGAACTTGGCGCGGCGGTTGTCCGAGGCCACAAACTGACCATGCACGTGACAGGCGCGAATACGCAGTTGCAGCATCACGGGGGTATTGGACGCTTCGGACAGATCAAAGCCGTCTTTAACCGCTTGCACGATACAGGGCAGGTTAGGACGCGGGTCCAGCATCCACATCTGGGATTTCATGGCAAAAGCGTGGCTACGCTCCTGCATGATGGACGAGCCTTCGCCGTAGTCTTCGCCCACAATGATCAGCGCACCGCCCTTGACCCCACCGGAGGCCAGGTTGGCCAGCGCGTCCGAGGCCACGTTGGTGCCCACAGTTGCTTTAAACGTGATGGCGCCACGCAGCGGGTAGTTGACCGACGCGGCCAGTGTTGCCGCCGCCGTTGCCTCGCTGGCACTGTTTTCAAAACGGATACCGTTCTCTTGCAAGATGTCCTGGGCATCGGCCAGCACGTCCATCAAGTGCGAGATAGGCGCACCCTGGTAACCGGCCACGTAGGACACGCCCGATTCCAGCAGGGCCTTGGTCACCGCCAGAATGCCTTCGCCACTGAATACGTCTCCATCACCCAGGCGCAGCTTTTTGACTTCTTCGACAAACGATCGCTCAGCCATTTTTCTTTCCTTACTTACCGCTCATTGTGAACATGGTATTTATTTTCATCTGAATATGTTTATATCTCAACATATCCATCCTCATGGTTTTCCCTAGTAAAGTCAGCAAATTATTTGCGACACGCAAACGGACAGCTTGGTTATAGTGAGCCCTGTTGCCGCCTTGCGGCACCCATTAGCCTGTAATGACAATAAGCACATGAGCCCCACCGAACACGACACCGTCTTTGTCGAAAACTACCTGCCCGCCTTGTTGGCCCAGGCCAGCCAGCTGATCTCTGCCGAATTCCACGAAGTGGTGCTGAGCAACGGTTTGTCCATTTCCGAGTGGCGTGTCCTGTCCACCCTGTCGGGTGCGGGCGAAGTCAGTATTGGCCATCTGGCTCGTATTGCCACCACCAAACAACCCACCGTCACCCGCCTGCTGGACAGGCTGGAAAAACAGGGCTTGCTGCGTCGCGTGGCCCACGATGTGGACCGCCGCATTACGCTGGTACGCATTACCGAGGAAGGCCAAACCCTGATCTCGGGTCTGATTGCCAAGGCTCGCCTGCACGAGCAGGAAGTGGTGCAGCGCCTGCAGCCACTGGATGTCGGCGCCCTCAAGACCACCTTGCGGCGGCTGATTTCCGAGCAGCACGACTACAACGATCAGTAAAACGCAGCCCGCCCGGCCACACTATCGGTTCTAACCCTGCATAGCGCGGGCTTGGCGTCCTGACCCTGGTCTGCAGCGACTTCCAGATTCCAGAAACACCACACCGGTCCCACCTGAACGGGGCGTGTGTGGTGTTTTTTTATCCTTTCCAACCTTGAGGCTTAACAGAGCCATAACCGTCAGCAGCCAGGCTACTGATCAGATGTATGGCTCTGCCAGATAGCCCATTACTCAGGCTGAATGCCCAGGGTAGGGATCAGCTCGGAATAGACCTTGGAGTCGTTCTGCACGCGCTCCAGCGTCTGGGCCGGGGTGGTGAAGAACTGGGCCAGGCCACGGTTTTTGAAGGCAGCCTGCATTTCGGGGGTCTTCAGGGCAGCATCCACCTTTTCCTGAATCTCTTTCACGGTGTCATCCGGTGTGGTGCCGGGTGCAAACAGGGCAAAAGTCGTTGTTGGAATACTATTGGCGTGACCGCCTGCTTCCTGCACAGTAGGTACGTTAGGCAGCAATTCAGTGCGTTTGTCCGCTCCTACCGCCAGAACTCGGATCTTGCCACCATCGACATGCTGCGAAGCCAGAATGCCGCCAACCAGCATGGCATCGGTCTCACCGCCCAGAATCGCATTCGTGGCCGGGGCCATGCCCTTGTAGGGGATATAGGTGAAGTTCACCCCTTCCTCACGTGCCAGCAGGCCCATGCCCAGGTGCGTAACGTGTCCGCGACCACCTGTGCCCACATTGGTGTCGCCATTGGCTTTCTTGGCCTGGGCGATGAATTCCTTGTAGTCCTTGGCCGGGAAATCATTACGCACCAGCAGATACAGGTTCACGCCAGCGACTGTGGTGACCGGCTTCAGATCCTTTTCCCATTTGTAGGGCAGGTTGCTGTAGAGCAGCGGGTTGGTCGATACCGCCAGACTATCAACCATCAACAGAGCCGAGCCGTCCCCCTTGGCTTTGGCAATATTGTCGGTGCCGATAATGGCATTGGCACCCGGACGGTTCTCGATCACAAAGACCTTGCCGGTGGCCTTGTTCAGATGTACACCCAGATCGCGAGCCAGAATGTCAGGTTCGGTGCCGGGTGGGTAAGGGACCACAATACGAACCTGATCCGTAGTCGGCCAGGCGGCCTGAGCCATCATCGGGGCCAAGGCACCCACGCCGGCCAACAACAGGGCCAGCGTCGTATTTTTAAGCTGCTTCATTTGTCCACTCCTTATCGTTATTGATTGCGGCCCGCCACCAACTGGTAGCCCCCCGCAGCGCATCTACCATCGTCCAATCAAGATATTCATCATGCGCTCGTGCGCATTGGTACGATCCTCTACCGCGGCCCAACTCTCGCTGGCACGCCCTTTCAGGGTGTCATGCCAGTCCAGCAGGCCTTCTTTCATACGCCGACAAACCGCTGCATACGCCGGATCTGCGCCCAGGTCGTGCAGCTCGTCAGGGTCTTGCTTCAAATCGAACAGTTGTGGCCGGTAACCCTGCCAATGCATGTATTTATACTCGCCATCACGCAACATCAGGCCACGGCATTCGTCCACGCCACGGCCCAGAATCTGGCGGGCTTCCCGATAAGCGTAATCCAGGCTGGCCACGGTGTACTCACGCGCCCACTCGGACTGGCCGTGCAAAAGCGGAATCAGGGACCGGCCTTCCACCCGGTGTTCCTGGGCAGGCAGGTGCAGGGCATCCAGAATTGTGGGGGTGACATCCACACATTCGACAAAGGCATCGCTGCTTTGGCCGCGCGTGGCGTTCGCCGAGGCCCGTGGATCAACCACGATCAGCGGGACGCGAATGGCGTTTTCAAAGAAGTACTCTTTTTCGCCCAGCCAGTGATCGCCCAGCAAATCGCCGTGATCGGAGCTGAAAATAATCAGGGTGTCTTTCAGGCGGTCTTGCTGGTCCAGCATATCCAGCAAGCGGCCGACTTCATCGTCAATCTGCTGAACCAGGCCCATATAGACAGGCTTGATCGTGCGCCAGACCTCGTCCTGAGCAAAGGACTGAGACTCTTCGTGCTGCTGATAGGCCGCGTGCACCGGGTGTGCATTCTGGCGCTCATGCTCCGCACGCAAGGGCGTACAGGCGTCTTCCGCCCCAAAGCGATCGTGGTAGGGCGCCGGCGCTTTATAAGGCCAGTGCGGTTTGATGAAAGACAGGTGCAAGGCCCAGGGCTCTTCACCTTTAGCCGTGATGAAATCCATGGCCCGCTGGGTGAAGTAGGCGGTTTCCGAGTCCTGCGCCTGCACTCGTGCAGGCAGGCTGGCATTGCGCATGTACCAGCCAGAGGCGAACTGGCCCTGGGCGTCCTGGCTGCCGATCACATAATCTTCCCAGGGACGCTCGCTGTCATAACCCTGGGCCTGCAAATACTGGTGGTACTCGCTATCCGGGCCCATTTCAAAGTGACCGTCGTAGCGCTCAATGGCGGTAAAGCCGCCTTGCCAGAAACGCTCGGCCGCCTCGGGCTGAATCTGAAAACGCCGTGCCTTGGCGCCAGCCGAGTCCGGCACATGGTGAGTCTTGCCCAGCAGATGGCAGTCTCGCCCGGACTGTGCCAGATAGTCGCCCAGATACAGCTCATCGATAGGGTGAGGAACGCGGTTCCAGGTGACCCGGTGCGACAAGGGATAGCGGCCGGTGTAATACGAGGCCCGCGAAGGACCGCAGACCGCAGAGTTCACATAGGCGCGATCAAAGCGCACGCCCATGGCGGCCAGACGATCCAGATTGGGGGTCTTTAATGCGCCCCCAGGGGCATAACAGGACAGGTGGTCTGCACGTAGCTGGTCACACATGATGAACAGCACATTCTTGATCTCTGAAGACACCTGGCTGGGCTGAGCCTGATCCATGTCCGCCTCGATAAAAACTGGGGCCGGGCAAATCCCTCACCCGACATCACAAAAGGAGTAGGCCATGTGTAAGCAAATGCATAACAGACCCGCTTATGTTCAAGATTATTACCGCAGTCTGAGAAAATTTTTCGAATAATGTGATAGTTTAGGTATAAACCAGTAGGCCGAAGTGATGCCTGCTGTTGCTCCCCACTGACAGGCCAGAGCGTGGTTAGAATAGAGAACCAACAACTCCGTTTTTACGAGGGCACATGAATAGTCTAAGACGCATGCTGCAAATTCTGGACTTGTACGGTGCACACACGCCGGTTCTGGATGTGGAGACCATCTGCACCCGCCTGAGCTACCCTCCCGCCACCACCTATCGCTATCTGAAAGAGCTATGCAATAGCGGCCTGTTGATCCGCAGCCCAGAAGGCTACGCTCCCGGGCCCCGGTTTATAGAAATGGATTTGCTGATCCGCGAATTTGATCCGCTGGTCAGCCGCTGCCGCCCCCTGTTGCGCTCGCTGGTCGAGCAAACCGGGCTGGACGTCCTGATCGGCCAGCAATACGGCGAACGCATTTTGACCACCCATCAGGAAACCGGGCCGGAGCGTTTCGAGCTGCTGTTTGGCCGAGGGCGCACCATGGATATGTTCCGCAGTTCCACGGCACGTATCGTCACGGCTTACCTGCCCACCCGCCATCTTCGCCGTCTGTACGAGAAGAATCAGAACATTGATTACGTACAGCGCCTGGGCAAGGAATGGCCGGCCTTCTCCGCCCACATGCAGGAGCTGCGCCGCGCGGGCTATTGCATTACCAAGGAGCAGATCAATCCGGGCATAGCCGGTATTTCCGCGCCTGTTTTTGACGATGCCAAACGTATCTTCGGCAGCCTGACCTTGCTGGGGTCGCTGGAACGCTTTGAGGCCATCAACCCCGAGGCGCTGGCCAGCCTGATCCAACCCGCTGCACGCGCCGTTAGCCGTGCTCTGGCCCAAGTCTGAGGACTTGACGCCCACAAGAACCAAGCCGCGCCTGATCCAGCATCAGTTCGCGGCTTTGTCTTTGCTGCAACCGCAGTTGTCAGAGCACAAGGAGTACAGAGCGGGGCTAAAACAGGACAAGCCTGGTCATCAATGAGGGGGCTTGATCTGTTGCACAATCGCTTGAGAACGACACCTAGCGCACGACAATTCCGGCACTGGATTTGATTAGCAAGCAGCTACGGTTTCGACTTGGGTTTTATCTGTTTCCGCCCTTTCTTCTTTTCCGGCTCCGCCACTTTCACCGGCAGGTGGTTCACCACTCCAAACGGAATATGCACGGAAGGCAAAGTCTGCGCGGTGGGAATCAGGTGCGTGGTCTGGTCGTCAAAGAAGATATGGGGCTGCAAGACCTCCAGCACCCGCCGCTTTTCGATGCCGCCCAGAAAGAAGGCCTCGTTCACTTCAATACCCCAACTGCGGATGGTATTGATGACACGTTCGTGAGCCGGCGCATTGCGCGCCGTCACAATCGCAATCCGCAGGCGCGGCACATAGCTGGCATCCTGCTCCTGTCGCCGTTGCTCCACTTCCTGAATATGCGCCAATTTCAGCAAAAACGCCTGTAACAGGCCGGGATTATGCGGTTTTTGCACCAAACGCACTTCATGTTCAAAAAAGGCCGGCAAGCCGCCTTCCTGCTGATACACACGCTCGGACTCGTCGTCCGCAATCACCCCGTCAAAGTCGAACGCTACGCGAATGGGCTGGTCGTCATAAGCATCCTCGTACGAAGAATTCAGAACCTGGCCTGCGGGATAGCCTTGCTGTACCGCCCGATGCACATCCTCCTGATTAGCCGACAGGAACAGGCTGATGGACAGTGGCTGAATATAAGGGCTGGGGTCCCCCCCTTGCAGAAACACCGCCCGCGTAATGTCCAGGTCGTGGTGGCGAATGGAATTCATCACCCGTAACCCTGTATTGGGATCGTTACGGGACAGCAGCACCACCTCGACCAAGGGATCGTCAGGGGACAGATCATTCAGGGCCAGCAAGCGCCGGATAAAGGAAAAGGCCACGCCCGGCTTCAAGGGATCGTGCTCGCGAGCCAGCTGGTAATCGCGATAAGCCGCCTCGCCTTGCTCCAGAAAGACCTGATGAGACTGGCTCAGGTCAAACAGGGCGCTGGAAGCCAGCCCGATCACCAGTCGTTTTTCCAGGTCATACGCCATGCACCGCTCCCCAAATCCGCAAAAAAAACAGCATACCAAAACGACAAGCCTGCGCTGGTACTACCCAAGCAGAACAAAGCCTACTAAAGTGCAAACACTATCACCTTCGTGACACCGTGCCACCATGCAAGCCTCCAAACGCTATACCCTTGTTCTGGGCAATCCCCATTATTCGTCCTGGTCCCTGCGCCCCTGGCTACTAATGAGCCACCTGGGCATGGACTTTGACGTGAGATGGTTCAATTTTGGCCCTCCCTTCAGCACCCTGGCTTTTCACGAAATGGCCCCTGCAGGCCAAGTGCCCGTCCTTCATGCCAACGGACAAATCATTTGGGACAGCCTGGCCATTGCCGAATACCTGGCCGAACAGCATCCCGGCGTCTGGCCGATCGACCCCGTAGCCCGCGCCTGGGCTCGCAGTGCCAGTGCGGAAATGCACGCCAACTTTTCCTCGCTACGCAATCTGTGCCCCTTCGCCGTCGCCCTGCGCGCCCATCACCATCAGCAGGACATGCGCCTGCAAGGCGAGCTGGAACGCCTGCAAACAATCTGGCAAGAGGGTCTGAGCCGGTTTGGCGGCCCCTTCCTGGCCGGGGAGCGCTTCAGCGCGGTCGATGCCTTTTACGCCCCCGTGGTGTTTCGCCTGCAAACCTACGGACTGAAGCTGGACGAAGCCTGTCAGAACTACATGAATCGCTTGCTGGAATTGCCCGCCATGCAACACTGGCACCAGATGGCCTGCCAGGACACCTGGCGCGATCCCGATCACGAAGCTGAAATTTTGCGTGTGGCTGATATACATCTGGATTTGCGCCAGCCAGCCTAGTGTCAGCTATTTGCCATGTAAGTACAGACACGAAAGAGTATCCTTGTTGGTCCCGAATGATTTCGCTGTCAAGGATTGCGTCGCATGGGCGATACGTACTTTCGCACTACAAACTACCATTTCACTGATCTGGACCCGCAGGCGCAGGACGCATATGCAGGCTCGCTGGCTGAGCAAGCCCGAGCCAACGCGGCCTGTTTACGCTTCGATGTATTGCGCAAGGACCAGCCTCCAGGACACTGGGTGCTGCACGAAAGCTGGCGAGACGCCCAAAGCTGCAAGGATTTTCACGCCAGCGCCCCCGCCCAGACCCTGCAAAAAGCACGGGTCGAACAACACCTGAACCACCCGAGCCCACAAGCGGGCACCGACAAGCCCGCAGTAGCACGGCCCGCCTGCAAGAAGAGCAAGTGGGACCCGTACGTGTGGATCAGTATCGCCATGTGTATCGGGGTGATGGGCACGGCCCTGGCCAGCCCGCTGTATCCGCTGTATCAGGACCGTTGGGATCTGAACGCCAGCCATATCACCCAGCTGTATGTGGCCTATATGGCCGCCGGCTTGACGGGCCTGCTGTTCCTGGGCCGCTTGAGCGACATGAAAGGCTTTATGCCCGTACTGCGTACCGGCCTGATTCTGGTGACCAGCGGCGTGACCCTGTCCGCCTTCGCCTGGGATGTGGGCAGCTTTCTGTTTAGCCGCATCATGATCGGGATGGCCTCCAGCATGATTGTGACCTCGGCCTCCATCGGCCTGGGGCAATTCAACCGGGGCGGGGATGTACAACGAGCCGCAGCCACCACCTCGCTGATGCTGGCCTTCGGTTTTGGCCTGGGTCCGGTCGTAGGCGGCCTGATCGCACAATGGGTACCGAACCCGCTGTTCTCCAGCTACATCCCGTCCATGGCGCTGGGCGTGCTGGCCATCTACGCCCTGTTTCAGATCAGGCCCATTGCCAGCAAACAGCCTGTGCCACAAAAAACCAACTGGCGCACCTGGATGCCGCGCCTGACGCTACCCGCCACGCATCTGCGCCGTCCCTACCTGATTGGCTGTCTGTCCGCCTGCTGCGCCTTTGCCATGTTCAGTCTGTTTGCGTCTCTGGCCCCCAGCTTCATGGCGCAAATGGTGCCTTGGCACGGCCCGGCCACCAGTGGCTTTTCCATCGGGATCATTCTGTTCCTGTCCTCGGGCTTTCAGCTACTGATCCGCCGCTGGCCGGCCAAACGCAGCGTCATTGTGGGACTGCTGTCCTTCACCCTGGCCTGTATCGCCTTGCTAATCAATCTGTGGGCCAGCTCCTCGCTGCTATTCATTCTATGCGTGCTGCTGACCGCCTTTGGCCACGGCCTGTGCATGTACGGCGGCATGTCCATCGTGCAGCGTGTCTCACCCCCGCATCAGCGTGCCGGCCTGACGTCCACCTACCTGATTACCGGCTATCTGGGCGCCATTCTGCCTATCTTGGGCCTGGGCTGGCTGGCCGACCACTTGGGTCTGGACCAGGGTCTGATGATCTTTTGCAGCCTGATCGCCACTGCCGCGCTAACGGTTGCCGTCATTGCCTACCTGACGCCGGTCCTGCAAAAACCAGCCTCTACCTGAACAAGCATCGGGGCAAGCCACCGCCTGTGCGCGTGGCTTGCTGCCCATGCTGACCCCGTATATTCCCCTAGTCCATTTAGGCCCCTTACTAGGGTTAGACCTGAAAAAGAAACGCGCCTACCCTCAGTAGAATAAAGCCACTCCTGCAGCGCTTCGCAACACAGAGCGACCGGACCCAAGTATCTCCCAAAAGAATAAGCAATCCTTATCAAGGAGGCATTATGGCTGTTGCATTAAACAAGCTGTTTGTCAGTCTGAGCGCGGCCTTGGCCTGCTCGGTCACCGCACAGGCAGCGGGTTATCCGGACCACCCCATCAATATGGTGGTGCCTTTTGCGGCGGGCGGCCCCACGGACAACGTGGCACGCGCTCTGGCCGAAGCCATGCGCCCGGTCCTGGGTGAAACCATTGTGGTTGAAAACAAAGGCGGGGCAGGCGGCTCCATTGGTACCGCCCAGGTCGCCCGCGCCAAACCGGACGGCTACAACATCCTGCTGATGCACATCGGCTTTTCCACCGCCCCTTCGCTGTACAAGAAACCCGGCTACGACGCCATCAATGGCATGTCCCCCATCGGTCTGGTGGTGGACGTTCCCATGACCATCATTGCCCGCGAGGACTTCCCGCCCAACAACATCCAGGAGCTGGTGCAGTACCTGAAAGACAACCAGGACAAGGTTTCCCTGGCCAACGCCGGGATTGGTGCAGCCAGCCACTTGTGCGGCACCATGCTGACCGAAGCACTGGGTATCGAGCTGCTGACGGTCCCCTATAAAGGCACCGCCCCCGCCATCGCGGACTTGATGGGCAAGCAAGTGGACGTCATGTGTGACCAGACCACCAACACCACCCAGCAAATCAAATCCGGCAAGGTGAAGGTCTATGCGGTGACCAGCCGCGAGCGTGTCCCGACCCTCCCGGACGTGCCCACCATGCAGGAGTCCGGTTTCAAGGACTTTGAAGTGGGTATCTGGCACGGTATGTGGGCCCCTAAAGATACGCCTCAGCCGGTTGTGGATACCCTGGTGAAAGCGCTGCAAGCTGGCATGGCTGACAAGGACTTCCAAAGCCGTATGGCCACTCTGGGAGCCACGGTCATGGACAAGGAAGCCAACCCGGCCGCCTTGCAGGCCAAGGTGGAGCAACAAGTGCCCCAGTGGGCCGCCCTGTTCAAGAAAGTGGGCGTAGAGCCCCAATAAAACCTGTTAGCCCAAAGGCTTTTGAAAAGGACGCTTAGGCGTCCTTTTTTTCGGCTTGGGGAACTGGCTACCGTAATGGTGAGTCGCCTGCTCGGAGGACGAAGAGACAATGCTTTATCAAGCTCCCGGCTACTCAAGAGCCCGATCAAGAAAGGCTCAGACTCAAGAAAATCCGGCCAAGAGAGGCCCGGACTCATCGAGTCTTAATCCGTCTTGCGAACCGCCGCATCCAAAGCCTGCAATCGCGCCCAAAGCTCCTGAAAACCCACATCCTGTGTAATCAAGACCATACGTCCTTGCTGATCCGGCCACGGCCATTGCGGCACAGCCTGCCAAGGATAAGACTGATGCTGCACAGCATGAATCACCTGTGGCTGGGCCATGCCTTGTACGGGCAGAACAGCCTTCAGGCGCAAGAGACGCGGGCCTGCCCATTGGCACAGATCCGATAGCCAGGATTGCAGCTTGTCGGCAGGCACAGGCTGAGGAAACAGGGCGCTTAACGAGTAGATGGAGTCTCCATGGCGGGAGACATCTGGCGTGCTGACCGCAGACGTTTCTGGACTCTTTCCATGAGAGTGAGCGAACCCAGGACTGTCGCTGTCGCCAGCCATGGTGCCCGTGCCGTGACTTTGGCTATGGCTATGGCTATGGCTATGGCTATGGCTATGGCTATGTACATGATCGTGATCGTGATCGTGATCGTGATCGTGATCGTGATCGTGATCGTGATCGTGATCGTGATCGTGATCGTGATCGTGATCGTGATCGCCAGTATCTTGCCCCAATGCCTCGAACGCTTCCAGGCTCCAGGCCCGACCTTGTCCGGCTTGCTCGCCCAAGCCCAACAAACTGGGCGCAACGGTCTGCGCTGCCGACAAAATCTGCTGCTGCGCCAAAGGATTCAAACTGCGCACGTATTCACGCAGTGCCGTTTCCGCCCCTGCATCCACCCGGTCGCGCTTGCTGAACAGCAGCAGGTCTGCCACGGCTACCTGCCGTCGCGCTTCGACATGACGGGCCAGCGTTTCCAACCCATGCTCCAAATCCACCACCGTCACCACACCCGCCAGGCTGTACTTGCCCGCCAACTGTGGATCGCTTAACAAGGTATGCAAGATAGGGGCAGGGTTGGCGAGCCCGGTAGTCTCAATCAGCACCCGTCGAAACTGCCGCTGACCGGCCCGCGAAAACCGCCAGGTAATGTCACGCAAGGTCTGCACCAGATCACGCCGTATGGTGCAGCACAGACAACCGCTACCCATGGCCTCGATCACGTTTTCCTGACTGTGAGCCACCAGATGATGATCCAGCGCCGTCTGCCCAAACTCATTGATGATGACCAGGGTGTCGGCCATCTGCGCTTCTTGCAAAGCACGATTGATCAGAGTCGTTTTCCCGCTACCCAGAAAACCGGTCAACAGTGTGACCGGGATAGGGCCTTGTGCAGATTTGGGCATCGTATTCATCCGGCTAAGGGCCCGCCGTCGGGCCACCAGCCATTATACGAAGCCCAATACTGTCCCTTCTAGCGTAGAAACCGGGCCTCAATCTGACGCATATGTGCATCACCTTGCAAACCAATAATGGTTTTGACGGAAGGCAGACCGGCATCCACATTCTGAATGCCACCATCCTGGCGAATCTGGGCGAATACAGCTTGCATGGCCCCTACGGCCGCACGAATCGCATGATTGCCGTAAATCACCACGCCCACCTTGCCCAGTTGCGCAATGTCCGCCTCGGTCAGTTGAGGATAGGCCGTTGGCACCAGCACCAGCGGCACCTTGCCGGTCCAGGCCTGCACAAAGGACAGAATCTGGTCTGGCGTGGCTTGTTTGGAGTGAATCAAAATGGCATCTGCACCCGCCTGCTCGTAAGCCAGCCCTCGCTTCAGGGCTTCTTCCTGCCCCAGGCCAGCAATCAGGGCCTCGACCCGCGCAATGATCAGAAAGTCAGGGTCACGGCGTGCCGCGCACGCCGCTTCAATCTTGCCCTGGAACTCCTCAATGCGTACCAGTTCCTGACGCCCATCCGCCCGCAGGCTGGTGTCTTTAGGGAAGGTTTTATCCTCCATCACAATGGCACTGGCGCCCGCTGCTTCGTACAGCGGAATGACGTAGCTGACATTCACCGCATTGCCAAAGCCGGTATCAATATCGGCAATCAAAGGTATGTCTACGGTCGAGGCGATCGCCCGCATCATCTCCAGGTGGGTTCCCATCGACAGGATATTGGCGTCAGGCACGGCATAACTGGCTGACAACTCAAAACCGCTACCCCAAATTGCCCCGAAACCGGCATCCTGCGCCAGGCGAGCAGACAGGGGATTATGTGCGGCCATTGCCGTCATCAAACGCCCTTGGGAGAACGCTTCTTTCAACACCTGGTTTTTTTTGCTATTCACACTATTTCTCCGTAAGGAATCAGCTCAGTCGCGCAATGGCCTGGGCAATGCGGCTCATCGCCTCCTCCAGCTCCTGATCGCTGGAGGCATAAGACACCCGAAAGTGGCCCGGCAGTTCAAACGCCGAACCGGGCACCACGGCCACCCCCGCACTACGCAGGAAATACATGCACAGGTCCTTGTCGGTACTGATCAACTGGCCTGACGGGTCCCGCAGGCCCAATACGCCTTGGCAGCTGGGGAAAACGTAAAACGCCCCCATGGGCAGATCGCATTCAATGCCTGGCATGGCATTGAGCGCGGCTACCACCTTGTCACGGCGACGGCGGAACGCTTCCACAAACTCGGGCAGAAAATCCATGGGGCCATCCAGTGCGGCCACGGCCGCTGCCTGGCTGATGGAGCTGGTATGGGACGTCGCTTGCGACTGCACCAGATTCATGGCCTTGATCAGAGGCAGCGGACCGGCGGCGAACCCCACCCGCCAGCCAGTCATTGCATAGGCCTTGGAGACACCATTGATGGTCAAGGTGCGCGCCGCCATGTATGGAGACAAGGCAGCAGGCGTTGCGAAGGGTTCATCGCTATAGCGAATTTTTTCGTATACATCATCGGCCATCACCCAAACATGCGGGTGACGCAACAGCACTTGCTCCAGCGCTTCCAGTTCCTGCCGTGAATACACGGCACCACTGGGATTGGAGGGAGAATTGAGCATCAGCCATTTGGTACGGGGGGTGATGGCACGTTCAAGCTGGTCGGCTTGCAGCTTGAAACCGGCTTGGGCACTGCAACGCACAATGACCGGCTGGCCACCTGCCAACAAGACCATTTCAGGGTAAGACACCCAGGCAGGGGTAGGGATGATGACCTCATCCCCGTCCTGCACGGTGGCCTGCAAGGCGTTATACAAGGCTTGCTTGGCCCCGCAACCCACCTGGATCTGATCCGGGCTGAAATGCAGGCCATTGTCACGCTCGAACTTGCGCACCACAGCTTCACGCAAGGCCAGGGTGCCGGCTACTTCGGTATAGCGGGACTCATTGCGATCAATCGCTTCTTTGGCCGCCTGACGCACATGCTCGGGGGTTGCAAAGTCCGGCTCGCCCTGACTGAGGGTAATCACAGACTGTCCCTGTTGCCTCATTTGATTGGCCAGACGCGTCATCTCTTTGGTGGCCGATGCCTTGGCTCCCAACACGCGCTGGGCCAGCGCGATCTCTTCCTGACATTGCACAAAGCTCATTGTGTCCATCCTACTTTTACTTTGAAAACGAAACGGGTCAGCAGCAGCGGCAGGAATATCGCCATCAACAGCACCAGGCTATACGCACTGGCCTGCGCCAAACGCCCACTGTCCACCAATTGAAAAACCTCGATAGGCAGGGTGCTCATCCCGCCAAAATACAGAACCACCGTGGCGGATAACTCCGACAAGGTCGTAATCCACATCAGCACCGTGGCCGCAATGACGGCAGGCCATACCACCGGCAGAACGACCTTTGCAAAGGTTGGCATCGGCGCTACGCCCAGGCTGATGGAAGCCTCTTCGATGGAGCTACGCAAGTTATGCAAAGGCCCCATGGCTGCACGCACACTGGTGGGCACCCGGCGTAAAAAGTAGGCCAGCGCCATAATCACCCAACTGCCCGTCAGCACCAGCCAGCCGCTGTTAAACACATTGATCAAGGCAATGCCCAGCACCGTGCCGGCAATCGTCAAGGGCAGCATGACCAGCACATCCAGGCCCGCACTCAAGCCGGACGGCCGTTTCACAATCAGATAGGCCGCCACGATGGAGAACACGGCACCAGCGCTGGTTGCCGCAGCACCCAGCAGCAAGGAGTTGTACAAAGGTCCAGGTGCCTGCACCAAGGCTTGCTGCATATGGCTCAAGGTAAAGCCGCCATACTTCAGCACCGGCCCGATAGAGGGCGTAAATGCGGTGACAATCACCACCATCACGGGTAGCACTGACAGCACAATCAGGATCGATACCAAAGTGGCACACACGGCGGCCTGCCAGGCACGCAGGGGCACGCGCTCCGGAGCTCGTCCGGACTCCATCTGGTAGGTGCGTCGGGCCACCACCCACTTTTGAATCAGCAGCAAGGCCAGGCCCAGAAACACCAGCAAAGAAGCCATGGTGGTCTGCATTTGCGGATTACCGCCCATCTCGCTGACAAACTCGTTATAAGTCTTGACCGCCAGCACGGGGGTGCGGGCTCCCAGAATGGCTGGGACACCAAAATCCCCGATGACGTGCATGAAAACCAGCACCGCAGCACCGCATAAAGCCGGCACCATCAAAGGGAAGGTCACTGTGCGCAAAGTGCGAACCGGGGAACTGCCCAGACTCAGGCCCGCCTCTTCCAGGTTGCGATCCATGGACTTCAAACCAACCAGTACGGCGACATAGGCGTACACGTAGTTGTTCAAGGTCATCACAAAAACCAGACCCCACCAGGAATACAAGGAAGGCAGCTCCAGGCCCAAGGGCGCCAACAAGCTATTGAGCACGCCTTGCTTACCCAGCACCACGATCCAGGCGGCCGCCACCACCACATCTGGAATGACCAGGGTCAGCAGGGGCAAGACACCCAGGCAGGCGGCCAAGGGGAAGGAAAAGCGAGCGGCGGCCAGGGCCAAACCGGCGCCCAGCACCAGACTGAGCAAGGTGACCGCAGCTCCTAGCCACAAGGTGTTGAACAGGCTCTCCCGGTAAGCGGGCTCAGAGAAGAACTGCACGTAGCCGTGCAAGCCAAACTGACCTTCCTTGTTGAACAGGGAACTGGTCAGCATGGACAAGACCGGCCACAGCAAAAAGTAGCCCAGCAAGGCCACCGCCCCCAGCGCCAGCATCAACCAGGCTGGATCGCGTCGCAAAGAACCCAGCATCATGCCCGCTCCACTAAAAGAGCCGACTCGGGAACGCGCAATACCACCGCATCGCCCCGTTCCCAGCTCTGGCTGACGCCGGTATTCCAGACCACCGCCTTCAGAAAACCGAATTCGGTGCGCAATTGATATGCCGTGCTGGGGCCCCGGTAATCCACGCTCTCAATTCGCGCGGCAATGTCCCCCTCGTCCAGCGGACGCAAGGCATCCACACTCAGGGTTTCAGGCCGCACAGCCAACATCGTCTGCTCAGAAAAACGCCCGGCAGACTGGATACGCACAATGCAGCCTGCCGTCCGGAAGCGGCGGCAGCCGTCTGCGGCTTGACCGAGCTCCTCCTGAAGCTCGATCAGATTGGCCCCTCCCACAAAATCAGCCACAAAGCTGTTGTCAGGGCAGCGATAAATCTGCTCGGGTGTCCCGACCTGGCGGACGCAGCCCCGATCCATGACGGCAATGTAATCAGACACGCTCAGCGCTTCTTCCTGATCATGCGTCACAAACACGGTAGTAATGCCGGCTTCCTGCTGCAAGTCCCGCAGCATCTCGCGCAGATCGGTGCGCAGCTTTGCATCCAGGGCAGACAAAGGCTCATCCAGCAAGAGCAGATCGGGCTTGATCACCAAAGCGCGTGCCATGGCTACTCGCTGTCGCTGCCCACCGGACAAGGCAGACGGCAAGGCATCCGCCTTGTCCTTCAAGCCCACGCGCGCCAGCATTTCCAACGCGGGGACACGAGCCTGGGAGCGAGACTGGCCACGCGCCAGCAAACCGTAGCTGACGTTATCCAGCACGCTGCGATCCGGAAACAGCGCGTAATCCTGAAACACCATGCCCACATTGCGTTTGTGCACAGGCACTCGCGTCATGTCTGTTTGGCCGAACAGCACCTTGCCATGATCAGGGCGCACAAACCCGGCCAGCATGCGCAGCAAGGTCGTCTTGCCACAACCCGATGGCCCCAGCAGGGTAAACAAGGAGCCACTGGGGATGTCCAGACCCAAACCGTGAAACAAAGTCTGTGAGCCGTAGCTTTGCTCAATACCTGATAGATGTATCTGCATACCAGTCCCGCCTAGCGCTGGGAAACCAGTGCACGCCAACGTGCCAGGAAGGCTTCACGATCCACCCCCATACGATCATCATCCAGCGCATGCACACGGATCTGATCCATGGCAGGCAAGCTTGTCAGCGTATTAACGGCAATATCGCTGCGCAAAGGGCGGCGGAACGCACTTTTGAACACCTCTTCCTGCGCAGGGCGGGAGGCAAGGAAGTCATACAGCTTGCGAGCGGATTCGGGGTTACGCCCGCCCTTGATCAAGGCCATGCCTTCCGGCGACAAGAAAGTGCCCTCTTTGGGGTAGACCAGGTCAATCGTATCCAGACCACCGGCCACATATTGATAGGCGGCATATTCCATCGTTACCGCAACCGCAAACTCGCCATTGGCAACGCCCTCGTAGGCGCCGGAGGTGGTCCCGACCACCACAGCATTGCGCACGACCTTCTCAAACACCTCCTGACCCATCAGATCTTGCAGGCCGTACAAGGCAACATAAGAAGAGCTGCTGCGCTCCGGATCTGGAATCACGATCTTGCCCTTCCAGGCCGGATCAGCCAGATCCGCCCAGCTGGCAGGCGCCTTGAGCTTGCCCAACTGACGCTCGTTGAGCATCAATACCGTGACATGGGTATTGGTACCCAGCCAGCGTTGCCCGGCTCCCTGATACTGTGCACCTACTGCACTGGCCTCGGGCGACGAATAGGGCACCAGGTACTCGGCATACTGCGACAAGGTGGAAAACCCGCCGGACCAGAACAAATCGCCCAGGGGTTGCTCTGCTTCTGCCTTGATACGCTGCATCAGGGCACCGGAACCCGCCCGCACCACGGACACCGATATCTCGGGGTGGACCTGACGGAACTGCTCAATCACCGTGTTCACCACATCGATGTTATTGGAGGAGTACAACACCACTTCATCCGCCTTGGCAGCCCCCGTACCCAGGCAGGAAAGCATGAGCAAAGCGGATAGATAAGGGAAACGGTTTTGCATGATTATTTCCTGTAATTTCAATAAAATTGCATGAAAATCATGGTATTTATCTTAGATGACGGTTCTGTTACACCCTACACCTACCCCCTGTTAAGCGTGGCCCTATCATGAGTTTTAATCATGCTTGAGAATGTTCCTCTGGTCCCCCTGCGCGTATTTGTCGCGGTGGGCCGACAAGGCAATTTCACCCGTGCAGCCCAAAGCCTGGGGATCACCCAAAGCGCAGTCAGCCGGCATATCGCCACCCTGGAAAAAGTCAGCAAGCAGGCTCTGTTCATTCGGCGCGGCCCCTATATTGAGCTGACGGCAGCCGGCTTGCAGCTGTATGACACGGTCAAAGATGCCATGGCCACCCTGGAGATGGCCATTCAGCAAATCACCCATCAGCAGGATCAGCACGAACGGCTGAGAGTCCGCACCTCCATGCCCAGCTTTTCAATGACGGTGCTGGTGCCCATGCTTGGCCAGTTCACCGCCCAGCACAATAGGCAGATTGATCTGATCACCAATCTGTCGCCACCCCGTCCTAATGAAGAGTTTGATGTATTGATCAGCCGCGACTTGAGCCTGCCCGACAGCGAAAGCTGGGAGCTCATACGCGAAGAGCTGGTATGCGTGGCAGCACCCGCCTTGATCCAGCAACATAGCGGGCAGGCCTGGGAGCACTGGCCTATGGTGACCGCACGCTCACGACCAGACATGTTGGGTTTATGGGCTTTGGATCAGGGTATTGAGCCTTCGCGGCTGCTGATGAGCGCCACCTACGATCACCTGTTTTTCGCGATTGCCGGGGCCATTGCCGGCTCCGGATTTCTGGTTGTGCCGCGTTTACTGGTGATGGACCATCTACGCGATGGCGTCCTGCGGGAAGTCGGCCCTGGCCAAGTGGCCACAGGCGCGACCTACATGGCCTATGTCAACGCACAATCACCCCAGCAAAGTGAGGCCCGCCAGTTTTGCCGATGGTTGAAAAGCAGCTTGCGACAACGCATTGCGCCTTGAGGCCATTCGCGTCATCTCGCTGATTCAGTCAAGCTCTGCGACGCCGCAGCTGACTGATCCAGCTATAGGCGCTGACCAGGGTAATGCCCATCAACACCAGTAAAGCGCCCATCACAAAACGGGGTTCTATGGCCTCGCCCAGCAGGAAAGCGCCGAATAAAACACCGAACAAAGGGGTTGCGAATGAAAACACCCCCAGGCGCGACGCCTGATAATTACGCAGCAACCAGAACCAGACCAGAAAGCTCAGGAAAGCCACCACCACGGACTGGAAGACCAGGCTGGCACCCAGCAAACCGGACCAATGTATCTCGGTTTGCCCGGTCAGGCCCGCGGCCACCATCAGAATCACAAAAGCGCTGAATAGCTGATACAGCAAGGCTTCCGAAGGCGGCACAGCAGACAGGCGCGTGCTGCGGATCAGTACGGTGGTAAAGCCCCACAAGGCCCCGGCTGCCAAGGCCATCAAGTCCCCGATCAACATGCGTCCCAGATCAGCCCCGTCCATGCTGGCCGGGCCCAAAAAGGTAATGGCAATACCCGCCACTGCCAGCCCGATCCCCACCCATTGCAGGCGGGCCAAACGCTCCGAAGGCAAGAGAATATGCAGACCCAAGGCCGCAAACACGGGTGCGGTGTAGAGAAACACCACGACATGAGCTGCCGAGGTAAAGCGCAGGCTCTCGCCCAGCAGCAAATACTCCAGCGCAAACAACAAACCGGCCATCAGCCCCGGCCGCCAGGCCCCTTCCGTAAAGGCCAGCTTGTGTGTGCGTACCAGAACCAGCAAAGCGACCAGCACACAGGCAACGCCCGAGCGCAAACCAATCTGGAAAATAGGCGCCATGTCATGCGCCGTCGCCTTGAGCAAGATCTGCTGAAAGCTCCAGATCAGGCACAAAACCAGCATGGCACTGCTGGCCAGCGCATCCAGTGGTTTACGTTCTTCGCTCATGGTTTTTTTATCCGAAAAATAGCGTGCTTTTCCCTATGACCGAACAGGGGCAAAGGGGGGGTGCAAAAAATGATTATCCGTGAAATTTCCCTGAATCAAAACGGGGCAAAACTTTCTTTACCCTCGGATAAGCCTTAATTGATATATCAAAAAGCCCTCCCTAGAATCATTTAAGCCTAAAAAACAGGAAAGGGCTTGGGAGACAGACATGACGCTTAGCAATACCGACCGGGTACGAATCGAACTGGAGCACCGCATTGCCAGCGGTGATCTGCCGCCGGGCAGCGCCATTGATGAATCCTTGCTGTGCACGTTTTTCCGGGTATCACGCACCCCAGTGCGCGAAGCCTTGCTGCAACTGGCGGCCACCGGGCAAGTGCGCATCGCCCCGCGCGCCGGGATTTTTGTCACCCAGCACACCATTGAAGAACTGGAAGAAATGCTGGAAACCCTGGCCTTGCTGGAAGGCGCCTGTACGCAACTGGCGGCCTACCGGATCAGCAATGCCCAGATTCGCGAACTGGAGCGTTTGCAAAAGCGCGGTGCCAAGGCCCTGCAGGACAAAAACCTGGCTGACTACGCCACGTACAACGCCGAATTGCACGCCCTGATTCACAGCATTGCCGGCAATACCTTCATGGTGCAGCAAATTGAACATCTGCGCCGTCTGACCAACCCTTACCGCCACCGCCATCTGGATCAGGAAAACCGCATGGAGCAGTCCTGGCATGAACATCAGGCACTGACCCAGGCCCTGGCCAAACGCGACGGCCCCAGCGCCATGCAGGCAGCGGCCAGCCATGTGCTGTCCGGGGCCGAATCCCTGCGTCGTGTCGCCCAAGCCCATCCCGAGAAATGGGAGTTCGACAAGCGCGAGCGCTATAGCTGGCTAAACGCCCAGCTCAACCCTTTAGCCGGGTTTTATATGCGGCACTGAATTAATAATTAGCTAAAAAACTACCACTCATACCGAGGAGACTTTCTCATGTTTGCAAGCCGTTTCACACGGCGTGCGCTGGCTGCGCTCGCCCTGACATTAAGCCCTGTGGCCGCTTTACACGCTGCCGAACCCATTCGCCTGGTCGTGGGTTTTGCCCCTGGCGGCGGGGTCGACACCCTGGCCCGCGTCACCGCCCAGGCACTAAGCAAGGAGCTGGACCGCACCGTGATTGTGGAAAACAAATCCGGCGCAGGCGGCACCATTTCGGCCGACTACGTATCCAAATCCCAGGCCGATGGCAACACGCTGCTGTTTGCCGATACCTCCTTGCTGGTCGCCCCGTATATTTACCCGGCGCTGCGCTACGACCTTCAACGTGACTTCACCCCTATCGGCATGGTGGGCCAGTCTGATCTGGCTCTGGCCGTTCCGGGTGACAGCCCTGTCAAAACCGTAGCCGAATTGATCGAAGCCATTCGCAAGGCACCTCCTCAAACAGAAACCTTCGCCTCGGTGGGCGTAGGCTCGGTGCACCATCTGGGCGGTGAACTGTTCGCCTTGCAGACCAAAACCGAACTGGTGCACGTCCCCTATCGCGGCGGTGCACCGGCCAGCCAGGCTCTGGCTGCAGGTGAAGTGTCCATGTCCTTTGCCAGCCTGGCTTCCTCCATTGGCCTGGCCAACTCCGGCCGCATCCGCTTGCTGGCCACCTTGTCCGAGCGCCGCTTCCCCGGCATGCCCGATCTGCCCAGCGTCTCGGAAACCATTCCCGGCTACAGCGTGACACCGTCGCTGTTCATGCTGGCCCCCAAGACCGTAGACCCCGCCCTGGTCGCCACCGTCAGCAAGGCGCTGGAAAACAGCATGCAGCAACAGCAGGTACAGGATGCCTTCCTGGCTCAAGGCTCGGTAGCCGGCTACCAAGATGCCCAGGCCACTGATAAATGGCTGGGTGAAGAAACAGAACGCTGGGCCCAGGTCATCAAGACCGCCCAACTCGACTTTAAACAATGAAACAAGCAGCTACTGTTATGACGACTGACAACTCTGACACCAAGCGCCCCGTACTGGGCCTGATCGTGCCACCGGCCGCCGGTCTGGTGCCTCCGGAAGGCCCGGAAATGTACCCGGGAATTGACTTCATCGCCCAAGGTCTGGCACTAAGTTCGGTAGACAAGGAAGGCTATGACCAGGTCATTGACCAGGTAGTCGAAGCCGCTCAAAAGCTGGCCGCCCGGGGTGCCCAGGCCGTGTCCCTGATGGGGACGTCGCTGAGCTTTTACCGGGGCTCGGATTTTAATGAAGATCTGGTGGCGCGTCTGCGCGAATCCACCGGCCTGCCGTGCTCCACCATGAGCCATGCCATCTTGCGCGGTCTGCGTGCCAGCGGCATCGAACGGGTGGCGGTCGCCTCTTCCTATATTGATGACGTGAACCAGCGCCTGGTCCACTTCCTGGGCCAGAACCAGATTCAAGCCGTCTGCGCCTATGGTTTGGGCGTCAATGACGTCACGGCCATGTCCAAGATCAGCACGCAGGAGCTGGTCGATCTGTGCCTGAAAACCTGGGACATCGCCCAGGAGCAGGCTCCCGGTCAGGCACAAGGTTTGCTGCTGTCTTGCGGTGGCCTGGTGTCGCTGGAAGCCGTGCGTCAGGTCGAGGACAAATTGGGCGTCACCGTCGTGTCCAGTTCCCCCGCCGGTTTCTGGGATCTGGTGGCAACGGCGGGACTGGATTTGTTCCCACAGGGGATGGGGCGACTGGCACAAGAGCGTCAAACCGCTTGATACCACGGTATAGATAGCCCCTTGTCCGCGAACACGGCAAGGGGCACGCAACACGCTATTTGCTGACACTAACGCTACGCCTTCGGCTTGCTGCCTCCCGAGGGGGAGCTTTTTGTCTTGGGGCGGCCCGGCGACAAAAAACCCGCACGCGCCTGGGCTCCCTCTACGCTGTCACGACACACCAGCGCCTGATCGGCATCCATATAAATGCCCAGACGGTTCAAGGCATTGGCGACCTGATTCACCGACTCCTTGGTCATACGAATAATCGCCGCAGGCGACTCCGAAGCCCGCTTGGCCAAAGACTGTGCCACCGCCACGGCCTGACCGGGTTCGCAGACTTCATCCAGCAGGCCCCAGTCCAGCGCCTGTTCAGCACCGAAGCGTTCGGCCAGCAAGATGGCACGTTTGGTGCGAGCGGCACCCAGCATGTTCACCATGCGTGGAATAGCGCCCCAGCCCATGTTCAAGCCCACCTTGGCTTCAGGCAGATACAAGAAAGACGTCTGCGAGGCCACACGCCAGTCGCAAGCCAGTGCCAAGGCCACCGAGCCACCTACGGCGGCGCCTTCAATGGCGGCAATGGTCAGCTGTGGCAGTTCTTCCCACAAACGGCACAAACGCGCACCACGCTGGGCCACATCGCGACGCTCCAGCAAACCAGCCTGTTCATCGTTCCACTTTTGCGGGTCTTTCAGATCAATCCCGGCCGAGAAAATATCCTTGGCCCCGGTCAGCACCACGGTGTGAATCTCCAGCGACAAGGCCAGATCCTGCGCCACTTGCGTCAGGGCCAGCAAAGTGTCCTGATCAATAGCATTACGGTTCACGCCGCGATCAAAGCGCACCAGCGCATGGTCGCCCGTCACCTTGACCGTCACACTGCGGCCATATTTGCGTTTCATGAATGTCTCCCCAAAGGTTCGGAAAAATCAGCTCTGTGAGCGGTGGCTCCCATCACTGCGCGACAGGCGCGTGACGTAGCGGAATTCATAAGGTGGGTAAAAGCTGACCGCCACTTCCATGACCTTGCCCGCCAGATTGCGGAAGGTACGGATAATCAGCAGCGCCGGGTCGGAGTCCTCGTAGCCCAGAAAGCGGGCAACATGCGGGGGAAAGCGCGAGGCGGAGATTTCCATCTCGATGGTTTCCACCACTTCGCCACAGTGCTCCTCCAATAGCGGATACACACCGCCAGGCTGGGTGGAAATCAGGTCAGCCACCGCCTGGTATTCCTTGCGCAGATAAATATCTGTCCAGGAAATGCCGCGCTTGCTGCCCGGCACACTGCGGTAGGTTTCCACCTTCACCCAATCTGCCGGCTCACCGTCCAGCGCGGTTTCAGGCGGCTGCTTGTCCACACAGACCGCCTTTTTATGCACGTGCAGATCGGTAAATTCCAGATAGCGCTGCAACTGATCCGTGGTATCCAGCGCCAGACCAAACTGCGGCTTGGGATGCTGACGTATCACGGTGGTACCGGCACGGCGACGCCGCTCGATCAAACCCAGATCGGTCAGCTTGCGTATGGCTTCACGCGCCGTGTGCCGACCGACCCCGTACATCTCGCACAGCTCCATCTCGGTGGGCAGCTTGGAACCGACGGGGTAATGGCCCGAACGGATCAGCTCCAACAAGCGATCGCTCATGTTCTGATACAGGGTTGGCTTGGCGCTGGACTGGGATTCGGTGTTTGCCATACGGTTTTCAGCTTAAAGAGACAGGCGGCGCATCGCAGCCAGGGTGTCGCGGGTGAACTGCTCAGGACATTCACTTTGGGGAAAATGCCCGATGCCCGGCCATTCTATATATTCCACCGGAACTTTGCCTTCTCGCAGCAAGCGTTCGACCTCTCTGGCGGACTCTGGCGGCACGGACCAGTCCTCGCTGCCTTCCACAATCACCACCGGACAATGAATATCCTCCAGAATCTGCTCCATGCGAAAACCGCCAAAGGCGCAGATATCCGCAAAGGCTACCGCCGGAATGCAACGTCGGGCGTCCGTTACCACTTCCAGCGCACGGGCCGGGTCGGACAAGGTGCCCATCAAGGTACGAAAGGTCACTTCAAACCAGTCACCCGGATTGATACGCGCCATCTCCAGAATGCGCGGGTTGTAGCCGGAGGACTTCACCACATTCACCGAGGCGCCATCAACCAGCACCAGGCCACGAATACGCTCGGGCGCCATGGCAGCGGCCTGCGCGACAACGCCCCCGCCCATGGAATGGCCCATCAGGACCGGATTTTGAATACCCGCCGCATCCAGAAATTGCAACAGATACTGAGCGTTTTGCGGGGTGGCGGTATGAGGACCACCCAATGGCATGCCGCTCTTGCCGTGACCGGGCAAATCCAGGGCATACACCGTGTAAAAGGGCGCAAAGTGATCCAGCACATATTGCCAGGACAGGCTGTCCTGACTGGCGCCGTGCACCATCACCAAGGCTGGACCGGAACCGGCCAGATCGTAATAGGCGCGGATACCATCCGCAGTTGTCACATAAGGCATGCTCAGACCTCCAGCTCGCCCGTCAGGCGGGTCAAAGCGTACAACAACATCCAGTTCTGCACGCAGGCGCGCAAATCGCCTCCCACCACCAGTCGGTGTTGACGCACCAAGCGGTTAAATGGAAAGCCCTGGGCCAGATCTGCAAAGGCGGCACTATCGCCTTCCAGCCAGAATGGCACCTCGCGCGGGCCTGTGCCCGCCTGCACATCCTGCTCTGACACGGCCAGCCAAATATGCTCGCCGGTGTCGGTATTGCGCAGCGCCACACACACATCGGCCAGCACACTGTGCTGCCGTACAAAATCATCGGCGCGGGCGCGCTTGGCCCAGGCAGCCAGCACGGCAGGGTCAAACAGAGATAAAGAAGTCAGCATCAGACATACCTTTGTCGAAGAAGGAACTTCTGCACTTTGCCCGAAGAGGACTGGGGCAGGGAATCCACAATAAAGATGCGTTTGGGTACTTTAAAGCCGGACAGTTTTTCCCGGCAAAACTCGCGCAAGACTTCCACATCCGGCTCACGGCCATTGGCAGGCACAATCGCAGCAACCAGCTCTTCGCCCCAATACTCGTGGGGCAGGCCAAAGGCGGCGGCCTCGCGTACATCGGTGTGACTGGCCAGACAGTTTTCCACTTCCAGCGCGGCCACGTTTTCGCCACCTGTCTTGATCATATCTTTGCTGCGGCCCATGAAATAGGCAAAGCCTTCATCGTCCACCCGAATCAAATCACCCGTGTGCAACCAGCCATCCGCATCCAGCACCTGGGCAGTCAGCTCGGGCTGCCGCCAATAGCCTTTGAACACAGTCGGGCCACGCACCTGCATTTCGCCCGGCCCGCGCTGATCGGGCAGCACCTTGCCGTCGGCATCGACCAAGCGGTACTGCACATGCCGCCACAGGTAACCGATGGAACCGGGGTGCTCCAGAATCTCCTGCGTGTAGCGATTCTTGATGGTAGTGACACAGCTTTCCGTCATGCCAAAGCCCCAGCTGAATTCAGCGTTGGGAAACACGGTACGGATCAAATCCTGACGCCACTGGCCCAAAGGCGCAGCCGCAGTTTGCACAAACTGGGCACCGGGCAGGGACAGCGCTTTGAACTCTGGGTGATCGGTCAAGCCCACCCACATGGCGGACAACAAAAACACATGCGTAGGCTGGTACAGACGCAGCGCGTCCATGACCGCATCGGCCTCGAAACGCGGCACCACATGCAAGCTGCCACCGGCATACAGAATGGGGCCATTCACCACCCCGAAACCGCCAATGTGAAACAAGGGTGTCGCCAGCAAGGAGCGGCTGTTGGCATCAATGCCCAGCTCCATGATGTAGTTCACCGCATTGGCCGACAGATTGCCATGTGTCAGCATGGCCCCCTTGGGGGCTGAGGTCGTACCCGAGGTGTACATGATAATGGCAACATCCTCATCCCCCACACGTCCAAAACGATGCTGCACCGGATCATCCGCACGGTGATCGGGCAAGGACTCAGGCAGGTGTTCCAGCCACTGCACGGCGCTGTTCAAGCCGCCTTCAGACTCGATCTGCTCGCGCAAGGGACGGTAGGCCGGGTCCACAATGCACACGGTAGGCTGGGCATCGTCCAGCAAGTAACGCAGTTCGGCAGCGCCGTAACGGGTGTTCACCGGCACCAGAGAAAAACCGCCTACGGCCGTGGCATGCAGCAAGGCCAGATAATCGATGGAATTGGGCGTCATGATGGCCACCCGATCCCCTGGCTGTACACCCAAACCTTTCAAATAGGCCGACAAGGCGCGCGCACGGGCGCAGAACTGGCCAAAGGACAGGGCCTGGCGTTCGTCCGAGACCGCTACCTTGTCGGGGTAGCGTTCGGCATTAAACATGGCGACCTGGTAAATATTAGGCATGATGCGAAGCCTCTGCGGCATGGCCCAGATAGGCCGCTGCAATCTGTGGGTTATTCATGATTTCCTTACTGTCGCCTGCCAGGCTCAAACGCCCGGTTTCCAGCACCACAGCATGCTTGGACAACTTCAAGGCCAGTCTGGCGTTTTGCTCCACCAGCACAATCGTGGTGCCGTCCTGGCTGATCTGGCGAATTGCGCGCGCCACTTCCAAAGTGACCGCCGGGGCCAGCCCCAAAGAGGGTTCATCCAGCAAGAGCAGACGAGGCCGGGACATCAGGGCACGGCCAATCGCGCACATTTGCTGCTCGCCGCCCGAGAGATGACGACCCTGGCTTTGCTCGCGCTCCAACAGGCGCGGAAAGTAGCCATAAATACGCTCCAGATCCACCGTAATGTCGACATGATCGCGACGCAGATACGCCCCCATCAAGAGGTTCTCGCGCACCGTCAGTTCGGGGAACAGGCGACGACCTTCAGGCGACAGCGCGATGCCCAGATTCACACGGCGCTCTGCGCTCAGGTTCTGGATAGGCTGGCCTTCCAGCAGGATTTCTCCCCCGGCAACCGGTACCAGACCGCTAATGGCTTTCATCAGGGTCGATTTACCCGCGCCATTGGCTCCGATCACGGCGCACACACTGGCTTCTTCCACCGCAAAACTGACCTTGTCCAAGGCCCGTACTGCGCCATAGGACACGCTCAAGTCCTTGATTTCCAGCATGGGCGCAGGCTTGCTGACCTTGGCAGCTCCCTGACCAGCTGTAGCGACCGAAGCCGAGTGTCCCGTCCCGTTTTGCGCAGCGCGGGCTTCCACTGCTGGCTCCAGCCCAGGTTCCTTGTCCAGATCCGCACCCAGATAGGCTTCAATCACCCGCGGGTCCTGGCGCACTTGTGCGGTCGGGCCTTCGGCCAGCAAACGACCATTGACCAGCACCACCAGCTTTTGGCACAGGCGCATCACCAGACCCATATCGTGCTCGACCACCACCACATCAATGCCACTGGCGTGAATGCGTTCGATCAGATCGGCCATGGCCACGGTTTCCACCGGGTTCAGGCCAGCAGCGGGCTCATCCATTAAAAGAAGGCGGGGCATGGCTGTCAGGGCCATGCCCACACCCAAAATCTTCTGCAAACCGTAGGCCAACGAATCGGCCTGCTCATCGGCTACAGACTCCAGCCCAATCAAGGCCAAGGCTTGTTCAGCCTGCCGCGCGGCCTCTTCGCGGCCACGACGCACACCCCAAGGGTTGAACAGCGACCAGGGCGAAGGAAACTGACGAAACAGAGCCGCGCGATACAGGTTTTCAAATAGCGTATGGCCTGCAAATACATGCGTCATCTGGAAGGTACGCACCAGACCCTGACGCGCCAGGGACGCGGCCGGGCGACCCGTAATCGCGGCACCATCCATGGTGACAGCACCCGCGCTGGGCTTGGTCGTACCGGCAATCAGATTGAACAGCGTGGTTTTACCGGCACCGTTGGGGCCGATCACGCCGGTAATCTGGCCGGGGGCCGTGCTGAAGGACACCTCGTCCACCGCACGGATCCCACCAAAATGTCGGCTAAGACCCTGAACATTCAATTGCACGCTCATGCTGCCTCCTTGCGCGCGCCGCGCCACTTACGCCACAGACCCGCCAAACCTTGCGGCATGAACAAGAGCAGCAAAATCAAAGTCAGGCCATAGATCAGGCGCTGATACTGCTGCAAGTCGCGCAGCAATTCGGGCAGGGGGATCAGGATTGCGGCCCCCACCACGGCACCAGCCAGGGCACCCACACCACCCAGCACATTCATGATGACGGCATTTACCGCTGTCCAGAAACCGAAGGAATCAGGCGAGATATAGCCTTGGTAATGGGCATACAAGCTGCCTGTCCAGCCGGCAATCAGGGCGCTAAGGACAAACACACTGACCCGAAAGCGCAGCACATTCAAACCACCGGAACGCACCAGTTGCTCGTTCTGATGCAAAGAGTCCGCCACCATGCCCCATTCGCGGCGGTACAAGGCCCGCAGCACGAAATACACCACCAAGGCAAAGCTGACCGTCACCAGATAAACGCCGTAACGCCCTTCAGGAATCGGCAAGCTGGCTTGCAGGGACGGAATCTGCCCAAAGCCGTTATTGCCGCCAAACAGTTCGTGGAACTCGATAAAGCACAGCACCACGGCTTCGCCCAGGGCGAAGGTCAAGAGCGCGAAATGCACGCCCTTGATACGCATAAAAACAGGGCCGGTGATCACAGCTAATGCTGCCGTCAGTACTCCGGCGCCCAAAAACGCGGCTGGAAAGGACCAGCCATAATCTCGACTCAAAATGGCCGAGGCATACGCCCCCAGCCCGAACAAGGCGCCATGCGCCAGCGAGAGCTGGCCGATGCGCAAAACCAGATTCATGCTCATGGCCAGGCAGGCGTACAGCGACACCATGATGGCCAGATGCAGGGCAAAGCGAGGCTGTCCGGCCCACACGGGCCAGCCCAGCAGCACCGCGACCACGACGGCATGCCAGACCCATTGCAGGGCGCCATCGCGCGGATAGAACGAAGCAGTTTTGATCGCGCTCATGACGATTTCCCCATCAAACCGCTGGGTTTGACCAGCAACACGGCCATCACGATCAGGAAGGACAACATGGTGGCCACGGTCGCGTTATAGAAGGTCGACGCCACGGCCTCGGTGACACTCAGAATCAGGGCGGCAACCACTGCACCGGGCAAGCTGCCCAGGCCACCCAGAACCACAATAATGAAGGCTTTCACCACCACGGCTTCGCCCATATAGGGGTGCACGGTGTAAACCGGCGCCATCAGGGCACCCGACAAACCAGCCAGGCCGCAGCTCAAGGCAAAGGTGAAGGCCATGATCTTCCAGGAACTGACGCCTTGCAGACGTGCCACTTCCCGGTCCTGCGCCACCGCACGTATCGTCATGCCGATACGGGTACGCTCGATCAGAAAATAGAAGGCAGCCAGCGCCAGCACACTCATGCCCACGATCAGCAATTGATCCTTGGCGAAAAAGGCTTGGCCAATTTGCCAGGCACCTTCCACCGGACGGCGTACCGATTGCTCGTCCACCGAGAACAACAGCGAGATCCCGGCCTGCAAGGTAATCGCCAAAGCCAGGGACATGATCATGCCGCCCATCTCGTCGCCCACAAAGCGACGGAACAGGCCACGTTCAGCCAGTAAACCCAGGAACCCCACCAGCACGGCAGCGGCCGCGATAGAGGGCAGGTAGGGCCAGCCAAACTGACCATAAAACACATACATGGCGTAAGCGCCCAGCATGTAAAACTCGCCGTGAGCGAAGTTCACCACCCGCAAGATGCCAAACACCAGCGTGAAACCCAGGGCTACCAGGGCGTACACGAAAGTGGACATCAGGGCGATGATGGCGATTTGCATTGCGATCTGCATAATTGCTAACCGTATCAAGGTGCACTCCACCGCCGTGGCGGAGTGCGTACTGAAACAAAACCGGTAATTAGCGGGCGTCGAACTTGTTGATGACCTTGGCCTTGCCGCCCTCGATCACACCCAGGTAGGCCGGGGTGGCGATCTGGTGGTTCACGCCATAGACATCCTTGCCGCCCCACACAATCGCGCCTTGAATACCATCAAAGCTGCTATTGGCTTCAATGCGGGCACGCACGGCATCGGTATCGTCCACGGTGCCAGCTTCGTTAATGGCCTTGAACAGCAGGCGGGTGGCATCGTAGAAGTAGAAAACGAAGTCATCCATGCTGTTGCTGTGGACCTTGGCGTAAGCCTGGCTCAGCTTCTGGTAGGGTTCGCTGGACGGATCGGCAGACAAATACACCAAGGTCCCTTCCGCATTGTCCGCACCGGCAGACTTCACGGTTTCAGCCACGTTATTGCCGCCAAACTTGGTGAACTGGCCTTTGAAGCCCATTTCACGTGCCTGACGTATCACAATACCGGCCGGGCCGGGTGGCACCGTATCCAGTTCGATGAAGTCCACGTTCTTGGCCAGAATGCTGGTCAGCAAGGTGCGGAAATCGTTTTGCGAGCGCTCGAAGAACTTGGTTTCAGCCACGTCGTAACCGGCGTCCTTGTATGCAGCGGTCTGGATCTTTTGCGTACTCCAGCCGGTTGCATCGTTAGGCGACAGGATCGCCAGACGCTTCAGCTCGGGGCGTTCCTGCTTCAACCAGCCGATCAGCTGACGGTTGTATTCGTACTGCGTAGGCAGCACGCGGAACATGTATTGCGTATTCGCATCCAGCACTTCGGTCGAGTAGCTGTTGGACAGCATGATGACCTTGTTGCGCTCGGTAATCGGCTTCATGGCCATGACCGAAGCCGAGCCAATCGGGCCGATGATGTATTTCACTTCATCCTGATCGATCAGACGGTTGGTGGCGGTTACTGCATCCGCTGCCTTGTAGTGGTCGTCGTAGGTCAGCACTTCAACCTTGTACTTCTTGTCGCCCACTTCCAGGCCGCCGGCCTGATTGATTTCATCCACGGCGATTTTCACGCCACCATCAATAGCCAGACCCCAGGGCGCGCCTGGACCTGTCATGCCTCCTACCACACCCAGCTTGAGCGTTTGAGCCTGCGCGCCCAGCGCGGCCACCATCCCTGCTGCTGCCAGTACACTCCGTATCCCGTTTTTCATGGACCTGCTCCTATTAATTGACCGGACATAATTGTTGTTTGATACGAACAATATAATAAGGAGCCGATACTTGTCTATGGAAATATGGATTGATAATGACCTTATAACCAGCACCTACAGGGGGATACGCACCAATTTAAGGGAAAACACCGACGTGGGTTGTCGGTTTATTTGTACGGACTTTAGTCTATATATTTATATGGAAAAGTCATGGCCAGGGCATGTATTTCGCTAGATAGCCGGGTTGAAACTACCTGCTGGCAGACATAAAAAGGCCGCTTTCCCTGACAGAAAGCGGCCTTGAGGTCCTGCCACTCCTACCAGTCATTCATAAAGACACGGACTGCATGTACTGATCAAAGCGAGCTTCCGCGAAGCGGAACCACAGCAGCTCGTCCTTTTGGAACGCCCGATAATCCGCATAAATCGTTCGCCATTGCGGATTGCTTGCATTCAGTTCGGCATACAGTTCCTCACTCGCCTTGAATGAGGCATCCAGCACTTCCTTGGAGAAAGGCAAGACCTTGGCTCCCTGACCGACCAGTTCTTTCAAGGCACCTGGGTTGCGGGCATCGTATTTGGCCTGCATATCCAGATGCGCATACGTGCTGGCTGCCGAGACAATATCTTTGTAGTGCTGCGACAAACCGTCATACGCTTTCTTGTTGACCAGCAGATCCAGCCCTACTGAACCTTCCCACCATCCTGGGTAATAGTAATAGGGCGCGACTTTGTGAAAGCCCAGTCGCAAGTCGTCATAGGGTCCCACCCACTCGGCGGCATCAATAACGCCTTTTTCCAGTGCCTGGTACACCTCGCCACCGGCGATATTTTGTGGAATGCCACCCAGCTTCTCGATGACTTTACCGGGCAAACCACCAATCCGGATCTTCAGGCCCCGTATATCCTCCGGGGTATTGATCTGCTTGCGAAACCAGCCGCCCATCTGCACACCGCTGTTGCCACAGGGGAAGTTGACGATGTTGTAGTTGGCATAAAAGTCGCGCGTCAGCTTCAAGCCATTGCCGTGGTACATCCAGGCCGTCAGCTGGCGAGAGTTCATGCCAAATGGAATGGCACAGCTCAAGGCAAACGCTTCATTCTTGCCAAAGAAATAGTAGGGCGCCGTGTGAGCCGCTTCCACCGAGTTCTGTTCCAGCGCATCGACCACACCCATGGCCGGCATCAGTTCCCCGCCCGCATGCACGGAGATATTGAACTTGCCATCGCTAAGCTCACGCACTTTCTGCGCAAAGACTTCCCCACCGCCATAAATCGTATCCAGGTTCTTGGGGAAGCTGGATGCCAGTCGCCAGCGCAAATTCTCTTGCGCCTTGACGACCGCAGGGGCCATGCCACTGGCCACAATGCCGGCCAGGCCGGTCAGTTTCAGCATTGCTCGTCGTTCCACGCTTGTGTCTCCTCGTTTTATTTATGCAAAGTCAGCAGCTTGCCCCCAACGGATCGAGCTGCCTGCGGGACGGATCAATCAAACATATCGGGCTGGGTGCGCAACAGGTTTTCCCAAATCGGTTGAAAGTGCAGCCAGCCAATGTATTCGCTCCCTACATGCTCACGGCTGTAACGGGCACGTTCGGGGGTCACCAATGTGGGCGTCATGCCGGTTGCAGCGATCATCAATTGCTGCTGGCAGCAGCGTTCCAGCGCAATGAACCAGAAAGCGGCGGCTTCAATGCTGTGGCGGCTGGCCGTCAGCAAGCCATGGTTCTGGTGGATGGCCGCCTTGACGCCAGCAAAGGCATTAGCCACTTTGTGACCAGCCTTGGTTTCCACCGCCACCTGACCGGCTTCTTCGCGAATGACGACATGGTCTTCAAAAAAGGCGGCAGCATCCTGCGTAATGGGCAGAATTTCCTGACCCAACGAAGCGAAGGCAGTGCCATAGACGGTATGCGCATGACACATCGCCACAATGTCAGGATGAGCCTCGTGCACGGCGGCATGCAGTACGAAACCTGCGCGGTTCAGAGCGTAATCCCCTTCCACCACCTTGCCTTCATGGTCAGCCAGGATCAGGTTCGAAACCTTCACGTCAGCAAAGTGCACGGCCATGGGATTGGTCCAGTACAGGCTGGGATGCTCGGGATCGCGAATGGTCAGATGGCCTGCAAAGCCATAGTCCAGACCATGCAGGGCAAAGGCACGGCAGGCGGCCACCAGGCGCTGCTTCAAATGCGTGCGCGCTTCTTCAAAAGAATCAAACTGGGGCTCTTCCGGGTAGATCAGGCCTTGCTGTTCGGGCTGATAAATCGACTTTCGGCCCGTCATGGCCAAAATTTCTTTGATATCGGGTTTAGCGTTCATGGGAAGGTCTCCTTCGGGTTCGGCAAGATGTTGCGTTGCCCGCACGCCAGCCCATCCAGCGCAGCGTACGGGTGAAACGTAAAACCATGGTAGAGGTCGAAAACCATGAATGACAAACGAAGCTTTTTCAGCTATTGATTAAAAATATTCATCTGTTTAAGGCACCCTCATGCGAGCCATCCCTAATTTCGCCTGGCTACGAGCCTTTGAATCGGCCGCCCGGCTGGAGAGTTTCAGCCTGGCAGCCGATGAGCTGCACCTGACTCCTTCTGCGATCAGCCATCAGGTCAAAAGCCTGGAAACCCATCTGGGACGCAGCCTGTTCGTCCGTCACAACCGGCGTGTCAGCTTGAACAGCCGGGGCCAGGAGTTCTATCGAGAACTGACGCCCTTGCTGGACAAGCTGGCCCGGCTTTGCGAGGACACACAGGGCGAGGGCGGGGGTACGCACGCCTTGACCGTGCATTGCGCTCCTAGCCTGGCGGTGAAGTGGCTGGGACCACGTCTACATGCCTTCATGCGGGATCACCCCGGACTGGCTATCCATTTGCGCACGGATGCCACGCCGCCCGATCTGCACCAGGCCACCGACATTGACTGCGTGATCAGCTATGGACACGCCCCCAGCCACGATCCCCGGCTGGTGGTGGAGTCGCTGCATCCTGAACCCCTATTGCCTTTATGCTCACCCAAACTCTATGCCAGCCTGGCTCTGCATCAGCCCTGGTACCTGCATTTGCCCTTGATCGATTCCACCATCAGTCCGGTCAGCTGGGCCGACTGGTTTGGCAGCAATGGCATGGCCGCTTCCCCCGGTCCACGTCTGTCCTTTGACCGCGGAGCCATGGCAGTTGCAGCAGCGGTGGATCAGTTGGGTGTCTGCCTGGAAACACAGCGCTTTGCCGAACGCGAACTGGACAATCGGGAACTGATCGTCTTGCCCGCCCCCAATGGTCGCAGCCTGCAACGCGAGATGCATTTTCTCTACTACCGCAACCACCGCGACACGCTCAAACGCGTTGAACACCTGCGTGAATGGCTGCTTCGCGAGGCCAGCCTGACCCCGATGCGCTAAGCAAAATTTCTGTTCTAGGGATTTCCCCCGACCTGCCAATTTTTCCTTGACACCTCGAATATCTCCCCACAATACTGAACTCTGTATACAGAACACAGAACTCACAAAAAGGAGGCAGTATGAAGGTGTTTTATGACAAGGACGGCGATCTGGCCCTGGTGCAGCAACGCCGGGTTGCCATCATCGGCTACGGCTCTCAAGGCCATGCTCACGCATTGAATCTGCGTGATTCTGGCGTGGAAGTGGTCGTGGGTTTGCGCCCCAACAGTGCCTCGCGTCAAAAGGCTGCCATTGCCCGTCTGGCTGTGGCAGACATCGCGTCTGCCGTGCAACAAGCCGACATCGTGATGATGCTGCTGCCTGACGAGGACATTGCCCGCGTCTACGAGCAGGAAGTCGCTCCCCATATCCGCCCCGGCGCCACACTGGGCTTTGCCCACGGTTTCAACATCCATTACGGTCAGATCCAGCCCCGCGACGATCTGGACATCATCATGGTCGCCCCCAAGGCACCCGGCCACACGGTGCGCTCCACCTATGTAGAAGGCGGCGGGGTTCCCCACCTGATCGCCATTCATGCCGACCGTTCCGGTCAGGCTCGTGACTTGGCCTTGTCCTACGCCATCGCCAATGGCGGCGGACGCTCCGGCGTCATCGAAACCGATTTTCGTGAAGAAACCGAAACGGATTTGTTTGGCGAGCAGGCGGTGCTCTGTGGCGGCATGGTGGATCTGGTCAAGTGTGGCTTCGAAACCTTGGTCGAGGCGGGCTATGCCGAAGAAATGGCCTATTTCGAATGCCTGCATGAACTCAAGCTGATTGTGGACCTTCTGTACGAGGGTGGCATCGCCAACCTGAACTACAGCATCTCCAACAATGCCGAGTTTGGCGAATACCAGGCCGGTCCACGCATCGTGACCGAAGACACACGCCAGGCCATGAAAGCCTTGCTGCGCGACATCCAGGACGGCACCTATGCCAAGAATTTCATCCTGGAAAGCCGTGCCGGCCAACCTTCCTTGAATGCCCATCGACGCCTGAACCAACGCCACCGCCTTGAAATCGTCGGCGAGCAGCTGCGCGCCATGATGCCCTGGATCAGCGCCCAGGCGCTGGTCGACCGAAAAGTAGCCTGACCCTTTCCACCATTGATCTGTACACGAGGACGACATGACCGAAAAGAAACTGATTCCCTACGGCGGCTATTACACCAACCGCATTCCTGATCACGACCCTGAGTTGACCGAAGTCGGCCCAGGCACGCCCATGGGCGAGTACATGCGCCGTTTCTGGCATCCCGTCTGCATGGCCGCGGAACTGACTGACACCCCGCGTTTTCTGAAAATCATGGGGGAAGAGCTGGTCGCCTTTCGCGACAAAAGCGGCCAGATCGGCCTGCTGCACGCCCACTGCGCCCACCGTGGCGCCTCCCTGGAATACGGTGCCATCCAGGAAAAGGGCATTATGTGCTGCTATCACGGCATGGTGTTCGACGTAGACGGAACCTGTCTGCATGTCCCTTACCCCAAAGGCGAAGAGGCCGAGGGCGAAAAATACGCCTGCTCCATCCGTCAGGGTGCTTACAAGGCCTTCGAGCGCCATGGCCTGATTTTTGCCTATATGGGCCCGCCCGATGCCGAACCTCCTTTCCCCGAATGGGAGGAAAACTTCACCGTCATGCCCGGCGATGAACTGGTGGCTTTCAGCAACTTCCAGCACTGCAACTGGCTGCAAGTGCAAGACAATGCTGCTGACAACTTCCACCCCACTGCCTTGCACGCCGCCAAGAACGTGGTAGGCGGCAACTACCAGGGCACCACCTTTGACGAAGTAGGCGCGGCCTCCATGGAAGTGGCGCCCGACATGCAGTTCATCCCTGTACATAATGGCCGCAGCCTGGCCTGCGCGGGTGCGCGTCGTGCCAGCAAGGACAATCTGTTTATCCGTGTTCAGCACCAGGTCCTGCCCAATCTGAGCCTGCATGCCTACACCTCCGAAGACGGTGCCCAGCAAAAGTTTTTCAGCCGCTTTCACATCGTGCGCTGGACCGTTCCCGTGGACGACCAGAACAGCAAGATGATTGGCTGGCGCGTCATGGGTCCTGGCATTGATACACGCGGAGTGGGGAACAAGGAGATGGTGGGCTACGAGACCATCGACTTTCTGGAAGGGCAGGTTGCCATGCGCCGTCCCGAGCGCTTTGGACAATACAAGCTGGAAGATCTGCCACCCATCCCGTCCGACCATCGTGCCCGCCACAACTACAAGGAATGCCAACAGGCACCAGGCGATTACGAGGCCATCATCAGCCAACGCCCGATTGCCGTCCATGCTCTGGAGAACCCGACCAAGTTCGACGCCGGGCTGTACATGTTCCGCAAGATGTTGCGCGATGCCTTGCGTGGCTCCAACCCTGCCGCGACCCCGGAAGGCTTTGCCCAATGGCTGAAAGATTGTGGTGGCGCCCCCAACAGCTATTGCTCGGGCAATGTCCTGGCGATTCCCGAGTCCGAGGATTTGGCCCAGGAAGTCGCACGCCGCCGACATGCCACGCGCGAAATCGTGCGCATCCTGACCTCGGCCGACAATCTGAAAGGCTCGGAGCGCGAGGCTTTCGTCAAACAGAGCATGCAGGAACTTCAACAATCGCTCAGCGCTGTTGCGGCTGAATCCTGATCGCCTGTCGCACCCGCTCCAAAGGGGCGGGTGCCCCATACGGAGAGCGCCATGAACGCCATTGCAGAACCCGCCACTCCCGTCCAGGCGGCTACCAACCCGGACGGGCTGCTGTCACTGCGGATCCGGCAAATCCGCTACGAAGCACAAGGCATCAATTCTTATGAACTCAGCTGTCCTCAGGGTGGCGAGTTGCCCGCCTTCGAGGCCGGTGCCCATATAGACGTACATATTCAACCCGGCCTGATCCGCCAATACTCGCTGTGCAACCCGCCTCATGAGCGTCATCGTTACGTCATTGCTGTCCTGCGCGATGTCAATGGACGAGGCGGTTCACGCACCTTGCACGACGCCTTGCAGGTCCAGCAGCAAGTCACCGTCAGCACGCCCCGAAATCATTTCCGACTGGACCCGAACGCACGCCGCTCCATCTTGTTGGCCGGGGGGATAGGCATCACCCCCATCAAGGCGATGGCCCACTTTCTGGAATCGCAGGGCCAGCCCTTTGAATTGCATTACTGCACTCGCAGCCACGATACGGCCGCCTTTGGCTCCGAACTGCTCACATGGCAAGAGCAAGGCCGCCTGCATCTGCATCTGGACAACGGCAATCCCGCACAAGGTCTGAACCTGCAAGACTTGCTTGCCAATGCAGCTGAAGGCACCCACGTGTATTACTGCGGCCCAGCCGGCTTCATGCAAGCCTGTGCGCAGGCCAGCTCGCACTGGCCTGCCGGTTCCGTGCATTGCGAACACTTCAAGGCGCCTGAACCTGCCCCTAATGCCAATACCCTGCCTCCCGGTGCCTTCGTGGCGCAAATTGCCAGTACCGGCCAGTGCATTGAGGTTGCTCCCGATCAATCCCTGAGCGATGCCTTGACGCAAGCCGGTGTGCCTATTGCCACCTCCTGCGTATCGGGCCTGTGTGGCACATGCCGCGTCAACTACCTGCAAGGGGATGTTGATCACCAGGACTACATCCTCAGTCCCGACGAGCAAAGCCATTGCCTGACCGCCTGCGTTTCGCGCGCACGCTCGGGCGTACTGGTTCTGGACCTGTAAAGCCATCTCCTGGTCCTGGCTCCCGCCAGGGCACACCCCATTTACTTCGGGCACGCTCATGGCCCAAGGAGTCACCACAGCACCTGCTACAACGCGGCTGGCACACGGCCGCCATCAAATACTCCCCGGCAGCACAACGACGAACACAACAATATTCGCGGAGACAAAAATGACTGCATTGAAAACCATGGTGGGGGGAATAGACCACCTGAACCGCTGTATCGGATTCATCATCAAATGGCTATTGCTGGCCACCACCATTCTGAGCGCCAGCAACGCCATCACTCGCAAGGCCTTTGACCTGAGCTCCAACGGCATGCTGGAAGCTCAGTGGTACCTGTATGCGGCTGTCTTTCTCTTGGGAGGAGGCTACGCATTTCTGCATAACAGCCATGTTCGTATCGACTTTGTTTCCACCCGCCTGGGGGCGCGGGGACGCAACCTGGTCGACATCGCCGGGATTGTTGTCGTCCTGATCCCGTTCTGTATTTTTGTCATCAACCTGAGCTGGGGGTTTTTCACCGCCGCCTGGCATTCGGGTGAAATGTCCGGCAATGCTGGCGGGCTGGTGCGCTGGCCCGCCTATCTGCTGATTCCTGCCGGCTTTAGCCTGCTGTTGCTTCAGGGCTTGGCCGAGCTGGTCAAACGTATCCTGTTCCTGACAGGCAAAGGGCCGGACTGCATTGCTGAAGATAATGCCCAGGACACGCCTATTCAGGTGCCCGCCCAAGCGCTATCGACCGCACAGGAGGGTGCACGATGATTGCCACCTTTATCACGGACTACTTCGTCCCCATCATGTTCCTGAGCCTGATCGTGCTCTTGCTGACCGGCTTTCCTGTAGCCTTCGGGCTGGCCGCCACCGGCCTGGTATTTGGCGTACTAGGCATTGCACTGGACCTGTTTCCGACCAATCTGTTCCAGGTTTTGCCGCTGCGCATCTTTGGCATCATGCAAAACGAAACCATGCTGGCCATCCCCTTTTTCACGCTAATGGGCATCATCCTGGAACGGTCGGGCATGGCAGAAGACCTGCTTGAAACCATGGGCCAGCTCTTTGGTGCTGTCCGTGGTGGCCTGGCCGTTTCGGTTGTCCTGGTAGGGGCCCTTCTGGCCGCCTCCACCGGCGTCACATCGGCGGTAGTGATCTCCATGGGCCTGATCTCCTTGCCCGTCATGCTGCGCTACGGCTACAAACCGGAAATTGCTACGGGCGTCATCACCGCCTCAGGTGCTCTGGTACAGGCGTTGCCGCCGTCTCTGGTCCTGATTGTGATGGCCGATCAATTGGGCCGCTCAGTCGGAGACATGTACGCAGCAGCACTGGGCCCTGGTCTCTTGCTGCTGGTGATCTACATTACGTTCGTCATTGTTCTGGCCTTGTTCCGCCCCTCCTGGATGCCAGCACTGCCAGAACAGGCCAGAAGTCAGGTGACAGCCACTGGTGCAAGCGGACGACGGTCGCTGGGCATGTTGGTCCTGCTATGCGCCTTCATCGGGTTTACATGGGCAGGCCTGCACAACGAAGTGATGGCCCAGGTCTTTTCCCAGCCGGCTCAGGCCCCCACGGATCAAGTGGCCATCACCGCCCTGGTTGTCGCCTCCATGAGTGCGCTGCTGTTTGCGACGGTAAATCGCGTGACAGGCTGGGGACTGCTCTCGCAACTGGCCGAACGCTTTGTCTTCGCCCTGATCCCGCCAGTCATCCTGATCTTTCTGGTCCTTGGCACCATATTCATGGGAATTGCTACACCAACAGAAGGCGGGGCCATGGGTGCGATTGGCGCGCTGATACTGGCCTTGATACGCAAACGCCTGAACTGGTCCTTGCTCAATCAAGCTCTGGAAAATACCGCCAAGCTGGCTATTTTCGTGATGTTCATCCTGATCGGCTCCACCGTCTTCAGCTTCACATTCAGTGCCGCAGACGGCCACCTGTGGGTAGAGCACCTGTTTGATGCCATTCCCGGCGGCGAACTGGGTTTTGTCATTGCCGTCAGCGCCATCATCTTTGTGCTGGGCATGTTCCTGGACTTTTTTGAAATTGCATTCATTGTGGTGCCCTTACTGGCACCCGTCGCCAACAGCCTGGGCATTGATCTGATCTGGTTCGGTATCGTGATTGCTCTGGTCCTGCAGACATCCTTTCTGACACCCCCGTTCGGTTTTGCCTTGTTGTATTTGCGCAGCGTGGCACCCCGATCCGACTATGTAGATTCCGTTAGCCAGCAAACTATTCCAAGGGTTCGTACCCAGCAGATCTGGAAGGGCTCAGCCTACTTCGTCGTACTACAATTGCTGGTGGTGGGTATTGTGATTGCCTATCCGCAACTGGTAACGGGAGGCTTGCACAAAACAGTCAGCCTGAGCGATGAAGAAATCCTGCTCCAGCTGAACCGTCCCGCCCCCATGCTCAGCCCAGGAGCAATACAGGCAGACGACCCGCTAAGCAACCCGTTCGAGGTACAAGCGACGTCAGACCAGGACCCCATGGCGGCGCTCTTGCAATCCATGCGGACCACGCCCTGATGTAAACCCAGGGCCGCAGTCAGGCTGCGGCCTTAACTTGTTTTTTGTTTGTAGCGGAGTTCCAGACCTCATGCATGCCAAGCTTTCCGGTAAGTTGCAGGCCCGTCCACACTATGTAGACGAGGTCTACCGCATCCTGCTCGATGCCATCAGCGACGGCTCCCTGGCCCCCGGCTCGCGAATCACTCAGGAAGACATTGCCGAGCAGCTCAAAGTGTCACGCTCGCCTGTGCTGCAAGCCATCCAGCTCCTGAAGAAAGATGGATTGCTGCAAGACGCCGAAGGGCGGGGCGTCATGGTGGCCCCGCTGGATCTGGAACATATCGGGCATCTGTACCAGGTGCGGGGTGCCTTGGAAGCGTTGGCAACCAAGCTGGCGGCACGTCAAAGTGCCGTACTGGACCCGGACCTGATCCGTCTGGGCCGCAAGGTTGCTCGTGGTCATGACGTACGCGCCATGATCGAAGCCGACGAAGCCTTTCACAAAGCAATTTACGAAGCGTCGGGCAACCCCATGATCGCCGAGAGTGCACAGGTTCATTGGGTACACCTGCGGCGTGTCATGGGGGCGGTACTGCAATCGGCAGAACAGCGTCTGTCCATCTGGGACGAACATGAAGAACTGGCTGCGGCCATTGCGTCGGGCGACGAAGCGGGCGCCCTTGCCATCTGCGAACGGCATATGCACAACGCCAGCGACAAGCTGCTGACCCGCCTGCAGGAGATATTGGAACAACCGGTCTGAATCCAGGCAAAGCCACAAAAAACGCCCCTTGTTCAGGGGCTTTTTTTTACGACAACTATTTCTGGTCTGTCAGCAGGAAAACCGGGGAGCCGCAGCCGGCTGGACCACCCCATCCGAACGTACAAAACTGCCACGCTCGACAAAGTGAGGATGTGTCACGGTTTCCGCCAAGGAAAGTACCGGTGTCACGCACGCTTCTGTCCCGGCAAACACCGCTTCCCAATGAGCCCTGGGATATCGCCCGAAAATCTCGGCAAATCGTTCTTTCATTACGGGCCAGGCGCTCTGATCATGTTGCTGGGGAAGGCTGTCCGAATCCAGACCAAGACCGTCAAGCAAGGCCTTGTAAAAACGCGGCTCAATCGCACCCACCGCCACTGCTTTATGATCAGCCGTCTGGTAAGTCGAATAGAAGGGTGCTCCTCCATCAAGCAGATTGCTGGCACGCTGATCCTGCCATTGCCCTGCCTGCCAACGACCCAAAATCGGGGCTAACATCAACAAGGCCCCATCCACCATGGCGGCATCCACAAGCTGCCCTTTGCCGGTACTACGAGCCTGCATTAAAGCGGCCAGAACGCCGACCAGCAGCAACATGCCGCCCGCACCAAAATCCCCGATCAGGTTCAAGGGTACCGCCGGCGCACCGTCTGCCGGGCCGATAGCATGCAACACACCACTCAAGGCCAGATAGTTGATGTCATGGCCCACCGTGCTGGCCAAAGGCCCGGACTGGCCCCAGCCCGTAATCCGGCCATACACCAGTGCCGGATTGTGTTGCCAGCAATCCTGCGGACCCAGTCCAAGACGTTCCATCACTCCGGGGCGCATTCCCTCTATCAACACATCGGCCTCTGCGGCCAGTTCCAGCACCCTGGCGCGTCCGGCAGCAGACTTCAAATCCACTGTTTCCCGCTGTTTGCCTCGTGTCGTGACTTCAAAACGAGGATCACGCACGATCCCCATATCAGCTGGTTCTGGCCTGGCAATACGAACCACGGTAGCCCCCAGGTCCGCCAGAATCATCCCTGCCCAAGGCACCGGCCCAATAGCCTCCATCTCCAGAACCCGTACCCCTGCCAGCACCTGATTCATAGGACGTCTCCGTAGGCGACCAGACTGCGACCATGTGCGGCACCCTCCAATTGGCGTTGCACCAGATCAGGGACATCCGCCAATTCGACGACATGCACATACGGTTCCAATAGCGCAAAGTCGGGACGCCATTCTGTCGCCAATCGATTCCAGACACGGTAGCGTTGCTCCCACGGCGCATTGGCCAGCACCCCAAAGATCTGCACACGCCGCACGAAGAAAGGCAACACACTGCCTTCAAACGTATTGCCTGCCGCATTACCCACCGAGGCAATCTGACCAGAGTCGCTCATCGACCGAAGCAGCCAGGACAGCACCGCCCCACCCACATTGTCGATGGCCGCCGCAAACCGGGCGGTCTCCAAAGGACGATTGGACTGTGTGATCGCGGTATCCAGCACCTCGCTGGCGCCCAGTTGCTGCAAAGCGGGGGCCAGCTCAGTACGCCGTGTCAAAGCCACGACCTCGTAGCCCGCCTGCGCCAATAGAGCAATGGTCAACATGCCTACCGCGCCATTCGCCCCGGATACCGCCACAGGGCCCGATTGTGGCGTCAACCCCTGAGCCTCGAACCTGTCCAGGGCCAAACCCACCGTAAACCCCGGTACGCCCAAAACCGCCGCTTCCCGCAAGGACAGCCCTGACGGGATTCTCTGCACATGGTCACCTGACACATACAATTGCTGTGCAAAGCCGCCGTCCTGGGAAATGCCCATATCAAATCCATGGGCCATAACCGGATCGCCCACGGCAAAGGAGGAATTGGCCGACTCAATAATCTGGCCAACCGCCTCTATGCCACCCACACGCGGGAAGTCCCGAATGATACGCGCCTGCCCTTGAATAGCCAGACAATCCTTGTAATTCACACCGGCATAGGCCGTGCGTATCCGGACCTCTCCTGGCGACAGGCTGACTGGAGAGCGCCACTCCAAGGCGTTACTGACCGTCTCGCCGTTTTGTCGCGTTACTAAGGCCTGAAAGCCCTTGCCATGCATCGCCTACTCCTTTTTTAAATGACGCCTTGTGCACGCAGTTCGGCCAAGGCCCCGGTATCCAAGCCCAAGGAGGCATAAATCTCGGCGTTATGTTCACCCACCGCTGGCCCGGTGTGAGGCACGGGCATCGCACGGCCTACCACTCTGGGCACAACACAAGGCGCGGGCAAGCTGCCGTACTCCGGATCGGCCAAACGAATGATCATCTGCCGCGACTGAAAATGCGCATCAGCCTTGATGTCCTCAATATCGTAAACCTTGCTGAACGGCACCTGGAACTGGTCCAGCAGGGCACTGACCCGTTCAAAACTCAGCCCGGTGAAGCGGCGTTCCAACTCGCTATCGAGCGCCTGCATATGCTGGACACGATGAGGCAAAGTATCAAAGCGCGGGTCCTCTATCCATTCGGGGTGCCCGAGCGCCTGACAAAGCCGCTCATACACCGCCTGCGATGAAGCGACCACAGTGAAATACACCCCGTCCTGGCTGCAGTACATATTGGACGGAGCCGTATAGGTCGTACGGTTGCCCACGGCATGCCGGACCTGGCCCAACTGTTCATGCTCGACCGCCAAAGGGTCAAACAGACGGAAAAGGGCCTCTGTAGCGGCCAGATCCACCTCCACACCCCTGGCTTGCGGATCGGCGCGCAAGCGCGCAATTTCCGCAGCAATGGCAAAGGCACAGAACACACCAGCGATCGAATCCCCAAAGGGGAAATTGCCATGCAAGGGCGGGCCATCGGGCATACCCGTCAAATTGGTAAAGCCGCTCATCGCTTCAAATACCCGCGCAAAGCCGGCCCGCTGGCGATAAGGCCCCGTCTGCCCAAAGCCCGTCAGACGCACCACGATCAGACGTGGATTGATGCGATGCAAAGTCTCGATATCCAAACCCCAGCGATCCAGGCTGCCGGTACGAAAGTTCTCGACCAGCACATCAAAACCCGCAATCAGCTCCAGGAAAATTTCCCTGCCGCGTGGCTTGCGTACATCCAGGGTGATGCCCTTCTTGCCGCGATTGGCCACCTTCCACCACAAGGGCTGCCCATCCTTGACCGGCTGCATGTGACGCAAGGCATCACTGCCATTGGGAAGCTCCAGCTTGACCACCTGCGCCCCATGATCCGCACACAGTGTCGCCCCGCTGGGAGCCGCAAGAACTGTGGCCATATCAAGAATACGCACCCCAGCAAGCGAGCCGGTATGGGAGTCATTTTGGTTCATGGTTGTCCGGATCAAAAAGTGATGAAGAGCACCATTTATGACCCAGCCTATCCACTCGGGCAATATAGGATTTCGCACAGCGAAACAGTCTGTCCGAATCGTTGACTCCACCTTTTGGAGAACGAATCATAAGTCCACCTGTTCGGAGAATCTGCCACGTGAACACTATTACTTTGCCCGGTTTGGTCAACCCGCATGACCTCTCGTCCGACCGCCAGTTCGCCATGAATCTGGCGCGCGGCATGGAGGTATTGCGCTGCTTCACCGTACACACTCCATGGCTGGGCAATCGCGAGATTGCCGAACGAACGGGCCTGCCCAAACCAACCATTTCCCGCCTGACCTACACCCTGACCCTGCTCGGTTATCTGGATCGGGACCCGCAGCGCCAGAAGTACCGGCTAGGGCCGGGCGTGCTCTCGCTGGGCCATCCGCTACTGGCCAGCATGCAGATCCGCCAGTCGGCCAAACCCATCATGGAAGCCCTGGCACGCAGCACGGGCTGCACGGTCAACCTGGGTATTCGGGACCGGGGCAATGTGATCTACATCGACTCGGTGCGTGCGGATACGGCCAACCATCATCTACCCGACATAGGCACTTCACGCCCGCTGCTGCCCAGCGCTATTGGACGCGCCTTGATCCTGGCTCATCCCATGGCCGAACGCACCGCCATTCTGAACTACCTGCGCATTCACGATCCACACGCCTTCGAGAGCCACCAGAAGCTATGGACCGACGACGAGCAACGCTACAAACGTGAAGGCTATTGCCTGTCCAAAGGTGACTGGCATGTCGATATCCATGCCATCGCATTGCCGGTGCGCCGCATACCCGGTGAATCACCCGTCGCCATGAACTGCACCATTGCTGCCCATCAGGCGCGCAAAGGCTATCTGACACAAGACGTATTGCCACAGCTGAAGTCGGCCGTACTGCAACTGGAACTGGCCCAGGGCCTGCACTGACACCCCCTTTTTTCGGAGAAATCCATGATACGTGATGCCGCCCGACTCGATGCCTTGCTACATGAAGTGCGCGAGTTCCTCCACGCTGAATGCCTGCCATTGGAAGCCCTGGTGGACAAGAACGACCAGATCCCCGAAAGCGTGGTGCAGGGCATGCGAGAGCTTGGGCTGTTTGGCCACAGCATTCCCCAAGCCTACGGCGGCGCCGGTCTGACAACCGAAGAGTTGGCCTTGGTCAATATCGAAGTCTCCCAGGTATCTGCCGCTTTTCGGGCCCGCTTTGGGGGCAATACCGGCATCGCGTCCGAGTCGTTGGTCGTGGATGGAACTGAAGACCAAAAGAGGCGCTATCTGCCCCTATTAGCCTCCGGAGAAGTAACCGGCTGCTTTGCGCTGACAGAGCCCGATGCAGGCTCGGACGCCACCGCTCAAAAAACGGTCGCAGTACGGGACGGGGACTACTTCGAAATCACCGGAAAAAAGTGCTTTATCACCAATGCGCCCATTGCCGATTTGTTCACTGTGTTTGCCCGCACCGACCCCGACTCCACAGGCTCTCGCGGCATCTCCGCTTTCCTGATCGAACGCGGCACTCCAGGGCTGCACACGCCCCTGGCCTACAGCAAGATGGGTCAGCATGGCTCGCCCGTGGGTGAGGTCGTGCTGGACAAGGTACGTGTCCATAAAGACGCGATTATCGGCGGCCTGGAAGGGCAGGGTTTTCGCACCGCCATGAAAGCGTTGAACAAGCAGCGCATCAATCTGGCGGGCCTGTGCGTGGGCCCCGCATTGCGATTGGTTGACGAAATGGTGCGCCATGCCCGCACCCGTCAGCAATTCGGTCAGGACATCGCCCAGTTCCAGCTGGTGCAGCAAATGATTGCCCAAAGCAATACCGAAGCCTATGCCGCAAGAGCGCTGGTCCTGGAGACTGCCCGCAAACGGGACGCTGGCCAGGACATCACCCTGGAAGCATCCATGTGCAAATTGTTCGCCTCTGAGATGTGCGGTCGCGTCGCCGACCGGGCCGTGCAGCTTTTTGGTGGCAGCGGCTATATCGCCGACAACGTTGCTGAACGCTTTTATCGAGACGTACGTGTATTCCGTCTTTATGAAGGCACCAGCCAGATTCATATCGCCAACATCGCCAAGCAGACCCTGGCACAGGCCTGAACACCGAGCCAGACCCACACCATAATAAATCCGGAGACAATATGCGATTCCTGCACCTGCCCCTTGCCTGCCTGCTCACGGCAGCCCCATTGGCCGCCGCCCACGCTACCTACCCCGACAAACCCATCAAAATCGTCGTCCCGTTTTCGGCCGGCGGTATTGTGGATTCCGTAGCCCGCCTGGTGGGGGAAAAACTAACCAAGCAGCACGGACAAACGGTAATCGTGGAAAACCGCACCGGCGCGGGAGGCGCTATCGGTACGGACTACGCGGCGCGCGCCCCAGCTGATGGCTATACCTTGCTGCTGGTCAGCCCCAGCCATGCCGTCACCACCAGCTTGCAACCCCGTGTCACCTGGGACCCGGTAGAGAGTTTTCGCGCTATTGCTGGCTTTGGGATTGTCCCCAATGTGATTGTGGTGCACCCCAGTGTGCCGGCACAGAACATGGCACAGCTGATCGAACTGGCCAAAAAGAAAGATCCACCACTGACATACTCGACTGCAGGTATAGGCACATCCAACCACTTGTCTGGCGAATTGCTGGCTCAAGAAGCTCAGATCCCCCTGACACACATCCCCTACAAAGGGCAAAGCGATGCCTTGAACGATCTGCTGGGTGGGCGTGTGGACCTGATGCCTTTGACAGCAGCCTTGGCCATGCAACATGTCAAAGCGGGCAAGCTGCGCGCCTTGGCAGTGACCACCAGCGAGCGCGCCAAAGCCTTGCCCGACCTGCCCACCGTGGCGGAATCCGCCAATTTGCCCAACTACTCCGTCGGGACGTGGTTTGGCCTGGTCGCTCCGAAAGCAACACCAGACGAGATTGTGAATCAACTCTACAGCGATATGCAGGCCATTCTGGCCATGCCCGACGTACAGGAGAAATTCAATATGCTGGGTATGGAGCTGAACCCGCAATCGCCCCAGGAGTTCGACGAGTTTGTTGCCGCTGAACAGAGCAAATGGGCCCAGGTCATCAAGCAAGCCAATATCGAGAACAATTGATATGAGTCTGCTGCGTACTCCCCTGTGTGACACCCTGAATATTGCTCACCCCATCTTCGGGTTTTCTCATGAACCCGATGTGGTGGTAGCAATTGCCCAGGCAGGGGGGTTCCCTGTTTTAGGCCTGGGGCGGGATGCACCGGACGACATTCCGGCCATCATCACCAAGGTCGAACAGGCACTGAACGGGCTGCCCTATGGCATCGACTTGATGCTGCCGAGTAAGGTCCCCGCCCAGGCAGACCCCGAAAGCATGCGTGCCAGCCTGCCCAATGAGCATCTGGAATTTGTGGAGTCCCTGCGTCAGCGCTTCAAGATAGAAGCACCCACACAGCCCAGCTTCTTTACCAGCCATGTGCGCTCAGAGGCTTTTTTTGAGGCGCAGATCCAAGCCGTACTGAACTCCAACGCTAGTGCTGTCGCCACCGCCATTGGGATACGGCCTGAGTTGATCCAGGCCGCCCGCGCACGAGGCAAAGTGACCATGTCACTGGTCGGCGCGGTACGCCACGCCCACAAGGCCATGGCACTGGGTGTAGATGTACTGGTAGCCCAAGGCTATGACGCGGGCGGACACACCGGACCGATCGGCACCATGGCGCTGTTGCCACAGATTATTGCCGTCGCAGGCAGCACACCCGTTCTGGCTGCGGGCGGTATCGCTACCGGCGCACAAATTCTGGGCTGCATAGGGATGGGGGCTCAAGGAGGCTGGTTAGGCACTCTCTGGATGGCCGCCAAGGAAAATCACACGCCACCGGCCCTGCTGCAACGCTTGATCCAGGGAGACAGCGAAGACACCGTCATCTCTCGTGCGCACAGCGGCAAACCATGTCGTGTCATCCGTAGCGAGTGGATTGACGCCTGGGCCGCAGCGGACGCACCCACTCCTTTGAATATGCCCTTGCAACAGGTTCTGACAGGCGATGTATTTGCCTCCGTTCATCAGCACAACAATCAGGATCTGATTTACGAGGCTGCAGGCCAAAGCATTTTCGGTATTCAGGAATTGACAACTATTGCCGAGCAAATGGCGGGCCTGGTCAAAGGCATGGACACCGCCTGGGCGCGCTTGCAAAGCATGGCTCAGTACACGCCCAAGGAGCCCTGATGTCTGCCCACCTTGAGGTCTCCAGCCTGCATATTGAGGACGGTATCGCCATCTTCACGCATCAACATCCTGCCTCCCGCAATGCCATGTCCGAGTCACTGCGCAAGGACTACATGCGGATGCTGGAGCAGGTTCGAGCCAACCCGCAGATACGGGTCTTGATCCTGCAAGGCTCCGAAGGTGCCTTTTGTTCGGGCGGCAATATTCACGAGATGGCACAACGGCATGCCGATCCACAAGCCAGCTCCCCCATGGCCACACGCCAGCGGCTGGATCACAGCAGCTCCTGGCTACGCCAATTGCTGGAACTGGATGCACTGCTGATAGCGTCTGTAGACGGGGCTGCAGCCGGTGCGGGATTCAGCCTGGCCTTGCACGCGGATTTCATTCTGTGCAGTGCACGCAGTCGCTTTCGCATGTCTTTCCCCCGCGTTGGGGCCGTCGCAGATTTTGGCGCGCACTATCTGCTCCCGCGCATGGTGGGCCTGTCAGTCGCCCGCGACCTGCTGCTGACAGGCCGCAGCCTGACGGCAGCCCAGGCAAGGCGGTTGGGCTTGGTCCATGCCGTCCATCCTTCCGAACACTTGCCCACGGCTACGCTTGCATTCGCTCGCCGCCTGCTGGAAGGTCCACCCGAAGCCCTGGCACTGAGCAAACGTCTTCTCAACCTAAGCTTCGACATGAACTATGGAGCACTGTCCAACCTGGAGGCCCTGTCTCAGGCCGTATCCATGAATACCCGCTACCACCAGGACTGCGTACAGCAATTTCAGGCCGGCCAAACACTGGCTTATGACTGGGATCGGCAAGAAAAATAAGCAGGCCGCTTATTTCATATTCGCCAACACCGCGACCGGCACAGGCTTCACAGGCGCTTGAGCCTTGTAAATTCCCACTTGATCCATACCCCTGCCCAAACGACTGGCCAGCATCTGCGCCACGGTGTGTTGGCAATAGCGCCCCTGGCACATCCCCATTCCGGTACGGCAGGCCAGTTTGATGCTGTTAATGTCCGCCACATAAGGATGGGCATCCAGAAACTGATTCACCTCCTGTGCCGTGACTTCCTCGCAGCGGCACACCACCGTATCCGGAGTGATTGCCTGGGTCAGTGCCTCCAGCTTGGGGGCCGACAAGGCAATAACAGTGTCGGTAAAACGACGATTACGACCCAGGCGCAGTTGCAGGTCGGCAATGGTTTTTTCTATCTCTGTCACGGCAGCTGGCTGCTGCAACTCCAGCACACATTGCCACGCGGCTAGTTCACCTTGCAGATGAGCATTGAATGCCCCTGCAATGCCCGTCTGCTCTCCAGCAACCAGCACGCCTGACTGGGTACTGCGCAGCCTGTCATCATGCTGCACCAGCCAGCCGCCAGCGGCACTGTCCCACCGAACAGCGCAGCCAGCCTGACGCGCCAATTCCGTACTGGCGAGCAGGCCATAACCCACGACCACCGTATCTGCCTCTACACGTCTTTGTGTGCCCGCCATGGCGTGCCAGTTTTGACCGACGTTACATAGCGTGGCAGCCTGAACGGACTCGTCCCCATGAGCACGCTCTATACCCGTAGCAAAGCGCAAAGGCACGCCATGACGACGCAGTTTCAACAAGATCGTCAGCAGTTGTTTAACCAGCCTGGACTGTCCTGGCAGGGCACGCGTAGCGCGCAGCATTTCCTTCATGGACGGCAAGCTGCGGGCAATGGCAACTTCGGCAATCTGTGCACCGGCATCCAGCAACAACTCAGCAACCAGAAGCAGCAGGGGATGGCCGCCCACCAGCAGGAAACGCTGTCCCGGCATCAGGCTTTGACTCTTGATCATGGTTTGCACTCCACCGGCGCTCAGCACGCCCGGCAAGGTCCAACCCGGAAAGGCCACGGGCAAGTCATAGGCCCCGGTCGCAATCAACACCCGGCGAGCTTTCAGCACGGAAGCACCCTGTGGGCCAGCAGTGCCGATCTGACGCACATGTTCATTCTGCGGGTCGTCAAAAATCCCCCACACCAGGGTACTGAAATGCCACTGCACGGCCGTGGTGCCACGCGCCCATTCAAACAAGCTGTGTGAAAAAGGATAGGTGTGCATGGAGTCCGGATCCGCCGCCGCAAACTCCTCGGGCGCCTGCCTGAACACCTGCCCACCAAAGCGCGGCTGCTCGTCCACCACGGTCACGCTTAAACCCTGTGAGCTGGCAATACGGGCCGCAGACAGTCCTGCCGGACCTGCCCCCACAATCAATAAATCCAGAATGTCAGACATGGTCGGCTACCTCGATCTGCATGCCGCTACGCACCGTGGTCATGCAACTGCGCTGCCCCTGCACCCCGTCAATGGTCACAATGCAGTCAAAGCACACGCCCATATTGCACACCGGACGACGGGGCGCGCCACTGGCGGTACGGCGAAAGGCACCGACACCGGCCGCCAGCAAGACCGTCGCCACGGTTTCACCAAGATAACAGGCGGTCTCATGACCATTGATAGTCACCACGGCAGGCTCGAAGCGCTGGCGTTTGTGCAGCAAGCGTTGTGCGTCAGGCAAAGGTCAAACTCCTAAAACGATCAGGATCATAGGCAGAGATATCCAGGCTGGGCGGCTGGCCCAGCATCTGCGCCACCAGCAAATGGGCGTAGGTCAAACCCAGGGTGAATGCGGCTCCGCCGGTGGCAATGAACAAACCGGGGCGGTGCGGCACCTGACCCAGCAAAGGCAGCTGGTCCGACACTAAAGAGGTCACCCCGGTCCAGGAGCGCAAGACAGGCAAAGAGGCCAATTGAGGGACCACGCTGCAGGCGGTATGCACGCTGCGTTGCAAAGAATCCAGGTTCAGACTGGGCTTGCGTTCCAGATCCGCGATCCCGTTACGGTGATGCAGTGTGGAAGGCCAGCCGCCGCCAATCAGCACCGTACCTTCTGCGGTTTGCTTCAAGGACAGGCGTCGCCCTACGTGCTGGAACAGGTAATCCATGAAGGGGGCGGTGCGCGCAGTGGCCGTCATGGTCAGGGCAATCGGGCTGACGGGTAACTGCGAACCGGTCATTTGCGCAATACGCCCGGACCAGACACCGGCAGCAATCAGAACCTGCTTGCTGCGGCATTGCTCGCCACTGAGCACTTGGGCATGCCAGTCAGAACCCACACGCTTCAAGTCCACAACCTGGCATTGGCTGACGATCTGTGCCCCCAGAGCACGTGCGGCGGCGGCCAGGGCCAGACTAGCGCGACGCGGGTCGGCTTTGCCTTCATCAGCACAAAAAGCCCCCATCAACACGGAGTCCGACAAATAGGGCGCTTTGGCTTGTAACGCGGCCCGGTCCAGCAGCTCGACCTGCAGACCAGCCTGGTTTTCCAGGCGGCTTTTTTGTTCCAGAACCTGGGCTTGCTGAGCCGTTTCTGCCAGCATGAAGCCGCCTTTCTGGCGCACACCCACCGACACACCCAACTGATCTTCCAAAGCCCGCCAGCGGGCAATGGCGTCCACATGCAAGGGCATGGCTTGCAAGGCGCGTTTGCTGGCCTCCAGGCCCGCCTCGATCATGCGGTATTCCATCTGGAAATGCAGGCTGCCCGCGTTCTGGCTGGATGCCTGCAGGCCCAGCTCACCTTGTTCGATCAAGGTCACGGGCACACCCGCCAGGCTCAGGTAATAGGCAGCGGCGCAGCCCAGCAGCCCGCCGCCAATGATCAGGACATCCGTCCGGGTGGGCAGGGTGCCAGGGGCACAGGCAGGTAGGGGGGAAAGAGAATCAGGCTTGGGGCTCATAGTGTAGTGATGCGGTACACCGTGCGCCCCGGATCAAGACAAATCAGGGGACGGGCGGGGTAATCGACATGATGATTTCCGCTTCCTCCGTTCCCCGGTTCAGGTAACGGTGGCTTTGGCGTGCATCAAAGCTGATGTTCTCACCAGCTTTGACGTCAAAACTTACCTTATCAATCTCTGCAGTAATGACACCCCGGACCACATAGACACTTTCCAGGGACGGGTGCGACATATCGTCCATGGACTGTTGACCGACTTCGTAAACAGCCCGGAACACTTCCATCTCGCCATTGCCCCGGGTGAGCCGTTCATAGACGACGCCCCCACGCGGGCCACGCAGCAACATGCGTTCACCCGGGCGGCTGATCCATACCGACGGCCCCTTGCTGGTATCCATGAACAAGGAAGACATGGATTCCCCAAAGATCCCGCTGAGCTTGCGCAGGGTCGTCAAACTGGGTGTGGTGACACCGCGTTCTACCTGACTGAGCAGCGTGGGCGAGAGCTTGACCATCTGCCCCAACTCCCGCAGGGACAGACCCTTGGCCACGCGCAGCTCATGAAGTCGTTTGCCTATCATTCTGAAGTCCTATGTTCGTGTAGTTATGTGTAGCCGAACTTCACGAATTATAGGGTAAGAGAGGCAGCCTAATGGTGTGCAAATGCATGTTCTGAAACTGCACAAACCGTGCAGTTTCAGTGCTGAATTCTTCCAGACTTTACATGTGTGCACAAGTACTTTACACGCAACATCGATATGGACGTCACAAACCTAAATCACAAGCCATTGTTTATAAACAATAATTTACCTAGGGAAAATACGTAGTCCGGTTTTTCAACAAAAAACTACAGGCCTAAAGTATTATTTAACCGTAAATTATGTGCAGTTTTATTGCACAACCTTGTATACAGCCCCTGTACGGGCACAAACGGAGACTTCATGACATCGCCTGTTTTGCCATTGGCTATTGAACAAATTGATCACGCCGCCTGGACCGTACCCGATCTGGATGCGGCCATTGCTTTTTATGAACGCCTGTTTGGTGCCCGCCAACTCTACCGTCTGGGGCCCATCAACAGTGCTGACCTGCCCCGTTCTGCGCAAGGCAAAGACTGGACCCACGCCCACCTGGACGTACCCGATGCCAATCTGGAACTGGCCTTTATGGTGCTGCCCAATGGCTTTCATATCGAGCTGTTTTCCTACGCACAACCTGCCAGCGACACCCAAAAGGCCCTGAAGTCCAATCATGTGGGTGCACATCACCTGGGTTTTCTGGTGGCCGATCTGGATCAGGCGGTTGCACAACTTGAACAGCACGGCTGCACAGTGCTGGATCGAATCGCCTTCGATTCGGGCCCCACTGCGGGAGCCCAGTTTCAATACTTCACCGACCCCTGGGGCAATATTTTTGAGCTGGTCCAACGCAGTCAGCCACTGAACGCCCCCCAGGGCCGTGAATGCGTGAATCCGGCATCGCTCTACAACAGCACCAACTTCGGTTTTTCGCACGCGGTCGTGCAGGACAACAGCCGCACCGTGCATCTGGCCGGACAAGTCGCCTGGAATGGTGAAGGGCAGTTAGTGGGCGCAGGCGATCGCATCGCACAAACCCGCCAGGCTTTGCAGAACCTGAAAACCGTCCTGAAAGAAGCCGGTGCCAGCCCGCGCGATGTCGTGCGTTTGCGCACCTATCTGGTCGGCCACACACCTGAAGAGCTGGGCCCGATCTGCGCACTGATCAACGAGTTTTACGAGGGGGCCGAACCGGCTGCCAACACCTTGCTGGGAGTCGCCAATCTGGCGCTGCCAGACATGCTGGTCGAGATCGAAGCCACGGCACGTCTGCCCTGAGCCAGAGGCCTCCTCTTTTCTTCAACCCATACAAGTGACACACATGAGCAAGAAACACCGGGTGAACTGGAAGGGCTACATCCCGACCACCATCACCCCTTTTGATGAAGCACGACAGCTGGATGTACCGGCACTGCACAGCATGCTGGAATGGCTGCATGCCGAGGGCATGCACGGTCTGTTTGTAGGCGGCACCACCAGTGAATGGACCAGCCTGTCCAACCAGGAACGGGTAGAGCTGTTCCGCGCCAGTGCCGACGCCATGCGCGGCAAGCTGCCGTTGCTGGCGGGCTGTACCGGCTACACACCCGCCGAAGTGGTCGCTCTTGCTCAAGAGGCTCAGGCACTGGGCTATGAAGGGGTCGTGATTGCACCGCCCCCGTATGTACGCCCCAACGACAAGGAAATCCTGGCCTTTTACCAGCAGATTGCCAAAGAAATCACCTTGCCTATCGTGATTTACAACTGGCCTGCCGGGACCGGAATCGATTTGTCGGTGGATTTGCTGGAGCAACTGAGCGATATCGATGGTGTCGTCGGCATCAAGCAATCCAGCCCCAGCATTGAACAGTTCATCAAGACGCTGTTCCGCCTGAAAGACAAGGTCCGTGTGTACGGCTTTCGCATGGACGAGCACGGCCTGTCCCTGCTGCAAAGTGTGGATGGCGACGGCACGATTGGCGCAGGCGGCGTGTTGGGCCGTTATCAGCCTGATTTTTACAACCACATCTGGCGCGGCGATATAGACGCTGCCCGCGCCTGCGGCCAGAAAGACATACAGATTCTGCAACGCTGGTACACCCCCGAGCTGATCGGCCGCTACGGCTCTTCGCCCTCGGTGCTGAAAGTTGCATTCAAGATGCGCGGCGTACCCGTGCAGCCCTATGTACGCCGCCCCATTCTGGAGGTCGAGGACACCGAGATAGACGTCATACGCCAAACTTTGGTCGATCTTGAACTGATCTAAGACCCCTGCCGCGAGTACCGCCGGTACTCGCCCCACACCCCCTTCGCTGGTACACGGCGCAGGCACTTTGCCCTGCCTGCTTTGTTGCGCCTGTTTCTTGCTGCATCACTTGCGGTAGGGGGATTGCTGCACGCTTTTTTTATCTACCACGAAGGAGAAGAGGAATTGAAAACAAGAAATAAAACCGCGGTCAGTACGGCCCTGTTTTTACTGATGGCCAGCTCGGCAGCCCACGCATCCATCACCCTGTACGGGATTCTGGACACGGGTGTTGGCTACGACATGAACAAAGGCAATAGCAGCTACAGCCGGGACCGAACCGATGCTACCGAGTTCAAGACCTCGCGTCTGGGCCCCAACAGCGGGGTGCACTTTGGCAGCCGCTGGGGTATCCGTGGCACGGAAGATCTGGGCAACGGGCTGCAAGCCAAGTTTGTGCTGGAAAGCGGCTTTGATGTGCCTACCGGCCAATCCATTCAGGGTGGTCGCCTGTTCGGCCGTCAGGCCACACTGGGTCTGGCAGGCGAGGACTGGGGCCAGGTGGATTTCGGCCTGAAGAACAATATGCCTACCGAATACTTCAGCATGGCTCACCCCTTGGGTGGCGGTGGCGGGATTGTGGGCTTTGGATCGACCTTCAGCGTGGCCAACACGGTGCGTTACGACAACCAGATCCAATACCAATCGCCCACGCTGAACGGCTTTCAGTTCGGTATTGGCTATTCCTTCAACATCAACGGCAAGCAGCACTGGGATAGCGAGCGCCCGGACGGCACCAACAGCAAGGACAGCAATATCCGTGCAGTGACCACCGGCCTGCGCTACAACAACGGCCCCTTGAGTGCCGCTCTGGTGTACGACCAACTGCACATCAATAAACAGTCTGCCAGCGGCGCACGTCCTGCTGCCGACTCCACCCGTGTCAGCGCCTGGGCGGGTGCGGCCAGCTACGACTTTGATGTGGTCAAAGTTTTCGCCGGTATCGGTCAAACCCGTGACGGTCTGTTTGCTACCCAGGTCTTTGGCCTGAGCAACGTCACCAACCCCTTGCCATCCTTTGCTGCGGTACCGGGCCTGCGGATCAACTCCTACTCCTTTGGGGTGACCACACCCCTGGCCGGTGGACGCTTCTCGCTGGGCTGGAACATGGCTGATCCACGCAACTTGCCAGAAAGCATTACCGGCCCCAATGCACAAACCAAACGTCAGCATGTGTACTCGGTGGGTTACCAGTACGACCTGTCCAAGCGCACCATGGTGTACGTATACGGCGGCTATGCGCAGAACCTGACCTTCCTGCCAGACGCACGCGCTACGCAGCTGTACGTGGCCTTCAACCACAAGTTCTAAAGCGGGATGCCCCCTCGGGGGCCATACCGTAATTCGCTGTACTGTTTTTCCGTAGATACGCGATTCTGTTCCGCGATATCTGTTTTTATACGCCCCTCTACGCTAGCCGTAAGGGGCGTTTTTTTACCACCGGGCCGCTCCCGAGGCTCGGTACCCCATGTAAAAGCGCCCCTCGATGGGGCTGCAAGCCGAAGGTACTGCTTGGGGGTATTTCTTATTGGTCGCAGCACAAAGCAGGCAGGCAACGTCAGTCGTCCTGCGTCTCCGGATTAGCCTTATAGCGCAGCCAGCCAGCAATCACACTGCCACCACCCGATCGATCCTTGGGATGGCTGCGGCCTTCATTAACCGGCACTTCCTCAAAATCGAAGGGGCTCATGCCTTCAATACAGGCCACATTCACACCATACTGCTCCGGGTTGGAGCGGCGCTGATGGAAGGTATAAATCCCGCAATGCGAACAGAAATAATGCCGGGCCTGCCCGGTGTTGAACTGATAAAGGGTCAGAGCATCCTGCCCTTGCTCCACCTGAATATCTGCCAGGTTCGCCGACACCGCCACCGCCCCGCGCATGCGGCAATACGAGCAATTGCAACGGCGCGCCGAACGCAGACCATCGGTCAGCTTCACATTGAAACGAACGGCTCCGCAATGGCAGGCCGCTTTGTACACAGGGCGGGTATCAGGGGTGTTTTCAGTCATGAATGGCTTTGAATCACAAGGAGACCAGGGTGGGAAATGTCATGCTAAATCACAAACGCAAAAAAAACCGGGCCAAAGGCCCGGTAAAAGTGGTTTGCCTAATGAAAGACAGAGATAACTCAATTCCTTGCCAGCGCAACCAGACGAGCTGCCAGTACGGATTCTTTATCGGCCAAGGCCGCGATCACGTTGTAGTGATTTGTTCCAGGCAAGCTGCGATACACCGCATCCACCCCTTGCCCGGACCAGGCCTTGGCCAGTTCCTGGCTTTGACGATGAAACTCCGAGGTTTCATCTCCCCCTACCCAGGCCTCGAAAGACTGGCCATGTGCAGGGGCAGGCCAGAACAAGGGGCTGGAGGCTCGAGCGGTTTCGGCATTGAGCTGCAAGGCATCATTAATGCCGATATGCGTCAGCAGTTCCAGGTCATACAGGCCGGACAAGCCCAAACCTGCTTGCAACATATCACCAGACAGATCCGGGGCAAAACCGGGCCAGTCGGTAGCCAGCAGGCAGGCTGCCAAATGCCCTCCTGCCGAGTGTCCTGCCACCACGATCGGGCGCTTGAAACGTCGCCAGACCGTCGCACAAGCCAGGCGCAGTTCGTCAATAATCTGCGCCACGCTAGCCTGCGGGCACAAGGTATAGGTGGGCAATACCGTAATCAGGCCGTTATCCACGCTGCCTTGTGCCAGATGGCTGAAACGACGCTGGTCCATGGATTGCCAATAACCACCATGAATGAACATCAGCACCGCCGCATCCGGGCGCTCCACAACCGGAAAGTGAATGTCCATGACATTACGCGTTTCCGGACCGTAAGGCTGATTGGCTTCATGACGCGAACCAGCCCGAAACTGCTCGGCCAACCCCGACCACGAGGCCACAATCTCCTTGTGATCGGGCACATGCCAACTGGCGTTGTACTCACTTTCCAGATGCTGTGTCATGACGGGCTTAGTCCTTGGGAACGCCCAGTTCGGCAGCTACGCGATCCAGCTCGGCACGGTAGAAGTTCAGCGCTTCCTGAGCCTCCACACCCTTGGCCTCGCTTAACCATTGCTGCTCAATCACCGCCAGCTTGGTCTTCATGGCTTCCAGCTGCTCGCCTTCAATGCGGTGCACCTTGATGCCTTCAGCGCTCAAGCGATCAAAAGCGGCCATATTGTTCTTTTGCCAGATACCCGAGAAACGTTTGACCAGTGCTTCACCCGACAAGGCATCAATCGCGGCACGGTCGGCCTCGCTGATACGCTGCCAGCTGCGCTCGTTAACCACCATGAACTGGCTGGAAGCGGAGAAGCCACCGGGCAGGACGAACAGATTCGGCATGAAGCGCGCCAGATTGAAGTCGATCACCGTGGTGTAGTTCTGGAACATGCCATCAATAATGCCTCGCGAAATCTGGTCATAGGCTTCGGTCAGCGTTGAGGAAATCGACACCAGACCCAGCAGCTTGGCGATACGCTCCACCAGCACACCGGGAATACGGATCTTGGTGCCATCCAGCTTGTCCAGGCTGTCTACCTTGGCGGCTGTCCACAACTGGTACGAGCCAGGAACCCACGCGCCTAGCAACTTGGTACCGGCGTGCTCGTTCTTGCCCATGAAGTACTTCTGGTAGGTGCGCCAGTAGGCCAGCGAATTCACCTGAGCGTTCTCGGCCGTCATGGGCAGCTCCACCATTTCCGTCAGCTTGAAACGCTCCGGGGTGTAGGAGTGCACACCAATTGTCATGTCTGCCACGCCATTGCGCACCAGATCGTAGTGCGAAGCAGGGGTGCCCAGGGGCGGCAGAACCTGAATCTTCACCCGTCCCTCCGTGGCCTGTTCCACATCCTTGGCCCAAGGGTTCAACATCTCGGTCACCATGGGATGGGTGGGTGGCAACCAGTTGGAAAAACGCAGCGTGACGTTTTGTGCCTGCACGCTGGTGCTGGCTGCCAGGGCGACTGCTGCTACCCCCACCCATTTGCTAACTTGCTTAATCATGCTTATTCCTTCGAGAAAATCAGATTCAATAAAAATGGCTTACATCAATGAGGGCAGAAACAAAGCAATGCCAGGAATGCCAATCAAGAGCGCCAGGCGCAGCAGATCAGCCATTACAAAATAGATAACGCCTCGATAAATCGTCCCTAGTGACATGGATGGCACCACGGAATTGAGCACAAAGACGTTCATCCCCAAGGGCGGTGTGATCAGGCCCACTTCGATCAAGGTCACCACCAGAATGCCGAACCAGATCGGGTCCAGGCCCAGGTTCGTGATCAATGGGAAGACAATGGGCAGAGTCAGCAGCAACATGGACATGCCTTCCAGCATGCAGCCCAGGACCAGGTACAACACCACGATGCCCAGCACGATGCCCCAGCCCGGCAAGTCCCATTGCTGGACCGCATCGGACAACATGGCGGTAAAACCGGCCACGTTCACAAAGGTGGTGAAGATTTGTGCGCCCACCATAATCACGAAGATGGCGGCGCTGGTCATGGCAGTTTCACGCAGGGCACCCATCAAGCTCTGCCAGGAGAACTTGCGACGCCAGATCATGATGAGCAAGGCGCCTACGGCCCCGATTCCGGCTGCTTCTGTGGGAGTGAACAAGTTGCCGTAAATCCCGCCGATGACCAGCAGGAACAACAGCAAAACGGCACCGACACTTTTCAAGCTACGAATGCGCTCCAGCCAGGAACTACGCTCTCCCGCCGTTGCCAGACCGGGGGTCATGCGAGTGGCCACCATCACCGCAGCGATATACAACACCATGCCCAAAATACCGGGCAACACGGCTGCAATAAACAGCTTGCCAATATCCGTGCTGGTCAGCACGCCATAGACAATCAGGGGCACACTGGGCGGGATCATGGCACCCAGAGTTCCGGCTGATGCAATAGCGCCACCTGCCAGGGAATCGGCATAGCCGTAGCGCTTCATGGAGGGGTACGCAACCCGGGCCATGGTGGCCGTCGTCGCAAAGCTGGAACCGCATACGGCCGAGAACATGCCGCCCGACAGCACTGTGGCAATGGCCAGACCGCCACGACGATGACCGACAAAGCGATAGGCCAGATCGAACAGGTCTTTGGAGACATCCGCCCGTGTTACCAGATTGCCCATCAGGATGAACAGTGGGATGACCGACAAGTTGTAGTTATGAACCAGGCGATACGAGGTTTCTGCGGCCATATAGGCGGCCGGGCCCCAATCGACTACGTAAGCAAAGCCACCAATACCAACCAGAGCCATCGCCACGGCGATGGGTACTTCCAGAACCATGAGCACGATCAGGATGATCATGCCAGTGACAACGACAGTCATTATTTTTCCTCAGCGAGCTCGTCGCCGTCGGCACTGAACAGTGCGGCCAGCGTGGACAGGGCGCACATCACCGCTGCAAAGTAAGCAAAAGGCGCCAATGGCAGGTCTGCAAATACCGCGCGCGAATTGGTCTGCGCAAACTGTGTACCCAAGGCCCACAGGTGATAAGCCAGAAAGGCCATCAGCACACCTGTCGCCACACGACTGCACCAGCGCAACAGACCTTGCATCAGCACGTTCTTGCCCACCAGAGAGCGCAGCAAGGACACTTTGACGTGCTTGCCACTCAAGGTGACAAAGGGCAGGGCGGCAAACACCATCACCCCGACCAGCACCTCGGTTAATTCAAAAGCGCCAGACAGCGGCCGCACAAAGCTGCGCATCATGACATCGGCAAAGGCCACCGCCATCAAGGCCAGAATGGCCAGTGCGGACAGCCCGAACATCCAACTACAAACATGACGCAAGAAACGGGTCTGCATCAATCTCCTCCCCTCTATAGGCATTGCGTATAAATTTCAGCGCCTCGTGTAAATTTCGTGCATTAAATGTACACAAAATTTTCCCAAAAACAGTGTGATATTACTTTAAACCTCTAGTTTTTTGAAAAAAATAAGCTTGGGGTTTTCCATTAAATATTTATAAAAAACCTGAATTCACAAGGGTTTCAGAGCCTCATTATGAAACCCGGGAAAAGAGTTTGCAGGAAAAAGACGGTCGTAAAGTACGTGCACAAATACTTTACAAAAACAGGGATAAATGTACAGAAGCGGCTTTCAGGAGGAAAGGGTGTGCAGAGAACGAAGCTGGACCCAAGCTTCAGGCTTGCATGAAAGCGGATTACCCCTTGTTATTGAAGGGATATTCTGAACAGAAGATTTGCCTCCTCCCCGTGCCCGGCCTACCATCAAGACGCTTCTGTTTTCGCTTCCACTTTATTACTGACCAAGAGCCCGAACCATGCCCACCCTACGTCCCGCCCAACTTGCTGACATTGGCACGATTGGAGATATGTACGCCGAGCTATTTGCCCACATGCATCATTTGCAGCCGCACTACTACCTGGAAGCACGGCAGGACGAAGGCTTTATCCGGTCCATGATCGAGTCGGACCAGGCAGCCTTGTTTGTGGCCGAGAAGGACGATCAGGCGCTGGGTTTCATTATTGTTCAGCAGCAAAAGACCCCGCCGTACAACTGCATCACGCCGCATGACTTTGCCTATGTGATTGATCTTGTCGTGACAGAATCGGCACGAGGCATGGGACTGGGCAAGCTGCTGATGCAGACCGCCCAGGAGTGGGCACACGTGCGTGGACTGGACTACATCGAGCTGGGGGTCTTGAGCAATAATCGGGGCGCTATCGCTCTGTATGAGCAGCTGGGCTATGAACACAACACCAGCATCATGCGCAAGGCGCTTAAATAAGGCAGGACACCGCGCCACCAGACCCTTTGATGATTGATGCAGGTACAAAAAAGCGCTCAAACACATTCTGTTTGAGCGCTTTTTTTGACTGGTTTCCCAATGTCAGGACATCAAAGCCTTGGCCTTGATACACCTTTGACTTATCAAAGCCAGAACCAAGGACCGGGGGCTTAGCCTTCTTCTACAAACTGCTGCACCTCGGCCGGCGTTAAGTAGCGCGACTCTCCCGGCTCCAGACTGTCATCCAGGGAAAGCGAGCCAATGCGCTCACGATGCAGGGTCTGAACCAGATTCCCCAAGGAGGCAAACATACGCTTCACCTGATGGTATTTCCCTTCCTGAATGGTCAGCCTTGCGGTGCGTTCATCAATGCGTTCCAGCACAGCTGGCAGCGTTGGCTTGTCCTCGCCATTCAACAAGATACCGGCCTTGAACAGTTCTTCTGCATTGTCAGGCAAAGGCTCTGCCAAGGTCGCCACGTAGACCTTATCGCATTGATGGCGGGGCGAGATAATACGATGCGTCCACTGGCCATCATCCGTAATCAAAATCAGGCCGGTAGTATCCACATCCAAGCGACCGACGGTGTGCAAGCGCTCGCGCTTTTCTACATCGATCAGCATCATCACGGACGGGTAAGCACTATTTTTAAGGCTGCACTCGTAACCAGCGGGCTTATTGAGCATGATGTAACGCAAACCAACCAGGGCAAGCGGCTCGTCGTCCCAGCACACCACATCGCCCTCTTGCACAACGTGGGTGCCCTTAGTCACCACCTCGCCATTAACCGTGATTTCCCCGCTTTTTAGCACCTTACGTGCGTCTGAGCGACTCAGATCCGTACTCTCACCAAGAAACTTGTCCAGTCGCATTCCATTTCCAAACAAATAAGTTATTGAATAATTTACAACGTCTCTACGATCGGTCAGGGGGCCTTACGGCCGACGCCTGATCCTTAGGATTCAAGGCCCATCCGTCATCACCAAAAAAATGAGCCCCAGCAGGAACGCCGGAGCCCATTTTATTCATCCGCATCGCTGCGAGGTTTTTCACGAATTCCTGAGATCGGTTTTCATCAAACCGAGAAGCTTTCAGAAACTGTGAGCACCGACAGCCTTAAATATCCAGGTTCCCCGCCTGCAAGGCATGGGATTCGATAAAGGCACGACGTGGCTCAACGTGATCACCCATCAGCGTGGTGAAGATCTGATCCGCATCGATGGCATCAGCGATCTGCACACGCAGCAAACGACGTACGGTGGGGTCCATGGTGGTTTCCCACAGCTGGCTGGGGTTCATCTCACCCAGACCTTTGTAGCGCTGCTTGCTAAGCCCGCGTTCGGCTTCGGTCAACAGCCATTGCATGACTTCACGGAAATCATCCACGGCGGTTTCACGACGCTTCTCGCCTTCACCACGAGCCACCATGGCGCCATCACCGATCAGACCGGCAAAGGTCTCGCCAGCGCGGGCCAGAGTTTGGTGATCGCCACCACGCACGAAGTTGCGGTCAAACACCGTGACACGGATGTTGCCATGGTGCAGACGCTGCACCACCACACGCCAGGATTCGCTCCCTTCATCAAAGGCAGCAAAGACTTTAACGACGGTGGGGGCAGCTTCGTCGAACAGCGCCTTCTCCAAATCCTGAGCAGTTTGTTCGGCTGCTTCCTGCGTGTCCAAGTTCAACTTCACGCCTTCAGCCAACGCTGACAGGGCATCACCGTCCATATGACGCGACAGACGCTCAATCACGGCCTTGGCCTTCACGTAGCGATGGGCGTAGTCGGACAGGGCTTCGCCTGTGATGGGAGCTGCACCTTCAGATGGCGTCAGCACTGCATCGCGCAGTGCCAGCTTCAACATGAATTCCGCTTCCTCGGCCTCGTCCTTCAGGTACATCTCTTCACGCCCAACCTTAACCTTGAACAAAGGCGGCTGCGCGATGTACACATAGCCACGCTCAATCAGCTCGGGCATCTGACGGTACAGCAGTGTCAGCAGCAGGGTACGAATGTGAGCACCGTCCACGTCCGCGTCAGTCATGATGATGATGCGGTGGTAGCGCAGTTTGTCGATATCAAAGTCCGGGCCGATGCTGGTACCCAGGGCAGTGATCAGGGTAGTGATCTGCTCGCTGGAAATCAGACGATCGAAACGGGCTTTTTCTACGTTCAGCACCTTGCCGCGCAACGGCAGGATGGCCTGGAATTTACGGTCTCGGCCTTGCTTGGCCGAGCCGCCTGCGGAGTCACCCTCCACAATGTACAGTTCGCACAGGGCTGGGTCTTTTTCCTGACAATCGGCCAGCTTGCCGGGCAGGCCAGCGCCTTCCAGCACGCTCTTGCGCCGTGTCATTTCGCGGGCTTTACGGGCCGCTTCACGGGCACGGGCTGCTTCCACGATCTTGCCACACAAGGCCTTGGCGTCGTTGGGGTTCTCCAGCAACCAGGTTTCCAGGGTGCGGGCCACGGCTTCTTCCACGGCGGGACGCACTTCGCTGGACACCAGCTTGTCTTTGGTCTGGCTGCTGAACTTGGGCTCGGGCACCTTCACCGACAGCACGCAGACCAAGCCTTCGCGCATATCGTCACCGGAGGTATCGACCTTGGCCTTCTTGGCCAGTTCGTTGTCGGCAATGTACTTGTTCAGCACGCGGGTCATGGCTGCACGCAGACCGGTCAGGTGGGAACCACCGTCGCGCTGGGGAATATTGTTGGTGAAACACAGCACGGTTTCAGCGTAGCTGTCGTTCCACTGCATGGCCACTTCAACCGACACCGGCGTGCCGCCAGCATTGGACTCGGTAGCCACGCTGAACACGTTAGGGTGCAGCGGGGTCTTGTTGCGGTTGATGAAGTCCACAAAGCCTTTGACACCGCCCAGGAAGGCAAAGTCTTCTTCCTTGCCCTGGATCTCGTCAACCAGGCGGATCTTCACGCCATTGTTCAGGAAGGACAGCTCGCGCAGACGCTTGGCCAGAATTTCGTGGTGGTATTCGATGTTGCTGAAAATTTCCACGTCAGCCAGGTAGCGCACGCAAGTACCCGTGCGGCCTTCAGCCAGACCAGTCACGGCCAGGGGCGCAGTGCGCTCGCCACGGCGGAACTCGACCTGGTGTTCGTTGCCGTTACGCCAGATGGTCAGCAGCAGCCATTCGGACAGGGCGTTCACACAAGACACACCCACACCGTGCAAACCGCCAGACACCTTGTAGGAGTTCTGGTCGAATTTACCGCCGGCGTGCAGTTCGGTCATGACGATTTCAGCGGCGCTGCGCTGGTGTTCGTCGTCCTTGTGGATATCGGTTGGAATACCGCGGCCGTTATCGCACACCGAAATGCTGTTGTCGGAGTGGATGGTGACGACGATATCGTCGCAATGACCGGCCAGCGCCTCATCAATCGCGTTATCCACCACCTCGAAAACCATGTGGTGCAGGCCGGTGCCATCGGAGGTGTCCCCGATGTACATGCCTGGACGCTTGCGCACGGCCTCCAGGCCTTTGAGCATTTTGATGGAATCAGCGCCGTAATCGGCTGGCTGGGTGGTCGTGGTTTGATCGGTCATAGCATAAAACCTTGTAATAGCCTGTCTGCTTCAAGCGGGTATGGCCCGGCGGGCCATACCAGTCGAACATGCCGCATTAAATGCGCATCGGCATGACCACGTACTTGAAGTCTTCTTGCTCGGGCAGCGTCATCAACACGGAGGCGTTGGCATCGGGCTGCACAGACCAGCGGACGGTTTCGTCCTTGATGCTGGCCAACACATCGAGCAGGTAACTGACGTTAAAGCCAACGTCCAGACTTTCGTGTTCATAATCAATATCCAGCTCTTCGACGGCTTCTTCCTGTTCAGCGTTGGAAGCAGAAATCTTCAACTGGTTTTGCGACAGTTGCAGTCGCACGCCACGCAGTTTGTCGGTGGTCAGAATGGCAGCACGCTGCAGGCTGCCTTGCAGCACTTCACGGCTGACATCAAAGTGGCGGGTGTAGTTGGAAGGAATCACACGCGCAAAGTCGGGGAATTTGCCTTCAACCAGTTTGGAGACCAGCTCCACATCGCCAAAACGGAAACGGATCTGACGGCTGGACACGTCAATATTGACCAGATCGTCGGTATCGCCCAGCAGACGCTGCATTTCCAGCACCGTCTTGCGAGGCACGATGATGTCGTGACGTTCCTGCACGCCATCAATTGCGGTGGCATTATGAGCCAGACGGTGACCGTCCGTGGTAACCGTACGTACCAGACCGGGTTCAAACACCAGCAACATACCGTTCAGGTAGTAGCGGATGTCTTGCTGGGCCATGGCAAAGTGCACCGTATTGAACAGGTGCTTCAAGGTACGCTGAGGCATGCTCAAGGACACGTCCCATTGCTCGGGCAGGTTCAGCACTGGAAAATCAGCGGCTTCCAGAGTCTGCAACTGAAAGCGGCTCTTGCCGGACTGGATGGTCAGCTTGCCGCTGTCCAGACCCAGACGCACATCGCCAAAGTCGGGCAGGGCTTTCAGAATGTCCAGCAGCTTGCGGGCCGCCACAGTGGTGGCTGCATTGTCCTCACCCACGCCAAAATCAGCATTGGTGGTGATCTGCACTTCCAGGTCGGTTGCCAGGAAAGAGACATCAGAGCCGTTTTTACGCAGCAGGATGTTGGCCAGAATCGGCAAAGTATGGCGGCGCTCCACAATGCCAACTACTGTGGATAAGGGCTTTAGCAATGCGTCGCGGGTAGCTTGAACGAGTTGCATGGTCATCCTTTGAGAGTTTGTTCCAGTACGTGTAATGCGTGATTCAGTTCGGCTTGCTTGGTGCGTGCATCCGAGATTTTGCGCACCGCGTGCAGCACCGTAGTGTGGTCCCTGCCACCGAAAAGATCGCCAATTTCCGGCAAACTCTTTTGGGTCAGTTCCTTGGCCAGATACATGGCCACCTGGCGCGGCATGGCGATATTGGCGGGGCGGCGCTTGGAGTACATATCCGCGACCTTGATTTTATAAAAATCGGCCACGGTTTTCTGAATATTTTCCACTGTGATCTGCCCATTGGAGACCGACAGCAAATCCTTCAGTGCATCCTTGCACACTTCCACCGTCAGGACGTCGCGGCCATGGAAACGCGCGTAGGCCGAAACCTTGCGCAGCGCCCCTTCCAGCTCGCGCACGTTGCTGCGCAGATGCTTGGCAATAAAGAAGGCCACTTCTTCGGGCATGGCAATGCCTTCAGCCTGGGCTTTGCGCAGCAAGATCGCCACGCGCATTTCCAGCTCGGGCGGCTCAATCGCCACGGTCAGGCCGGAGTCAAAGCGCGAGATCAGGCGGCTATCAATATTGGCCAGCTCTTTGGGATACGTATCCGAGGTGATGATGATCTGCTTGCGCTGAGCCACCATCGCTTCAAAGGCGTAGAAAAACTCTTCCTGCGTACGGTTCTTGCCGGCGAAAAACTGAATATCGTCAATCAGCAGCAAGTCCAGCGAATGGTAGTAGCGCTTGAACTCGTCAAACGCCTTGCGCTGGTACGCCTTGACCACGTCCGACACGTATTGGTCGGCATGGACATAGCGGACCCGCACACCATTGCCATTGGCGACCAGCGCATTGCCGATCGCGTGAATCAGGTGGGTCTTGCCCAAACCCACACCGCCATACAGAAAGAGCGGGTTGTAGGAGACACCGGGGTTCTCGGCCACCTGCAAGGCTGCTGCGCGTGCCAGCTGGTTGGCTTTACCCGTCACGAAATTGTCGAAGGTCAGTTCGGCATTCAGGCGCGAACGATCCTGTACCGCATCCACCACCGCCGTCATGGCCGGGTTGGCAACAGGCGGGGCCAGGTTTTCACCGGCGGGGCTGCCTGCAGGCGCAGGAGCAGCACGATCGGCCAGGGCGCGACGCGGCGCCGCGCTGGCCGAAGGCAGCTCGAACTGAACCGTAACGGGACATTCGTAGAAATCCGAAGCCAGTTCCTCGATACGAGTGGCGAAATTCTTGCGGACCCAATCCAGTTTGAAACGATTAGGAGCAGAAACGCGCAACACCCCGGCTTCGCTATCGAAGTCCAGGGGAACCAGTGGACGTATCCACGCACTTATTTGTTGGGGGGGAAGCTCCTGCTCCAATTTCTGAACGCAGGACTGCCAGAATTCATTCATCGGTCATCACTTCTGTAAACCTCGATTCTACCCTGAGCTGTGCCAAGTTATCCACAGGCTAACAAATTTAGTTGCGTAATATCGGGCTAAATAATTGACACAACAGAAAGAATTTGCTGAAATGACGGGCTTAACACGATTTTCTGTTGCCAGATCCCAAGCGTTTGCGCTGTCGGGGTGGAGATTTTCTGCGATTTCTGGCGGCTCATTTTTTTGGATACACCATGAAACGCACCTACCAACCCTCTGTTACCCGTCGCAAGCGTACCCACGGTTTTCGCGTTCGCATGAAAACTCGCGGTGGCCGCGCTGTTTTGAACGCACGTCGCGCCAAAGGTCGCAAACGTCTGGCTGTATAAGCCATGTCGGGATGCGGGGCCTAGGGTGATGGATCTATTATCTAAAGCCCGACTCCCACGATACGCATCATGCGTGCCTCCTTTCCAGCTACGGCTCGCTTACATAGCCCCACCGAATACGCACAGTCTCTTAAAGGGCAACGCGTAGGTCGCGGGGCTTTGTTCGTGGTCACTCGCTCTCGTGGCGAAGATCCACACCAGACCGAAGGCGCCCGTCTGGGACTGATCGTCCCCAAGCGCTTTGCCAACCGCGCCGTCACCCGCAACACCATCAAGCGTATCTTGCGTGAAACCTTCCGCCACAAACGCGAAGGCTTGCCCAATGCCGCCTATGTCTTTAGGCTGCACAGCAAGGTGCCCCTGGTGTCGCTGACTGTCTTGAAGCAACTGGTTCGCGATGAGGCCACCACCTTGTTGTCCAGGGTACGGCCATGATGCGCAAACTGGCTTCGGCGCCGATCCGCTTTTACCAGTTTTTTCTGAGTCCCTGGATCGGCAGAAACTGCCGCTTTACCCCCAGCTGCTCCAACTATGCCTTGCAGGCCATTGACATTCATGGCCCGCTCAAAGGCTTATGGCTAGGTGGTGTACGCATCTGCCGCTGCAATCCCTGGTGCAAGGGAGGGCATGATCCTGTGCCCGCTCGCACGCCCGAAGACCGCAACACTTTCTAAAACCGTCCTGGTCTGCGCCTTGTTTTTCAAGGCAACCCCCTGTTTGCCGACCAGCTACGTTAAACTGCTAAGCTTTTGCTCAGCTTTATAAATGTGATACAGGCGCTATGGATATCCGACGCACCATCCTATGGATGATCTTCTCCTTTGCACTGCTGCTGCTGTGGAATAACTGGCAGGAATATAACGGCAAGCCATCGCTGTTCGCTTCCACCCCAGCCACCACACAAGCGCCAGCAGCCTCCGACGAACCTGCCGCAAATGGTGGTGTTCCCGCTGCTCAAGAGCCGACTGCGTCTGCTGCCTTGCCCTCGAGCAACAGCGCGGTGTCCGCCACAGCGCAAACCATCGACATCACGACAGACGTCTACAAGCTGGGCTTTAGCACCGAAGGTGCCCAGCTGATCAAGGCCGAGCTGTTGAAGTACGGTTCGCCCGAGAACCCCGAACAGCCCATGGTGCTGCTGGATAACTCGCCCGCCTCCACCTACCTGGCTCAGTCCGGTATTGTGGGTGCCGCCGGCCAGAACCTGCCCAACCACCTGACCCCGTTCACCCTGGTCTCCAGCCAGCGCAGCATGACGGGCGATACGCTGGACGTCGTGTTTGAAGCCACTTCGGACGACGTGAAGGTCACCAAGACCTACACGCTGCACAAGGGCCGCTACGACATCCAGGTTCGTCACGACATCCAGAACAATACCGGCTCGGCCATTGACCCACGCCTGTACCTGCAACTGACTCGCGACGGCAACAACCCACCCGACTCTTCCCGCCTGTACAGCACCTTTACCGGTCCTGTGGTCTATTCCAGCGGCGACAAGTTCCAGAAGATCACCTTCTCGGACATCGACAAGAACAAGGCCGCCTACGCTCGCAGCGTGGATAACGGCTGGATTGGCATGGTGCAGCATTACTTTGCAACCGCCTGGGTTCCTGCCCAGGACCTGCAACGCACCAATGAGATCCTGAAGCTGGGCAACAATCTGTACGCCGTGCGCACGCTGGAATCGGTCGGTTCGATCGCCGCTGGCCAGAGCAAGGCTGTGGACGCTGCCCTGTGGGTAGGCCCGCAAGACCAGAAAGCCATGTCGCAACTGGCTACCGGTCTGGACCTGGTGGTGGACTACGGCTGGCTGACCATCATCTCCAAGCCCTTGTTCAAGCTGCTGACCTGGCTGCATTCCCTGCTGGGTAACTGGGGCTGGGCCATTGTGGCGCTGACCGTGCTGATCAAGCTGGTGTTCTTCCCGCTGTCGGCTGCCAGCTACCGCTCCATGGCCAAGATGAAGCAATTTGCTCCACGCATGCAAGCCCTGCGCGAGAAGTTCGGTGACGACAAGGCCAAGCTGAACGCCGCCATGATGGAGATGTACCGCACCGAGAAGATCAACCCGCTGGGTGGTTGTTTGCCCATGCTGGTTCAGATCCCTGTGTTCATTGCGCTGTACTGGGTGCTGCTGGGCAGCGTCGAGATGCGCGGTGCACCCTGGATTCTGTGGATTCACGACTTGGCCGCACGCGACCCATGGATGATTCTGCCCGCCATCATGATGGGTACCATGTTCCTGCAGATCAAGCTGAACCCAACGCCACCTGACCCAATGCAAGCCAAAGTCATGATGCTGATGCCTCTGGTCTTTGGTGGCATGATGTTCTTCTTCCCCGCCGGCCTGGTTCTGTACTGGTGCGTGAACAACATCCTGTCCATTGCCCAGCAGCGCTACATCATGGTGCAGATCGAAAAGAACAGCGCGAAAGCAGCCAACAGCTAATTCGCTCTGACACAAAAAACCCCGCTACGTTTAGCGGGGTTTTTTTATGCCTGTTATCTACCCGATTGCACTAAACGCTACTACCCGCCAATAATGCCTTGTCCCCCAGCGCTTAAAGACTGTGTGCACACATTTATTAGCTTTTCCTCTCTGCCCCGATCGTAGAAATTTCATTTTCTGTGTTTCTACTTACCGCTATGATCGGGATGAAAACCCCTTTCAATAGCAAAAAGCTATTCGTTCGCTAAAATCATTTGATTTAACTATTTTCACCCAGGCAAGTAGACTGATCTCAACTTCTTAAAACGACCCGCCCCACTCGGTTCGGGTCAGCTTCAACGGAGAATCACAATGAGCAACAAAACCCTGACGACCGCCGCTGGCCGCCCAGTTGAGGAGAACCAGAACTCCATGACGGCAGGCCCTCGTGGTCCTGTCCTGATGCAGGATTATTGGCTGCTGGAGAAGCTGGCTCACTTTGACCGTGAACGCATCCCGGAGCGTGTCGTACACGCCAAGGGTTCGGGCGCTTTTGGTACCTTTACCGTCACGCACGACATCACGCAGTACAGCATGGCCAAGGTCTTCAAGCCAGGCAGCCAGACCCCCGTTTTCTTACGTTTTTCCACCGTAGCTGGTGAAGCAGGAGCCGCCGATGCAGAACGCGACGTTCGAGGATTTGCCCTCAAATTCTATACAGAAGACGGAAACTGGGACCTCGTGGGCAATAACACTCCTGTCTTCTTTATACGGGATCCACTGAAGTTCCCCGACTTCATCCACACACAGAAACGCGACCCGCGCAGCCACCTGCGCAACATGAGCGCTGCCTGGGATTTCTGGTCCCTGTCGCCCGAATCCCTGCACCAGGTCACCATCCTGATGAGCGACCGCGGCTTGCCCTGTAACCTGCGTCAGCAGCATGGCTTTGGTTCACACACCTACAGCCTGATCAACGACAAGGGCCAGCGCCACTGGGTGAAGTTCCACTTCAAATCCCAGCAAGGCATTGCCAACTACACCAACGAAGAAGCCGCCAAAGTCGTAGGCCAGGACCGCGAGAGCTCGCAGCGCGATCTGTACGAAAACATTGAAAAGGGCAACTTCCCACGCTGGGCGCTGCGCATTCAGATCATGACCGAAGAGCAGGCGCGCACCTACCACATCAACCCCTTTGACGTGACCAAGGTCTGGCCACATGGCGACTTCCCGCTGATCGATGTGGGCATGCTGGAACTGAACGAAAACCCCACCAACTACTTCGCCCAAGTGGAGCAAGCCGCCTTTACGCCTGCCAACCTGGTGCCTGGTATTGGCCACTCGCCCGACCGCATGCTGCAAGGCCGTATCTTTTCCTACGGCGACACCCAGCGCTACCGTCTGGGCGTGAACCACGGCCTGCTGCCGGTGAACGCACCACGTTGCCCGTTCCACAGCTACCACCGCGATGGCGCCATGCGTACTGGCGACAATAACGGCGGCACGATCAACTACGAGCCCAACAGCCAGGGTGAATGGCAACAGGCTCCCCGCAGCGAGCCGCCTCTGGCGCTGGACGGCCAGCCGGCAGATCACTGGGATCACCGTGTAGATGATGATTACTACTCGCAGCCCGGCAATCTGTTCCGCCTGTTCAACGACGAGGAAAAGCAGCGTCTGTTCAGCAATATTGCCGACGCCATGGCGGGTGTTCCCAAGGAAATCATCGAACGTCAGTTGGGCCACTTCACCAAGGCAGACCCTGCCTACGGTGCCGGTGTAAGGGCAGAACTGACAAAACGCGGTCAGCTTTAAACCCTGACCGGGCTGTTTAAGCCATCAAAGAATCGGCTCCCCATCTACAATCGGGGAGCCGATTTTTTTTGCACTGGCCCTGCGTTTTCCTATCGAGCCCCACCATGAAATTTGGCTACACCATCATCTACGTTCCCGACGTCGGCCAGGCACTGGATTACTTTAACCGCGCGTTTGGTTTGTCCACCAAAATGCTGCATGAAACCGGCTTGTACGGCGAGCTGGAAACCGGCCAAACCACCTTGGCCTTTGCGGGGGAAATGCTGGCCTACATGAACTACCCCAAAGGGCATTTGTCGACTCACGCATCCGACGTGCCACTAGCCATTGAAATCGCCCTGGTCTGCGACGATGTGCCTGCAGCTCATGCCAAGGCACTGGCGGAAGGGGGCACGGAACTGGCGCCACCACAGAACAAGCCATGGGGACAGATGGTGTCTTATGTGCAGACGCCAGAGCGGGTTGTGGTGGAGTTGTGTACGCCGGTTAAATAAACGAAAACGCCAGCAAAATTTGCTGGCGTCGGCCCTGATGGCGAGAAAGGACAAGTGTCATTTCAAAGTAGAGAGTTCAACAGGGTCCCTGGTCGGCATGCAGGCGTCCAGTTCAAGCCTTGCCAGGCAAGACAACCGGCGCAGCCAGCAAACCGGCAGAGACAAAGGCAATGATCTGCTCAAGAATCTCGTCGGTATTGTTGGGGTCACAGATACCTGGCGCCAGCTCTTCCAGCCGGTGGGTATCGGAGAAGGCATACATATAGGCCCCAATCATCAGGACCACACGCCAGTACACGTCCTTGGCCTGCAGCTCGGGCAGTATTTCTTCCAGAATCTGCACATACGCACGGGTTGAGCCGTCGTAGGCTTCATTACGCAGTTTGTAGGAAATCTCGGCCGGCTCGGTGTGCAAACGGGCTTGCAGTCGCAAGAAGCGTCGACCTCCGGGCGTCTCGCGCAAGGCGATCGTGGGTGCCAGAAAAGCGCGCACCACATCATCGACCAGGACCTTGCCCTCTTGATCGCGCAAGGCATGCAAGCGCCGTAGACGCTCATCGGAAATGGTTTTGCCTCGGCGGATGAACACGGCCTCAAACAGGCCGTACTTGGAACCAAAGTAGTAGTTGATCAAGGCTTGGGTCACAGCCGCCTTTTGAGCGATGACGCGCAATGTGGTCCCGGCATAGCCAGTCTCGGAAAACTCTTCCTCGGCGGCGTCCAGAATTCGCTCTGACGTGTTGTCACCTACCCCTTCCGGGCGTCCAGGCTTATCCCGCTTGACCCAGGAGCTATCCGACGACAAAGTTACACGGCCCATATTTGCCTCAAAATTTGATTCATTCTTATCTACCAGCTAAGCCAGATTGGCGACGCGACGCCGCGCCCGATGCACGGAACCGTTACGTGTGGCCCAACGCAAGACGCCAGCAACGCTGTTCACCACCTTGCGACGCCACCACATGGATGCCGTGCTGGGGCGATGCTCAAAACAGCGTTGAGCCCACTCTGGCAACATATCCAATGCCGCTAACAGAAACACCCTGGCAACCCAAGCCTTGGGCCCCTTAAACAGGGTATGTGAAGACATTAAAATTGTAGCCACTTCCCGGGTTCGCGCATCAACCCGTAATTGCGGACCGGCCTGGGCAAACAGCTCCCTCAAGCTTGCCGCATCCATGACCAGCCCATCCGCCCCCAGCAACACAGCAACTTTCGAGTATTGTGCAACATAGCGATCCTGCTGCTCTGGCGCCAGTCTGGCATTACGCCAGCGCATATGGGATTGCAGAAAACAGTAGGCCTGCGTGTGATGCACCCAACGCAGCAACTCCGGGTCATTGGCATCGTAAGGCGTGCCATCCGGCAAATACCCGTGTACGTGCTCATGCACCCGCCGTACCTGATCAATGCAACGCTCAGCCTGCTCCGTACCCGCATAACTGACTGCCGAGATGAACTGCGCCGTTCGACTCAAGCGCCCCTGCATATCCTGACGAAAGCGGGAATGATCCCAGACCCCGGCCAAAACCTTCGGGTCCAGCATCTGCAAACACAATGCAGAAATCCCCCCGAGCATCATGGAGGTGAAATCTGCATGCACTTGCCACACAGCCGACTGTGGGCCAAACAAGCCGGGGTCGCCCGCAGGCGTCGTAAAGTCTACCGGGCTGCCTTGCAGACCGGTAATGATGTGAATCTGGTTCTCAACATACTGACGTATCGACAACAAGACGCTCCCTCCGGCCCTACCCATTAAACCTGTAATGCTTTCGGCTGAAAGTCAGTAGCATTATATGAATAAACCCAGTCCGTCTTGATGCCGCCCGCGTGCGGGTTTTTCTTCTGCTGCTCACGGTATTCGGCATCACGCTTGGCCTTGGCTTCGCTATCGGACAGGTGATAGGTGCGGCCGCGCTCACGTGCTTCCAGTTGCACCCGGCTGGTACGTGGCAAGCGTTCTGCTTCATAAAGCGACAAAGCGGTGTCCAGATCATCTGGCAAAGCGGCTAGCGCAACCGCCAACACGTAGGCGTCCTCGATAGCCATTGCCGCCCCCTGAGACAGGAAGGGCAGCATGGGATGCGCCGCATCGCCCAGCAAAGTCACACGGCCCGACGACCATTTAGTCATAGGGTCACGATCGAACAGCCCCCAGCGATAGACATCCGTCACACGCTCGAACAGCTTGACGATATTGGGGTGCCAGTCCTTGAAATCCTGCAGCATTTCCTGCTGGGTACTGCGCGCATTCCAGGACTCCTCCACCCAGCTGGCCGTTTCATTCACCGCCACAATATTGACGGCCTTGCCGCCGTTTACGTAATAGGTCACCACGTGGCTTTTAGGACCCAGCCAGAAGGAAGACTCAGGTGCGACGAAATCAGGCATTTCATCAAAGGGCACAACGGCCCGGTAGCACATATTGCCGGTGAACTTGGGTTCCTCCTCCCCGAAGATGGAACGACGTACTTCCGAACGTACACCATCAGCCCCCACAATCAGATCAGCCTCAAAGCTAGATCCGTCAGCAAAATGTGCCACCGCCTTGCCATCTTGCTGCGACACCCCGGTGCACTGCGTGTTGAAGGTGACCGTTGTTGTATCCAGAAGCTCGGTCAGCAAATGATGCAGGTCCGCGCGATGCACGTGAAAGAACTCCGCCCCATACAGCTTCGGGCAGTCGCTCTTTAAAGGGATACGAAAGCTTTCCTCTCCACTGGACCAATCACGCCCCACCAAAGCCTCGGGCAAGAAACCAACCTTGGCCAGCGCATCGTGGGCACCTAAAGCGTTGAGCACCTTGACCGCATTCGGAGTCATTTGAATCCCGGCACCGACCTCTCCAAAGGCGGCTGCACGCTCAAACAAATGTACTTCGATGCCGCGTTGCTCCAGGGCTGCTGCCAAAGTCACGCCACCAATACCACCGCCTATCACACCTACTTTCAACGTTTTTTTCATGCTGTACATCCTCGGTGTTTGGGCCCTGAGAAGCCCAAACCTCCCCAATTAATTAAACAAATAAATAATAAATACGCAAAAAAACTGATAAGCCTAGATCACCAGCAAAGGACGCAAGTCTGCATACGGACGAACCTCGCCGTACTTCTGTTGAATATCAAACAGGCTCGCATCATGAGGCTCCTTGGCTCGGTCACCCACGCAATCTGCCAGGACAAAAGGGCGCAAGCCGCAGGACATGGCATCCACGACGGAAGCACGTACGCACCCGCTGGTCGTTGCGCCAGCAATCAGCAAAGTCTGCACCGCCCGCTCTGCAAACCAGGCAGCCAAGGCAGTACCAAAGAAGGCCGATGGAACCGTTTTACGCACGACCAGTTCACCCGGTGCAGGCTTCAGGGCATCGACAATGGCACTGGCCGGGTTGTGCTCTCGTAGCTGCACCAAACCGGGGACTTTCAGACCGAATACATTGCGGTCGGCGCTGTCATCGGCAAAGACAATGCGGCTGTGTGCCACCGGCCAGTTCTGTGCCCGTGCATCCGCCAGAACCGTACGCGTTTGCTCAATGGCTTCCAGAATATTTCCACCACCAAATGCCTGGGGGTCGGCAAAACCATTAACGAAATCCACAATTAACAGCCCGACATTGCCTTCAAGCTCCAGCCCTTGCCCAAATCCCTGTCGCTCGTAAACACTCTGGCTGCTCATGCCAACTCCTCTACCACTTTGCCCTCCCGCACCGTCTCGCGACCATCTACCGTCACGGTGCAGGCACGCAGCGGAATATCAATGTGGCAAGCCGTTGTGCGGTCGCCCCCAACTTCATTATTGGGGCCAAAGGAGAACAGAAAATTGCCTGCGTAGGCACGGGCATCCATGCCCAGGGTTTGCTCTTTGTCGTAAAGGCCCAGCGTGGACCAGTGAGCACGAGGCTGCAGGCCCCAGCCTATGTGGGACATGGCGTAAGCCTCAGGATCGTCGAACGAGGCCATGTATTCGCGCAGCAGCTCGGCATCCAGCCCGCCTTCAATCGAGGTCACCACACCGTTCTCGACCGTCATGATGATGGGATCAGCCGTATAGGACTTCATGGGCAATAAAATGTCGCCACGATCAATCACGATGCGACCATGAGCCTGCCCCTCGTTTGGCCAGGTCAGGATGAAACCGCTAGGCCAGTGATCCCAGCGCCCCGGTTCATCCACAAAGCCGTATTCCTTTACCACCGGGTACTGACCCAAAGGCATGACCAGATCCGTTCCAGCCCTGGACGTAGCCCGCATTTCACGAGCCCCTTTCAGCACCTGTGCCGAACGCTCCACACGCTCCTTATCCTGCAAGGACGGCACCATACGCACCAGCACCTCGGGCGGCTCGGCTGCCAGGAGAATTTTAGTGCCAGACTGCAAAATCTCATGCTGTTCGGGAGAGAACAGCAAAGTCATCAGATCCAGCACCAAATCACTGGCCTTGAGGGCGGCAATCGCGGCTGGATTACCCGTCAACGGGGTCGTGCCCAAGTAAGCCAAAAGGTCGCGGCTCAATGCTTTTTCTGCGTTTACAGGCAGCAAATCCACCTGCATCTGGGTTGCCCCCAAGGCCGCCACGGCCAGCTTGGCTGTAGCCAAGGTTTGAGGATGAGTATGCAAACTGGTCAGAATGGTGACCATCTGCCCCGGCTTCACTCCAGAAAGACTCAGCACCTCGTTCCAGGCCTGAACCATTTGATGATCAGATACAGCCATCTTCCACTCCTGTTTCTTGTTAAAAGGTAAGGCCCAGAAAGGTGCCCAATGCGCTATAAAAGCCTTCCTCGTCATCCCAGGGAATCATGTGCCCGGCGCCTGGCACACCTAAGACCTGCAAGTCGGGCTTCAAGGACTGCGCCTCTTTACTATCCTCATCGCGAATGACATCCCCCTTGCCCGCCACCATCAGGGCCACCTTCCAGTCATTGAGCTGGCTAAAGTCCGGGAACGCATCGTCGGTGTGGAACCACTCGTAGCTGTCCGTCACCGCGCGCACATCGCAGGTGTGCAGCCACTGGGCGCGCAGCGCCAGTTGCTCGGGAGTCCAGGTCGGGCAAAACTGCCGCATCTGCTCGGCGCTCATACCTTGTTGAGCCTGTGCAATGGAATCGGTGTACCAGGCGATATTCGCCGGATAGGGGCGTCGCCCTGGGCCGGACACTGGCGGATCCACCAGCACCATGGCGGCCCCCTTGGCCAGCCCTCGGCTGGCCGCACGCAACAGAATGCGCGCCCCCATGGAGTGCCCCACATAAATGGGCGACTCCAGTGCCAGTTCCCGAACGAACTCGCACAGATCATCCGCGCAAGCATTCACGCCGTAATCCAGATCTGCGCCTGCTTGAGAAAGACCACGACCACGTACATCAAGCACATACACATCAAAATGCCGGGCCAGACGCTCTGCCACAAACCCCCAGGTGGGAGCAGGGCTGGTGATACCCGGCACCAGCACCAAAGCGGGTCCGGGACCGGCATAACGCAAGTAGTGCTGCCGGATGCCGTTAGCGTGGACATGAGCGCCATAGCTAAGTCGCGATGGGAGTTCAGTCGTCTTGTTCATGCTCATCATCAGCCTCCCAGGTAAGCACTCAATAGTTCAGGATCTTTCAGCATGCTGGCGCTGTCTTTCTCTGCAATAACACGCCCTGTCTCCAGCACATAGGCTCGACTGGCTACGTTCAGCGCGTTATGCACGTTCTGTTCCACCACCAGAATGGACACGCCATGCTCACTGATGTCCCGCACCACCTGAAAAACCTCCAAAGCCATCTTGGGGCTGAGCCCCAAGGAGGGCTCGTCCAGAATCAACAGCTCCGGTTCTGACATCAATGCCCGAGCAATCGCCAGCATCTGCTGCTCCCCGCCGCTAAGCGTGCCTGCCAGTTGCTTGTATCGCTCTTTCAGGCGCGGGAAGCGATGAAAGGCAATGCCTTTACGCCGCTCCACTTCAGTCTTGGACTTGATCAGGTAAGCGCCCAGATCCAGATTGTCTTCAACGGTCATTTCAGGCCACACATGCCGTTCTTCAGGGCAGTGAGCCAAACCTAGCTTCAGAATATGTTCAGGGCTACGACCACTGATCACTTGTCCTTTCCAGGTGATCTGGCCGGAAGTAGGGCGAATCAGGCCGGAGATTGCCCGGAGCGTGGTGGATTTTCCGGCGCCATTGGCTCCCAGAATGGCCACAACCTCACCAGGCTGCACATGCAAGCTGACGCCATGCAAGGCCGTCAAATTGCCGTAACCCGCCACCACATCCTGCAAAGCCAATAAAGGTTCAATGTCCTGTTTACTCATGCCGCTTTCCCCATATAGGCTTCCAACACTTGCTCATTGGCCTGAATCTCTGCCGGTGTACCCGTTGCCAGTTTTTTGCCAAAATTCATGACCACGATCTGGTCAGACACACGCATGATCAGACCCATGTTGTGCTCTACCAGCAAAATGGACTCCACCCACTGCCCAGGCAGCTGTTTGAGCAGGTCGGCCAAGCCTTCTGCCTCGTGGGTATTGAGTCCTGCCGCTGGTTCATCCAGCATCAGCAGCCTGGGTTTGGCGCCCAGAGCAACGCCCACCTCCAGCAGTCGCAATTCGCCGCAAGACAAGGAACTGGCCAGGACATCAGCACGCTTGGCCAGGCCAATCTGATCGAGAATACGGCGGGCCGAGACGATGATTTCCTGTTCGGTTTTTGCCTGCTCTTTGCTAGGCCAGAAAGTGCGCCACAAGGGTGCCCGATCAGCCAAATAATGGGCATGGACCAGGTTGTCGAAAACACTCAGAGCCCGCAGCACATTGGTCTTTTGAAAAGTGCGAATGACGCCCTGCTGTGCCATGCGATAAGGCTTGCTGGCCGTGACCTCTTTGCCATCCCACAACACCCGCCCACGAGTAGGCTGATAGAAGCCGGTGATAAGGTTGAAGCACGTTGTTTTGCCAGCGCCATTAGGCCCGATCAAGCTGACGATTTGCCCGGCAGGAACGGTGAAATCAATATCCTGGACCGCATGAATACCGCCAAAGGATTTGCTGAGACCGCACACTTCAAGCATGACGCGTCCTCCCAAATAGATGATGAAAACGCTGCTGCACAAATCCCATGATTCCATCCGGAGCAAACAGCACCGAGGCCATGACGATCAGCCCAAACAGGGACAGGCGCAATTCCTTGAATTCGCGTAAATACTCCTCCAGCAAGGCCACCACGATGGCCCCGGCGATCGGCCCCAGCAAAGTGCCTTTACCACCCAGCAAAACGATGATGATCATGGTCGCTGTGAACGGAAAACCGAAGACTTCTGGCCCTACAAAGCTGATGTAGCTGGCGTAGTAGGCCCCGGCAATCCCCGCCAGAAAGGCCGCCACTACAAAGACAAACTGCGAGTAGCGAAAAGGATCAATACCGACCGATTGAGCCACGTAGTTGTTCTCTCGCAGGGTGACAGCAGCACGGCCTGCACTGGAATGCACCAGGCGGTAGCAGATGTAGAAAGTGATGGCGGCCAGCACAATGCCCATCACCACAAAACCCCGCTTGCCAGCCAGCCAGGGCGACATGTCCAGCAAGGCAGGATGAGCCACACCCGAGATGCCCATCGGGCCATTGGTCAGGTCCACCCAGTTATTGGCCAGCAGGCGCAGGACCTCGGCAAAGGCCAGGGTCACAATGACAAAGAAGGGCCCATTCAGACGCAAAGTCACACGCCCAATCACGTAACCCGCTGCTGCGGCAATCAAGGCCGCCGCAGCAATGGTGACCGTGACAGGCCAGCCCACCGCAGGTGAACTCAAAATGGCGACCGAATACGCGCCCAGGCCAAAAAATGCCACATGACCTAGCGGGAATTCCCCTACATAGCCAATGATCAGATTCAGGCTGCTGGCCAGCACGCTATACATCAACACCAGCACCAGGATATGCAGCAAATAATCGTTCTGCACAAAACCAGCGAGCAACGCCGACAAGGCCAGGAAGCCCACCATAAAGTGACGTTCTATTTTCATTTACGCGCGCTCCGCTCGAACCGAAAACAAGCCATAGGGGCGGAAGAACAGAATCAAGATAACCAGGGCAAAGCCCACCATGTCCGCCGTCCCCGTTTGCACATAACCTCCCCACAGCGCTTCTGCCACGCCCAGGATCAAGCCACCCAGAATGGCTCCACCGAAATTGCCCATCCCGCCCAGAATGACCACCACAAAGGCCTTCAAACTGATCAGGCCACCGATCGAAGCCTGCGCGACATAAATGGAGCTGAGCAACATGCCCGAGGTTGCCGCCAGAACTACACCCAAGGCGAAAGTGGAGGCGTAGATCGTGGCGGTATTAATACCGACCAGACTGGCCGCCGTCGAATCCTGGAACGTGGCCCGCATGGCTTTACCCAAGCGGGTTTTCTGGATCAGAAGGCGTGCGCCGACGATGGCCGCAATAGACATCCCGATCGCAAAAACGCGCACCTCGGTGATGAATATCGGTCCCAAAAACAGGGGAGTATTAGGCACCGGCGCCACCACTTTCAGAGGTGCCGTACCCACGATCATCAAGGCGGTATTTGTCAGGAAAATCGACAAACCGATAGTCAGCAAAATGCCAGGCTCCGGGCCCTTGTCCCGGATACGGGCAATCAGGAAGCGATCCAGCAGCCAACCAAACACCGCGACGATCATCATGACCAGCGCCAGGCCCACAAAGAAGTTCAGCTCCAGTTGCTGGGTCACCAACCATCCCAGCAGGCCACCGATCATGTAGAACTCGCCATGGGCAAAGTTCACCAATCGCATCAAGCCAAAAATCAGGGTCAGACCCAGAGCCGACAGCGCGTAAAACGTCCCGTTCACCAGTCCATTGGCAATGAACTGCAGCAATAAATCAAACACAATGCCCCCTCATCAAACGATAAAATCCGCAGCTCATCGTGCTCTTAGTCCGCCGTTACCTTTGCCTGAGCAACAATTTCCGGCTGCCCGCCTTGAAGCTTCACCAGCACGGCATCAAAGCCGTAGCCCTGGCGTTTTTCGTTGAATTTGAAGTTGCCATTGGGGCCGTTGTAATCAGTGGCCGGCAATGCCAGACGAATCTTGTCCGGATCGGCTTCCCCTGCGCGTTCGATCGCGTCCATGATGATGTTCATCGCGTTATAGCCAGCTACCGAATACTTGCCAGGCAGCTCGCCATACTCTTTCTGATAGGACTGCACGAACTCCAGATTTTCGGGACGCTGCAAGGTGTGGGCATAAGGAACAGCTGCATGAATGCCTTCTGATGCAGAGCCGGCCAGATTCACAAAGTCCGCGGTCGCCCAGCTGCCTACGCCGAAAATCAGACTCTCCAGACCCACTTCCTTCATCTGTTTGACCAGAATCGAGCCGTCCTGAGTTTCGGCTGCCACAAAGACACCATCCGGTTTAGCGGCCCGTACCCGCGTCAACAAGGTGTAGAAGTCCGTGGTGCCATGGTCGAAATACAACTTTTGCACGGTTTCACCGCCCAGGGCTTCGATCTGGCTGGAGAACTCCTCCATGCCGCCCCGGCCCCAGTCATCATTCACCCCGATGTAGGCGATTTTTTTCAGCTTGAGCTGCTCGACCAGAATCGTTGCGAAGGCATGGGCCAGCAAACCATCGGTTTCTGCGGTGCGGAAGAACCACTCATTGCCACGCTCGGTCAAATCACTTTTTGACGACACGCCCGAGAGCAGAGGCACTTTGTACTTTTGCGCCACGCTCATAGCCGCAATGGTGGCGGAGCTGCAAAAGGCGCCGGAAATAATTGGCACCTTGTCTTTCTGAATCAGTTTTTCAGCCGCGTTCACGGTTTTGGAGGGCTGGCATTCTCCATCCTCAATAGCCAGTTCAACCTGTTTGCCCAGGACCCCGCCACGAGCATTTCGCTCTTTGACAGCCAACTTGGAGCCATTCACATCAGCCTCCCCGTTGTAGGCCACCGACCCGGTCAAAGGCTGAATCACACCAATTTTGATGGTTTGCGCTTGCACGGCCCCCGCAGCACCCAGCGTCATGAGCAACCCCATCGTCAATATCGTCTTGCGCACCTTGTATCTCCTTCCTTGGTTTTTAATTAACTGATTGATTATTTCTAGTTTGAAATATTATTAACTGACTAGCCAATAAATAAAATATAGGGAATTCCCTACAGACTTAAAATAATTTTTTATTGTTATCTATCAGTCACTTAATTGATTTTCAGTAGTTTTCACGGATGATTGAGCCCAGTCGAAACCTGTTCGCCAGCCCAATCTTGATGGCATCCTTCAAGTGCTCTTTGAAGGGGTGGACCAGAGGTATTTCAGCTACCCACAGACTGCCTACGCACCGAAAATTCGATGTCTCAGCACATAAATAACCAGCTCCCTTTTCGGGCTACGAGGCCTCTTTCTGATAAGGAAATGCCGCCCAAAAGCTGGCCTCACACGAGACACAACCAACAGACTCTGAAAGTGCCGGTTCCCTTTTTGAAATCGCCAAAAAAAAGCGGACCTGATTTGGCATCAGGCCCGCATTCCGGCTTTTCTGCGCTAACACGTTTTGCCCTGTTAGCTGCGACTGGCCATTGCTCTCCATGTCCCATAAGAACCGGGTCGAAACGCTAATCTGCACTCATCGGGCTTGATGGACACCGCCCATCCCAAGCAGCCGTCTGCACCAAAGCCCTGAGTTTTACTGCTGCAAATACCCCGATTCCTTGATGATGGGTCCCCAGGTATCCAGATCATCCTGAACAATGCGGGACAGTTCCTGAGCATCGCCTGACTCGGGTCGAAAGCCAATCGGCACAATCGCGCTTTCAATGCGTGGCAGCTTGGCCACTTCATTGAAGGCATCCTGGAACTGTTTGACCATCTCCGGCTCCATGCCCAGCGGGGCAAAAATCCCCATCCAGCCCGAAGCCTTCAGATCCCCGTAGCCCATCTCTACAAAGGTCGGCACGTCCTTGAGGATAGGCAGACGCGCTTCACCCGTAATTCCCAGAACTCGCACCGAGCCAGCAGCAACGTGTTCGGTAATCATGCCCACAGCATCCACGCCGGCAGGGATATGGTCTCCCAGCAGGTCGTTGATCAAGGGTGCGCCCCCTTTGTAAGGCACGGGGGACATCTGGATATCGTTCTTCTTGGCGATGCTGTAGCCCATGAACTGGGGAGCGCTGCCAGGAGCAGGAATGCCATAGTGGCCGTACTTTTCCGGTTCCTTGCGCACCAGTTCCACGTACTCCTGCAAGGTATTGGCAGGCGTGGTTTTCCCCACCACAAAGATATGCTCGAACTTGGCAATCACCGCCACCGGCGCAAAGTCCTTCATGGGATCGTAGTTGACCGTTTTCACCGTCAGGGGCAGGGTGGTCATCATGTGATTATTGGCGACCAGCAGCACCGAGCCATCGGTAGGCGAGCGCAAAAAACCTTGAGCGGCAACCTGCCCACCCGCACCTGCACGGTTATCCACCACCACATTCACACCCAACTTTTCACGCAGTTGCTCGGCATACACCCGCGCGACGGCATCCGCTGTTCCACCAGCCGGATAGCCCACGACCAAACGTATGGTGTCCGGCAATTTGCTGGCAACAGACATGCCTGTTGCCAATGTCAACGCCGTTCCCAGCAAAACCTGCGCCCATTTCTTTTTCATTACTTGTCTCCCTACCTCTTGATGACGCTATTAAAGTTCTACTACTCGTCCATTCCCTTGCGCGGCATGACGGCTTAACAAGGCGGCCGCCGTCAGTACATCCTCGAATGCCAATCCCAAGGATTTAAAAATCGTGATTTCTTCGTTGTTGATGCGGCCTGCGGCTTGTCCCTCCAGGACGGCACCCAGCTCGTTCAACTCGGTATCCGCCGACAAGTAACCCTGCTTGCACGCATTCAAGAACTCGCCCGACTCGTTACGAGTCGATTGCGCACGGTCCACAAACAAGCGGCCTGCCGTCATGGTGGGTCCATCCAGCTCGCTGCTGGCAGGTGTGCTGGAGCCCATGGCGGTGATGTGCGTGCCAGGGCGCAGCCATTCGCGCTGCAAGACAGGTGTGGCAGAGCTGGTGGCCGTCAGTACCATATCCGACTGGGACACGGCTTCTTGGGCCGAGACTCCGGCTATCAAGGGGCAATCCAGATACGCCTGAGCTTCCTCAATAAAATGCTGAGCCGACGGTGCAGAGCGAGTAATCACAAATACGTTGCTCAAGCGACGCACTTGCGCCACGGCACGCAACTGCCACAAGGCCTGATGCCCGCCGCCAAACAAGGTCAGCACGCTGGCATCCGGGCGCGCCAGCATGTCGGTGGCCAGGCCACTGACCGCTGCGGTACGCAAGGCCGTCACGCTGCTGGCGTCCAGAATGGCACGAGTCTCGCCAGTCAAGCCGCTCATCAAGAGCACGCAGCCTTGATGGGGGTCTTTACCCAGGCGCACATTGTCTGGAAACAGGGTGCCCATCTTGGCACCGTACAAAGGCTCGGGATAAATCTCCGGCATATCGATGCAGGCAGGCATCATGCCCAGAAAGCCGCTGGACAAATGGCTGCGCACAATCGTGCGCAAGGGCTGGTCAATACGCCCTTGCTGCATGGCGATAAAACCCTGGCGCATCAGATCAATCGCCGCCCCCATATCCAGCCCCTCGTACACTTCCTGGGCTTTTGCTACATAAACGCTTAGCTGCATGATTAGCCTTGCGCCAGTGGCGTGGTAATATGGCGGATAAAGGTGTCGGTATCCGTGTTGGAGCCGCAGAACAGCACGCCCACTCGTTGCCCGGCCAGATGTTTGCGCAAGGGGAACATCAAGGCGGCTGTCGCCACCGCGCAAGCCGGTTCAGTGGCCATCTTGAATTCGTTGAACAGGAAGTGCATGCCAGCGCGGATCTGGTCGTCGTTGACCGTCACCAGAGTGTCGATATTGTCCTGACACACGCGGAAGCTGAACTCGTCCGTATGCGGGGCCATCAGACTGTCTGCGATGGATTGCATGGCACCGATTTTTTGCGGCTCGCCAGCCTGGCGGCTTAGTGCCATGACGTTCGCGCCCACGGGCTCGATACCATAGACCACGCAATCCGGCTGCCACAGCTTGACGGCTGCCGAGACTCCCGCGGCCAAGCCACCGCCTCCTATCGGCACCAGCACAGCATCCAGCTTGCCAGCCTGCTGCAACCACTCGTAGCCCAGCGTGGCGGTTCCCAGCACGGTGGGGTAGGTACTGAACGGATGAATAAAGGTTTTCTGTTCGTCCTTTTCAATCTGGCGCACCAGCTCAAAAGCCTGCTCGCCGTTATCAGCAAAGACGATCTCGGCCCCATATTCGCGGCACAAGGCTACGCGGGCCGGGCTGGCGGTCTTGATCATCACGGTCTTGGCTTTCACCCCCATTTGATGGGCGGCGTAGGCCACAGCGACAGCGTGATTACCTGCGGAAACGCAGGTCACCCCTTGCTGGCGAGCCTCTTCGGACAAGCTCAGCAAGTTAGTAAAAGCACCGCGTGCCTTGAAGGTACCCGAGGCCTGCAGATGCTCGAACTTGAAATTGACGGCGCTGTCCAGACGCCCGGTCTGGTAATCGAACACGGGCGTCTGGCGCACATAGGGACGCAGACGCTCATGCGCCTGCACCACGTTTTCCTTGGTAACTTTTTCTGTTGTCATGGGTTTGCGTTGAAACCTGTTTGTCTGTTTTTAAGAGGCCACGGCCTGGCTGCGAATCAGGGCGCGCAAGAACTGCTCGCACTGTTCCACCTGGGCCAGTTCCACGTATTCATCGGGGCGGTGGGCCTGCTCGATATTGCCGGGGCCACAAATAATCGAAGGGATACCGGCTTGCTGGAACAGACCTGCTTCGGTGCCGTAGGCCACTTTGCGTACCGTGTCGTCCCTTGTCAGTTCGCGCACCAGCTTGGTGATGGCGGCTTGCTCTTCGGGATTCAGACCGGGGGCGCTGGCCAGCTTTTCCAGTTCCACCAAAGCATCGGGATGCTCGCGGCGCATGGCAGGCAGGACTTTCAGATCGATGAATTCACGGATTTCCTGCAAGATCGGCTCGGGGTCCACACCGGGCAGATTGCGGTATTCAAACTCGAATTCGCACAGATCAGGCACCGTATTCAAGGCGATACCGCCCCGAATCATGCTGGTCTGCAAGGTGGTGAAGGGCACGTCGAAATCGTGGTCGTAGGGGCCCATGCTCTTGTAGTCGTCGGCCAGATCACGGATGGCGGTAATGATGCGTGCCGCATGTTCAATCGCGTTCACACCCTTGGGGGTCAGCGAAGAGTGAGCGGCATGACCATGTACGCGGCAGCGATAAGCGTTAATGCCTTTATGCGCCACGATGGTGCGCATGCTGGTGGGTTCACCCACTACGCAGCCTTCGGGTTTCACGCCACGACGAACCAGATCATCAATCATGACGGGCGCGCCGACACAACCGACCTCTTCGTCGTAGGAGTAGGCCAGGTGGATGGGTTTGGCCAGCTTGGTCGCCAGCATTTCAGGAACCAATTGCAGCGTCACACCGACAAAGCCTTTCATGTCGCAAGTGCCGCGGCCATACAGACGATCGTCGCGGATTTCGGCCTTGAAGGGGTCACTGCTCCAGTTCTGACCGTCGACGGGCACCACATCGGTATGGCCCGACAGAACAATGCCACCAGTACGTGTGCCATCAGCTGCCGGAATCGTGGCGAACAGATTGGCCTTGCGGCCGCTGGCATCATGCGTCAGCACGGTTTCCAGCCCTTGCTGCTGCAAATAGGCCTGCACGTCATGAATCAGTTCCAGGTTAGATTCCCGGCTTGTCGTATCATAAGCAATCAGTTTTTGTATCCATTCCACCGAGGTAGAGGGATAAGCAGTAGGATCAAACAACGCAGTCATGCCTTCTTTCTCCCAGCGTAAAGCGTGTAGTTCTATACAATAGGACAGAGTTTTCTTATAAGAAAATTAATATTATTTATAAGAAGATGGTTTATTACTTCTTTAGGTTATGACAAAAGACTTAGCCAACACCGCCCCCAACTTATTGAGCAAAACAGCCATGGGGGCGCGCATACGTGATGAACGCAAACGACAGGGCCTGACTCTGCTGATGTTGGCACGCTTATCCAATGTGTCTTTGTCCACCCTGTCCAAGGCAGAGCGCGGCCTGATTGGCCTGAGCTACGAGAAATTCCTGGCCGTCAGCCGGGCCTTGAAAATGGATTTGTCCGACCTGTTCAAGACGCCACGCGATCAGAACGAGTCCGGCATGGATATTCTGGTGGGACGGGCCTCGCGCACCGTGACTTACCATGCTCATCGTTATGAGTACGGCATGCTGGCATCGGAATGGATCAACAAGAAAATGACGCCCATGCACGGCCGTGTATTGGCCGGTAAGCCGCGCGATGCCAGCGACTTCAGCCAGCACGAAGGCGAAGAGTTCATTTTTGTGATTGACGGGCAGTTGACCATGCAGTTCCAGGACGGCCGCCGCCATGTGCTGCAAGCGCGCGACAGCATCTACTTCAAAAGCAATCTGGGCCACCTGTACCTGTGTGAGCACGGGGAGAGCGTGGAGATTCTGGTGGTTTGTGTGAACAATCACTAGGTTCAAGAGGCACAGACGGCTGGCTTCAGTCGCTTTGGTGACAGACCAAAGCGCTTGTTTATTTGCTCTGGCCCCGGTTAGATAGCCCAGATGTCTGCTGGATTGCCTGATTCTCAAGAGCCTAGGCCACAGGTATATAAACACAAGCGTTTCAGATACCAACAAGGGCGAGTGTGCCAAGCCCGAACCATCCACCAGCTCCATTACAATACGGCTCTGTCCCGCCTCTTTGATCGATCTGCCCATGTCCAGTTCTTCCCCTATTGTGGCTATTGCCACCGCCCCCGGCCGGGGTGGTATTGGTGTCATCCGCGTGTCTGGCAAAGAGCTTGATACTCTGATCCAGACCCTGTTTGGCCGTACGCTGCAAGCGCGTCATGCGCACTTTTTGCCCTTCAAGGATGCACAAGGTGAGGCAATCGACGAGGGCATTGCACTGTTCTTTAAAGGCCCGCACTCCTATACCGGCGAAGACGTGCTGGAGCTGCAAGGCCACGGCGGCCCGGCTGTTCTGCGCCGCCTGCTGGATCGCTGCCTGGAAGCAGGTAAAGATCAGGGCCTGCGCCTGGCCGAGCCGGGAGAATTCACCCAGCGCGCTTTCCTGAACGACAGACTGGACCTGGCCCAGGCCGAGGCCGTGGCCGACTTGATTGACGCTTCCTCGGAAGCCGCGGCCCGCAGTGCCGTCGCCTCCCTGTCCGGCGTGTTTTCCAACAACGTCAACGCCCTGGCCGACCGCATCATTCACCTGCGCATGTTGGTAGAAGCCACGCTGGATTTCCCCGAAGAAGAAATCGACTTTCTGGAAAAATACCAGGCTGCGGCCACCCTGCAAGGCATACAGGACGAGCTGGAACGCATCCTGCAGCATTCGCGTCAGGGGGCGATCCTGCGCGAGGGCCTGCACGTTGTACTGGCAGGCCAGCCCAATGTGGGTAAATCCAGCCTGCTCAACGCCCTGGCTGGTGAAGATGTGGCCATCGTGACCGATATTGCCGGCACCACCCGCGACCGCGTCATGCAGCTGATCCACATTGATGGCATTCCGCTGCATATCGTGGATACCGCCGGCTTGCGTGAAACCGAGGACACCGTGGAGCGCATCGGTATCGCCCGTACCTGGGACGAAATCGCCAAGGCGAACGTGATCGTGCACCTGCTCGATGCACGTAACCCACAAGACGAGTTGGACAGTGCCATTACCACTCGCCTGCCATCACACGTACCCGTGCTGCGCGTCTATAACAAGATAGACTTGCTGACAGCAGAGCAACAGGCCGCCTTGCCCGCACAAGAGAGTGGCGCCACTGTGCTGCCAATTTCTGCCCGTAAGGATATCGGCCTGGACACGCTGCGCCGCACCTTGCTGGATATCGCAGGCTGGAACCCCGGCAGTGAGTCCCCCTGGCTGGCGCGAGAACGACACCTGCGGGCCTTGGAGCGCGCGGAGTACCACCTGGGCCTGGCCGCAGAACACGCCACACACAGCGATCAGGTGCTGGATCTGTTTGCAGAAGAACTGCGCCTGGCGCATCTGGATCTGTGCTCGATTACCGGCGAGTTCAGCAGCGATGATTTGCTGGGGGAGATTTTCTCCAGTTTTTGTATTGGGAAGTGATGCAGGCCTGAACATCTTCGGTGTCTCATCGCACTCGCCCAAAAACCTGGCAAGGCTTTTAGCGACGTAATGGCAAGTGCCACACAACCCGGAGACACCGAATGCAATCCCAAGACATCAAACAGCTGACAAGCCAGTTCGACGACTTGAGCCACACCATCCCAGAGGAAGGCGTGGAGTTCTGGTTCGCTCGCGACTTGATGGAGCCCTTGGGCTATGTGCGCTGGGAGAACTTCAAGACAGCGATAGATAGGGCGGTAGAGTCTTGTAAAACAACAGGTTACGACGAGGCTGATCATTTTCGTGGCGTCACGAAAATGATCGAAATCGGCAAAGGCGGACAGCGCTCAGTTGAAGACATCATGCTCACCCGCTATGCCTGCTACCTCATCGCCCAGAACGGCGACCCACGCAAGCCGGCCATTGCCTTTGCTCAAAGCTACTTCGCCATTCAAACCCGCAAGCAGGAGTTGATTGAAGACCGCATGCGTCTGCAGGCCAGGTTGGATGCCCGCGAACGCCTTCGCGAGTCCGAAAGGACGCTATCGCAAAACCTCTATGAACATGGGGTAGACGACAAAGGCTTTGGCCGCATCCGATCCAAAGGGGATGCGGCACTATTTGGTGGGCACACCACCCAGATGATGAAAGACCGCTACGGTATTACTCAAACCCGCCCCTTGGCTGACTTTCTGCCTACACTAACCATTGCCGCCAAGAACCTTGCCACGGAGATGACAAACCACAACGTCACGCAAGAGCAACTGCATGGTGAAATGTTGATCACCCGTGAGCATGAACAAAACAACCGCAGCGTGCGCGATATGCTGGGTCAGCGCGGTATCCGGCCTGAGCAGCTCCCTGCCGAGGAAGATATTAAAAAGCTGGAACGTCGCGTCAAAACAGAAGAAAAGAAACTGCTGAAACAAACAGGGAAACTTCCAACCCACAAGCAGAAAAGCCAGGAGCCACACTAGCAGCTAAAGGAAAAAAGCCTGAAACCTTCTTCAGGCCGACGTCCGGATACATGCCCTATCCCGGCTATTGCTAACAGGCCCCCACCTCAGTAAAAACCCGAAATTCATCCCTGAATTAAACCCTATCAAAGCCCGCCCTTAGCGTTCAGGACTATGCTGGACATTCCATCGTCTCTTGCGGGAGGGCATCATGCACACACTCAACAAGTGGGTTCTGATGGCAGCTTTGCTTCATGGCGCGTGGGCAGCACAGGCTCAGGAACTGCGGCCTCTGGAACTGGAGGCAGAACAGCGTTCCATCTCCCGCCTCAGCGTGGCCCAGTGCCTGGATACGGTCCAGCAAACAGCCGCCGGGGAGGGCTATCAGCAGCGCAATGACTCAAGAGCCAACGATCAGTTAGGGGTTTATATTGGCACAGCCCCCATGGGAGCCGGCTCGCTGGTGGTGTATTGCCTTGATTTGAACCCCTCGACTGCCTACATCATTCACACCAAGGCACCCGTCACAGCCGATTTGATGTCTCCACATCAGCTCAACTACAAAATTACGCAGGCTTTGACGGTAGCCAACCAGCCCTGAGCATCAGTGAAGGCAGCCCCTGGCTGCCCAGAGTCAAAAAAGGGCGCAGTCAATGGTTCACACAGGCTGACGCCCGAACAAACCACCCGCGCCCCAAGGGCTCCCGAAGCCAGTCGAACGGCTTCTTACTTCATCAACAAATCTGCCACTTCCATACGGCTATCTCCATCCAGCTCAATGTCGTCCATGACCTTGTTCAACATGGCGTGGGCACTGGACAGAGCACCGTTCAAACTGGTCAGCTCGCCTTGCACGCGCTCCAGCTCCTGTTTCTTTTCCGCTTCACTACCTTTATCGCTGGCCTGGATACGCTGCAACTCCATCAATTTTTGCTGAATTTGCTCTTTCAGGTCGCGGATACGTTTAAGTATGTCCTTGACGCCGTCAGGCAAGGAGCTGTCATCGATGTCCTTGTCGCGACCTTTTTTTTGAGCTTGCTGACTGGTCAAGGAAAGATCTTTTCCCATGGGAGACAGGTGCACCTTGATACGTCCCGATGCGTCTATGGAACCAGACTCTTCCTGCTCGGGCACCACAGGGGGCGTCATGGCCGACGCGTTTAACGCTTCGGTCACAGGCATAGTTTGTCTATGTATTAAACCCTGTCCACTGATCTCTATGGTCATACTTTCCTCTCTTGTACACATCATCCCCTAGAGGGTTACGGCTGAAACCCGGTAGTTCTTTACCGTGATGTGTGCACCAAGTGTTGCGCCTTTTACTCAGCTGTTCGGCACAGCTCAGAAATAAGTAGCAAGAAAAGACACTTTTATTTACTTTTATACGAAAAGTGCCCCCCCCCCCCTAACCATCGTCTTCTCTTTATCTGAACCCCATGGACTTCAAGATCAAAGCACTACTAGGCCACACCCTGTTGGCCCTGAGCTGGGCCAGCAGCGCTTATGCCTACGAGACAGAATTCATTCTGAACCAACAAGGTCAACAAGCCTTTGAGTTGAGAATCTATGGCCCTGATGATGGCGGTTACGATACGTCGGATCAATCCACTCCACGCGTTTCCCCCTGGAATATTGACGAGAATGGTCGGCTGAAAATCCGTGCCGCACTGGAGCGTTGGGCCGAAATCCTGAATCTGCCGGCGGGCTACACACCGGCTGTGATCAACCTGGGCACCATGAATGACGAGAACGCCAATGCCTACGGTGCATCACTCCAGAGCCCTGATCACCCCAACTTCACCATCTCGGCCTTGCAAGCACGCTTGCAGGGAATCTTCAAGGGCAATCCGACTAACCCCGATGCCGTTATCAGCGTCGGCAAGCTTGATCTGGATACGGCTCCGGTCAACCCAAGCCAACTGCCCTTGACGGGCAAGGCTGACTACAACGCAGTGATTTTCCACGAGCTGGCCCATGCTTTGGGCATCAGCAATACCGTCACAGACAACCTGCCTGAAAACAGCTTTGATCCACCCGATCCCTTCTTCCTGGATGACCTTAGCCCCTGGGCCTTGGGCTTGCGCGATGACCAGGGTCGAGCCCCCAGCCCCGGGCAGAAAATCCTGTGCTCGGTCTGCACCAATCCATATGATCCTGCCGCTTTTGACCTGCGCCAGGACAAGGGCTATTTCACCGGCGATCACGTACAGGAAGTTCTGAATGGCGCTATGCCGGGCATTCCCGTCAGCATCCTGAACTTCCACGACCAGCCCCAGGATGGAGTGGACCGCAACTACATGAGCCACACCGAGCTGCGCAACAGCTTGATGAGCCATCAGACCTATCGCAATTACGTGAATCTGATGGAGGCCGAAATTGCCGCCTTGCAGGATATCGGGCTGAGCATTGATCGCCGCAACTTCTTTGGCTATTCGGTCTATGGGGACAACGTCACCCTGAACAATACCAATGGCTACTTTGCACGCAATGAAGACGGCACGGCCTACCTGCCTGGTCAATACAACATGGCCACACAAGGCTTGGGCCTGCACATTTATGGCGAACGCAACCTCATTCGCCAGGCGGCGGATCTGCTGACAGCCGGGCCAGGGGGGGTAGGTGTACGTGTGGACGGTAGCGAAAACACGCTCATCATTCCCGAGGCGACGCGTATTCATGCCCACGGCTGGTATGGTCGTGGCCTGCAGTTCAGCTATGGCCGCCATCACAATATTGTCCAGCAAGGTGAGGTCCGGGCAGATGGCCAGGATGGCGTCGGGGCCTTGTTTGATTTCGGCCAGAACGCCATGGGCAGCGACGATGAATATCACGGCTCCTGGATGCTCATGGCTAAAGGCCAGCTACGCGCTGTACCGGAAATATTGCAAGGTGCCTTGGTCAGCAATTACGACTTGTCCGGCACCTTGTCGGGTCAGAAGGCGGCCATCCATATCGCGGACAATGCCTGGGTACAGAACATCAATATTCTGCAGGGCGCACAAATCACAGGTGACATTACCTCGGATTACAACCGCCGCGACGCCGACCAGCAACTGTTGCTGACCCGCATCAGCTTTGGTCAAAAAGCCGATGAAAATGGCCGTGCTACCAATGCGGCTGACCCCGACTTCCAGATGCGTTATGACGGCAATATCAAAGGCCAAAACAATCTGGCGGTCGTCATTGCCGGGGGCGCCACTTCCTTGAATGGCCAGCATGAGCTGTACGGCTTGCGCGTGGATCAGGGCGCGACCCTGTATGGCAATAGCGAATTCACCCTCAACCCTGAATACAACTTCACCAATAACGGCACACTCAGCCCCGGGAACTCCTACGGGAACATGACGATCAAGGGCAATTTTGTCCAAGGTGCCGATGGCCGCATGCTAGTGGAGGCCTCGACCACCCAGAATGATCATGTTGATGTGCAGGGCCTGGCTCAGCTCGATGGCGAGTTGACCGTGGATCTGCAGCCAGACTGGTATCAAAACGGCTGGACATTGAATCAGGACAAGGTGTTCACCGCCAGCCAGACACAAGGGCAGTTTGCTGCGCTCAATGCCACGCTGACATCCCCCACCCTGAATGTAGAAAGTACAGGCAATGGCTGGACTGTCAGCCGTAATCAGAATGCGTATGCCCAGTACGCAGCATCGCCCAATGCCGCCGCTGTTGGTACCAGCCTGGCACAGGCTTCCGCAGGTAATCAGTCCCTGGCGGCCGTGTATCAAGCCATGGATTTCTCGCGTGCAGATGGCAGCGATATTGGTCTGGCCCTGGATCAGCTAAGCGCTGGTTCCTACGCCGCCCAAACCGCCGCCTCCTTGCGTCGCGAGCAATTGGTATCCGAACAACTGCGCCAAACCGACGGTATCAACAAGAGCGGCTGGCAAAGCTTCATCCAGACCTATGGCGGCCGCTATCACTGGCAACTGGGCAGCAACGATGTTGATCACCGCAGCGAAACCTATGGAGTGATGTTGGGAGCAGAACACCGCGCTGAAGGCAGTGACTGGAGCCTGGGCGTGCACGGCAATGCCAACGAGCAGCGCGTCAATGTCGACGCTCCGTTCCAGGCCAAGAGCAAGCTGACTGGTTTGGGCCTGGGTGTTCATGCCCGCTATCGTGCTTACAGCCAGGAAGGCTGGACCGGTCTGGCTCAATTACGTGTGGGTATTGAGCAGGGGAAGATGAACCGCAATATCAGCTTCGTGGACTATCAGGCGCGCCCTGCGTCGGATTGGACTGGCCATACCGTCTCGCTGGGGGTACAGACTGGCTATAACTGGGCACTGGGCGAAAACGGCAGCATCGGGCCGGTTCTGGCTCTGGATTACCTCCATTACCGTCGCCCAGGGCTGGAAGAAAGTGGCGATGCCGCCAGCCGTCTGCGCCTGGACTCCAGCCGTCAAAACGCCTTGCAGGCCTCTGTGGGCCTGGCCCTGCGTCAGAACTGGGATTTAAGCCAGAATCGCCAACTGCAAACATCCTTCTCAGTGGCTTGGGAGCAGGCTTTGCTAAGCCGCAATCAGACTCAGGAAGCGGCTTTTGCCAGTGCCCAATCGGTAGGTTTTGAGGGGCGTTATGCGCGAGTGGATCGCCATGCCTTGTCGCTGGGAACCAGCATCAGCTTGCAGCAATCCGAGCGTCTGCGTTTAGGGCTGTCAGCCAGTACCCGTTTATTGGGAGATAGCCGTGCCGATATAAACGGTAAATTGTTCCTGAACTGGATGTTCTAACCATCCTGAAATGCAAGAGGCCGACTGTTAGTCGGCCTCATTGGGAGATGCAGGAGCGGGTTGAACCCGTTTCATGCCAGACCATCGATCCACATCAATATACTGACCGGGAATCAAAACCCGAATCTGTCGGCGCCACCATGTTCCACTGGAGACTTCGACCGAACCAGTATCCACGGCAAACTTCATATGATCGCTGTCCAGAAAGGCCGAGAACTGCCCTTTGTTGCTACGTGCCTGTGCAAAGCTGGTAAAGACCGTCACGCTCTTTTGTGTGGGGTCAGCCAGCAGCAACGTGACCTGGCCGCGTAACAGCTGCAAATTCAGCCTGTCCTCGTACTCGCGGATTTCAAGAGCCGAATCGGGGCCCAGTCGTACCACAGCGCCATCCACAAAGCGTTGCTCCAGCATTTGTGCACCTGATACCAGATGCTCTTGCCGCAGCACCCGCTCCGGCCAGGAGAAAAACACGGTCAGGGCCAGAGCCAAAACAAACAAGCCAGCCAGCAAACCCCGGTGATAAGGCTTGAGCAAGGCGGCCTTTTCCCCCGAGCTGGCCAATAAACGGCGAATTTCATGCTCGGGCGCATCCAGGCTGGCGTCACAAAAATAACAAATGTATCGATATGAACGTTCATTTTCAGGATTGTCACGACGCCAATCCTCAAATTCCCGTAATTCGGCTGCAGTCGCTTCGCCGGAATTCAAGCGAGTAAACCAATACGCAGCCTGTGCGTGAGCCTGCGTATGCTCCAGCAGCTCCCCTTGATATGTCGTCATAGCGGCATCTAACCTTGTTCAGTCACGCCAGCAATAGGGAGGTCTCGAATGGCGGCATGTTTCTGCCGCTCAGCACCAAAACCTCAGGAAAGGAAACCAGTAGCCACCCACTCTCTAGCTGCCTACTTTTGAAAACGATGCGTTTTTATTTTATACAATCGCTTCAAATGCTTACATTAACTCAAATTGAGCCAATCAAAACAAATTCGCCTTATTTAATTACACTCACTACAAAAAAAATGCAGATTACAGGTAAAAAAAGCCTGGGTCGGGCCGTTAACTAGTGAAATCCGTCCAAAATCTGGCCACCAGGCAACTCGTGGAATTGTTCTTTACCTTGATCCGAATCCTCACCGGCCGGCAATACCATTTTCAATAAAAGAGGCCACTGCGGGTAAAAACGATAGTTGGGTGTGGACACCCGAGTACCAGCGGGATAGGTAAATCCACCGAATTGAATTTCCTGGGCCAATCGCGCTTGAGAGAGATAAAGAAGATCTTTATTTTTATCGACTGAGAAATATGCACGCTCCAAAGGCAAATTCCAGGCATGAACCTGTAAACCCTCTGCCTCAACGCGCAGCATCCAGCGATCCTGATCCCGCTCTCCATTGGTGTACAAGGTCCCGTCGGGTCGGGACTGAACCAAGGTTCCAGCAGGCAAATCCAGAATGAAGTCCGGAGCAGAACTCATATTGGAAGCCGCCGCATAGGGGCTCCAGCCTGTAATCCGGTTCCCTTTACTCAAAAAGCAGCTGAAAAAGCGAAAGCCGGTATCCACCGTAGAATCCTGTTCCATTTCAAGCACTTGGCTGCCATCACACTGCCAACCCTCCAGCGTTGTATCGCCTGCCAGATACAATTTCCAGCTGGAGTTTTGCAGGTCGGGCCGGGGGCGCTCGAAGGACAGCACAGGAGCATTGCCCACCATCACCGCCTCTGGAAAACGGGCCCATGACACGCTGTCCGGGTCGCCCCACACGTTCAGCTCCAACTCTGTTCCAGTGGGCATATCAACACCGGCAAAGCGGCCTGGTTCTTTTAAAACATGCTGTCGGCTAGCCAGCTCCTGTCGCTGTTTTTTTTCAAACTGGTAGCTCTCCCATTGAAAAACGCTGTAATAAGCCGCCAATACCAACAAGGGAAGCAAAAACAGTATTCTTGGCCAGGGTTTTTTCTTGAAGTTTGCCCGGCGCTGTGGCTGCACTAAAAGCAAAACAGCCCAGACCAGCACAATAAACAATGCAAGTGGTCCAAGCGTAATGATCAGCAAAAAAACCAAAGAAAATGGAGCGACAGGAATCATAAGAGATCAAAAAATCATAAAAAGTCGCAATAAAGAAAGCCGAAAAATACATGGCTAGTCTTGCTGACTACAGTGCTGACAGGGCAGAACGATAAAAAAGCGAAGATGCGTTACCAATACAGGCACCGTGCCGCTGTGCCTGTTTAAACCATTCAGTACTGTCTTAAGCGACCTGTATATAGCCTTCCATATACATGACGGCCTGACCCTTCAGAAAGACGCGATCGCCATCCAAGGTGCAGTCCAGCACGCCCCCGCGCTCGGAAGCCTGATAGGCCAGCAACTGGTTTTTTCCCAAAAGAGGCGCCCAATAAGGCAACAAGGCACAGTGAGCCGAACCCGTCACGGGATCTTCTTCAATGCCGTGACCGGGCGCAAAAAAGCGACTGACAATATCAAACTGGCCCGAGCCCGCCGCAGTCACAATACATCCTTCATAACCGACCGCCATCATGGCTGCCGTATCTATCTGCAGCTGTCGCACCTGCTCCTCTGTTTCCACCACAGCCAAATGGGTAAAGTCATTACGCCACAGTTGCGTAATCTTGGTCCCCAAGGCTTTTTCCAACCTGGGATCATCATCCACACGAGTAAGCGGGCGTGCAGGAAAATCCATGACATAGCCTGCCTCGTCACGGCGCACCGTCAAGGCACCACTCAACGTGTGAAACACCACCTGGCTATCTTGTGGCCGCATATGCTGCAGCACGACAGCAGCGCTGGCCAAGGTAGCGTGACCACACAAGGGCACCTCTACCGTGGGGGTGAACCAACGCAAGCGAAAGTCCGGGCCTTGCGGCACCAGAAAGGCAGTTTCAGCCAGATTGTTCTCCCGCGCGATCGACTGCATCAGGGCATCGTCAGGAAACTCGGACAACAACACGACAGCGGCAGGATTGCCCGCAAACAAGGTGTCAGTAAAGGCATCAACCTGATAGATAGGTAAGCGCATTCTGCCTCCAGGCATGGAATTCAAGGTGAGTCCTCAGTATAGAAAAATAGACTCTTTGAAGGCAGGTAAATCTATGGAATAGGGGCCTGTTTTAATACAGCCAGCCCATTTCGTTTTTTTAAGCGCCGAGCACGCGCACGCTTTCGACAAACGCTTGTTTGCATTCCATTATCGGGACCCGAGCGCGTCCAGCTTATTAGCGCAAGCGCCAAAGCTTATTTTTCCAGTCCTGCCATTACACACAACGACGCAGCGCGTCATTTGTGCAGTCAGACATTGGCCGCTTCTAAAAGACAGGCAGAAAGTCGATCAAAATGCAGCAGGGCAGCTTGGCTCAAGTCGACTTGCTTGCGGCGTGTGTCCTCCGTGTCACTGAGGACGATCCAGCCTTTCTCACGCATGGACTTGAGTCGGGTGTGTATGGTCGCGGGCGATCCCAGCCGCTCTACGGCCATGACATCGCGTACCGACAAACGCAAACAGTCTTTCGATGCTTTGGCAACCAGCACCAGGATGCGCTCTTCAAGCGGGTCCAGGCAGGGCAGGCAAGGCAGGGTATGCAGCGAATCGGCGAGCTGCAAAAAACGCATATAAATATCAGCAGGTCTGGTGGCAGTTTTCATAACAAAATCTTTATTCCTTTAAGAGCCGCTACAACAGCGTCTTTTCTAGAAATAAGTTCTGGTTATTATTGTTTTTATTCCGATCAGGCAAAGCAAAAAACAACCCTGCTTTATGGCCCGAGTGATTGGAATGAGTTTTGGCGCTTATCATGCACCTAAAATTAAACGCTTAAGACCGGGCCTGAATTCCCTGCGGAAAGGGGTCTTGAGTCGGGCGATTTGTCTGGAATTTTATCAGATAAGCCCTTGATTTAGCTTGAACACTACGCTCCGGAAGAAGCGAAATTGTAAGTAGGTGCAGACAAGCAGGTAGATAGTAAGTTGCCTCACATTAAACGCTAATTAAGAAACTTGGCGCCAGGAACCAGCGCAGTTACAAAACCGGGGGCTTTGATATACACATCCTTTACAAACAATTTTCTGCCTGCATGCTCTGACAGACACAAAACACCGCCCAAGAACTTTAGCCACACGAGTTTCAGACCGATAAAATGTGGTGAACAGGGCTCTGAGCGTCCCATGCGCCCCCCTCAGATCACTATAAAATCTGGAACGATAAGAAATGATTCTTCACCTTGAGACACCACTTATTTATTCACACGCCTTGAGCGATCCACTTGGTAAACAAGTTTGGTTGAAAATGGATGCGCTTCAGCCTAACGGTTCATTCAAAATTCGCGGAATTGGCCACTTGTGTCAGCACCATGCCCAGCAAGGAAAGAAGCGCTTCATCATTTCTTCAGGCGGCAATGCGGGAATTGCCGTTGCCTATGCGGGACGCCGCCTGACCATACCTACTGTTGTTGTCGTTCCCGAAAGCACCAGCGAACACGCCAGACGCTTGATTCAACGGGAGAAAGCCGAGCTTCACGTGGTGGGCAAGAACTGGCAGGAAGCGCATGAATATGCACTGACCCTGGTGCAAGAAGACGATGCCCTGATTCATCCCTTTGACGATCCTTTGCTGTGGGAAGGCCACGCCAGCCTGATTGCTGAAGTCGCCCAAATGGGCGTGCGACCCGATGCCGTCTTGCTGGCGGTAGGGGGAGGTGGCTTGCTAAGCGGTGTCGCGCAAGGTCTGCGAGAACAGGGTTGGGACAAGACCACCATTATTGCTGTGGAAACCGAGGGCACGGCCAGCCTGGGCGAGTCGGTGCGACAACGTCAGCACATCACGCTAGACGAAGTAAGCGGGGTCGCCACCTCGCTGGGGGCACCACGGGTTTGTGACCAGGCCTATGCCATCAGCCAATCCCATCCCACCACCTGCATTCAGGTCAGTGATGCCCAGGCCGTCAGCGCGTGCTTGCGTTTTCTGACCGACCACCGCGTCCTGGTCGAACCCGCATGCGGCGCGGCTTTGTCGACCTTGTACCTGGACCACGAGGCACTGGCACCTTACAAAAACATTCTGGTTGTTGTGTGTGGTGGTAACACCATGACACTAGAACAGTTGGTGCAGTGGCGGGCCACACCTTGAGCCTGCCTTGGCAGAACTCAGTCATTGAAAAAACGGACTGTTTCTATACAAACTCCATTCTTGTAAGCACGAAAAATAGTCTAAAAAAAACCCATCATTATTTTCACATGATGGGTTTTTTTGTTTATTTCTCATTCTGAAAACGATCTAATTATCAGAACATAAAAAGTAAAACATATGTTTCACGTGGAACAAAAGCACCTAAAACAGCCTTAAAAAGGCTTTACCAGAGGCAAATTCTGTCGAATCAGGGCTGAAAAATCCTGCCCTTCCTGCTGCGACAAAGCCCTGGGATTGATATAGCCCAGCCGCTTCAGTTCCTGGAAGCTATGGCCTGGGGCCAAAGCATTCAGACCGTACACATACTCAGCCAAATAGCCCGAGGCCAGCACGCGCCAGTCCCAAGGCACACCATCCACAATCTTGGAAACCATGTCGTAAACAATAGTGGTGCAGTTAGCCGTCAAAGTGTTGTAGAAGCGGGGAGTGGTCTGCAACTGCTGGCCTTGCTCCACATAAGACAAGAACAGGGCCTGCATGGCGGGTTTGTCTAAATTCACGCTGTACATGTACACGTCCTCACCACGAGTATTGCTGCGGGTGCGCACAATGTCCTGTTCGGTCGCCGCAACCAGGCTTAATTCAAAGTCCTTGAAGAAGCCCCCGATGGCAGAAAAAGCCTCATGCTTTTCCTTGCGGATCTCTACTGAGAACACCACATGGCGACCGTCCTCAAAGCCAAAGGACACCAAGGTGTGCGCAATGACCGGGCCCATCCAGTACGACAGGAACATATCTACCGATTTGATCGTCTGCAAATCGTAGTCCTGCTTTATCCAGCGCTCGTCAAAATCGGATTCACTGCGCCAATTAAAGTCGCGCACATTGTGCAGGGTCACAATCGAGCCATTTACCTCGCCATAGCTCATTCTGGCCACATCAGGTGCCCATTCCCGGTCATTGCTGGGCGCAATACTGCTCCACCAGCCCACCAGCACCAGAAAGCCCAGCGCCTGAGGTACAAAGAGCCAGTTCTTGCCCTTGCTCAGGGCATACAGGCTCAATATCGCCACCGCTATCCAGCCGGCCAATGCCAGCCAGCGTCCCAGACCTGCCGACAGCTGAAATTGCAGTGCCAGCGTCCCCCAGGCCGCTACTGCCAAGACCAATAACAGGACCAAAATCTTGATCACCATCGTCCCCCACCTTTTCATACTCACTCCACAAACATCTTGAATACAGATTGCCTTTAACCGCTGAACGGCCAAAAAAAAACCTGTGTCCACTTGAACACAGGTTTTATTCACAGGGAAACAGGGTTTAGCCCTGATAGCCCATCGCCTGACCTTGGCGGATCACGCCTTGCGGGTGCCAGCTTGGATCGAAGCGATACGCGCTTTCTTTGGGAAACAGCATCACCACGGTAGACCCCAGCAGGAATCGGCCCATTTCCTGTCCCTTTTCCAGGACGATATTCTGACCTTCGTAATTCCATTCGCGAATCTTGCCATCGCGCGCAGCATTCACCACACCATGCCAGACGGTGACCATACTGCCCACTACCGTCGCCCCCACCAACACCAGGACGAAAGGGCCTTGCTCGGAATCAAAAAAGCAGACCACACGTTCGTTACGGGCAAACAGGCCGGGAACACCACGCGCTGTCGTGGGATTGACCGAGAATAAATCTCCCGGCACATGAATCATGCGCTTGAGCACACCCGCGCAGGGCATGTGCACCCGGTGATAGTCGCTAGGACTTAAGTACAGGGTCGCAAACAGCCCATCCTGATAGCGGGCAGCCTCCTGGGCATCGCCTCCCACCAAAGCCGTCGTGGAGTAGCTGTGGCCTTTTGCCTGGAACACCTCCGCGCCCTGAATCAAACCCAACTGACTGATCGCACCATCGACAGGGCTGACCAGTGCCGTATCCGCGATAGGGCGGGCGCCCGGACGCAAGGCACGGCCAAAGAACTCGTTAAAGGTGGTGTAGCTGGCTGGATCGGAGTTTTCCGCCTCGCTCATGTCGACCTGGTAGCGGTCGATAAAGCGTTTGATAGCCCAGGTCGTACGCCCACCCATGGGCTTGGAAGCCAAGCCGCCTAGAAACTCGGTCAGAGCCTGTTTAGGAAGCAGGTACTGGGGAAGAACAGCCAAACGGGGATGCATAAAATCAGCTCGCAAACAAATCCTGCTTCAGCCTGAGGCCAAAGCGTCTATGCCATTCAATGTAATTGTGTCTGGCGCACCACATCAGGCCGGGAGCATCGCTTCAAAGGCCACGCACAGTCCAGAATCAGGCGCCAAACACTGGCAGGAACAAAACAATACGCACTTGTAGCACAGGTTGCCGCCATACGACATAAAAGGGCGGATCAGCCTGTCCGGTCAAACGTACACGACCCGGTCACGGCCTTCTTCTTTCGCCTGATACAAGGCGCGGTCAACCCGGCGCAGTGTACGTTCGTAATCGGGGTGGCCATCATACAAGGCCACGCCAATACTGGCCGTGATGTTCATGCTTTCTCCATCCACAACCCTGAAGGTTTCTGCATGAATGCGAAGACGCAAGTTACGGGCGGCACGCATCGCTCCATCCGCATCCACATCAACCAGTACCAGCAGGAACTCCTCCCCCCCAAGGCGGAAGACATAATCACCGGCACGAGCGCTATTGCTAAGCAGCTCGGCAAACTGGCGCAGGATACGATCGCCCGCGTCATGCCCATAGGTGTCATTGACACGTTTGAAAAAGTCTATATCCACGGCCAGCAGGGCAAAACGCGACCCGCGGTGCTGGGCATAGCCCACTTCCCGGCTAAGCACGACAGGCAGGTATTTGCGGCTTAGCAGACGGGTCAGCACATCCCGGCCAGACTCCAGCTCGTTTTGCTGCTCAAACAAGCGATCCAGATGCAAGCCAATCGCGCGGGTTCGATCCCGCAGCTCGTGCAAGCGCAGAATCTGCCCTTTCGCGTCCCCTTGCTCAAAAGCTGGCATCAGCTCGGTATCAATCACGTTCATCAGATCCAGGATCTCACGGCTCTCTACCGTGCCCTGGAAGGCATGGGCGCCCTTATGCTTGAACCAGATACCGAAGTCCGAGTCCCCAATCCGCGGGGCTGGCGTCACACCATTGTTAACCGCCATTGCAAACATGAAGAGGTTTTCCCAATCCAGCAGCGCGGCACGCTGCCGGCCACGTTCGGCCGCCACGTTCTGCACAATGGCAAACAGGCGATAAGACTCTTCAGCACGGGATTTACGCTCGCGCGAATTGGCGTAGGCATGGCTCATCAGCTCCATCGCCAGATCAATAAAGTTCTGAATATAGCGATAGCACTCCCAGGCCTGCTCGGAGCTGATAGTCGAAGACTCAAATAAAAAACGGGCATAACGCCCCTTGAGCAAGCGTGCACCACGCAGCACCAGATGAACTGGCACCCCGACCCGGGCGTGGACCTCGCCAACCTGATTTTGCAGCTTGACCTGATCCTGCATATCACTGTGTTCATCCACCGAAAACAGCTGAACCAACCAACTGCGCAAGGAACGATGCAAACGCTTGTGTACCTGTTCATGCGACAGATACACCTGCGCGGCAGGGTGCTTGAGCATATGCGTATAAAAATGGGTTGCAAGCTCGTCCTGGTTATCTTGAGTGATAGTCAGCACATGAGCACGGACCGCCAGGGGCACTTTCTGGAGCAAGCCGTGCCAGTCCTGAGCGGCTTCTTCGATATTCGGTTGAGACATGAAGTACGGGGTGAGTAGCGAGACGATGCTTAAGGATTAAACAGCCTTGGCGGCAATTGTTACATGAGGGGAGATTTCGCGCTATTTCTTATAGCGATACAGGCCTCGGGCTAGCAGGAGAATACCCCTGCTGCTCACAAGGAAAAAACATACCCCTTAAAGATAAATGGATGATTCCACCGACCAGCGCAGCAGCACGCTGTCCTTGCACGCAAGCAAACGCCTGTTCCGCCTTACTTTGACGGCGATCTGCAATTCAAACCCAAGGCTTTGTCGGCCCAAACGCCCTGAAAGTTCCACGGTGAGCAAATTGTCCTGTCAAAGCAGATAGCTGACCAAACAAACTACCCGTTATCGCCAAAAAGCCACGCTCGGCATCCGGACTGAGTACGGCCCGATCAAGCATGTCCAGGCTGAAGAAGCTGAAGCAGGCCAGGAAAGAAGCTGGGTTTATATCCAATACTGAAAAAACATCCAGATCCATATGCCCGTAGCTGGCCACACCACTCCACATCACGCCAGGTCGGGTCGGGTCGGGTCGGGTCGGGTCGGGTCGGGTCGGGTCGGGTCGGGTCGGGTCGGCAGATAGGTTCCACCGTTAAACCTGATCATTCAATATTTATTGCTCTGCCCCAAGCCATTCTTTTATTAAAGAAGAGCGAACTTTATCTACAAAGCCCGGAAAGGAATCAATTGATAATCAAAGAAAAAACTGGAGGACAGAGATAAAAAAATTCAACCTATTGATTAATTGCTGCTTTTTTTAGAAAAGCATTAATCAAAAAAACCTGTCTATATAAAAGTAAGATAAATAAAAAAGAAAGCAATCCAGCCAGATTTTAAAAATAATAAACAGGGTTGCTATTTTTTTTATTTTTCGAAGATAACAATAAAGATTGCAACCAAAAAAACAACAACAACACTGAATTACAAAAACAGATTTTTGTTTGAACCAAAGAAGACCAATAACAGTCGTGATAGCCCGACTTATCCACAGGTCTGAATAAAAAAGAAATCCACAATTTTATTAACAAAATAGATTAAACCAAAAATGGAAATATGAAACCAAGGAAAATATGCGGTTAATAAGAAAGTGAATAATTTGTGGATATTATAAAGGCTTAATTCGCACTCCAACATGGCGTTGGTGCAAACATCGACATCAGCTCATCCAGACGCACCAGGCAGGCAGAATTCGGCCAGAAAATCGGTCAAGGACTGGGCAAAAAAGCTATATTTAAGGCAGCTACTGGCTTTGGCCCCCTGTGGATAAGCTCCAAGAGGGCCTGTTGTGGACGTGTTGTGGATGAAAGGGGGATAAGTTGCCTGTCTTTCAAGACCTCAAATTTTGTCCAGTTTCGGTCCACCGACTCCCTCGGGGTGATACACAGGCAAAAGTGGTCTATAAGATGTTGAAATTAAAGAAAAATTCTCAGCTATACCACTTATCCACAGACACCCATTATCCATTACCAGTTATATATATAGTTATTATTAAATAAAGATCTCTTCACCCATGCCCAACTTTCTTGTACAGCCTTTACCTGCTGGTTCTTTAGACATCATCGGTGATGTACATGGAGAGCTTCAGGCCTTGCAACAACTGATCCAAAACTTGGGTTATCAGGAAGATGGCTCTCACCCGGAGCAACGTAGCCTGATATTCGTTGGAGATTATTGTGATCGCGGTCCAAACAGCCCTGCTGTAATTGAGTACCTTAAGTCCTTGATAAATAATAATAAAGCAAAAGGAATATTAGGTAATCATGAAATCAATCTACTGATAGACGATGCAAAAGATGGTTCAGGCTGGTATTTTGATCAGCGATATCAGTCAGATTTAAAGAATTACTCGCCATTTAAGTGTGCAAAACCTCAAAATAGAGACGAAATCCGAAAGTTTTTAAGCTCACTACCCATTGCATTGGAAAGAAGTGACCTCAGAATTGTGCATGCCGCCTGGAATAATCCAGCTATTGATGCAATTCGATCGGTAAAAAGCGAAGATTTTCTTGATTTTTTCTTTGAATGCGAACGTAAAGCTGATAATTATGCAGAAAAAAAAGGAATTCTGAATAAATATCTGGCTGCAAAACAGGAATGGAAAGAAAAAATTGAAGATCCAAAGGCCTTGATGCCGTTATTGCAGGCCTACATTGACTACGATTTGGTCAAAAATGACTTCAACCCCATCCGTTTGCTGACTTCCGGAACCGAAGGCCCCGCGGATCGCCCATTTTTTGCTGGCAACCGTTGGCGTTTTTCCGACCGTACCCCTTGGTGGAACAGCTACCAGGACGATATTCCGGTCGTTTTTGGCCACTACTGGCGTCAGCTCTTTCCTCAACCAACAGCGAAAATGTCTAAATACTCCTTATTATTCAAGGATATAGATCCATTTTCCTGGCACGGCGCAAAGAAAAACACGTTTTGCGTGGACTTTTCTGTTGGGGCTCGTTGGCGCGATCGTCGCAAGGACCAGGCGCCTGAAGACTCGGCTTTTCACCTGGCTGCTTTGCGTTGGCCAGAGAAAATCATCATGACGGACACCGGTTTTACGCAGCCAACCCGCTAAATCCGCTTTTCTTCCTGCTGTTACAATTTTCTTTTCTGTGGATAAGCTCTAGGAAGGGCATTGTGAACAGGGTGTGGATACATAAGGCATAAGTAGGTAGTTCTTTGTGGAGTCTAAAAGTTGTACCTAAACCATCCACCGGTAAGCGTTAGATCTATCCCCGGAAAAAAAACCGCTAAGCTCTTGTTTTATCATTGCTAAAGACACTTGTTCGACTTATCAACAGGCCTCCATCCAATAATTCTAATAAAAGATTTAAGTGCTTGTTATATAAGATAAGTTCAACTCCCTGAAGACCAGGGACCTGCTCTTTGCAAGCCAAAAGTTCTCGACTAAGATGCAGTCCATGAACAAAAATCACGATCTCGCTCAACGCTGGCTTATGCGACTTTTGCATACAGAAATTTGAGCCGCAAAGGCTGAAAATAAATTTTCAGAACCGTGCACGATCAACTTTGCTGTCACGCCTCTGAGTTTTCTTTCAACATGAGAAAAACTCAAGCAAAGGCTTTGATTGGCAAAAGAGGGGAGTTCTATCTGGACGACGTGTTTGGCCAAGAATTTGCTATGGCTGCAGGGATTGCTGAGCCTGAAACTTGTACTAGGTCAATCTTGTTTGAATTTTTGACTTATCCACATTTTGTGGGTAAAGCGTGTACTTGTGCTCGCACAGGGCTTGTTCAGCCTGGAGCAGCTGGGTGAACTGTGTATTTTCACAGCTTAGCTATGTTTGAAGAACGTGTAATTTTGAAATAAGTCCTTGTTTTATATCTATATTTTTTGTGGTTTTAACTTTGAGGCTGATTTTTTTGCTGGCTGCCGGTACTGAAACAGAGAAGCTATAACGCTGGCTGGTTCTTTCTTTTATCAAAGGAAAAGAAGCGATAACTGGGCAAAAAATCAGGTTTACCCCCAAAGTTATCAACAGGACAGTATGGGGACGACAAATCGCCTGTTTCACGTTTGGCGTCTTGCGGGTTACAAGGCGCGGGTTTTGTGGTTCGCGGTTGGCGTTTTGAGGCCCAGGTAATGCGTGTTGTTTCGCATGGCTGTTATAGGGGTTCTGTAGCAGATATAGGCAAGATTACGACGACTGTACTTGTCCACAAAAATCAGGGTATAAAAAAACCGCCTGACGGCGGTTTGATGAAGGCAGAAGGCAAGGTGTTTAGACCTTTTTCAAGCGTTCAATGGCCTGATCCAAGGTGTTGGGCTGCTTGGCAAAGCAAAAACGCAGCAAACGATGGTTAGCCTGCTTAGAATTGGGATTCAGGTAGAAGGCAGAGACGGGAATCGCGCCCACGCCGTAGTTCTGGTTCAAGTGCTTGGCGAAATCCAGTTCGGATAGCTCTGAAATGTTTTCATAGCTGGCCAGCAGGAAGAAAGTCCCTTCACTGGGCATAGGTGTAAAACGTGTGTTTTGTAGACCTTGGTGCAAATGATCGCGCTTTTCCTGATAAAAAGCGGGTAGGCTCTCCCAGGTAGCAGGGTCTTGCATATAGGTGGCTAGACCGGCCTGTAAGGGGCTGGGAACGGTAAAGACGGTGTATTGGTGGACCTTGCGGATTTCCGTGCTGAGACTGGCAGGAGCGCAGCAATAGCCTACTTTCCAACCTGTAGCGTGGAAGGTCTTGCCAAAGGAAGAAACGATGACTGCTCGTTCTGCCAGGCTAGGCCGGGTAGCCAGACTGAGATGCTCTTTCTGATCAAAGGTCAGGTGTTCATAGACCTCATCGGACAAGATGATCAAGGAAGGATGCTTTTCTACAATTTGCTCCAAAGCATCCAGATCCTGGGGCTGCAAGATGGTACAAGTCGGATTGTGCGGGAAGTTGATTACCAGCATACGGGTCTTGCTGGTGATGGCTTGCACTACACGGTCCCAGTCGACGCGGTAGTAAGGCACAGCTTCGCTAGGCGCTGTCATGGGGACGGCAACAGGTATACCTCCGGCCAGCTCGATGGCGGGGATATACAGGTCGTAGAAGGGCTCGATCACGACGACTTCATCGCCTGCATGCACAAAGGCTTGGAAACTGGCCATCAAGGCCTCAGTGGCGCCACTGGTAACGGTAATTTCCGTATCCACCTTGTAAAGGCGGCCATAACGAGCCTGCGTTTTGCTGGCAATAGCGGCTCGCAGGGCAGGGTATCCCGCCATGGCAGGATACTGGTTGATGCCATCCAGCATGGCCTGGTGTACTGCCTCAATCAAAGCCGGATCCGGATTGAAGTCTGGAAAGCCCTGGCCCAGGTTAATGGCCTTGTGCTCCAGGGCCAGCTGGCTCATGGTGGTAAAGATGGTGGTGCCCACAGAAGGGAGCTTGGATGTGATCTGCATGGGTCTACTGATATGAATAATAAAAATGCACCCGCGCTTCAAAGTTGAGCAAACGGTTGGGTGGCGAAGTATCAGACAAATTCTTGTCGAAAATACCATAGATTCCACGCGTGTCAGTTGATCGTGGAACCAGATGTTCAGGACAGTTTCTTACATCGATATAGCTGTTCCCTATATGAGAATTGAGCCTCGTTTTCCTTGCTGCTTGTTTTCTCTTCAATGGCTTCATCCCGGGTGCCTGTTATGAGCGGGGAATTTTTAGGGCAAACCTGTGTCTTAAACATGGCTCCGGTTAGGGCTGTCTATGTCCTGACAGGTTGGAGGTGGAGCCCGCCTTTTAAGATATTGCCTGCCGTTGAAAACGGCCCCGACTTATCCGAATGCTCCCTTTTGTGCTCATAGGACATTTTCAGGCCTGTAGCCGAAGCAGTCAGGTTGGCAAATCAAGGCGCTATCTTTTCTTCGGACGGGCAGAATTCACCTTGTCTCCAGACAGTGAAGCAATATTCTTGTGCATCAGGCTGTATTTCTTTTGATTGCTCTGTTATCCACAATTTTGCTTCCTGCTTAAGTCGAATTTATCCACCTGGGGCAGGGCACCCGCTTAGATAGCTGCTTTTAAGAGATTTAAGGGTGATAAGCGCGCCTTTTATGGCTTCCCTCCCTGGCGTATCATGGGCAGGAAAAATCTTCGAAGGCGTGGCCTGCTCCCTGGATAGTTGCCTGGGGATAAAAAACGGCCTGTTTCTCCACAAAGTTATCCACAGTGGTATTTACGCAAAAAACTGTGTTCCACGTGGAACAGATATTGGTTCCATGTGTTTCACGTGGAACAACCATCGCTGGTAATCGTATAATTGGTTTTTACTTTTTAGCTGTTCTGACATGATTTATCCCGAAGAGTTTGACGTTATTGTCATAGGCGGCGGACATGCTGGTACCGAAGCGGCTTTAGCGGCAGCTCGAACCGGCGTGTCTACCTTATTGCTAACCCATAATATGGATACCTTGGGGCAGATGTCCTGCAACCCTTCTATTGGGGGGATTGGCAAGGGGCATTTGGTCAAGGAAGTGGATGCGCTGGGCGGGGCAATGGCTTTGGCTACCGACCACGCTGGTATTCAATTCCGTACCCTGAATAGCTCCAAAGGGCCAGCCGTGCGCGCCACTCGTGCTCAGGCTGACCGTTCTTTGTACCGCAAGGCTATTCGTGAGGTCCTGCAGAATCAACCCAACTTGATGGTGTTCCAGCAATCAGTCGAAGACTTGATTGTGGAAGGTGATCGGGTAGTGGGTGCGGTCACCAAGATTGGTTTGGAGTTCAAAGCCAAATCTGTGGTTTTGACTGCAGGTACTTTTTTGAATGGTTTGGTTCATGTAGGCCTGAATAATTACTCGGCAGGTCGGGCAGGGGATCCACCGTCCATCAGCCTGGCGCATCGCTTGCGGGAACTGCAATTGCCCCAAGGGCGATTGAAGACAGGAACCCCTCCGCGTATTGATGCCAATACTATCGATTTTTCCCGTCTGGAAGTTCAGCCCGGCGATAGTGATCCAACTCCGGTGTTCTCTTATATGGGCGATGTTTCCATGCATCCCCAACAGATGCCGTGCTGGATTACGCATACCAATGAGCGTACTCACGACATTATTCGCTCCGGTCTGGATCGCTCGCCCATGTATAGCGACCAGGGCACTATCGAGGGTATCGGCCCGCGTTACTGCCCGTCTATTGAAGACAAGATTCATCGCTTTGCAGACAAGAGCAGTCACCAGGTGTTTTTGGAGCCAGAAGGCTTGAGCACGACCGAGATCTACCCGAACGGTGTCTCGACCAGCTTGCCTTTCGATATCCAATTGGCTATGGTGCGCAGCCTGCCAGGTTTGGAGAATGCTCGTATCATGCGTCCAGGCTACGCGATTGAGTACGATTATTTTGATCCTCGATCCCTGTATCCCACGCTGGAAACCAAACAGATTCGTGGCTTGTTCTTTGCCGGCCAGATCAATGGCACGACAGGTTACGAAGAAGCAGCTGCGCAGGGCTTGTTGGCAGGGGTGAATGCTGCCCGTTTGGCCCAAGAGAAAGAACAGTGGTATCCACGCCGTAACGAGGCTTACCTGGGTGTGCTGGTAGACGATTTGATTACCCGTGGGGTGACTGAGCCTTATCGCATGTTTACCTCTCGCGCTGAGTATCGTTTGAGCCTGCGGGAAGACAATGCAGACCAGCGACTAACTGAAATCGGTCGTGAGCTGGGCCTGGTGGACGATGCCCGTTGGGATCATTTCAATCGCAAGCGCGATGCGGTCGCACGTGAAATCGAGCGTTTGAAGGGTACCTGGGTGAACCCCCGTAACTTGCCTGCTGAACAGGCAAACGCACTGTTAGGTAAAAATATCGAACGGGAGTATTCCTTCTTCGATTTGCTCAAACGCCCCGAAGTGGATTATGCAAAGCTGATGGCCGTGCTGAATGATCAAGGCACGTCGGTAGCAGGTCCTGGTCTGGAAGATCCTGTGCATATTGAGCAGGTGGAAATTCAGGTGAAGTATGCCGGCTATGTGGCGCGTCAGCAGGACGAGGTGACTCGTCAGGCAGCGCTGGAAGAGCAGGCCATTCCAGAGGATCTGGACTACGACGATATCAAAGGATTGTCGATTGAAGTGCGTCAACGTTTGAAGGCTGCCAAGCCTTTAACCATTGGCCAGGCCGGACGTGTTCAGGGTGTGACACCTGCGGCGGTTTCTTTATTGTTGGTACACCTGAAGCGCAAGCAAAAAAACAAACAAACGGCATGAGCGATATTTTTTCAAAACGCCTGAATCAGGCCCTGCTGAATTTGGGCCTGGATCAGGACCCCGCCTTGGTGCGCAAGCTACTGGACTACATTAATCAGTTGCAGCGCTGGAACCGTACCTATAATCTGACCGCCCTGCGTGACCCAGATCAAATGCTGGTGCAACATATTTTTGATAGCCTGTCGATTGTCCGCCCGTTCCAGAACTATCTGGCCAGCAGCAATCACTCGGCGCAAGAATCGGTTCGAATTGTGGATGTAGGGTCAGGGGCTGGTTTGCCGGGTGTTGTTTTGGCAGCATCATGTTCCACGTGGAACATTACTTGCATTGATGCTGTTGAGAAAAAAATGGCATTTGTTCAACAAATGGTTGGGGCTTTGGCCTTGCCCAATTTGTCGGCAATGCATGTGCGTGTAGAGCAGCAGGAACCCATGCAGGCAGATATTGTGGTTTCCCGAGCTTTTTCTTCGCTGCTTGATTTCGTAAATTTGGCAGGCAGGCATGTTCGCCCAGGTGGGCGCATTGCAGCTATGAAGGGTAAAGAACCTGATTTGGAAATAGCCGCATTGCAATCTGAAAGTAACTGGCAGGTCGAACGAATAGAATCATTAACCGTACCGGAGCTAGAGGCACAGCGTTGTCTAGTGTGGTTGGTGCAGCAAGGATAATCATGAGTAAAAACGACGAAAAATCTCCCCGTGCCTATGTGTTTTGTATCGCGAACCAAAAGGGCGGGGTAGGCAAGACGACCACTGCAATCAATTTGGCCGCTGCGCTTGCGGTACTGAAGAAAAAAGTTTTGTTGATTGACCTGGATCCCCAAGGCAATGCCACCATGGGTAGCGGCATCGATAAAAACAGTCTGTCTGGTAATTTGTACCAAGTGCTGATTGGTGATGAAAGTATTTCTAACGTAAAGATACATTCAGAAACAGGTGGCTATGACGTCTTGCCTTCCAATAGGGAGCTGTCGGGCGCCGAGATAGACCTGATCCAGATGCAAGAGCGCGAGCAACAACTTAAACAGGCACTGGCACAGGTACTGGATGATTATGATTTCGTGCTGATCGACTGCCCACCTACCTTGTCGCTGCTAACGCTCAATGGCCTGGCCAGCGCGCACGGGGTCATCATCCCCATGCAGTGCGAGTACTTTGCACTGGAAGGGCTGTCAGATCTGGTCAATACGGTTAAGCGGGTCTATCGCAATATCAACCCGGATTTGCAGTTGATTGGTTTGCTGCGAGTGATGTTTGATGGTCGTGTTACCTTGCAGCAGCAAGTCTCCAATCAGATCGAGACACACTTTGGCGATAAGGTGTTCAAGACGGTAGTGCCACGTAATGTGCGTTTGGCTGAAGCGCCAAGCCACGGTATGCCAGGTATTGTCTACGACAAGAACTCCCGGGGGGCCAGGGCCTATATGGACTTTGGCAAAGAGCTGATCAAGCGCTTGAAGAAAGAATCCCGCAGCGATAAGGCGTAAGGCACACAAGAATCAATAGGAATGTAAGCATGGCTACACGAAAACCAAAAGGTCTAGGTCGAGGCTTGGATGCCTTGCTCGGCGCAGACGCAAGCGCTATCGCAACCATAGGGAAAAAGGGCGAAGCGGCGGTGAGCGATGGCCCACCTTCCAACCTGCCCGTCAAACTGCTGAAGGCCGGGGTGTATCAGCCGCGTACTCGCATGGACGAGGGCGCCTTGAACGAGCTGGCCGAATCCATACGCGCACAAGGTGTGATGCAACCTATTTTGGTGCGTCCTCTGTCGGGCAAAGATAAGGGCAAGTACGAGATCATCGCGGGTGAACGCCGTTTCCGTGCGTCGCAAATTGCCGGTCTGGAAGAAGTACCCGTCCTGGTACGCGAAGTTGGCGACGAGAACGCTGCCATCATGGCGTTGATCGAGAACATTCAGCGCGAAGATCTGAATCCGCTGGAAGAGGCGCAAGGTGTGAAACGTCTGCTGGACGAGTTCGGCCTGACCCACGAGCAGGCTGCTCAGGCGATTGGCCGCTCGCGCTCGACCACCAGCAACCTGCTGCGTCTGATTAACCTGGCAGAGCCTGTGCAGATCATGCTGCTGGCCGGCGACATCGATATGGGTCACGCTCGTGCCTTGCTCGCCGTGGATGCTGCCCGTCAGATCATGCTGGCCAACGAGGTGATTGCCCGCCGTCTGTCGGTACGTGAAACCGAGAAGCTGGTTGCCCGTGCCCTGCACGAGGATGACGAGCCTGCCAGCAAGCAAGCCCAGAGCAAGGCCAGCCGCAATGGTGATGTACAGCGCTTTGAAAAAGTGCTGTCTGACCATCTGGGTACCAAAGTGACTTTGAAGGTTGGTGCCAAGGACAAGGGGCAGCTGCAGATCGCTTTCCATGGCTGGGAACATTTGAATGCCTTGCTGGAAAAGCAGGGCTTGTCGTCCTTGCTGGAACAAACGGACGATTGAGCCAAGTCCGCGCCACGCAGAAAGCAATGCGATTGCAGTAGAAAAAGCCGACCAGAGGTCGGCTTTTTCTTTGCTATGAGCCGTATTTTGCTAATGGTCTGCATCTTCTTGCAAAAAAGAAGCAGCAGGAAGGAGGAGAACTAGAAAAACTTCTGGAATGATGAACCCCCTTTACTAAGGCTGCTCGGCAATCCTCCTTTTTTTGGGGCAGTTCATGACGACATGATTTTTAGATTGAGTGCTTGTGCTCAAGCCGGTAGAAAACAGCAGGATGAGAGCCTTAAGGAGGCGAGGGAGAGAGTAGGGAAGAAGCCTGAAAGCCGGATTAAAACGGAAAACCTGATTATGTATCTTTTGCTTACAAAAATAAGCACCGAAAACAGGAAAAAATCTATGTGTTTACCCGCATTTCATCCTGTTTCCCAGGTTTTGAATGTATTCATAAACGGTACCCGGGGGGCCCAAAAACAGTGACAAATCCAGTAAGAAAAGCGCCCAAAATCAGGTTTTTTTAAAAAATTCATCGAATTATTCAGTTTTCTTCCCAAAAGGCTTGACGACTTCATAAAACATGTCCATAATTCGATTTTCGCTTCGGGTGGGATGTCCGAGTGGTTAAAGGAGGCAGACTGTAAATCTGTTGGCCCTGCGCCTACGTTGGTTCGAATCCAACTCCCACCACCAGCACTTTTCTAGAGTCAGCCAGCAAGGCGACTTTAGGAGAGGGTGAAGAAAAGTCTGCGGGTGTAGCTCAATGGTAGAGCAGAAGCCTTCCAAGCTTAAGACGAGGGTTCGATCCCCTTCACCCGCTCCAGGTTAAAAATCTTTGGCCACTCTGGGCTGAAGTTGAATGCCCATGTGGCTCAGTGGTAGAGCACTCCCTTGGTAAGGGAGAGGTCACGCGTTCGATCCGCGTCATGGGCACCACATCTCTCTTCTCTATATCGTTCTATCCCTTCAGGAGTCTGCCATGGCTAAAGGCAAGTTTGAACGGACTAAACCGCACGTCAACGTCGGTACTATCGGTCACGTTGACCACGGTAAAACCACTCTGACCGCTGCAATCTGCACGGTTCTGTCCAAGGCATACGGCGGCGAAGCGCGCGATTACTCGCAGATCGACAACGCCCCTGAAGAAAAAGCACGTGGTATCACCATCAGCACCTCGCACGTTGAGTACGAGACGCCTAACCGTCACTACGCACACGTTGATTGCCCCGGCCACGCTGACTACGTCAAGAACATGATTACCGGTGCTGCCCAGATGGACGGCGCTATCTTGGTTTGCTCGGCCGCTGACGGCCCAATGCCTCAGACTCGCGAGCACATCCTGCTGAGCCGTCAGGTTGGCGTTCCTTACATCATCGTGTTCCTGAACAAGGCCGACATGGTTGATGACGAAGAGCTGATCGAACTGGTTGAAATGGAAGTTCGCGAGCTGTTGTCCAAGTACGACTTCCCTGGCGACGACACCCCGATCATCAAGGGTTCGGCCAAACTGGCTCTGGAAGGCGACGAAGGCCCACTGGGCAGCCAAGCCGTTCTGGCTCTGGCCGAAGCGCTGGACAACTACATTCCTACGCCTGAGCGTGCCGTTGACGGTACGTTCCTGATGCCTGTTGAAGACGTGTTCTCGATCTCCGGCCGTGGTACGGTTGTGACCGGTCGTATTGAGCGCGGCATCATCAAGGTCGGCGAAGAAATCGAAATCGTGGGTATCAAAGACACGGTCAAGACCATTTGTACCGGCGTTGAAATGTTCCGCAAACTGCTGGACCAGGGCGAAGCTGGCGATAACGTCGGTCTGCTGCTGCGTGGTACCAAGCGTGAAGACGTGGAACGTGGTCAAGTTCTGGCCAAGCCAGGCTCGATCAAGCCACACACTGACTTCGACGCCGAGGTGTACATTCTGTCCAAAGAAGAAGGTGGTCGTCACACTCCTTTCTTCAAGGGCTACCGTCCTCAGTTCTACTTCCGTACAACTGACGTGACCGGCACCATCGAGCTGCCAGAAGACAAGGAAATGGTTCTGCCAGGCGACAACATTTCGATGAAAGTGTCCCTGATCGCTCCTATCGCCATGGAAGAAGGTCTGCGCTTCGCTATTCGCGAAGGCGGCCGTACCGTTGGCGCTGGCGTGGTGGCAAAAATCATCAAGTAAAAAAAGAGTAGTAATTTTGGGCGAAAGAGGTTAATATCCTCTTTTGCCTAAAAGCCAAACGTAGCTAAGTAGCGCGCTACGGTTTGTCAAGGTATAGGGGTATAGCTCAATTGGCAGAGCGTCGGTCTCCAAAACCGAAGGTTGAGGGTTCGATTCCTTCTGCCCCTGCCACCACAGTCACTCGCCACCATCTCGCGTGGCGTCACTCGTCGGAATATGTCGAATACCAACGTAGAAACCGTTAACCGAGGTTCCGAGCGCATCAAGCTGGGCCTAGCGGTCCTAGTCGTCGCCGCCGGTATTGTTGGCTATTCCGTTCTGGATGGCCAAAATTCACTGGTTCGCGCTGGGGTATTTGTTGCCAGCTTAATCGTCGCCGTATTGATCATCTGGTTTAGCGATACAGGCCGCCGCCTGGTCGCTTTTTCTCGTGATGCCTACACGGAAGTACGTCGCGTCCACTGGCCATCCCGTAAAGAAGCAACGCAAATGACGGGTATCGTCTTTGTGTTTGTTGCCGTTATGGCCATCTTGTTGTGGCTGATTGACAAAGGGCTCGGCTGGATCATTTATGGCCTGTTGCTGGGCTGGAAATAAAGGGCACACATGAGCAAACGCTGGTATGTGGTTCACGTTTATTCCGGCATGGAAAAAAGCGTGCACAAAGCTCTGGTGGAGCGCATTGAACGCGCTGATCTCCAAGAAGCGTTTGGTCGCATTCTGGTTCCATCGGAAGAAGTCGTTGAAGTAAAGAACGGCAAGAAATCAATTACAGAGCGACGTATTTACCCCGGTTACGTCCTGGTCGAGATGGCCTTGACCGACGAAACCTGGCACTTGGTAAAAAGCACGCCGCGAGTCACCGGCTTTTTGGGCGGTTCCGGTAACCGCCCTGCTCCCATCTCCGAGCGCGAAGTGGAAAAAATCCTGTCGCAAATGGAAGAGGGCGTTGAGAAGCCACGGCACAAAGTGCTGTTCGAGGTTGGCGAACTGGTACGCGTCAAGGACGGTCCGTTTGCAGACTTTAACGGTAACGTCGAAGAAGTTAACTACGAGAAAAACAAGGTTCGTGTCACCGTTACTATTTTCGGTCGCGCCACCCCCGTTGAACTCGATTTCGATCAAGTCGAAAAGACCTGATTAATTACAACCCCCGGGAAGCCTGTCGCACTCTGCGTCAGGCGTCATCACCCGCAAGGAGCTAAGCATGGCGAAGAAAATCGTCGGCTTTATCAAGCTGCAAGTCCCAGCTGGTAAGGCAAACCCATCCCCTCCAATCGGTCCAGCGCTGGGTCAGCGCGGTCTGAACATCATGGAATTCTGCAAGGCGTTCAACGCCCAGACACAGGGTCTGGAACCCGGTCTGCCAATTCCTGTGGTGATCACCGCTTTTGCTGACAAGAGCTTCACGTTCATCATGAAGACTCCTCCAGCAACCATCCTGATCAAAAAGGCTGCTGGTATCAAATCCGGTTCTGCACGTCCTAACGTGGATAAAGTCGGTACGCTGACCCGCGCTCAGGCTGAAGAAATCGCCAAGACCAAACAACCCGACCTGACCGCCGCCGATCTGGACGCCGCTGTGCGTACCATCGCTGGTAGCGCTCGCAGCATGGGCATCAACGTTGAAGGGGTGGTGTAAGTCATGGCTAAAGTAAGCAAACGCGCAGCCGCTATTGCTGCCAAGATCGACCGCAACAAGTTCTACCCTGTGGCCGAAGCTCTGGCCCTGGTGAAAGACACTGCCACTGCCAAGTTCGACGAATCCATCGATATCGCTGTTCAGCTGGGCATCGATCCCCGTAAGTCCGACCAACTGGTCCGTGGCTCGGTGGTTCTGCCTGCTGGTACCGGTAAATCCGTGCGTGTTGCCGTTTTCGCCCAAGGCGAAAAAGCCGACGCCGCTCGTGAAGCTGGTGCTGACATCGTTGGTCTGGACGACCTGGCTGAGCAAATCAAAGCCGGTCAAATGGACTTTGACGTTGTGATCGCTTCGCCCGACACCATGCGTGTTGTTGGTACCCTGGGTCAGGTTCTGGGTCCTCGTGGCCTGATGCCAAACCCCAAGGTCGGTACTGTGACTCCTGACGTTGCCACGGCCGTTAAAAACGCTAAGGCTGGTCAAGTTCAATACCGTACCGACAAGGCCGGTATCATTCACAGCACTATTGGTCGCGCTTCGTTCAACGTTGAACAGCTGCAAACCAACCTGGTCGCCCTGGTTGACGCCTTGAACAAGGCTCGTCCAGCTGCTGCCAAGGGTGTTTACCTGCGCAAGGTTGCCGTGTCCTCCACCATGGGTGGCGGTGCACGTGTTGAAATTGCATCTCTGACTGTTTAATCAACAGTTAGAAAAAAGAACTTTGGGCTGCGATCCTGTTTACAGGATCACTGCTGTCAAAGACCGTTGGAGCAGTTGGGCTGACTTGTCATCCAGGTGCTTAATCGGGGCAGAATGCCCCATCCAACGTAGACGGCGCCCGTGGAAGAATTCGTTATAGAACTCGTCCAGGTGCGCCGCATTCGGTTGATGTTGGGAAGCCTTCCCGACATCGTTTGAAGGAGTGTTCAACCGTGAGTCTCAATCGTGAAGAGAAAGCGGTAGTCATCGAAGAAGTCACTGCCGAACTGGCAAAGGCCCAATCGATCATTATCGCCGAGTACCGTGGTCTGGACGTCGCTTCTGCTACCGTATTGCGCAAAAAAGCGCGTGAGTCTGGCGTCTACCTGCGTGTTATGAAAAACACGCTGGTTCGTCGTTCGTTGGCAGGTACCTCGTTTGACGGTATCTCCAGCCAGCTCGTGGGTCCTCTGATGTACGCCATCAGTGAAGATCCCGTGGCTGCGGCGAAAGTCGTTGCAGATTTTGCCAAGACCAATGACAAATTGGTCATCATGGGCGGTGCGCTGCCCAATAGCGTTCTGAATGCTGATGGTGTTAAGGCTCTGGCCACAATGCCCTCGCGCGACGAACTGCTGGCGAAACTGCTGGGCACCATGCAAGCACCTATCGCTACTTTTGTGCGTACGCTTAACGAAGTTCCCACCAAGTTTGTTCGCGGCCTGGCGGCTGTGCGCGATCAGAAAGAAGCTGCGTAAGCAGTTTTCCTTCAGGAAACTTCGTCGTTGCGAACGACTACCAAACCTGGCATTTACCTAATATCTGGAGTTCTTAAAAATGGCTACTAAAGCTGAAATCCTTGACGCCATCGGCGCAATGTCCGTGCTCGAACTGTCCGAGCTGATCAAAGAAATGGAAGAAAAATTCGGTGTGTCGGCTGCTGCCGCCGCTGTTGCTGTTGCAGCTCCTGCTGCTGGTGGCGCTGCTGCTGCCGCTGAAGAGCAAACCGAATTCACCGTGTTCCTGGCTGACGTTGGCGCAAACAAAGTTAGCGTCATTAAAGTCGTGCGCGAAATCACCGGTCTGGGCCTGAAAGAAGCCAAAGACCTGGTTGACGGTGCTCCTAAGGCTGTTAAAGAAGGCTTGTCCAAAGCTGATGCTGAAGACGCTCAGAAGAAGCTGGAAGAAGCTGGCGCCAAGATCGAGCTCAAGTAAGAGTATCGATAGATGCCCGGGAATGCGTTTCAAGCCTTCCCGGGCTTTTGCGTTTCCAGAAAACCCATGATTTTTAATTAGTATTGTAGAAAGTCGGGTTTTTTAGAGTCGTAAACCAGGGCCGTGGTTGACGGTCCGTGTAACCCTTGAGTCGGAGTGCTCATGCCTTATTCGTACACCGAAAAAAAGCGCATACGCAAGAGCTTCGCCAAACGTGAAGACGTACAGCAGGTTCCTTACCTGTTGGCTACCCAGCTGCATTCTTTCAGAACCTTCTTGCAGAAGGACACGCTGCCTTCTCAGCGTAAGGTTGAAGGCTTGCAGGAAGCTTTCAGTTCCATATTTCCAATAGTAAGCCATAACCAAATGGCGCGGCTAGAGTTCGTGAGCTATACGCTCGGCGAGCCGGTGTTCGACGTCAAAGAGTGTCAACTTCGTGGTTTGACCTATGCCTCCCCCTTGCGGGCGAAGGTTCGTCTGGTCCTCATGGACCGCGAGGTGAGCAAGCCTACCGTCAAGGAAGTAAAAGAGCAAGAAGTCTACATGGGCGAAATGCCCCTGATGACTGATAACGGCTCTTTTGTGATCAACGGTACCGAACGAGTCATCGTGTCCCAGCTGCACCGTTCCCCCGGCGTGTTCTTTGAACACGACCGCGGTAAAACGCACAGCTCGGGCAAGTTGCTGTTCTCGGCGCGCGTGATTCCTTACCGTGGTTCCTGGCTGGACTTCGAGTTCGATCCCAAGGACATTCTGTTCTTCCGTATCGACCGTCGTCGCAAGATGCCCGTCACTATCTTGCTGAAGGCCATCGGCCTGACGCCAGAGCAGATCCTGGCCCACTTCTTCGAGTTCGACCACATCGAACTGCACCAGGAAGGTGGCAAGCTGCAATTCGTTCCAGAACACTGGAAGGGCGAGGTTGCCCGTTTCGACATTACCGACCGCGACGGTCGCGTACTGGTTGAAAAGGACAAGCGTATCAATGCCAAGCATTTGCGCGACCTGCAAGCAGCCAAGATCGAATACATTTCCATCCCGGAAGATTTCCTTCTGGGTCGTGTGCTGGCCAAGAACATCATCAACGCCGAAACCGGCGAAGTGATTGCCAACGCCAACGACGAGATTACCGAATCCATTCTGGCCGAAATGCGTGCAGCCAATGTGCGTGATTTCGAGACCCTGTACATCAATGAACTGGACCAGGGCGGCTTTATCTCCCTGACCCTGCGCACCGATGAAACAGCGGATTCCAATGCTGCCCGTATCGCGATCTATCGCATGATGCGTCCTGGCGAGCCACCAACCGAAGAAGCGGTTGAGGCCCTGTTCAACCGTCTGTTCTACAGCGAAGAGTCCTACGACCTGTCGCGTGTGGGTCGCATGAAGGTCAACAGCCGTCTGGGCCGTGGTGACAGCATTGAAGGTCCCATGACCTTGACCGACGAAGACATTCTGGACACCATTCAGGTGCTGGTGAGTCTGCGTAACGGTCGCGGTCAGATCGACGATATCGATCACCTGGGTAACCGTCGTGTTCGTTGCGTGGGCGAATTGGCCGAAAACCAGTTCCGCGCCGGTCTGGTGCGTGTGGAACGTGCCGTCAAGGAACGTCTGGGCCAAGCCGAGACCGAAAACCTGATGCCGCACGATCTGATCAACTCCAAGCCCATCTCTGCGGCTGTTAAGGAGTTCTTCGGTTCCAGCCAGCTGTCGCAGTTTATGGATCAAACCAACCCGCTGTCCGAGATCACGCACAAGCGTCGTGTTTCGGCACTGGGCCCTGGTGGTCTGACTCGTGAACGTGCGGGCTTTGAGGTGCGCGACGTGCACCCAACCCACTACGGTCGCGTGTGCCCGATTGAAACGCCTGAAGGTCCAAACATTGGTCTGATCAACTCCATGGCGCTGTACGCTCGTCTGAACGAGTACGGTTTCCTGGAAACGCCTTACCGCAAGATTGTTGACGGCAAGGTCAGTGAACAGATCGATTACCTGTCGGCTATTGAAGAAAGCAATTACGTCATCGCTCAGGCTAACGCCGAGCTGACCGAAGACGGTGCCTTTGCTGACGATCTGGTTGCCTGCCGTGAAGCGGGCGAAACCATGATGACTGCGCCAGAGAACATCCATTACATGGACGTGGCTCCTTCGCAGATCGTGTCTGTGGCTGCTTCGCTGATTCCGTTCCTGGAACACGATGACGCCAACCGAGCACTGATGGGCGCCAACATGCAGCGTCAGGCAGTTCCTTGCCTGCGCCCTGAGAAGCCTTTGGTTGGTACCGGTATCGAACGTACTGTTGCTGTTGACTCGGGTACAACCGTACAAGCCCGTCGTGGCGGTGTGGTGGTAGACGTTGACGCACAGCGCGTGGTTATTCGCGTGCACGATGACGAGAACGTGGCTGGCGAGGTCGGTGTAGATATCTACAACATGACCAAGTACACCCGTTCCAACCAGAACACCAACATCAACCAGCGTCCTATCGTCAAACGTGGCGATATCGTGGCTCGTGGTGACGTGCTGGCTGACGGCGCATCGACTGACCTGGGCGAATTGGCTCTGGGTCAGAACATGCTGATCGCCTTTATGCCCTGGAACGGCTACAACTTCGAGGACTCGATTCTGATCTCCGAGAAGGTCGTGGCTGATGATCGCTACACTTCGGTTCACATCGAAGAGCTGACGGTTGTTGCCCGTGACACGAAGCTGGGACCTGAGGATATCACCCGCGATATCAGCAACCTGTCCGAAGTTCAGCTGAACCGTCTGGACGATTCCGGCATTGTGTACATCGGCGCCGAAGTACGTGCCGACGACGTGCTGGTCGGTAAAGTGACACCCAAGGGTGAAACTCAGCTGACTCCGGAAGAAAAGCTGCTGCGCGCCATTTTTGGTGAAAAAGCCTCTGACGTTAAAGACACCTCCCTGCGCGTGCCTTCGGGCATGGTCGGTACGGTGATCGACGTTCAGGTCTTTACCCGTGAAGGTATCGAGCGTGACAAGCGTGCCCAGTCCATCATTGATGATGAACTGCGTCGCTACCGCCAGGACCTGAACGACCAGCTGCAAATCGTTGAAGACGACGCCTTTGACCGTGCCTTGAAGTTCCTGGTCGGCAAAACCGTCAACGGTGGTCCACGCAAGCTGCCCAAGGGCACCGAGCTGACCGCTGACTACCTGAACGATCTGGATCGCTGGCAGTGGTTCGACATCCGTCTGGCTGATGAGCAACACGCACTGGTGCTGGAGCACACCAAGGAATCCTTGGAGCAAAAGCGTCACCAGTTCGATCTGGCTTTTGAAGAAAAGCGCAAGAAGCTCACCCAAGGCGACGAGCTGCCTCCTGGCGTGCTGAAGATGGTCAAGGTTTACCTGGCTGTTAAGCGTCGTCTGCAGCCTGGTGACAAGATGGCCGGCCGTCACGGTAACAAGGGTGTGGTTTCCCGCATCGTTCCTGTGGAAGACATGCCGCACATGGCTGACGGTACCCCCGTGGACATCGTTCTGAACCCGCTGGGCGTGCCTTCGCGTATGAACGTGGGTCAGGTTCTGGAAGTTCACCTGGGTTGGGCTGCCAAGGGTATTGGCCACCGCATCAACGACATGATGCAAGAAGAAAAGAACGTGCAGGTTTCCGAACTGCGCGCGTTCCTGGACAAGGTCTATAACACTGCCGGCAAGAAGACTCGCATCAACGAGTTGACTGACGACGAAGTGATGAACATGGCCACCAACTTGCAGAAAGGTCTGCCATTGGCAACGCCAGTGTTCGACGGTGCAACCGAGCAGGAAATCGACCAGATGTTGCGTCTGGCCTATCCTGACGACATCGCCGAGAGCCTGCAGCTGGCACCACACCGCACCCAGGTTCGCCTGTTTGACGGTCGTACCGGCGAAGCCTTTGAGCGTATGGTCACCGTAGGCTACATGCACTACCTGAAGCTGCATCACCTGGTCGATGACAAGATGCACGCTCGTTCCACCGGCCCATACTCGCTGGTTACTCAGCAGCCGCTGGGTGGTAAGGCGCAGTTCGGTGGTCAGCGTTTCGGGGAGATGGAAGTCTGGGCGCTGGAAGCGTATGGCGCCGCCTACACCCTGCAGGAAATGCTCACGGTTAAATCCGACGACATCGCTGGCCGTACCAAGGTCTACGAGAACATTGTCAAGGGTGACCACGTGATCGACGCCGGTATGCCGGAGTCCTTTAACGTTCTGGTCAAGGAAATCCGTTCCTTGTCCCTGGACATGGATTTGGAGCGTAAATAATGAAAGCGCTACTCGATCTCTTTAAACAAGTCACTCAGGACGAGCAGTTCGATGCCATCAAGATCGGCATCGCCTCGCCCGAGAAGATCCGGTCCTGGTCTTTCGGAGAAGTCCGCAAGCCAGAGACCATCAACTATCGCACGTTCAAACCCGAGCGCGATGGCCTGTTTTGCGCCAAGATTTTTGGTCCCATCAAGGACTACGAATGTCTGTGCGGCAAGTACAAGCGCCTGAAGCACCGAGGCGTCATCTGCGAGAAGTGTGGCGTTGAAGTCACCGTCTCCAAGGTGCGTCGCGAGCGCATGGGTCACATTGAATTGGCCTGCCCGGTTGCTCACATCTGGTTCCTGAAGAGCCTGCCATCCCGTCTGGGCATGGTGCTGGACATGACCCTGCGTGACATCGAGCGCGTGCTGTACTTTGAAGCCTGGTGCGTGATCGAACCTGGTATGACCCCGCTCAAGCGCGGTCAGATCATGTCCGACGACGATTTCCTGGCCAAGACCGAAGAATACGGTGACGACTTCCACGCCCTGATGGGTGCGGAAGCCGTGCGCGAACTGCTGCGCACGATCGACATCGATCGCGAAGTCGAGCGCCTGCGTGCCGAACTGAAAGCCACAGGTTCGGATGCCAAGATCAAGAAGATCTCCAAGCGTCTGAAAGTACTGGAAGGCTTCCAGAAATCCGGCATCAAGCCAGACTGGATGATCATGGAAGTGCTGCCCGTGCTGCCACCGGACCTGCGTCCGCTGGTACCACTGGACGGCGGCCGCTTTGCGACTTCCGACCTGAACGATCTGTACCGTCGCGTTATCAACCGTAATAACCGTTTGAAGCGTCTGCTGGAACTGAAGGCTCCGGACATCATCCTGCGCAACGAAAAACGTATGCTGCAAGAGTCCGTGGATTCCTTGCTGGATAACGGTCGTCGCGGCAAGGCCATGACCGGCGCCAACAAGCGTCAACTGAAGTCCTTGGCCGACATGATCAAGGGCAAGAGCGGTCGTTTCCGTCAGAACCTGCTGGGCAAGCGCGTGGACTACTCCGGTCGTTCCGTGATTGTGGTGGGTCCTCAGCTGAAACTGCATCAGTGCGGTCTGCCCAAGCTGATGGCGCTGGAACTGTTCAAGCCTTTCATCTTCAACCGTCTGGAATTGATGGGTCTGGCTACGACCATCAAGGCAGCCAAGAAGTTGGTGGAAAGCCAGGAACCGGTGGTGTGGGACATCCTCGAAGAGGTGATTCGCGAGCATCCGGTCATGCTGAACCGTGCGCCTACGTTGCACCGTTTGGGTATTCAGGCTTTTGAACCGGTCCTGATCGAAGGTAAAGCGATTCAGCTGCACCCCCTGGTGTGTGCCGCCTTTAACGCTGACTTTGACGGTGACCAGATGGCCGTTCACGTGCCGCTGTCGCTGGAAGCCCAGCTGGAAGCGCGTACCCTGATGCTTGCCTCCAATAACGTGCTGTTCCCCGCCAACGGCGAACCATCCATCGTTCCTTCCCAGGATATCGTGTTGGGTCTGTACTACGCGACCCGCGAACTGGTCAATGGCAAGGGCGAAGGCTTGTTCATGGCCGATGTGGCTGAAGTCCAGCGTGCCTACGACAACAAGGAAGTCGAGCTGCAAACTCGTCTGACCGTCCGTATCGAAGAATTCGAGAAGGGCGAAGACGGTGAGTGGGTCAAGACCATCAAGCGTTACGAAACGACTGCTGGCCGTGCCTTGCTGTCCGAAATTCTGCCCAAGGGCATGCCATTCACCGCACTGAACCGTGCGCTGAAGAAGAAAGAAATTTCGCGTCTGATCAACCAGTCCTTCCGTCGCTGCGGCCTGCGTGCCACCGTGATTTTTGCGGACAAATTGATGCAGTCCGGTTTCCGTCTGGCAACACGTGGTGGTATTTCCATCGCGATGAACGACATGGTTGTGCCTGCCGTCAAGGAAAGCATCCTGGCTCAGGCAAGCAATGAAGTTAAAGAAATCGACAAGCAGTACTCGTCCGGTCTGGTGACCGCTCAGGAACGCTACAACAACGTGGTGGACATCTGGGGCAAGGCGGGTGACCGAGTCGGCAAGGCCATGATGGAGCAACTGGCTTCCGAGCCAGTGACCAACCGTTTTGGTGAAGAAGTACGTCAAGAGTCCTTCAACTCCATCTACATGATGGCGGACTCCGGTGCTCGTGGTTCGGCTGCACAGATTCGTCAGCTGGCTGGTATGCGTGGTCTGATGGCCAAGCCTGATGGCTCCATTATTGAAACGCCTATTACCGCGAACTTCCGTGAAGGTCTGAACGTACTGCAGTACTTTATTTCGACTCACGGTGCTCGTAAGGGTCTGGCTGATACGGCCTTGAAGACGGCTAACTCCGGTTACCTGACTCGTCGTCTGGTCGACGTGACGCAAGATCTGGTCATTACCGAAGACGATTGCGGTACCAAGGGCGGCTACACCATGAAAGCCATCCTGGATGGTGGTGAGGTTATCGAGCCCCTGCGCGATCTGATTCTGGGCCGTGTGGCTTCGACCGACATCGTCAACCCTGACAATCAGGAACTGGTTATCCCCGCCGGCACCTTGCTGAACGAGGACCTGGTCGACCTGATCGACAATCTGGGTATTGATGAAGTCAAGATCCGTACTCCGCTGACTTGCGAAACCCGTCACGGCTTGTGCGCAAGCTGCTACGGTCGCGATCTGGGTCGTGGTGTGCTGGTTAACCGTGGTGAAGCCATCGGTGTTATCGCTGCTCAGTCCATCGGTGAACCGGGTACCCAGCTGACCATGCGTACGTTCCACATTGGTGGTGCGGCTTCGCGTGCAGCGTTGGCCAGCTCGGTGGAAACCAAGACGGCTGGTACGGTCGGTTTTGAAATTGGTCTGCGCTATGTGACCAACGCCAAGGGCGAGCGTGTTGCGATCTCCCGTTCCGGTGAAATCGTCATTTTTGACGACAACCGCCGCGAGCGCGAACGTCACAAAGTGCCTTACGGCGCCACCATCACGGTGGGCGATGGCGATGCGATCAAGGCTGGCCAACGCCTGGCAAGCTGGGATCCGCTGACCCGTCCTATCGTGTCCGAGTACACCGGTACCGTTCGCTTCGAGAACATCGAAGAAGGCGTGACCGTGGCTCGTCAGGTGGACGAAGTGACCGGTCTGTCGACTCTGGTTGTGATCACTCCCAAGACACGTGGTGGCAAGATCACCATGCGTCCTCAGATCAAGCTGCTGAACGAGCAAGGTCAGGAGATCAAGATCGCGGGTACCGATCACATGGTCAATATCTCCTTCCCGGTAGGCGCGCTGATTACCGTTCGCGACGGTCAGCAAGTGTCCGTGGGTGAGATTCTGGCGCGTATTCCTCAGGAATCGCAAAAGACTCGAGATATTACCGGGGGTTTGCCACGTGTGGCCGAACTGTTCGAAGCTCGTTCGCCCAAGGACGCCGGTCTGCTGGCCGAAGTTACGGGTACGGTTTCCTTCGGTAAAGACACCAAGGGCAAACAGCGTCTGGTCATTACCGACCTGGACGGCGTCAGCCACGAGTTCCTGATTCCGAAGGAAAAGCAGGTTCTGGCTCACGACGGTCAGGTGGTGAACAAGGGCGAGATGATTGTGGACGGCCCAGCCGATCCGCACGACATCCTGCGCTTGAAGGGTATCGAGAAGCTAGCCAACTACATTGTTAACGAAGTGCAGGACGTTTACCGTCTGCAAGGTGTGAAGATCAACGACAAGCACATTGAAGTGATTGTTCGTCAGATGCTGCGCCGCGTGAACATTGTGGATGCTGGTGATACCAACTTCATCACGGGTGAACAGGTTGAACGCTCCGAACTGCTGAACGAGAACGATCGCGTCCTGGCTGAAAACGGTATTCCAGCTACGTACGAAAACGTGCTGCTGGGTATTACCAAGGCCTCGCTGTCGACCGACTCCTTCATCTCGGCGGCTTCCTTCCAGGAAACCACCCGCGTGTTGACCGAAGCGGCCATCATGGGCAAAACCGACGATCTGCGTGGTCTGAAAGAAAACGTGATTGTGGGTCGTCTGATTCCTGCTGGTACCGGTATGGCTTTCCATTCCGCCCGCAAGGAAAAAGAAGCCTTTGAAGTGGCAGAGCGCAAAGCAGCCCGTGAACTGGAAAACCCGTTCGCATCGGCTCCTGAGCCTTCGGAAGATCCGGTCTTTGTGTCCGGTGCCTCCGAGCCCGAGCAGCAACCTGAAGCCCCAGAAGGCGATCAGGAATAAGCAAGATAGTCTGGTTTCCCCATCCTGGTTATCCAGGGTGGGCCACTACCTTCAGGTAGGCGGACAAAACCAGATATTCCAGGCTTAAAAAAATCCCCACCTGGCTATGCCACGTGGGGATTTTTTATGGCCGTCTGGCGGCTACAAGCGGATGTGCTTAGCTACCCAGCTTGATTTCGCCAGTCATGATGCTCCAGTGACCAGGGAAGGAGCAAAAGAAAGCGTAGTCTTCGCCTTCTTTCAGCTTGGAGACGTCAAAGGTTACGGAGGTGCTTTCACCGCCGCCGACCACGTCAGTGTGGGCGATCACGCGCTCGTCACCGGCTTTAACGTAGTTGTTGTCCAGGCCGGCTTTCATGCCATCGGTAGCAACAGCGCTTTCATCGGATTTCTTCGAGATAACGACGTTGTGGCCCATGGCTGCTTTAGGCAGCTTGCCGGTGTGTTTCAGGTTGATCGTGAATTCCTTGCATGTCTTGTCAACAACGATGCTCTTGGTGTTGAACTGCATGGAGTCATTGCCTTCGATGGTAATGTCGCAAGCAGCAAAAGCAGGCACGCTGGCCAATCCAAGAACGGCTGTGAAAGCAAGTTTGGCAAACATTCTAGTAACTCCTCGAAAACTGACAAAAAAAGGAACGGGACACGGGGGTGTTGTTCCGGTCTTACAGCATAGACTGTAGCGCACTAAAGGTGCTTAACAAAACGTAGACCCGGACTATTTTACCGGCTTATGTTGCCCCGTCCGACCCCGCGAATGATTTGTTTTCTCATCGTTTGATATGGCTCTAACAGCCTCACTCTATCGCCTCTAGGGAGCTTGACGCCAGCGCAGAGCAGGTGTCGCTTTTCAGGGCGCTTCAGTCAGATGTTGGGCCACATTGAATAGCGCGGCGGTGGCAATCAGGCAGAGCAGCAGCCCACAGAGCTGTTCTATTCGCGGCAAGTGCTTTTGTATCCCCTGTTGCCAGCGAGGATGCCCGATCAGAACGGTAATGAACAAATCCCAGAGCAATATAATAAAAAACATCCACAGACCCAGCAATATGTGCAGAATCGGACCTGCACGGCTGCTTGCCAGTACCGAGGCCAGGCTGGCGTAAAACAGGGCGTTTTTAGGGTTCAGCAGGCCGGAGAGCAAACCCATCAGAACATGATGCCACCAGCCGCCTGTAGAAGCGCCAGAGGCACTGATCCGTTGCTGGGTGTCGTGACGGGCCGATTGCAGAAATTTCACGCCCAGGTACAGCAGATACAGGCCTCCAGCACCCTGAAGCAGCAAAAAGAGGGGGCTGCCGGTACTCATCCGTGTAAAACCCGTCAGCGCCAGGCTGATATATAGGCCGTTGGCCAAGGCGACGCCTGCGCAAGCTCCGCTTGCTACCCAGCGGCCATGGGCCAAGGTGCTGCGTGCAATCAGGAAGAAATCGGGGCCGGGGGAAAGCAGGGCCAGGAAATGGGTGCTGGCGATCAGCAAGAACAGGGTCACGGCGGTCAATCCTGGAGAAAACCGCAGTGTGACGAGAAGGATAGGGTGCGTATTGAATGAAAGTGCACGCCCAAGGAGGGGCAGGGCGCTGGATGGTGTCTAGCCTCGGTATTGCCCTGGCGTGACGCCGGTGTAGTGCTTGAATACGCGTTGAAAATGGCTTTGATCCGCAAAGCCCAGACGATAGGCAATATCAGCCAGCTCATCACCTTGGAGCAAGGCATCACGGGCCAGGTTGATGCGCTGATTCAATTGCCAGCGCTGTGGCGTCAGACCAGTATGGCGGCGAAAGGCACGAATCAGCTGGTAGCGGCTAAAACCGGTTTCCTGAGCCAGTTCGTGCAGTGGGATAGTGGCTAACTGGCCTTTAACCCAGCGATCCAGGGTTTTCTGCAAAACGGGGCTAGGCGGGGGAGCGGGTGCCAAGGGCTGGGATTGGGCTGAGCCATGGTGAAGCAAAAAGTCGATCAGCGCTGCTTCTTTGCTCAGTACTGGAGCGGCTGAAAACAAGAGGGTGTTCAACTCACAGTAGGCTGCATAAAGCTCCGGTTCGTGACTAACACGGATAGGCTCCTGGGCCCCAAGCCTGAATCCCGTGCTTTCCTGCCAAAGCTGCTTCAGCCATGCTGCGTCCAGATGCAGCATCTGATAGCTCCAGGATTGATCCGGCAGAGGGTTGCAGGCGTGGCTACGGTGCGCGGGAACAAAGACCAGCGAGCCAGGTGCAAGCTGGACCGGGCCGCCAGGCGCGCCCGTAAAGACGCTGCCACCGCTATCAACGGCACCGATGGAGAAGGTCGGGTGACTGTGCTCCTGGTAGCAGATACGACTGTCGCAAGCGCGGCGGCTCTCGACATAGGGCAGGGCCTTGTCCCGCCAGAACTCAGCCTTCATCGGAAACATCAATGGTGCTCAGGGAAACGATAAAGGTACAGCCCTGTTCGTTGGTGCTGTCCAGGGCAATGTCGCCACCATGCTTGTTGATGACGGTTTTCACAAAAGCCAGACCCAGCCCGCTACCTGAAGGCGCACCGGCGGTGTTCTCATGGGCACGGTGATAGGGTTCGAAAATAGTTGCCTGATTTTCGATTGGAATACCCCAGCCCTGATCCTTGACGAATATCCGCACTGTTTTTTTATCCAGAACCAGCTCTATATCAATCTGGTTGCCATCCGGCCCATATTTGATGGCGTTCTGAATCAGGTTGGTAAAGGCACGGCGCAGCATGGGAGCGTTGCCGTTTACCCAGACCAGTTCCGAGTCATGCAGGTTCAGGCTGATGGAGCGTTTGCTGGCACTGGCCCAGGCATCGTCCATACAGTCTGCCAGCAGATCGGGCAGAGCAAGCGGGCTTAGCACCATCTCCATCGCTTCGGCTCGTGCCAGGCTGATGAAGTTATCGACCAGCTCCAGCGTTTGTTCGGCATAGTTTTCCATCTTGTGCAGGAACTGGTCGGGCGGCAGCATGCTGTCATCCTGACGTTGCAGGCTGGCCAGAGCCAGGATGGAGTTCTGGGGGGCCCGCATATCGTGCGAGATAAAGCGCAGTGTTTCTTCACGCTTGGTTTGGGCCTGGCGCAGCAGATTGATGGATTTGTGCAGTTGCGTCAGACGATGGGGCAGGTTACGTGCACTCAAGCCAGACAGCCGCTCGTTCAGCGCCGTTCTGACATCGGGGTATTCCAGCTGCAGCTTGTTCAGTTCTTCCGTGACCTGATTCAGGGCGGCTTCCTGGCTGCGCCAATGCCAGAGCGGGTAGGCTAGCAGGACGGTAATCAGGCTGGCCAGGGGCGGAATCCACAGGTTGAAGCCATGCATGGCGATCCAGTTCACCAGCAAGATCGCAAAGACCAGCCCGATCAGGCTCAGCAAGGTGGCGCGTGGCGACAGATAGATCAGAACCTGACACGCCAGCAGGACTGGCAAGCAACTGGCCAGCGCAATAAACCAGGCTGGCGGTGTGCGCACCCATTGATTGCTGCGTACAGCCTGCAGGGTATTGGCCAGAATCTCCACACCCGACATGCTGCTCATGCCGGCTTTGGATAATGGGGTTGGAAAGGTATCTCCCAGCCCACTGCCCCAGGCGCCGACCAGGACGTATTTGTCCTTGAAGAAAGAGGCCGGGATGTCCCCATTCAGTACATTGAAGTAAGGAACGGTCTGAAAGTGCCCACTGCGCCCCAGAAAAGGAATGTGCGGAATGTCAGTCTTGCTGGAGTCCAGGGCCTGCAAGGCCAGATCCATATCTCCGCCCGTCATTAACATTGCAATCGTAAAGTGCGGCAGCACGCGTTCCAAGGGAGTGACACGTTGCAGCGCGACACGGCGAACCACACCATCCGGGTCGGGTTCGATATTGATATACCCCGATGCTTTGGCCGCCTGGCTGAGCATGGGAATGGCGGTATGGACGATGTAGCGCTGCGGGTCATATACCAGCGGCAGGACTACACGCCCATGTTGCTGAATGGCTTGCGTTAGAGCGCGATCATCATCGGGATAGGCGGGATTGGGTTCCTGAAAGACCAGGTCTATGCCAACCGCACGGGCCTGTTCAAGACGGCCTAACAGTTGCGCGTGGTTGATACGCCGCCAGGGCCAGAAACCCAGATTGGCAATGCTGTAGTCGTCAATTGCGACGATGACAATGTCCGGGGGGGCGGCCTGTGGAATTGCCGCCGCCATGGTGAAGTCGTAAATCAGGTTGTTCAGCTTGCCCAGAGCGAAATCGTCACGCAGGGAGCTGAACAACAAGGTCAGCAGCATCAGCAAGCCCGAGACCAGATGCCACTCTTTCCGAATCCGGTCAGAGAGTAGCTTGCTGTTTCTGGGGGCTGGGCTGCTCATGCCGTACGCCGTTTAGCTACTCGAATTGAGAGAGCAAGATTGGGTCGCCAAAATTGCTGACCACGGCCTGGCCATCCGAGCTGGTCAGGCTGGCTGCGCCTTCAAAGCTTTCGATCGTGTCCGGACCCATCAGACCGTGGCGGTCAATGGCACGTACGGTGACGTAGTAGGTGCCGGGGCGCGAGGCACCGAACTGAATGTCCGTATCGGTCGTGATGTCGCGCGACAGCAGCTTGGCGCCTTGCGGATCGGTGGAGGTCTGAACCAGATAGGCCTGGGCACCGGGTACAGCCTGAATCGTGCTGTTCCATTGACCGCCGCGACGCTCGGGGGTGGAGATTTGCGGGGCGGGCAACAAGGGCGCCAGTGCCATGATGTTGCCGTCTGTGCCCACCGCAGCCCCTTGATTCTGCTTCAGGGCAGTGGGGGTGCTGCGTTGCTGGGTTCCCAGTTCTGCACGACCTTCCAGCACTTCGCTGTGAGCCATGCCTTGCTGAGTGCGCACACGCAATTCGGTGCCCCGCACGCCGGTAATGCTGACAGGGGTACGGACTTCAAAGCGGCCCACGCCGGTTTTCTCCGGGGACACACGCGATTCCACGTCGCCATCATCCAGAGCGATGATCGAGTCGGTCAGGCCCGTGCCTTCAAAGGCACGCATGCGGGTCACGCTCAAGGACGCCTGGGCGGGCACGCTCAATTGGCTGCCGTCCTGCAGTTCCAGTGTCAGGTAGCCGTTGCTGCCCGTGCGTATCAGGTCGCCTTCCTGCAAATGCGTGGTTCCTGCGCCCAGCGCTTGTCCGTTTACCAGAATCTGGCCGGTTTGGTGCGTGATGCGGGCGGGGGCGGCCACTTCCGGGATCATGCGAAACGGAATGTTCAGCTCTTTGCCAATGGGCAGGCGATAAGGGTCAGCCACCGCATTCAAGCGCTGGATTTCGGACCAGTTACGGCTCTGGCGTGTGTAAGTCTGGGAAATATCCAGCAAGGTGTCACCGGCCAGCACTTTGTAGACGAAGTTCTCGCCACGGGCGCCGGAAGGTTGAGCTGACACGACGCCACCCCAAATCAGGCCGCAAACAAGGGGGGCGGCGATACGCAAAGTAATCATAGAAGTCGGCTAGCTAGGGTCGGTCAAAAGTTCAAGGCGATAGCCCAGGGCGTAAGATGCCGTCAGGCGCACCCCGTTTTCGGGTCGCAACTGGAGTTTACGGCGTATGTTGGACAGGTGAGTGTCCAGCGTACGGGAGGTGGCCGGAATTTCCCGGTTCCAGACCGCGGAGCTTAAAACATCACGCGAGAACAGGCGGCCGGGGTTGCGAAACAGCAAAAGGGCCAGTTCAAATTCTTTGGGCGCCAGGGTGACGGTTTCCCCGTCCAGCACAATATGGCCTTGTTCAGGAAAGATATCGTAGCCCGCAAACGAAAAGCGGCTGTCCTGAGTGGCCGAGGTGCTCAGATCCATACGCCGGACAGCAGCATTGACGCGCGCAACCAGCTCTCCCTTGCGTACGGGCTTATTAATATAGTCGTCGGCTCCGGCCTGCAAACCCGTGACCAGATCCTCTTCCTGGGTACGGCTGGTCAGGAATATGACGGGCAGGGCATGACCCAGTGTGGTGCGAACCCAACGCAACACATCCAGGCCGCTGACATCCGGCAGTTCCCAGTCCAGTAGCAATAAACCGAAATTATGTGGCTTGGCCAGTGCGGCCAGCAGGTCCTTTCCTTGATGAAAGGAGCGACACTCATAGCCAGCCTCGGTCAGGATCCGGGCAATCAGTTCAGCCTGGACGAGGTCGTCTTCCAGGGAAGCGATGATCATGGGTATTGTCCTTGTCGCAGAAGTGCAATAGCCCTGCAGTATAACGATATGTAGATAGCGAGTGACCAAGTGCTTCCATGCGTGTGCGGTGACAACGGGAAAGTGCTGGATCAGTGTCCAAATCGTTGACCTATAAGGGTTTACTGTGGTAAATTTTAGAGCTTACTTTAAGGATCCTTTGCCGGTACACCTTGCAGTAATTTGATGGCAGCCCTGAATTTAGGGGCTGCGGGCACTTTTTTAGTGCTTGAAATCAAGCCCAAGCCAAGTGCAAGACCGCTCTTTTTCGTGTTTTATGGGGAGTGGTATTGCGCAATGCCGCTTCCGGTACAGGGTTTCAAAACCCGCCAACTGGACGGCGTTTTTCAAAACACATACGTCAACCAGTACGTAAAGTACGTTATAGGATACGTAAAGGTCATGCCAACCATTAGCCAGCTCGTGCGTAAACCGCGCGAAGTCAGCCGCGTTAGCAGCAAGAGCCCAGCGCTCGAGAACTGCCCACAGCGCCGCGGTGTTTGCACCCGTGTATACACCACGACCCCCAAGAAGCCTAACTCCGCTCTGCGTAAAGTCGCCAAAGTGCGTCTGACCAACGGCTTCGAAGTTATTTCTTACATCGGTGGTGAAGGCCACAACCTGCAAGAGCACTCGGTCGTTCTCGTCCGTGGTGGTCGTGTTAAAGACTTGCCAGGTGTGCGTTACCACATCGTTCGCGGTGCTCTTGACCTGCAAGGCGTCAAGGACCGTAAACAGTCCCGCTCCAAGTACGGCGCCAAGCGTCCCAAGTAATCCATGTATCCATCGATCAGTTCACTGATCTGGATCCGTGCAACCGTGGCCTGAGTGCCATGGTAGGTAAGTGGTCATTTGTCATGAATGACCGAGACCGCGAAAAGCGGTTCAACTGAATAGTCACAAGGAAATTAAAATGCCTCGCCGTCGCGAAGTACCCAAACGTGAAATCCTACCTGACCCAAAATTTGGCAGCGTTGAGCTGGCCAAATTCATGAACGTGGTCATGCTGTCCGGCAAGAAAGCTGTTGCCGAACGTATTGTTTATGGCGCGCTGGAACAAATTGCGCAGAAAACCGGCAAAGATCCGCTCGAAGTGTTTAATGCTGCCATCAATAATGTAAAACCTGTTGTTGAAGTCAAGAGCCGCCGTGTTGGTGGTGCTAACTACCAGGTTCCTGTCGAAGTGCGCCCTGTCCGTCGTCTGGCTCTGGCCATGCGCTGGATGCGCGAAGCCGCTAAAAAGCGCGGTGAAAAATCGATGGACTTGCGCCTGGCCGGCGAATTGTCCGATGCGGCCGAAGGCCGTGGCGGTGCAATGAAAAAGCGTGAAGACACGCACAAGATGGCCGATGCTAACAAAGCATTCAGCCATTTCCGTTGGTAATCTGAGGACATATAACCATGGCCCGCAAAACCCCCATTCAGCGCTACCGCAATATCGGTATCTCGGCTCACATCGACGCCGGGAAAACGACCACTACCGAGCGCATCCTGTTCTACACCGGTGTGAACCACAAGCTGGGCGAAACCCACGAAGGTTCGGCCACCATGGACTGGATGGAGCAAGAGCAAGAGCGCGGGATCACCATTACCTCGGCTGCTACCACTGCTTTCTGGCGTGGTATGGCGGGCAATTACCCAGAACACCGTATCAACATCATTGATACCCCCGGTCACGTTGACTTCACTATTGAAGTTGAGCGTTCCATGCGCGTGCTGGACGGCGCTTGCATGGTTTACTGCGCGGTGGGTGGTGTTCAGCCTCAGTCGGAAACCGTATGGCGTCAAGCCAACAAGTATGGCGTGCCTCGTCTGGCCTTCATCAACAAGATGGACCGTACTGGCGCTAACTTCTTCAAGGTTTACGACCAGCTCAAGCTGCGTCTGAAAGCCCACCCCGTGCCTGTCGTTATCCCGATCGGCGCTGAAGAAGAGTTCCAAGGCGTGGTTGACCTGATCAAGATGAAAGCAATCATCTGGGATCAAGCCAGCAACGGCGTGAAATTTGAATACACCGACATTCCTGCCGAGCTGCAAGCTTCGGCCGAAGAATGGCGCGAAAAAATGGTCGAGTCGGCTGCTGAAGCCAGCGAAGACCTGATGAACAAGTACCTGGAGAACGGTGACCTCTCCGAAGAGGACATCAACCTGGGTCTGCGTACACGTACCATTGCCTGCGAAATTCAGCCAATGCTGTGCGGTACCGCGTTCAAGAACAAGGGTGTACAGCGCATGCTGGACGCCGTGATCGACTACCTGCCATCGCCAGTGGATATTCCACCTGTCGAAGGTACGGACGATGACGGTGAAGTCATTCATCGTAAAGCCAACGACGAAGAGCCTATGTCCGCTCTGGCGTTCAAGCTGATGACTGACCCCTTTGTTGGTCAATTGACTTTCGTGCGCGTTTACTCGGGCGTTCTGCGTTCGGGCGACACGGTCTACAACCCTATCAAGGGCAAAAAAGAGCGTATCGGCCGTATCTTGCAGATGCACGCAAACAACCGTGCCGAACTGAAAGAACTGGTTGCTGGTGACATCGCTTCCGTGGTGGGTCTGAAAGACGTGACCACAGGTGAAACCCTGTGTGACGCTGGTCAGCACATCATTCTGGAACGCATGGAGTTCCCCGAGCCCGTGATTTCGCAGGCTGTGGAACCAAAGACCAAGTCCGACCAGGAAAAAATGGGCGTGGCCTTGTCCCGTCTGGCTCAGGAAGATCCTTCTTTCCGCGTCAGCAGCGACGAAGAATCCGGCCAGACCATTATTTCCGGTATGGGCGAGCTGCACCTGGAAGTTCTGGTAGACCGCATGCGCCGTGAATTCGGCGTGGAAGCCAACGTGGGTAAACCACAAGTGGCTTACCGCGAAACCATCCGCAAGACTTGCGACGAAATCGAAGGTAAATTCGTCAAGCAGTCCGGTGGTCGTGGTCAGTACGGTCACGTTGTCCTCAAGCTGGAGCCCCTGGAAGCAGGCGGCGGCTTTGAGTTCGTTGACGCCATCAAGGGCGGTGTGGTTCCTCGCGAATTCATTCCTGCCGTTGAGAAAGGTATCCGCGAAACTCTGTCCGCAGGTGTGGTCGCTGGCTACCCAGTGGTTGACGTCAAGGCTACGCTGTTCTTCGGTTCGTACCACGATGTGGACTCGAACGAAAACGCCTTCCGTATGGCTGCTTCGATGGCCTTCAAGGATGGTATGCGCAAGGCTGCCCCAGTTCTGCTGGAGCCGACCATGGCTGTAGAAGTTGAAACCCCTGAGGAATACGCCGGTACAGTGATGGGTGACTTGTCCTCCCGTCGCGGTATGGTTCAGGGTATGGACGATATGGTTGGTGGTGGCAAGGTCATCAAGGCCGAGGTTCCTCTGGCCGAGATGTTCGGTTACTCGACCAGCCTGCGTTCGCAAACACAAGGTCGCGCTACGTACACCATGGAATTCAAGCAATATGCTGAAGCTCCAAAGAACGTGGCTGACGAAGTGATCAGCGCTCGCGGTAAGTAATAGCAATATCAGCCCGCCCTATGGCGGGCTGCTCAACAATTTTTTTGTTTTCCTGTAAAACATAATTGGGATAAATCATGGCAAAAGGTAAGTTTGAACGGACTAAACCGCACGTCAACGTCGGTACTATCGGTCACGTTGACCACGGTAAAACCACTCTGACCGCTGCAATCTGCACGGTTCTGTCCAAGGCATACGGCGGCGAAGCACGCGATTACTCGCAGATCGACAACGCCCCTGAAGAAAAAGCACGTGGTATCACCATCAGCACCTCGCACGTTGAGTACGAGACGCCTAACCGTCACTACGCACACGTTGACTGCCCCGGCCACGCTGACTACGTCAAGAACATGATTACCGGTGCTGCCCAGATGGACGGCGCTATCTTGGTTTGCTCGGCCGCTGACGGCCCAATGCCTCAGACTCGCGAGCACATCCTGCTGAGCCGTCAGGTTGGCGTTCCTTACATCATCGTGTTCCTGAACAAGGCCGACATGGTTGATGACGAAGAGCTGATCGAACTGGTTGAAATGGAAGTTCGTGAGCTGTTGTCCAAGTACGACTTCCCTGGCGACGACACCCCGATCATCAAGGGTTCGGCCAAACTGGCTCTGGAAGGCGACGAAGGCCCACTGGGCAGCCAAGCCGTTCTGGCTCTGGCCGAAGCGCTGGACAACTACATTCCTACGCCTGAGCGTGCCGTTGACGGTACGTTCCTGATGCCTGTTGAAGACGTGTTCTCGATCTCCGGCCGTGGTACGGTTGTGACCGGTCGTATTGAGCGTGGCATCATCAAGGTCGGCGAAGAAATCGAAATCGTGGGTATCAAAGACACGGTCAAGACCATTTGTACCGGCGTTGAAATGTTCCGCAAACTGCTGGACCAAGGCGAAGCTGGCGATAACGTCGGTCTGTTGCTGCGTGGTACCAAGCGTGAAGACGTGGAACGTGGTCAAGTTCTGGCCAAGCCAGGCTCGATCAAGCCACACACTGACTTCGACGCCGAGGTGTACATTCTGTCCAAAGAAGAAGGTGGTCGTCACACTCCTTTCTTCAAGGGCTACCGTCCTCAGTTCTACTTCCGTACAACTGACGTGACCGGCACCATCGAGCTGCCAGAAGACAAGGAAATGGTTCTGCCAGGCGACAACATTTCGATGAAAGTGTCCCTGATCGCTCCTATCGCCATGGAAGAAGGTCTGCGCTTCGCTATTCGCGAAGGCGGCCGTACCGTTGGCGCTGGCGTGGTTGCAAAAATCATCAAGTAATAAGCCTTGATCGCGGTGTGAAGGTGCAAACCTTCCCGCCGCGTCTTTGCTACCCCCAAAAGGGGTGCTTTTTAGTCAGAGTTTCTTCGAGCAATTGATAAGCTCAGTCAAAAAGCCCCCACTTATATCGTTCTTTAGGATTACCCATGAAAAACCAGAAAATCCGCATCCGTCTGAAGGCTTACGATTACAAGTTGATCGATCAGTCTGCTGCTGAGATCGTAGAAACCGCCAAGCGCACCGGCGCTGTTGTTCGTGGTCCAGTACCACTGCCAACACGTATCCGTCGCTACGACATTCTGCGTTCGCCGCACGTCAACAAGACATCGCGCGATCAGTTTGAAATGCGTACCCACCAGCGCTTGATGGACATTGTCGATCCTACCGACAAGACCGTCGACGCTCTGATGCGTCTGGATTTGCCAGCCGGTGTTGACGTCGAAATCGCTCTGCAGTAATTCTGCCTAGCTGTTCGAGTTACATCGAAAGAAACGCCATGCAACTGCATGGCGTTTTTTTTCGCCTGCAAGCCGGCCTTCAGATTCTGAAGATTCGCATGCTACCCAAGGGGCGACTATTGTCCGCTTTCCTGGATGGGAAAAGCCTGGCTCTCCGGCCCTTCGCAACTTTTCTATTCCGACATTGCTACTGGATAAAGCGGATTTCGGGTAGTTTTTTACGACCGGACACACTTTGATCTGAAAACAAATGCGACGATGGGCGGGGTTGAAGGAGGACAAGAATGATAAATCGGAGACGAAAGCCGTTCCTGGCCCTGTGGTATTTCCTGGGGTTGTGGCTATGCCTGTGGGGGGCTAATGCATCGGCACAAGCATGTGCTGACAATAAACCGGTGCGTCTGGCCGATCTGAGTTGGGAAAGCGCAGCATTTAGCACCGAGCTGTATCAGCAGATTCTGGAGAAGGCTTACGGTTGCAAGACAGAGCGGGTGCCAGGGTCCTCGGCGGCTCTGGAAAGTGCGCTGGCACAAAATGATATTCAGGTGATTGGCGAGATCTGGTCAGGACGTACCGAGATCATCGAAAAGGCCATCGAAGCTGGTCAGGTCCAGGTGCTGGGCAATACCTTGAAGGGCGGAGCCGAGCAGGGCTGGTATGTGCCGGATTATGTCGTCGATGGTGACCCGGACAAGGGAATCAAGCCAACTGCTCCCGATCTACAGAAAGTGGAAGACCTAGGGCGCTACGCCACTGTTTTCAGCGACCCGGAGCAGCCGAATAAAGGCCGCTTCTATAACTGCCCCTCCGGTTGGGTATGTGAAACCTTCAATAGCCGCTTGTTCGATCTCTATGGTCTGGGCGAGCATTATCAAAACTTCCGGCCTGGCACAGGCGCGGCTCTGGATGCCGCAATCAGTGCTGCCTATGACAGGCGCGAACCCATCCTGTTCTACTACTGGCAGCCTGCCGGCCTTATGGCCAAATACTCTTTCAAGAAGCTGGTCAGTGCTCCTTTTAATGAAGGCTGCTGGGAGGCTGCAGTTTCCGGCAAGGGCAAGATTTGCCCGACGGACTTTATCCTGGCGCATATAGGCGTAGCGGCTTCTACTCCTTTCGTGGAGTCTTATCCCGAGCTGGTGGCTTTGTTTGAAAAGATCCAGCTGGAGCCCGAGCAGATGAACAAGATCATTTTGGGCATGACCGAAGGCGGGCAGAACGCCAGCACGCAGGTACAGAAGTTCCTGAAAGAAAACGAAGAGCAATGGCGTCAGTGGATGCCGGTGGCGCAGGCAGATCGCTTGCAGGCTGCCCTGGAGCCACAGGCGACAAAACCCGCAGCCACCGCGCAGTCCCGTTTCTTCCCGGAGTGGTCCGCTGCTGATTGGGTGAACCGTCAGTTGCTGGTTGCCGTACAGGATTGGGGCACGGGTTTTCGCCAGATCAGTGCCTGGATTCTGACGCATGCCATCTTGCCGGTTGAGCGTGTCCTGCAGCAGGTGCCGGCCTGGGCGATTCTGACTTTGACAGGCTTGTTGGCCTGGTGGGGACAACGACGTTTTCTGCCCGTCCTGCTGTATGTGGGTGGCTTGTATCTGATCGGAGCCATGGGTCTGTGGGACAAGTTGATGCAAACCTTCACTCTGGTGTTGGTGGCGACCGTCTTCTCTGTGCTGATCGGTGTTCCGGTTGGCATTCTGACTGCTCGCAGTCGCCTGCTAAGAAAAGTGCTGACGCCTGTGCTGGATGTGATGCAGACCATGCCCAGTTTTGTATATCTGATTCCGGTGCTGATGCTGTTTGGCCTGGGCAAGGTGCCCGCTGTTCTGGCTACCGTGGTCTATGCCGTCCCTCCCTTGATTCGTCTGACCAGCCTTGGTCTGCGACAGGTGGACAAGCATGTGATGGAGGCGGCACAGGCCTATGGGGTCACGCGCTGGCAAATGCTGACCAAGGTCACCTTGCCCTTGGCGCGGCCCAGCATTATGGCGGGCATTAATCAAACCACCATGATGGCCTTGTCCATGGTGGTGGTCGCCTCCATGATTGGTGCTCAAGGTTTGGGTGAGGACGTATTGGCCGGCATTCAGACCCTGGATATAGGACGTGGCTTGCAGGCGGGGGTAGCGATTGTGATCCTGGCCATTGTCATTGACCGAATCTCTCAATCCTTTGGTCGTTCCCAGCGTCACCGCCGCAAGGTCAGGAGGCAAGCATGAATACCATTCCTACTTCGTCCGGCGAGCAGGCCTGCAAGATAGAGTTGCGAGATGTCTATAAAGTCTTTGGCAATCGGGCGCCCGAAGCCGTGGAACTGTTAAAGCAGGGAGCCGATAAACAGGCCGTGCAAAAGCAGACGGATTGCATCGTGGGCCTGGCTGGCGTGGATGCCTGCTTCCCCGCGCAACAGATATCCTGCGTCATGGGCTTGTCCGGTTCGGGCAAGTCCACCTTGGTGCGTCACATCAATCGCCTGATTGACCCCAGTGCCGGACAGGTACTGGTGGACGGGCAGGACATACTGCAACTGGACATGGCCAGCTTGCGACAATTCCGTCGCTATGGAATCAGCATGGTCTTTCAGGCCTTTGGTTTGCTGCCCCATTTAACGGTAGTGGAGAACGTTGCCTTTGGCCTGGAAGTGCGGGGTGACAAGCGTTCACAAGCCAGAGAGCAGGCTCGACTATGGCTGGAGCGTGTGGGTCTGCAAGACTATGCGGATAACTACCCTGATGAATTGTCAGGCGGGATGCAGCAACGGGTTGGTCTGGCCCGAGCCTTGGCCGTTGATGCCGATATTCTGTTGATGGACGAGGCCTTCTCGGCCCTGGACCCCCTGATTCGCTACGAGATGCAGGACGAGCTGCTACGCCTGCAAAGCAGCCTGAACAAAACCATCATCTTTATTACTCACGATATTGATGAAGCATTGCGGCTTGGCCAACACATCGTGGTGCTGCGCGAGGGCAGGGTGGAACAAAGCGGTACTCCGGCTCAAATTCGTGATGAGCCGGTGAACGAATACGTGGCCCGTTTCGTCAATAAGGCACATCAATAGAAAATTGGCCATGAATCAATTTTCCTGATCGTGAACGCATGGCCACGACGGCCAAATTCGAAAAAACTGTTGTCAATCAAGCAGTTTAGGGCAGATTTTTGCAGTAAATCTTGCTTGGCTTTACAGCCACGTGCTATATTTACTAGCTTAGCCAAAAAGTTTTGGCTATGGTCGTCGCGCAAATCATTGCGTGTACTCTCAGTTAGCCCTGACCAATCGTAGTCAGGAATGGAGAAAACGATGTCGAACTCGACACCTACGCCTGCCGCGTGGCGGCTGGGCCTTGTTGGGCGTAAAGTTGGCATGACCCGTGTGTTTACAGAGGAAGGCGAGTCCATCCCTGTGACCGTTCTGGACGTGTCCAACAACCGCATCACCCAGGTCAAGACGCCCGCAGTTGACGGTTACGCCGCTGTACAGGTTGCCTTTGGCACCCGTCGTGCAACACGCGTTACCAAGCCCCAGGCAGGGCACTATGCAAAAGCTGGCGTTGAAGCTGGCAGCATCCTGAAAGAATTCCGCCTCGACCCCGCTGCTATCGCCGAGCTTTCCGCCGGTTCCGTAGTTGCTGTGGAAAGCATTTTCGAAGCGGGTCAGAAGGTTGACGTTACGGGCACCACGATTGGTAAAGGCTTTGCCGGTACCATCAAACGCCACAATTTTGGCGGCCAGCGTAACAGCCACGGTAACTCGCGCTCGCACCGCGTACCCGGTTCCATTGGTCAAGCCCAGGATCCAGGCCGTGTGTTCAAAGGTAAAAAAATGTCGGGCCATATGGGTGACGTTACCCGTACGGTTCAGAATCTTGACGTGATCCGCGTCGACGCCGAGCGTGGCTTGTTGCTGGTCCGGGGCGCTGTCCCAGGTCACAAGAATGCCAATATCGTTGTGCGCCCTGCTGTGAAAGGAGCCTAATCCATGGAACTGAAGCTCCTGAACGAACAAGGCCAAGCTGCATCCACATTGCAGGCCAACGAAACCGTTTTCGGTCGTGAATTCAACGAAGCACTGGTTCACCAGATCGTTGTTGCATACCAAGCCAATGCTCGCAGCGGTAACAGCAAGCAATTGACTCGTGCCGAAGTCAACCACAGCACCAAGAAGCCATGGCGCCAGAAAGGCACCGGCCGCGCTCGTGCTGGTATGACATCCTCGCCCGTGTGGCGTGGAGGCGGTCGTGCATTCCCCAACACCGGTGAAGAAAACTACGCACACAAGGTCAACAAGAAGATGTACCGCGCCGGTATCAGCGCGATTCTGTCTCAGTTGGTCCGCGACGAGCGTCTGTTGGTTGTTGATTCCTTCACTCTGGAAGCACCCAAGACCCGTCTGGCAGCCAACAAGCTGAAAGACCTGGGCCTGGAATCCGTGCTGATCATCACCGACGCGCTGGACGAGAACGTGTACCTGGCTACGCGTAACCTGCCTCACGTTGCTGTGGTTGAACCACGCTACGCTGACCCGCTGTCCCTGATCCACTACAAAAAAGTGTTGGTCACCAAAGCGGCTGTCGCTCAGTTTGAGGAGATGTTGGGATGAACGCCGAACGTCTATTGCAAGTAATTCTGGCTCCTGTCGTGACTGAAAAAGCCACGTACGTTGCCGAAAAAAATCAGCAAATCGCTTTCCGCGTCGCTCCTGATGCTACCAAGCCTGAAATCAAAGCTGCTATTGAACTGCTGTTCAAGGTAGAAGTTGAATCGGTGCAGGTGCTCAATCAGAAGGGCAAGGAAAAGCGCTTTGGCCGTTTCATGGGTCGCCGCCGCAGTGTGCGCAAGGCATATGTCTCGCTCAAGCCCGGTCAGGAACTCGACTTTTCTGAGGTGAACTAATATGGCATTGGTAAAAGTAAAACCAACGTCGCCAGGTCGCCGTGGCATGATCAAAGTAGTTCACCCTGAACTGCACAAAGGCGCTCCTTACGCTGCTCTGCTCGAGAAAAAATCCAGCAGCGCTGGCCGTAACAACAACGGCCATATCACGGTTCGTCACCGTGGCGGCGGTCACAAGCAGCACTACCGTATTGTCGACTTCCGTCGCAACAAGGACGGTATTCCTGCGAAAGTAGAACGTCTGGAATACGACCCTAACCGCAGCGCTCACATCGCATTGGTGTGCTACGCAGACGGCGAGCGTCGTTACATTATCGCCCCTCGTGGTCTGGCAGTGGGTGCAACGGTTGTGTCTGGCGCGGAAGCTCCTATCCGTTCCGGCAACACCTTGCCTATCCGCAACATTCCTGTGGGTCAAACCATTCACTGCATCGAGATGCTGCCTGGTAAGGGTGCTCAAATCGCTCGTTCCGCTGGTGGTTCCGCTGTGTTGCTGGCTCGTGAAGGCACGTACGCTCAAGTACGTCTGCGTTCCGGTGAAGTCCGCCGCATTCACATCGACTGCCGCGCCACGATTGGCGAAGTCAGCAACCACGATCACAGCCTGCGTCAAATCGGTAAAGCCGGTGCTGTTCGCTGGCGTGGTATTCGTCCTACCGTTCGCGGTGTGGCGATGAACCCAGTCGATCACCCGCACGGTGGTGGTGAAGGTCGTACGGGTGAAGGCCGTGAGCCAGTCAGCCCATGGGGTACGCCTGCCAAGGGCTACCGCACCCGTCGTAACAAGCGCACAGACAACATGATTGTTTCGCGCCGTAAGCGCAAGTAAGGGGCGAACACTATGTCACGTTCGATTAAAAAAGGCCCATTCGTTGATGCTCACCTGATCAAAAAGGTTGACGCAGCCGTTGTGGGTAACGACAAGCGACCAATCAAAACCTGGTCGCGCCGCTCTACCATCCTGCCCGAGTTCATTGGGCTGACGATTGCCGTTCACAATGGCCGTCAACACATTCCCGTTTACATCAACGAGAACATGGTTGGCCACAAGCTCGGCGAGTTCGCTTTGACCCGTACTTTCAAGGGTCACGCTGCGGACAAAAAGGCCCGGAGATAAGTGATGGAAACTACAGCAATTATTCGTGGAGTCCATATTTCGGCGCAAAAAGCACGTCTGGTTGCGGACATGGTCCGCGGCAAGTCCGTCGCTCACGCTCTGAATACGCTGACTTTCACTCCCAAGAAAGCCGCTGGCATCATCAAGAAAGCTCTGGAATCGGCTATTGCCAACGCTGAGCACAATGACGGCGCCGACATCGACGAACTGAAAGTCACCTCCATTTACGTGGACAAGGCCCAGTCGTTGAAGCGTTTTTCTGCACGAGCCAAAGGCCGCGGTAACCGTATTGAGAAGCAGACTTGCCACATTGTGGTCAAAGTCGGCGCTTAAGGAGTCACAATGGGACAGAAAATCCACCCAATTGGGTTCCGCCTGGCTGTTAACCGTAACTGGAGCTCGCGTTGGTACGCTGACGGTGCTGAGTTCGGTACGATGTTGGCTGACGACATCCGTGTGCGCGAATACCTGAAACGCAAGCTGAAAAGCGCCTCCGTTGGCCGTGTGGTCATCGAGCGTCCTGCCAAAAATGCTCGCATCACTATTTACTCGGCTCGTCCTGGTGTAGTGATCGGCAAGCGCGGCGAGGACATCGAAAGCCTGAAGGCTGACCTGCAGCGCCTGTTGGGCGTGCCAGTGCACGTTAACATCGAAGAAATCCGCAAACCTGAAACCGACGCTCAACTGATCGCCGACTCCATTGCCCAGCAATTGGAAAAGCGCATCATGTTCCGTCGTGCGATGAAGCGTTCCATGCAAAACGCCATGCGTCTGGGTGCCCAAGGCATCAAGATCATGAGCTCGGGTCGCTTGAACGGCATCGAAATCGCTCGTACCGAATGGTACCGCGAAGGCCGTGTGCCTCTGCACACCCTGCGCGCTAACATCGATTACGGCACTTCCGAAGCGCACACGACGTACGGGATCATCGGTATCAAGGTCTGGGTCTACAAGGGCGACATGCTGCCTAACGGCGAAATGCCTGTTGACACCGTAGCCCCTGAAGAGCGCCGCCCACGTCGTCCACGTGGTGACCGCCCTGAAAACCGCCGTCCAGGTGGTCGTGGTCGCGGTCCTCGTAAAGACGCTGCTCCTGCTGCGTCCGAAGGAGAATAAAACATGCTGCAACCTTCTCGCAGAAAGTACCGCAAAGAGCACAAAGGCCGTAACACCGGTCTGGCAACTCGCGGTGCGCAAGTTTCGTTTGGCGAATTTGGTCTGAAAGCCACTGACCGTGGCCGTCTGACTGCTCGCCAGATCGAAGCAGCACGTCGTGCAATTAACCGTCACATCAAACGTGGTGGCCGCATCTGGATCCGTATCTTCCCCGATAAGCCAATTTCGCAGAAACCTGCCGAAGTTCGTATGGGTAACGGTAAGGGTAATCCAGAGTTCTGGGTCGCTGAGATTCAACCAGGCAAGGTCCTGTACGAAATGGAAGGTGTTAGCGAAGAGCTGGCACGCGAAGCATTCCGTCTGGCCGCTGCCAAGCTGCCTATCTCGACGACGTTCGTAACGCGTCAGATCGGTGCTTAAGGAGACGTCATGAAAGCCAGCGAACTCCGTACCAAAGATGCCGCCGAGCTCCAGAAAGAGCTCGAGAGCCTGTTGAAAGCACAATTTAACCTGCGCATGCAGCGTGCTACTCAACAGCTTTCCAACACCAGCCAATTGGGCAAAGTACGTCGCGACATCGCTCGTGTCCGTACTGTCATGGCTGAGACCGCAGGAAAGTAAGATGAGCGAAACTCAAACTACCGAAAAACGTCAACGTACCCTGATTGGTCAAGTTGTCAGCAACAAGATGGACAAAACTGTCGTCGTTCTGGTTGAACGCCGCGTTAAACATCCCTTGTATGGCAAGATCATCGTCCGCTCCAATAAATACAAAGCGCACGACGAGACCAACCAGTACAACGAAGGCGATACCGTTGAGATTTCCGAAGGCCGTCCTATCAGCCGCAGCAAGTCCTGGACTGTTGTGCGTCTGATCGAAGCAGCCCGCGTGATCTAAACGCTTGCTCAGATGCCCAGGCTTCGGCCTGGCTCTGGTAGGTCAAAAAAACCCCGATCTGGTTACAGATTGGGGTTTTTTTATGCCCGGTTGTTTGTCGACGGGCACGGGAACAAAATCCTAGGCTCGGGCCATTGACCTGCATGGATGATTGGGCTGAAAACAGAGGCTGGTTGCGGCCGTAAGTTGCATACAGTCGACTTAGCTACGCGAGTCTTGCTTGCGCCACTGTGCCGGGCTGACCCCCACACTACGCCTGAATGCGGCGCTGAAGGCGGCGGCGGAGCTATAGCCGATACGTTCGGCTATCTGTTCCATGGTCAGACCTTGTTCCAGCTGACGTTTGGCCAATTGCATACGTAGCTGCAGCAGCACCTGGGCTGGTGCCATGCCGCACAGCAAGGTAAAGCGGCGGTGAAAGGCAGCGCGCGACATGTTCAGATAGGCAGCCATATCATCAACTGACCAGGCTTTGGCAGGCTCACGCAGCAGTTGTTCTATCAGGCCGCCAAACGCAGAATCGCTGGCCAGATGAATCAGGCCAGCTGGCAGAGCTCCTTCAGCCGGTGTCTGCCCGATTTGCTGGCGCAAGGTATAGAACAACAATAGCTCCACCAGCTTTTCCAGCAAGCTGGAGTTGGCCTGTGGCTGACGCTGCATCTCGGCCTGGATCAAGTCCAGCAAAGGACGTCCAGAGTCCGCATCTGCCTGAGAACCATCAATCAACAAAACATCAGGCACGGTTGCCAGCAGCAATTCGCTCAAACCACGGCCCAGATCCAGAAAACCACAGAGCAAACCCGTGCTTTGCGGCACCTGCGGCTCCAGATTCTGCATGGTTTGCCGCTGCATGGCCGCGTTCCAGTCTGGCGGCGTGGGCGATGAGCTTAGGCGATGGGGCACATCCCGCAAGAAGAACACCGCATCACCCGCCTGCAAGGCCAGGGCGTCCTGATGCTGAATATGCAGCCAGCACGGCCCATGCAAGACCACATGAAAGCCTGCCCGTTGATGTCCGTGCAGGCTGCTTTCCCATTGATTGCAGTACTGGCCCAAGTGAAACAGGCTGGCCGAGATCTCCAGCCCGGACAAGAGCAGTTCCTCCACAGGGTGTCCTGTGTCTTTGGAATCGACAGCGCAATGGCTGTCAGGAAAGGCAGAGTCGCTCATGCAGAAAATATGCTTATTTCTTTTCGTGGATATTTTTAATATGAATACCGCTATGTTCGCACATGGAGATAAGGCGCCAGTCAATCGACAATAAAACCTTCTCGGATTAACTAAGGAATTGTCGCCATCATGACCCGCTTAACTTTGCATACTGTGGACTCCGCACCAGAGGCGGTCAAACCAGCCCTTGAAAAAGCTGTGCGTGGTAGCGGCTTTTTGTCCAATCTGCTGGCTATTTTGGCCAATGCGCCTGTTGCCCTGCAAGCCTATCAGGATATGTCCGCCCTGAACGCCACCGCCAGCCTGTCGCTGGTCGAGCGCGAGGTGGTGCAACTGGTAGCTGGCACCACTCACGGTTGCCGCTTCTGCGTGGCCGGTCACACTGCCATTGCGACCAATAAAGCCAAGCTGGACCCGGAAATCCTGGCTGCCTTGCGTGCGCGTGGCTTTGACCAGATCAACGACGAGCGCCTGCAAGCATTGGCTTTGTTCAGTCGCGCCGTGATCGATACCCGTGGTCAGGTATCCGACCAAGCCCTGGCTGATTTCCGTGCCGCCGGTTATGGCGACCAGCAGGCTTTGGAAGTGATTACCGGCATCGGCTTGGCGACGATCTGCAACTTTGCCAATAACCTGGCCCGTACGCCGCTCAATAGCCAGCTGGAGGCCTACGCATGGGAAACGCCTTAAAACGCGCTGAGCAGCCTGTGCTGGCCTCAGAGCGCCCTGTTTTGTCGCCCGGCTTGGCCCAGTGGCTGGAGGAGCACGCTCTTTCGCTGGACAACGATGCATCCCAGGCGCAGGCCTTGTTGCCTCGCCTGGCGCAAGACGGTTTGTTGAGCCTGGGCTTGAAAGCAGATTTTTCCGACTTTGGCGATGCTGTTCAGTCCATCGTGGAAGTGGCCGAGCATTCGCTGACAGCGGGTTTTGTCCTGTGGAGCCAGCGCACCTTTATTGAGTACCTGCGTGATGTTCAGGCCCCCGCGATGCGCGAGCGCTATCTGCCCGGTTTGCTGGACGGCAGTATTGCCGGTGCGACCGGCCTGTCCAACGCCATCAAGTTTTTGGGCGGCATTGAAGAGCTGCAAGTGCGTGCTCAGCCCGCACAAGGGCAATGGCAGTTTGAAGGCCGCCTGCCCTGGATTACCAATCTGCGTCCCGGGAACTGCCTGGTTGCCATTGTGGCCGCCATGCCCGAGGATCAGGCTGGTATCTGGGTGGCAGAGCTGGGGGATCAGGGATTGGAGCGTTCGGCAGACCTGGATCTGGTCGGATTGCGCGGCAGCAATACGGCGGCCTTGACGTTCAATAACGTGCGTCTGGGACAGGAGCGCTTGCTGCATCCCGATGCAGGCCACTTTGTGCGCACGGTACGCCCCCGTTTCATGGCGCTGCAATGCGGTATGACCATGGGTCTGGCACGTCGCTCCTTGAAGCAAGTGCTGGATGCGCCCCGCTGCCAATGGGTACAGGAACAGCCCGCCCGCCGTTTGCTGGATCGTGTACAGGAATTGTCGGATGTGCTGGTTGATGCCGTACGTAAGCCCGGCTCGGCCACGCCGCCTGACCTGTTCAAAGTCCGTATCGAGCTAAGCAGTCTGGCGTCGCAGGCTGTGGCCTTGGAAAGCTCTGCAATCGGCGGTGCAACCTATATGCAGGGCAAGCATCCGCAACTGTTGCGCCGTTATCGCGAAGCCATGCTGGTGCCTTTGATTTCGCCCACTGTGGCGCAGTTGAAAGCCGAACTTGGGCAGGATGCCGTATGAGGTCCGCCGCCCCCTCGCATACCGATTCTGAAGGGGCCGGGCTCTTGTCCGCACGGGGGATCAGTCTGGCCTACGGTGGCCAGACGATCTTGCAGAACCTGGATTTGACCGTGCGCGCGGGCGAGATCGTGGCGTTGCTGGGTCCCAGCGGGGTGGGCAAGTCCTCCTTGTTGCGGGTTCTGGCCGGTTTGCAAGCGCCCACTCAGGGCGAGGTGTCCTTTCTGGGGCAGGCCGTGCGTGGAGTTCATCCCGCTTTGGCTATGGCTTTTCAGGAAGCCATTCTCTTGCCGTGGCTGAACGTGCAGGCCAATACCGGCTTTGGCCTGGGCTTTGCTCGTCAACCTTCCGTATCGGCAGCAGAGCGCCGCCAGCGCGTTGAACAGGCGCTGCGTCAGGTCGGCCTCTATGAAAACCGCCATCAGCGTCCTGGCGCCTTGTCGGGCGGGATGGCACAGCGTGTTGCCATTGCGCGTTGTCTGGCTCGTCGTCCGCAGGTCTTGTTGATGGATGAGCCTTTTGGCGCGCTGGACGAAGTAACCCGCCGGCAGATGCAGGAGCTGATTCTGTCGATACGCGACCAGACTGGCTGCGCCATTGTGCTGGTCACTCACGATATTGATGAAGCCCTCTTGCTGGCGGACCGCGCCCTGCTTCTAGGTGGCCGTCCTGCCGGCTTGCAGCGTGAATGGAGCTGCCCGGCACATCCCCGATCTCATCTGGATAACTGGCTTCAGGCCATACGCCTGGAAATTGTGGCCAGCCTGGAGCAAAGCCTCTCCCAGGCGGTTCACGCTTCTGTTTTGTAAGGTGCACTTCATGATTGAATCTCCTACGTCCCGTACCCGTCGCGACCTGTTGAAACTGGCGTCCTTGTTGACGGTAGCGGGCGCTGCACCCTTGATGGCCCAAGGGGCAGCCCGTGCACAAAGCGAGTCGAATGCGCCTTTGCGTATCGGCTATTTGCCGATTACCGATGCCACCGCCATGTTGGTCGCGCATCACAATGGATACTTTGAAGAAGCAGGCATTGCGGTGGAAAAGCCTGTGATGGTGCGCAGCTGGGCGCAACTGGTTGAGGCCTTTATCTCTGGTCAGGTCAACCTGGTGCACTTGCTCTCGCCCATGACGGTGTGGGCACGCTACGGCAGCAAAGTGCCTGCAAAAGTGGTGGCCTGGAATCACATGAGTGGCTCTGCCATCACGGTGGCGCAGAACATCAGCTCGGCCGAGCAGTTGGGCGGGCAGACAGTGGCTATTCCTTTCTGGTACTCGATTCACAATGTGGTGTTGCAGCATGTGCTCAAAGCACACGGCCTGACGCCAGTCGTGAAAAATGCCGGTGCGCTGGCACCCAATGAGGTCAATCTGGTGGTGATGGCCCCTGCCGATATGCCTCCGGCCTTGGCTTCGGGTCGAATTGCCGGTTTTACTGTGGCTGAACCTTTCAATGCCTTGGCTGAAACTCAAGGCATGGGCCGCATCCTGCGCTTTACCGGCGACGTTTGGCGCGATCATGCCTGTTGCGTAGCCTTCATGCACGAGCAGGATTTGCAGACTCGACCCCGATGGTCGCAAGGCGTGGTGGATGGCCTGGTCAAGGCACAGATCTGGATACGCAGTAACCGTGCTGAGGCGGCCAAGATTCTGTCGCGCGAAGGGGGTAACCGTTATACCCCGCATACTCAGGAAAATCTGTTGAAAGTGCTGTCCCCGGACCCGGCAGATCGTGCGCAATATGTGAAGTCTGGCGTGATTCGTCATCCGGACTGGGACGACCAGCGTATCGATTTTCAACCTTATCCTTTCCCCAGCTACACCGAGTCTTTGGTGCAAATGCTGCAAGGGACCTTGATCCAGGGCGAACGTGACTTTCTGGAAGGGTTGTCTCCTGAGCACGTGGCCAGTGATCTGGTGGATGACCGCTTTGTCCGTGCCGCGTTGGAAAAGCAGGGTGGTCTGGCGCAGTTTGGCTTGTCCGAGCAATACAGCCGCAACGAGAGCATTGTTGTATGAGTTTGAGTGTGTCTGCTTCTTCTTCGCCATTGGCGCAGTCCGATCCGCGATCGGCTGCGTCTTTGCGACGTCCAAAATTGAATGCCTGGATTGCCAGCACCCTGTGGGGGCTGGGCGGTTTGTTGGCGGGAGTCGTGCTGTGGTACCTGGCCACGGCCTGGTCCAGCAGCTCTTTAATGCAGCAATTCGGTCCTGCAGCCGCGTTTCATAGCTTGCTGGAAATACTGGGCTGGTCAGAGACCTGGATGCACGTAGGCGCCAGCTTGCAGCGTATTTTTGTGGGCCTGGCCATTTCATTGGGGGTTGGCGTGCCTGCTGGATTGCTGCTGGGCTTGTCAGTCCGAGCCCACGCCGCATTGACTCCCTTGTTCCAGTTCTTGCGCATGATATCGCCCCTGTCCTGGATGCCTATTGCCGTCATGGCCTTCGGGATTGGCGATGCTCCGATTTATTTTCTACTGGGTGTGGCTGGTGTCTGGCCTGTCTTGCTGAATACGGCTTCGGGTGTACGTCATTTGAATCCGCGTTGGCTGATGCTGGGGCGCAGTCTGGCAGCCACCAAGATGGAAACGCTTTTGTATTTGATTCTGCCCGGCATTGTCGGCTCGGTACTGACGGGTAGCCGACTGGCCATCGGTGTCTTGTGGATTGTGCTGGTGCCCTGCGAAATGCTGGGTGTGTCAGCCGGTTTGGGTTATCTGATTCTGGATACGCGTGATCGCATGGCGTATTCCGAGTTGATGGCCGTAATTGTCCTGATTGGTCTGATTGGCTATCTGCTGGATAGTGCGTTGCGAGCCATGTTTGCGGCTTTTGGACAGCGTTAAAAACATAGGCTTGCCCTTCGACTTCATGAAGGTTGAGGCAGTTGACCGCTCGGTGCTTTCAAGAAGTGCAGGGTAGCGAAAATGGCCACGGAACCCGCCGTTTCACACTTTTGCTGCATCGCTCGTTAACGGTGGTGTGCGTGTTTGGCGGCTGTTGCAGAAGCACCGGAATACCGACTAGAAAGGCCCTCAACAAGACATGTTGAGGGCCTTTTCATGTTCATCTTGGTGCAGCTATTACTCTCTAGGGGCGGCGGGTTCAGGCTGCGACTAGCGTACTATCCGTGTCCTGTTCAATCGCCGTACGTGGACTGAGCTGGTCAATCAACTCGCCATACCAGGACAGGGCAGTGCCCAAGGTGGCGACCTGACCAATCACCAAAATGCAGGGGCTGGCAAACTGATGTTGCTGTGCATCCTGGGCAATATTTTCCAGTGTGGACAGCAAGGTGCGCTGTTCAGGGCGCGAGCCGTTTTCAATCAAGGCGCAGGGCGTAGTGGCACTACGGCCACGCTGTACCAGCTCATGGCTAAAGCCCAGGATTTGCTGCAAGCCCATGTACACAGCTACCGTCTGACTGGTATCCAGCAGCGGGTTCCAATCCTCGATACCGTGACCACTTTTACGATGTGCCGTCACAAACTGTACGGACTGAGCGTGATCACGATGTGTCAGGGGAATGCCGCTGTAAGCCGCACATGCAATCGCAGCCGTGATGCCGGGCACCACTTCAAAGGCGACACCGTGCTCGGCCAGATATTCCAACTCTTCACCGCCGCGACCAAAAATAAAGCCATCGCCGCCTTTCAGGCGCACTACGGTTTGGCCGGCACGAGCGTGTTCAATCATCAGCTGATGAATGCGGTTCTGGGTTTGATGATGGTCTTCGCCCAGTTGTTTGCCGACAAAAATGCGGTGAGCATCACGACGGGCCAGTTCCATTACCTGATCGGACACCAGGCGATCGTACAGAATCACATCAGCGCGATTCAGTGCACGCAGGGCATGCAAGGTCAGCAGACCTGGATCACCGGGACCTGCGCCTACCAGAATCACACGGCCTTGTGTGGCGCGAGGCGATTCCGGCTGTTGCAGCGCGTTTTCCAGACTCAGGCGTGCCTGTTCATTCTGATGGCTGCGCAGTGCCGACCCCACCGGGCCATCCAGCAGCCAGTCGTAAAAACGGCGGCGCGCACCCAGCTCGGGGCGGGCGCGCCGAATGGCGCTGCGGTATTCCTGCGCCAGACGGCTGATCGCACCCAGGCTGTGGTCCAACATGGTTTCCAATTGCTCCCGTACTCGCCGTGCCAACATGGGGGCTGATCCCGCTGAGGAAATCGCAATAATCAGCGGTGAGCGATCCACAATGGCAGGCACCTGAAAACTGGACAATTCGGGGTCGTCCACCACATTGACCAGAATGCGTGCTTCTTGTGCGTCCTGGGCAATGACCTGGTTCACGTCCCGCTTGTCGGTGGCGGCAATAATCAGCCAGGCCCCTTGCAGATGCTGGGCCTGATAGCGCTCTCGAATCAGGGTGATGCGCCCTTGCTTGGCCAGCTCTTCCAGGCTGTCCACCACATAGGGGGCGACCAGCGTGACCTGGGCACCCGCCGCCAGGACCAGACGCACTTTGCGCTCGGCGATTTCTCCACCGCCGACCACCAGTACGGCGCGCTGCTTCAAGTTGGCGAATAAAGGAAAGAGGTTCATATCAGGCCGGTTGCAAAACCAAAGGAATCAAGCGGCTTGAAGGCTCGGCAACTACGCCAGCGCGAACCAGAAAATCACCAAAGTGTTCGCCTTCCAGACGCTCGGCGGCGAAGCGGCCAAACAGCTCGTCCAGAATGCGCAGAATTTCAGGTTCGGCAATATTTTGGCGATAGATCACGTTCAGGCGTTCGCCGCTGAAGTTTGCGCCCAAGCGCAAGTCATAACGGCCCAGAGCACGGCCAACCAGGGCGATTTCACCCAGGTAAGGGCGGGCGCAGCCGTTGGGGCAACCGGAGATACGCAGCACAATGCGCTCATCACGCAGCTGGTACTTGTCCAGCAGGGTTTCCAGCTTGGGCAGCAAGATGGGGGCGTAGCGTTCGCTCTCGGCCATGGCCAAACCGCAAGTGGGTAGAGAGACACAGGCAATCGTGCTGCTGCGTATGCCGCTTTGTGTCTGGTACACATCCAGTTTGTGGTCAGCAACCAGCTTGTCGATCTTGGCCTTATCTTCTTCAGGCACATCGGCAATGATCAGGTTCTGGTTGCAGGTCAGACGGAATTGTCCCTGGTGAATCTTGGCAATTTCACGCATACCCGTCAGCCAGGGGCCAACTTCGGTATCCATGATGCGGCCCGAATCGATACGCAGGCTCAGGTGCCAGCGGCCATTGCTGCCTTGGGTCCAGCCGAAGCGGTCGCCATTGTGGTCAAAGTGATAGGGGCGCGAAGGCTCCAGCGTTTGGCCACTGCGGTTTTGCACTTCTTCCAGGAACCAGTCGGCACCCAGCTTATCCACGGTGTATTTCAGACGGGCATGACGGCGTTCGTCGCGGTTGCCATGGTCACGCTGTGTGGTGATAACGGCTTCGCAAACGGCCAGTAATTGCTCGGGGCGAACAAAGCCGATTACGCTGCCCAGTCGCGGGTAGGTGGTGTCGTCGCCATGAGTGGCACCCATGCCGCCGCCAATGGCGACGTTAAAGCCCAGCAACTGGTTGTTTTCAATAATCGCGATCAGGCCGATGTCCTGCGCAAATACGTCCACATCATTCAGGGGAGGCACGGCAATGCCGATCTTGAATTTGCGGGGCAGGTAAGTCTTGCCGTAAATCGGTTCAAAGTCTTCGCCGTCAATGGCGTCTTCGACTTTTTTGCCGTCCAGCCAGATCTCGGCATAGGCGCGGGTTTTGGGCAGGAAGGTTTCGGAAATCTTGTCAGCCCACTCTTGAACCAGACCGTGCTGCTCGGACAGCAAGGGATTGGTGGCGCTGACCACCTGACGGTTCACGTCGCCGCAAGTGGCCAATGTCGTGGACATGGCCTTGTTGATGGCTTGCAGGGTGGGCTTTAAAAAGGGCTTGCGCACGCCGTGCCATTGAAAGGTCTGACGGGTGGTGATGCGCAGGCCAAACTGGGCCCAGTCACAGGCGATCTGGTCAAAGGCCAGCCACTGGGCGGGCGTAACCACGCCGCCGGGCAAGCGGGCGCGAATCATGAAACTGAACGCCGGTTCCAGCTTTTGTTTGCGACGCTCTTCGCGCTGGTCGCGGTCGTCTTGCTGATAGCTGCCGTGAAATTTCAGCAGCTTGTTGTCGTCTTCGCTGATGGCGCCGGTAATGGGGTCTGCCAGACCCTCGGTAATGCCACCGCGCAGATAGCGGCTATCAATTTTTACTTGCTCGATAGCGGCGATTTTCTTTTCTGTCATGTCCTTGCTTCTCAGTAAACGTCGCGGGCGTAGCGGCCCTGCGCCGAGAGTTCTTCCAACCAGCTGCGAGCCTGGTCTGCGTCCAATCCACCTTCCTGGCGGGCGATTTCCTGCAGGGTCTGGTGTACGTCCTTGGCCATCTGGTTGGCATCACCGCACACATAAATGTGGGCGCCGCCCTGAATCCAGGCATAGACCTCGGCTGCTTTTTCCAGCAAGCGGTGCTGTACGTAAACCTTGTTTTCCTGATCGCGCGAGAAGGCCAGGTCCAGGTGTTGCAACTGGCCGTCCTGCAAGGCGCGTTGCCATTCGGTCTGGTAAAGAAAATCGGAATGAAAGTGCGGGTTGCCAAAGAACAGCCAGTTGCGGCCTTCACCACCCTGAACGCTGCGTTCCTGCACAAAGGCACGGAAGGGGGCAACGCCGGTGCCGGGACCAATCATGATTACGTCACGGTTGCTGTCTTCAGGCAGGCGGAAGCGGGTATTGGGGTCGATAAAGACCGGCACGGTGTCGCCTTCGTTCAGGCGGGCCAGATAGTCGGAAGCCACGCCCCAACGATCTTGTTCATTGAACTGGTAGTGCACATTGGCCACAGTCAGATGCACTTCTTCGTCCACCTCGGACTGGCTGGAGGCGATGGAGTACATGCGGGGTGCCAGGGGGCGCAAGGCTTGCACCAGTTCGGCAGCGCTCCAGCTGGCTGGGAAGCGTTCCAGTACATCCAGCACTTGATGGGTTTTCAGCAGCTCTTGCAGGGTGCTCAAACCATCTGGGCCCACAGCTGTTTGCAGAACGGCATCGCTATTGCGCTTGGCCAGTTCCACCAGAAACGGTTTGGTCAGTTGCGTCAGCTCGCGGTAGTGGCTCAGCCACTCTTGCAGCGTGTGCGATTTGTCCTGAATGGTGACGGTCTCTTGCGGGTCCAGCTTCAAAGTCTGAATAACCGCTTCGACCAGCTTGGCGTTTTGCGTGGGCCAGACACCCAAGGCATCACCGGGTTGGTACTTCAGGCCACTGCCTTCCAGCGACAACTCGTAGTGATAGATATCGCGGGTGCTGTCGCGACCGGTAATGCTTTGGCTTTGCAGCACGGTGGCCTGGAAGGGATTGTCGCGAGTAAAGCTGCTGCGAGCCTGGGTTTCCAGCACCGTAACGTTGTTGGACTGGGCGGCAGGAACTGCCGCCGCGGCGTGGGCCTGGTGATCTGTTTCCAGAAAACCGAAGGCCTTGTCCTGCCAGGGGGCGGCAACCGTATCAATATCCAGATCGGCCAGGCCTGCGTCCAGAATGCGTTGCGCACCCAGAGCCAACAGACGTTGATCGATCTTTTCTGCGATCCCACAGAACAGGGGGTAGCTGGAATCGCCCAGGCCCAGCACACCGAATTTCAGCTCGGGCAGCTTGGGAGCACGGGCACCGGACAGGAATTCGAAAAACGCGATGGAATCGTCTGGCGGGTCGCCTTCACCCTGGGTGCTGATAATGACGTACAGCAGACGCTCTTCTTTCAGCTCGCGCGTGGGGTAACGGTCGGCACGCAGCAGGCGCACGGGGATACCGGCGGCTTCGCAGCGTTGGGCAAAGGCTTCGGCGACGCGTTGGGCATTGCCTGTCTGGCTGCCAAATACAATAGTGGCAGGTCGTTGGGCGGGCGCAGCGGCGGCCGGGACCAAAGACAGTTCAGGAGAAACAGGCGCTTGAGCGGGAAGGCCGGTGTGGCGCACTTGCGCGACACCCGCGAGATAGCCGGACAGCCAGTTCAGGGACAGCGGATCGAGCTCGTCGGTAATTTGAGCAATCGCGGTGCGATTGGACTCCGAGAGGCGGGACAGGGCGTGCATTCTGACACTCGCTTATATAAATAGTTTGTCCCATTCTAAAGAGCGGTATCAGGGCTACGAACGATCCGATTCTTATTTGTTTATGAATCCTTCGGTTAATGAAAAAGGGGCATAAGCCCCTTTCATCTTGGTCTAAGCGCGTGCGAAATACGTGTTATGGACGTAGTTCCCGGCGCAGGATCTTGCCTACGTTGGTACGTGGCAGGTCGTCGCGGAACTCGACAATGCGCGGGGCCTTGTAGCCGGTCAGGTTCTTGCGGCAGAAGGCTATTACGTCTTTTTCCGTCAAATCGGGATTGCGGCTGATGACATAGAGTTTGACGATTTCGCCTGCTTTTTCATCCGGCACACCGACGGCGGCGGCCTCGACAATATCCGGGTGCTGGGCGGCGACGGCTTCCACTTCATTGGGGTAGACGTTAAAGCCAGAGACCAGAATCATGTCCTTTTTACGATCCAGCAGGAAGACATAGCCTTGCTCATCCATATAGCCGATATCACCCGTGCGCAAGAAGCCGTCACGATCAAAAACCTTGGCGGTTTCATCGGGGCGTTGCCAATAGCCGGGGGTGACTTGCGGCCCGCGAATGCACAGCTCGCCGGTTTCGCCCAAAGGCAGATCGTTCTGGTTTTCGTCACGTATGCGTATGTCGGTAGACGGTACAGGCAGACCAATCGAGCCGGTGAACTCTTGTTTGTCCAGCGGATTGATCGTGGCGGCGGGTGAGGTTTCAGTGAGTCCATACGCCTGTGCCAAAGGCTTGCCCGTGGCTTCCAGCCAGCGCTTGGCGACCACTTCCTGTACGGCCATACCGCCGCCCAGCGTAAAGCGCAGGGAGGAAAAGTCCAGTTTGCGGAACTCGGCATTGTTCAGCATGGCATTGAACAGGGTGTTCACCCCGGTAATGGCCGTAAAACGCAGCTTGGACATGTCCTTGATCATGGACGGAATGTCGCGCGCATTAATGATCAACAGGTTTTCGGCACCCAGACGCAGGAACACCAGCAGGTTCGCGGTGAAGGCGAAGATATGGTAGAGCGGCAGGGCGGTAACAACGCAGTCGATCTGACCTTCTTTCAGATACGGGCGAATCCAGGACAGGGCCTGGCTCAGGTTTGAAACCAGATTGCCGTGGGTCAGAATGGCCCCTTTTGCAACGCCTGTCGTGCCCCCGGTGTATTGCAGGCAGGCAATGTCATCGTGGGTCAGCGTGACGGGGGCGGGTGCGCGGCCCCGTCCTTGTGCCAGTACAGCTTTGAACGAGACAGAGCCTGGCAAGGACCAGGCCGGCACGCCCTTTTTAATATGGCGTACCACTTGATTGACCAGCCAGCCCTTGAAGCCGCCCAGGCAATCGCCCACGCTGGTCACAATGATTCGCTTGATCGGCGTTTCGTGCAGGATTTCCTGCAGCACGTGGGCAAAGTTTTCCGCAATGATGATGGTTTCCGCGCCGCTGTCTTGCAACTGGTGGCGCAGTTCGCGGGCGGTATAGAGCGGGTTGGTATTGATAATGGTGGCCCCACTGCGCAATACCCCATACAGGCTGATGGGGTACTGCAGCATATTGGGCATCATCAGGGCGACACGGTCGCCTTTTTTCACGCCTTGGCTTTGCAGCCAGCTGGCCAGGGCCAAGGCATTGTCCGACAGCTCGCGGTAGCTCATGCGTTTGCCCATGCTGATATAGGCCGTGCGCTGCGCGAACTCGGTACAACTTTGTTCAAATACATCCAGCAAGGACGAGTACTGCTGGGCCTGATCTTCGATAGTGGCAGGAATACCAGTGGGGTAGTTCTGCAGCCAGACTTTATCCATGAAGCGCTCCGAGGCGTGTAGGTTCAAGACAATCCCAGCAGGGCCTTTTTGAGCGATTCTTGAGCAGGCTTCTTGCCTAGCCAGATTTTCAACAAAGCAGGGGTCAGATCAGGGTGAGAGAGCTCGCCCAGGACCTTGTCGTTAAACAGGATCTTGACCTGTGCTGCGTTCATGTCCAGCACCACGATGTCGCCTTCCTTGGCTTCGCCAACCTGACGCATCAAATCTTCAAATTGCTTGATGACGGGGTCCAGTTCCTGCCTTTCAGGATCAGTCAGGTTGTTGTGAATGCCGTCTTTGAGGGCATCAATCAGGGTTTGGGCGTCCAGGTCACGTTTAAGGACCAGCCGTACTTGATGGGGTCCGGGTGACTGGATAATGGCGTCGGCATCCTGGGAAGGAGACGCGGTATAAAGGGCGGCAACGTACACATCAAAAACAACTTTCTTGCGCAGGCCTGCCCCATTCAGTTTCAGGCTTTGCTGCTCGACGGTGACCGTGTCCGGCACGGTGACATTCGCAACAGTGGCGGCCTGGGCAGCGGGTAGCCCCAGGGACAGACTTAAAATCAGGGCGGCACAGCGGGGGGTAAACATGAAGCGGTCCTCCGGCAAATTAGCGTGATTGTGATTTCTGCTTGTAGAAGTGGGCGTCGGCGATGTAGATGGTGCGTTCCACCGTGGTGTAGATCTGGCCTTCCGGGTCCTGGATCTGTACGGTAAATGTGGCTTCAGCCTCGTGGTATTGGTCTAGCTGTCCTCGTATTGCGTCCAGTTCATCTGGATTGATTTGAAAGTTGGCATACAGCGTCTGGTAGCCAGGGCGGCGATACTGGATCTCTGCATTCTTGTCCCAGACAATCACATGACGTTGCAGGCCGGCCAGGAGCATGGTGGCGTGCACGCCGTCTGTAATGGCAAACAGGGATCCACCAAATAAAGAACCATTGATATTGCGAGTGCGTCGACGCAATGGCAGGCGTACGACGATGTGTTGCAAGTTCGCTGAAACTTTGTGGACCCGCCCGCCGGTTGCCCGGAAGGCGGGGTGCCAGTTAAAGCCCAGCTGCAAAAAGCGCGCACGCCATGTGGGGGGCAGACGTGCGAGCAGCTCCATGCGGCGACTGCGGGCCATAGTGCATCCTTAGAAGCGATAGCTGAACTGCACGCCCAGGATGTCACCACTGTTTTTGTAGGTACCGCGTGTCAGACCACGGCCAGCCGGATCCGTGTTGTTGTTCATGTCGGTATTTTTCAGGAACAAGTGGGTGTAGCCGATATCCCAAGTGGCATTCTTGCTGGCGCGATACTGAGCACCCAGGGATACCCAGTAACGGTCGCTGTCAGGCAGGGCGGTTGGGCGGTAGTTCTTGTCGCGTACTGGTGATTGGTCCCAAGCAATACCACCCTTGAAGGTCCACTGTTCGTTGTAGTGGTAGTTGGCGCCCAGGGCGACGCGCCATGCGTCCTTGAATTTCAGCTCCAGGCCGGAATTCTTGGCGCCGGGGCCGCTGTTTTCAATGGTCAGGCGCGGGATGCTGCTCCAGCCTGTCCAGGACACGTCGGCCAGCAACTGCCAGCGCGAATTCAGGTCGTGCACCAAGCTGACAATGGCGGTGTCAGGCAGCTTGATGGTGGCTTCGGCATCCCAGTTGATGTTGGGAGCAGGAATGCCTGCTGGTACGTTGCGGTTGCGCAGCTTGGTGTCGCCGTCAGCCGTGACCTTGATTTGCGAGCGATAGGAAACGCCCAAACGAGTGCTGGGGGTAATTTGGTACAGCAAACCGGCGTTCCAGCCCCAGGCGTCGCCCTTCATCTTGACGCGGGTGTCCATGTCCAGTGGGCCCAATGCCGGGTGATAGCCGACGGGGGTAGCCAGACGGTAGTCGGCATCAATGTGCAACCAGTTCACACCCACACCGAAGGACAACTGATCGTTGACCTTGTAGGCCACCGACGGGTTGACGTTGATGGTTTCAATGGCAAATTTTTCGGAGTGGTAACGGCCAACCCAGCCTTCGTCATATTCGGTTGTCAGACCAAACGGGACACCAATACCCAGGCCCACCCACCACTTGGGCGAGAGCTGGTGGGACAGATAAATATTGGGAACAGCGGCGACTTTACCGGCATCACCACCTGAACCGCCGGTGGCGGGACGGCTGGCGCCACCCGTCAGGGCCAAGGGGTCGGTACTGCCTTTATCGGAGAACTTGAAGGTAGGTTTAATCGCATTAAAACCTGCCGAGAAGTTGGTCTCGGGCAACAAGGTCATGCCGGCCGGGTTGAAGTAGATCGTGCTGGCATTGTCACCAATGGCGGCCGAGCCTGCGTAGGCATTACCCAAGCCGCTCGCATTCTGTTCCAGCAAGTTAAAACCAGCCGCTTGGGCTTGACCCATTCCCATGCTCATTCCCAGAGGAATCAGCAAAGCGGGGATGGTACGCAAAGCTACAACCGTCTTTTTCATGTCTCTTCTCCAAGGTATAGGTGCGACGTCTGACAGAGGCTTATGACAAGTTTTAAAACACCTGTTTGTTTTCTATGGTGCATGACCTAGGCCAATCGGCGTATAGGTATTTGTGCCAATCCGAACTAATTGCGTTGTTTTTGTGTTGCTTTGTAATGCAACGGACCTCCGCGGAAAGGGGCAAAGCCGGTACCGAAAATGACACCTGCATCGGCCATGTCATCGTTCTCCACAACCCCAATCCGAACCTGATGCTCGGTCTGTTCGATAAGGGGTTTAATCAAGCGATCTGCCAGACCGCTTGGAACCGTTCCCGCAGGAGACTTCTGGGCTTTGCCATCCTTCCAGGTGTAGAAACCCTGGCCGGTTTTACGGCCCAGTTCCTGACTATCCAGATGGGATTTCAGGCAGGCTGGCATGGCCGCTTGCTGGCTAAGTTGCGCGCCCGCATCACGGGCAATATCCAGGCCCACGGTGTCTGCCAATTCAAGTGGGCCCATAGGCATGCCGAACTGCAGCATGGCTTTGTCCACGGTGGCCGGGTCCAGTCCTTCGTCCACGCAACGCATGGCTTCCAGCATATAGGGAGCCAGGACGGCATTGACCAGAAAGCCGGGGCTGTCCTTGACGGGCAAGGGCAGCTTGCCGATCTGGTTCACAAAAGCGTAGGCGGCACTGCGCACCTCTGGGGCCAGCAGTTCGCTTTCCACCACTTCCACCAAGGGCATGCGAGAGACCGGGTTAAAGAAGTGAATGCCTACCAGCCGTTCCGGATTGATCAGGTTCAGGCTGAGCTCGGACAAGGGTAGGCTGGAGGTGTTGGTCGCCAGTACGGCACCGGGTTTTAGCAGAGGCTCAATGGTGGTGTACAGGCTACGCTTGGCATCGGCGTTCTCGAAGATCGCTTCCAGGACCAGATCTGCCGAAGGGATACCGTGGCCGTCCGGGTCCGGGATCAATCGATCCAGCGCGGCTTGTACCAGCCTGCGGTCTTTGAGACGGCGCTGGAACAGCTTGGCGGCACGACCTTGAGCCTGGGCGATACGTTTGCGGTCCTGATCCTGCAAGGTCACACGCATTCCTTTCAGTGCACATACGGCAGCGATATCACCTCCCATGACGCCGGCGCCAACCACATGGATATGGCTGACTTCTTGCGTCGATGAGTGCTTGCCCACGCTTTTCAGGCGCTCTTGCAGATGGAATACACGCAGCAGATTGGCCGCGGTGTTGGAACGGGTGATTTGCTCGATCAGCTCGGGAGCTTTCAACGCGTTGCCGTTGTGTTTTTCCCAGATCTCCAAAATGGCACGAGGGGCCTGATAGTGCTGATACGGATCGCGCTTTTCCAACTGCTTGCGCACTTGGCCAGCCACCAGGGGGCGCAGCAGCTTGGTATTCATCAGGCGTGGCAGACCTTTGGCACGACGTGGTTTCTTGCCACTGAGCACCTGCTTGACGGCGGCTTGCTTGGCCAGACGGACAGGGACGCAAGCATCGACCATACCTAGACGGGCGGCCTTGCGAGCATCCACGCTTTTGCCACTGAGCATCAAGTCCATGGCAGCGGCAGGGCCTATATATTCAGGCAGGCGCAACATGCCGCCCCAGCCGGGGAAAATACCCAGCATCACTTCAGGCAGAGCCAGCCGCGTGTCGTCCTGATCTACCGCCAGGCAATAGCGGCAGGCTAGGGCCAGCTCCAGACCACCGCCCAGGCAGTGACCTTGCACCAGCGCCAACGTGGGGTAGCTTTGCTTGGCCAGCTTGTTGAACACTGTCCAGCCACGAGTCACCAGGGCCAGGCCCTTTTCCGGGTTGTTGTTGTGTTCGGAGAATTCATCAATGTCGGCGCCAGCAATAAAGCCGGCGGTTTTGCCCGAGTAAATAATCAGGGCTTTGGGAGGATGGCTGCTCAGGTAATCCAGGGCCTGGTTCAGCTCCTGCAAAACAGCGGCAGAGAGTCGGTTGACCGAGCTGCCCACGCAATCGATTTTCAGCCAGGCAATTTGCTGATCGTCCGTGTACAGCGTGAAGTCTTGCAAATTCAAGGTAGCGACGGGCATCATGATTCAGTTCCTTGCAGCGATTCGATCAGCATGGCACCGCCTTGACCGCCGCCAATACAAATAGCGGCCATGCCCAGGCGCAAGTTGCGACGACGCAGGGCATTCAAGCAATGCAGCACAATTCGGGCGCCGGAGGCACCCACCGGATGGCCGATTGCAATAGCACCGCCGTCCACATTGAGCTTGTCCATATCCAGCAGTCCCAACGCATCACGACCCAGGTGTTTTTGGCACCATTCCTGATCGTCCCATGCAGCACGACATGCTAGTACTTGTGCTGCAAAGGCCTCGTTGATTTCCCACAAGTCCGGGCCATTTAGGGCCAGACGGTTGCGCTCCAAAATAGGTGTTGCGGCGAACACAGGGCCCAGGCCCATGGTGGCCGGGTCCAGACCGGCCCATTGCGCATCCACAATGCGGCCAATGGGTTTGAGCTGATGTTCCTTGACGGCCGCTTCACTGGCCAGAATCAGCAGGGCTGCGCCGTCAGTGACTTGAGAGCTGTTGCCGGCCGTGATATTGCCCCAGGGCGGGTCAAAGACCGGGCGCAGCTTGGCCAGTTTTTCGGGTGTGGAGTCTTCGCGTACACCATCATCTTGCGGGTAGTTATTACCGCGCGTGTCGCTAAGCGGCACGATTTCTTCAAAAGCGTTTTCTTGCTGGGCGCGCAAGGCCAGACGGTGACTGCGGGCCGCAAATTCGTCCATATCCTGACGGGTAATGCCAAATTCGTGCGCCAGATTTTCAGCGGTCTGGCCCATGGACAAACCGACCACGGGATCGGTCAGCCCTTTGAGCAGGCCGATGACAGGCTTCAAGTAGGACAGGCGCAGACTACGCAGGGCTTTCAGACGTGCGCCTGCACTGCGGGCCTTGCCCCAGGTGGCCAGCCAGCGCACCATGTCGTCGCTGAACAGGATGGGGGCGTGAGACAGCGCATCGACACCACCGGCCAGCACCAGATCCGAGCGGCCGGTTTGAATGGCCTGCACGCCCGAATCCAGCGCTTGCATGCCCGAAGCGCAGTTACGCATCACGGTCCAGCCTGGCACTTTGTGACCTGTGCCCAGACGCAGACCCAGAACCCGGCCGATATTGGTTTCATCGGGCGAGGGGGCGGCGCAACCCAGAATGACCTCGCTGAGTTGCGGAGCCTCAAAGGGTTGGCGCAGCAGCAGCTCGCGTCCTGTTTGTACGGCCAGATCTCCAGCGGAGAAGGGGCCGGGCGCATTACGCGCTTTCAGAAACGGGCTGCGCGCGCCGTCAATAATATAGACCGGTTGAAAACTCATACTTGGCTCCCACTGGCGGCTTCAGCGGCCGGATTTTCCCGACGCAGATCGAAGGGGAAATCATCCACGGCAATAACGCGGTCGCGCACGATATCGCGGGCCTGGATTTGTTCATATTCCTGGGCGGTGATGCCACCGGCCTGGAAGACGGCTTCGGCTAGATCGCGCACGTTGGCTTTGGGGTTGTCCTGCAATTGACCGCTTTTCTCGAATTGACGGATTTTGGCGTCAATATCGCGAGTGTTCAGCGTCGCCAGCAAGGCGGCTTCAATCGCGCCGACGGGCTCCATATCGTCCTCAGGCAAGTAAGTGTCGTAAGTCAGGCGATCACGAGTGGCACCGGGTTTGGTCAAGAGCTTGGCAACGGTGTGATCCAGCTTGTCATCGGGACCCAGACGGCGCAGGCCCAGAGGGAAGACCAGGAAGCGCAGCACGGCAGCCAGAGGACGGTTCGGGAAGTTTTCCAGTACCTTGTCCAGCGCATGTTGAGCGCGCATCAAGGCGTCTTGAGCCGCCCAGTGAGCCAAAGGCGCATCTTCTTGCTGGCGGCCTTCGTCCTGGTAACGCTTGAGTACGGCGCTGAGCATGTACAGCTCGGATAACACATCGCCCAGACGCGAGGACAGACGCTCACGCATTTTCAGCGAACCACCCAGAACCAGCATGGACGCGTCGGCCAGCAAGGAGAAGGCGGCGCTGTAACGGCTGGCCTGGCTGTAGTAGGTGTGCATGGCCTTGGAGGTGCCGGTAGGGCCGCTTAGCAAGCGCCAGCCACCCAAGCCCAACCAGAAGGAGCGACCTGTGTTGGCCAGTGTGTAGCGGATGTGTGCCCAGAAAGCCTGGTCAAATTTACGCAAACCGGCTTCGCGGTCAGGGTTTAGTGCAGCTGTCATCTCTTCCAGAATGAAAGGATGGCAACGAATCGCGCCTTGGCCAAAGATGATCAGGCTGCGCGTCAGAATATTGGCGCCTTCCACCGTAATACCGACAGGGATTTGCTGGTAAGCCCGGCCCAGGAAGTTGGAGGGGCCAAGGCAAATGCCTTTACCACCAATCACATCCATACCGTCGTTCACCACAATGCGACCACGTTCAGTCACGTGATATTTCACGATGGCTGATACAACGGAGGGTTTTTCGCCCAGATCGACAGCCGCCGCCGTCATGGTGCGGGCGGCATCCATCGCATAGGTATGGCCGGCAATGCGAGCCAGTGCTTCTTCCACACCTTCAAATTTACTGATGGCGCTTCGGAACTGGGTACGCACGGCGGAGTAACCACCCACGGCGCGGCTGGTCAGTTTGGCCATGCCGGTAAAGGAGGAGGGCAGGGAGATGGAGCGGCCGGCAGCCAGACATTCCATCAACATGCGCCAGCCTTGGCCAGCCATGTCGGGACCACCAATAATGAATTCCAGCGGCATGAACACGTCTTTGCCGCGGGTGGGGCCGTTCATGAACATGGCATTCAGGGGGAAGTGACGGCGACCGGTATCAACGCCAGGGTGATCGCTAGGGACCAGGGCGCAGGTAATGCCAATGTCTTTTTCGCCACCCAGCAAACCGTCCGGGTCATAGAGCCGGAAGGCCAGACCCAGCAAGGTGCACACCGGAGCCAGCGTGATGTAGCGCTTGTCCCAGGTGACGCGCATGCCCAGCACTTCCTGACCTTCCCATTCGCCTTTGCAAACAATACCTACGTCAGGAATGGAGGCGGCATCGGAACCGGCCCAAGGGCTGGTCAGTGCGAAAGCGGGAATGTCACGGCCATCTGCCAGACGGGGCAGGTAGTGTTGTTTTTGTTCGTCAGTACCGTAGTGCAGCAGCAATTCTGCCGGCCCCAGCGAGTTGGGCACCATCACCGACACGGACAAGGCCGAGTTGCGGGTGGATAGCTTGGCCACGACTGCCGAGTGCGCTTGCGCCGAAAAACCGCGACCGCCGTATTCCTTGGGAATAATCAGGCTGAAGAAGCGATTTTCTTTCAGATAGTTCCAGACCTCGGCAGGCATGTCGAAGTCTTCCTGGCTGACTTGCCAGTCGTCAATCATGGCGCAAGCCACGTTGACCTCATTGTCCATGAACTGGCGCTCTTCATCGGTGAGCCGGTAGGCCGGATAAGAGCTCAGGGTGTTCCAGTTAGGTTTGCCGCGAAACAGCTCGCTTTCCCACCAGACCGTACCCGCTTCCAGCGCATCGCGCTCGGTTTGGGACATGGCAGGCAAAACGCTGGAAAAAGCGCGGTAGATTGGGCGGCTTAGCCACTTGGTACGTAGATTCCGGTTTTTGAGAACGTAGACGCAGCCAAGCACTAGCACTATCAATAGCAAGGTCACAAACATAGCAACTCCGGACTAGCTCAGAAAAAAAAGAAGAAGGATGCCCCCACGCTGCACCTTCGGCTTGCTGCCCCCCGAGGGGGGCGTGGTTCACCTTGGTGTAGCTTGGTGGTCAGGACCGTTCAGCTCAGGCGCTGGCCGGCAAAGGAGCTCGTAATCCACCCAGCAGGAAACTCATCAGACGTTGTTGCAGTTGTTGCTCACTTTCGGGACTGTCGCTAAGGGGTAGTTGCAAGGCCCGACGTAGTGATTGGGTGCCCATTAATGCGTAAGACGTGGCACCCAGCATGAAATGGAATCGCCAGATGATTTCTTCTTCCGGCACAGTGGGCAGGGCTTCGTGTAAAGCCTGCTTGAAGGGCAGGAAGATGGCGACTTGTTCGTCCCAACAGATGGACTGAATGAAATCCTGCGGCGCCGGGCGGTCTTGCCCGGGCAAAGGAATAAACGAGCGGGGGGTGCCGTTGCCTGAGCCTGCCAGGCGGATCAGAGGGCCAAAAAAGGCGTCCACCACCTGGGAGGCTTTCAACGGACCTTCACCGGCTTGCTGGCGATAAAAAGCCAGCTTTTCCAGACGCTCTTGATTGATGCTGTTCAGGCGGCGCTGGAACACAGCCTGCGTCAGTCCGTCTTTACTGCCAAAGTGATAATTGACGGCAGACAGGTTTACCTTGGCCTGCGCCGTAATTTGGCGCATGGAGGTGTTTTCGTGACCGTACAGCGCGAACAGATGTTCGGCTGCATCAAGAATGGCGGACTGTGTTCGATCAGAGCGTTTCACCGTTATTTCCTAATTTCAAACGAGTGTTTGAATAATGTAACGGGAATGCGGAGTTAGTACAGTAGGGGTTCACCCTAGCCCCGCAAAGCGAGGCCAGGGGCCAGTCTTAGATCTGGGTCACAAATTTGGTGACTAAGTATCCGTCAAAGGTTTCAGCACCGCCTTCGCTGCCTATGCCGCTGTCCTTGACGCCACCAAACGGAGTCTCGGGCAGGGAGCTGCCAAAGTGGTTGATATTGACCATGCCCGATTCCAGCTCTGTGCCCAGTCGATGCGCATCTTGCAAAGACTGTGTAAAAGCATAGGCAGACAAACCATAAGGCAGGCTGTTCGCGCGGGCGATGGCATCGTCCAGGTCGCTGTAGCGGGTCAAGGGGGCGATGGGGCCGAAAGGCTCCTCGGTCATGACCAGGGCATCGTCAGGTAAATCCGTCAGCACCGTGGGCGAGAAAAAGAAACCGTCACGCTTGATCTGCTCACCGCCCAACAACACTTTGCCGCCCAGAGAGCGGGCGTTGTCGACAAACTTTTGCATCATGGGGATGCGGCGCTCGTGAGCCAAGGGGCCCATTTGGGTATCCGGGTCCAGACCATCACCTACCTTCACATTGGCCAGCTCTTCGGTGAAGCGGTCCACGAAGGCTGTGTAAATATCGTCATGGATATAAAAGCGCGTGGGGGAGATGCAAACCTGCCCGGCGTTACGGATCTTGAAACGAGCCAGCTGACGAGCAGCCCGGGCCACATCGGCATCGGGCAGGACCAGTACGGGCGAGTGACCGCCCAATTCCATGGTGATGCGTTTCATATGAGCACCGGCCAGTGCAGCCAGTTGCTTGCCTACAGGCACAGATCCGGTAAAGGATACTTTACGTACGATGGGCGAGCGGATCAGGTAGTCCGACACCTCTTGCGGCACACCCCAGACAATGTTCAGCACGCCGGGCGGCAGGCCGGCATCGTGGAAAGCTTGGGCAATGGCCATGACGGCGCTGGGAGAGTCCTCGGGGCCTTTCAGAATAATCGTGCAGCCAGCACCGATAGCGGCGCAGATTTTGCGAATAGCCTGGTTGTAGGGAAAGTTCCAGGGCGTAAAGGCGGCGCAGACCCCAATAGGCTCACGCAATACCATTTGCTGCACTTTGGGGTTGCGGGCGGGAATGACACGGCCATAAATACGACGACATTCTTCGGCGTGCCAGTCTGCATGATCGGCGCAGGACATGATCTCGCCGACGGCCTCGGCCAAGGGTTTTCCTTGGTCCAGCGTCAGATTGCGGCCAATTTCCTGGGCGCGCTCGCGGGACAGCTCCGCCACCTTGCGCAGAATCGCACTGCGATCCATGGGCGAGCTGTGACGCCAGCTTTTGAATGCGGCTTGAGCGGCATTCAGAGCGGCATCCAGATCCGCCTGGGACGCCAGGGGCAGTTGGCCCAAGCTACTGCCATCGGCTGGGTTGATGACGGCCTGGGTCTGGCGACCTTGCCCGTCCAGGAATTGACCATTGATATACAGGGCCAGGTGTTGATACATGTGCGGCCTCCAAGTTGTCTGTGTTGCTAACTAAATACGTACTGTTCGATGGTATCGGGCGAGCAGAAACGGGACAAGCGTGGGCGGCGGATATTGCAGCAACGGATTGTTCAGAGAGGCAACAAACGGGCGCGAAACAGGGAGCTCTTCATGCGATTGTTATAAGTTTTTGATTTCATATCCCTTTTTGAAGTCCTGACAAAGAGATGAAAATCGACATCAAGTTGCAATAAGAAATCGTTACAAATGCAGCATTCTTAATGTGAGCGATTGTTATGCTTTTAACAATGAAAATGTTTTTATCGCTTGGTGATATCTCGGTTTTACCTTGATGTAACCTAAATGCTTATTAAGGTGAAAGTTTTTTGTAAATTATTACCAACGATCAAGCCAAGTGGGACAGGCGCAACAGTTATTGGTTTAGTGCCTAATCGCCCGAAATCGTTTAATTTCAGTGTATTGTTGCCTTTTTTATCACAGGCTATTTATCATTTTTAACATTGTCATCCACGAAGGCTCTTGTAATCTAAGATACAATTTGTCCCGTGATCTACGTGATGGGTTTCACTATGCGTCACGTAAAAAGTCACAATCAGACACAAGGTTATGCTCCAAGAATACAGGTCAGAAGCCTGTAGCTCCGCCTTGTCTTGCCCCGGTCCATTATGAACATACTGCTGCGGCTGGCGATGTATTTACCAGTCTTAGGTGTAAAGCCCATGTGCAATACATAGGTGTTGGGCCCTCGGGTGGTGTTTCTTTCGCTTTGTTTGAGCGACACACCGAACCCATTCTTCTTTCATTTTTGTACTTAAATTTGATCTGGCAATGCGTTGCAACGCTGACGTGATGGCGTCTGTTGCGGACGTGGCACAGGATCTTACGGAGGCCGACGTGCGTGGTAAGAAAACTCTAACAGTAAGTTCGCTGCTGACAGCGTTACTGCTTGCGCAACCAGCGCTTGCCCAGCAGGAAAACAGCTTGAGCTTCAAGGACAGTATTGAGCGGGCAATCATGTCCAATCCTGAACTTGGTGCTCGCTTCCAGGATTTCCAGTCTGCGCTTGAAGGCCAGAATGTCGGCCGTGGCGCCTTGATGCCTGAAATCAATGCTCAAGGTTGGGTTGGCAAAGAGTGGCGTGGCAGCACATCGGGTGCTCCGTCTACGGACTGGTCCCGCCGTGGTTACAGCCTGCAGCTGCGTCAGTTGATTTTTGATGGTTTCTCCTCGATCAACCAGGTGCGTCAGCTGGGCTACGAAAAACTGGCTACCTACTACGAACTGCTGGCATCGGTAGACTCCCTGGCTCTGGAAGCGGCTAACGCGCACATCGACGTGCTGCGCTACCGTGAAATGGAAAAGCTGGCCCGTGAAAACTACGGCATGCACATGAACATCCTGGGCCAGATTCAGGAGCGTTCGGCATCGGGCGTAGGTCGTGGCGTTGACCTGGAGCAGGCGTATGGTCGTCAGTCCCTGGCTCAAAGCAACATGATGACCGAGGCCGGCAACCTGAACGACGTGTTGCAACGCTACCGTCGTATCGTGGGCGTGGCTGCTCCTGAAGTCATGCAAGCGGCGCCTAGCCTGAGCGAGTCGATTCCCGCCAAAACAACTGATTTCTTGCCATCCTTGCGCACCAGTCCTGTGATTCTGGCCAAGCAGGCTTTGTATCAAGCTGCCGAGTCGGGCAAGCACGTGGCTCAAGGCCGCATGTCGCCGACGCTGGAGTTTCGTGCCGCCACCGGTAAAGACAAAAGCGACCCTCCCGGTTCCGCTTACCGCGATTCGCAAAGCAGCAATATTCAGCTGATGCTGTCGTACAACCTGTTCCGCGGTGGTGCCGATGCTGCTCGCATCCGTCAGACAACGGCTCAGCAATACGCTGCCCGCGACGTGCGTGACTACACCTGCCGCAACGTGCAACAAGACCTGGCTGTAGCCTGGAACAACATTGAGCGCCTGCGTGCTCAGTTGCCATTCCTGAAACAGCACGAACTGGCTACGTCCAAGGTTCGCGTTGCCTACATGCAGCAGTTCCAGATCGGTCAGCGCTCTTTGCTGGACTTGCTGGATACGGAAAACGAATTGTTTGATGCGCGTCGTGCTCTGGCCAACGCTACTTACGACCTGCAGCAAGCTGAATACCGTTGGCTGACCTTGTCGCACCGTCTGGTGTCGGCAGTTGGCCTGTCCCAGCCGTACTCGGAGCAGCCTGAAGAGGCCGCCAAGCTCGACTTCCCCGAAGAGGCATTCAAGGCATGCATGACGCCTGTCCCAGATACCAGCAACCTGACTCCGGTTTCTGTTGATTACCGCGACGGCATGGCTCCGCCAGTCCTGCGCGAGAAGCCAGCCGGGCTGTAAGTCGCTGCTTCTTGGCGTTATTAGATAGAAAGGGAGGCACGTATGAGTCAAAACGAAGATGACTACAAACAAGAGCTTTCAGTCTCGGATGCCAGTTTTATCCGGGTGCTGGAGGATTTGATTGACGCACTGGTTGCAAACGGTGTGCTTCGTATGACTGATCTGCCTCCCCAGGCCTTGGCCAAATTGAACGAGCGCAAACGTACCCGTCAACGCCTGCGGGATTCGCTGGATTTGATTAATGACGATGAACCACTCATCTGACAGCACGACACCAAAAAGCGGGGAATTCAGTGTCCCGCCTCATCTGACACATGATGATCCTCTTCTGACCTGCTTGGCAGAGATCACCCGTATTCACGGTAATCCCTGCACACCGCAGCATTTGTCTGCGGGTCTGCCCTTGCAGCGTGGACGGCTGACGCCGGCGCTATTGAATCGGGCGGCGGCGCGAGGCCATTGCACGGCGCGAGTGTGGCGCCGCGCCTTTACCGAACTCGACACCAATCTGTTCCCGGTTATTTTGTTGCTGAACAATAACCGCGCATGTGTCTTGTTGGGTCTGGAAGGAGAGCATGCCCGGGTGCATTTCCCGGAAAGTGGCAGCCCCAGCGAAATCAGCCTGGAAGATCTGCAAGCGCAGTACTCCGGGCTGTTGGCTGTGGTGCAGCCGGATTTCCGTGTCGAAGCGCGTGCCAAAGATGGGGTAGCCCCCATGAAGGGCAAGCACTGGTTCTGGACAGCCGTAGTGCAAAACTGGCGTCTGTATCGTGACGCCATTGGCGCTGCCTTACTGATCAACTTGTTTGCCCTGGCCATTCCGCTCTACACCATGAACGTGTACGACCGGGTAGTGCCCAATAAGGCGATTGAAACCCTGTGGGTGTTGTCGATCGGGATTGGATTGGTTCTGGTCATGAACATGGTGCTCAGCACTGTGCGAGCCTATGTGGTCGATGCGGCCAGTAAACGGGTGGATATTCAGTTATCTGCGCGGATTATGGAGCGTGTGCTGGACTTGCGCATGGAGAACCGACCGCCGTCGGTGGGCTCCTTTGCTGCCAATCTGCGCTCCTTTGAATCGGTGCGCGACTTTATTGCTTCGGCCAGTTTGACCACACTGGTCGATTTGCCTTTTGTATTGCTGTTTTTGGCTGTGCTGGCCTGGATCTCGCCCTGGATGCTGATCCCGCCGGTAGTGGCCATTGTGATCATTCTGGGTATTTCCTGGTTTGCGCAGGCCCGCATGGAGCGCCTGACCAAGCAGACCTTCCAGGCTGCCGCCCAGCGTAATGCCGGGCTGGTTGAGTCCTTGGCTGGCATGGAAACCCTGAAGGTCCTGAATGCGCAAAGCAATGCTCAGCGCGATTGGGAGCAGTCAACCGAATATCTGGCACGTCAGGGTGCCCGTATCAAGATGACCTCCACGCTCACCGTCAATACGGTGCAAATGCTGCAGCAGATGGTCACTATCAGTGTGGTGATTATCGGGGTGTATCTGGTTCAGGAAACCAAATTGTCCATGGGGGGCATTATTGCTTCCTCCATGATCGCAGGCCGTTGCCTGGCTCCATTGGGGCAGGTGGCTGGCTTGATGATGCAGTATCAAAATGCCCGTACCTCCTTGGGCTCGGTCGATTCATATATGAATATGCCGGTAGAGCATCCCGAGGAGCGTCACTTTGTGCCACGTCCTTATCTGGAAGGCTCTATCGAGTTTCGTAACGTCAGTTTCACCTACCCCGGTGCAACCCAGAACGTGCTCGACAAGGTCAGTTTTTCTTTGAAGGCTGGCGAGAAGATCGGCATTATCGGCCGTATCGGCTCCGGTAAAACCACCTTGTCCAAGCTGATCCTGGGTCTGTACAAACCAACGGGCGGCACAGTGGTGCTCGACGGAATTGATAATCAGCAGATTGATCCGGCAGACGTGCGTCGCTCCATGGGCTATGTCTCGCAGGACCCCATGCTGTTTTATGGCTCCTTGAAGCACAACCTGATGATGGGGACTCCCTACGCAACCGACGACCAAATGTTGGCAGCAGCGCGTCAGGCCGGCGTAGACGACTTCGCACGACGCCATCCTGATGGCTACGACATGATGATTGGCGAGCGTGGTGAATCCCTCTCGGGTGGTCAGCGCCAGGCGATTGCGGTAGCCCGTGCCTTGATTGGTAACCCATCCATTCTGTTGCTGGACGAACCCAGCAGCAATATGGACAACCAGAGCGAATCGGCTCTGCGTCGCAGTTTGCAGAAAGAATGTGAAGGCAAGACCGTGGTGCTGGTGACACATCGCACCGCTTTGCTGGAGCTGGTCGATCGTCTGATCGTGATGGATATGGGGCGTATTGTGGCGGATGGTCCCAAGGATCAGGTTATTGCCGCTTTGCGTAGTGGGCAGATTGGCAAGGCCCGGAGTGCAGCATGAAGATAAAGAACCTGATTCATTGGGTGCGTGCACAACTCCAGGACACCAGCGCGCCGCCTCCTGGCAGCAACATGCTCAAAAACGCCTCATGGACGGCTCGCTACCAAGAGGTACGCGGTTCCACGCTGCTGATCTGGCTGACGTTATTGGCAATTTGCGTGCTGATCGTCTGGGCCAGCCTGGCCAGTATTGATGAAGTGGTGCGCGGCGAAGGCAAGGTCGTGCCATCTCGCCAGGTTCAGATTGTGCAAAGTCTGGACGGCGGTGTGGTGGAAGAAATTCTGGTCCGCCCTGGCCAGTCCGTGGAAGCGGGCGAAGTCTTGCTGCGTATTGATCCAACCCGTGCCTCGTCCTCTCTGGGCGAGAACGAAGCAGAATCCTTGTCCTTGAAGGCCAAGGCTGCTCGTCTGGAAGCCATTGCCGCAGATCAGCCTTTTGATATGCCCGGTGAGGTTCTGGAAAAAGCCCCCGACTTGGCGGAAATGGAACGTCGTGTCTGGCAGGCTCGTACTGAAGAGCTGCGTTCCAATATTTCGGTGGCTCAGGAGCAGTTGAACCAGCGTCAACAGGAATTGCGTGAAACGCAGGCCAATCGTGATCAGGCGGCCTCCAGCTGCGGGCTGACCTCGCAAGAACTTCAAATGACTCGTCCCTTGCTCAAGAGCGGGGCTGTGTCTGAAGTGGACTTGCTGCGTCTGCAGCGTGATGTGGCTCGTTACTGCGGTGAGCAAAAAGCAGCCACAGCACAAATCAGCCGTATCCAGGCCTCGATTCAGGAAGCCCAGAACCGGATTGGTGAAGTGGAAATTACCTTCCGCAACCAGGCCCGTACTGAACTGGCTGAAACACGTGCCAAGCTGGCATCCCTGGAACAAGGACAACGGGCCTTGGCCGACCGTGTGCGACTGGCCGAAGTGCGCTCGCCCGTGCGCGGCACCATCAAGACTCTGTCTGCCAATACGGTGGGCGGTGTGGTGCAGCCTGGTAAAGATATTCTGGAGATCGTGCCCACTGACGACACCCTGCTGTTGGAAGTGCGCATCAATCCGCGCGATATCGGGTTTCTGCACTCGGGCCAGACTGCCGAGGTCAAGTTCACCGCCTATGACTTTGCCGTTTACGGTGGCCTGCCCGGCGTGCTGGAACAGACCAGTGCCGACACCATTACCGATGAAAAAGGCAATTCATTCTATATAGCTAAAGTACGTACTGACACGGTGTATGTCGGTGACGATAACCGTCCGATCCTGCCCGGTATGGTGGCCGAAGTGCACATCATGACAGGCAAGCGGACCGTTATGCAGTACTTACTCAAACCTATTCTCAGGGCCAGATCCAACGCGTTCAGGGAGCGTTAAGGCCGATCGGTCCGTTGGGGGAGTAGCGCTGACGATAGAGGTGTAATACCCGAGTCAGACCAAGAGCTGATGGCTTATAGCTCGTGTTACCAGTAAGGGAAAAGCGGTATGCGACAAGTAAATTCGGTTTTATTTCTGACTGCCGATGAGGCGTTGTGGCAGCATTGGCGTCATCTGGATTCCGTCACCTGGTTGCCCGCCAGAGGGCAGGGCATGGACGATTTGCTGCGTTGGAAACAGCAGCAGCGTGATCTGGTGGTGGTCGATAGTGCCCTGGCTTTGTGGAATCATCCCCAATGGTCCAAGGCTGTGCAGGGCATGAAAATTATTGTCGCCAGCCCACGCCCTTTGGATACCGAAGGTCAAGCCGTGCTGGCTCTGGGTGCTCGTGGCTATATTCACGCCTACAGCTCGTCGCCCTTGCTGGTGCAGGCGCTGGACCATGTGGCCAGCGGACAAGTTTGGGTCGGGGAGTCCTTGCTGAGCCGTCTGCTCAGCGATGTAACCCGTCGTCTGGAACCCAAGGCAGGCTGGGAAAGTACATTGACCAGTCGTGAAGTCGAGGTAGCGCAACGCGCCTCGCTGGGGCACTCCAATCAGCTGATTGCAAACGATTTGGGAATTACCGAAAGAACGGTTCGCGCCCATCTCCAAGCGGTTTTTGAAAAGCTGGATGTAACAGATCGTTTGATGTTGGCGCTAAAAGTACACGGCATAGCCTAAGCCCTGCTCGCCGTCTCGTTCGTATTGTCAAGTTAAGTCAATAACCATAAATAAAACAGCGAACTGGCGGCGACGCCAATATCGAGTAGCGGACCAACTCGCTATTCTCTGATCAAAGAAAGTCCATTTCTGACTGCTGCGCGGCGGCAGTCTTTTTTTAGGAATCAGACAGTCATGGCACTGGATACTGTTTTAGTGACACGAGTTGAAGGTACGGCATGGATTCGTACCGCCGATGGCTCCAAAGTAGCCGTCAAAGAAGGGATGCGCGTCCCTGTTAATGCCGAGATCATCACCGAGACCGGCGCCAGCGTCGAACTTGAGATCCCTAGCAGCCCATCGATGACCATTTCCGATAACCGCTCCTTCCTGGTCAGCGGCGATATCGCAGAAACCGATGTGGACCCCGTCGCTGCTGCTTTGGCCAACCCCAACGATCCAGCCATTACCGCTGTGTTGGCCGCCCTGGAAGCCGGTGATGACCCATTCTCGCAGCTTGACCCAACCGCCGCCGTATTGACCGGTGGTGGCGAAGGCGGTGGCAGCAGCTTCACCCGTCTGGTCAGCATTGTGGAAACCACACGTCCCCTGGCGCTGGAATACCCACGTCCTGGCGTGCCTACCGTTGAAAACGTGCGCCTGGGCGGCTACAGCGGTACTGGCGAAGAAGAAGCCGGTCCTCTGGTTCCTCCCTCTGTCACTGTCAAGATCAATGACGACGGTACCGTTACCTTCACATTTACTGAAGTGCCATTTGGCTTCGATATCGAAGATATCGAGGTGACTGGCGGCGGTCGCATTGAAGGCCTGACGCCTGACAACAAAGATCCCAAGACCTGGACCGGCACGCTGGTTCCCCCACCGAACTACGAAGGTGAAATTACCGTCAAAGTACCCGACGGCAGTTACACCAACGAAGTCGGTACCCCAGGTAACGGCGGCGAAGACACGACCACGGTCGACACGCTGCCTCCAGAAGCTGAAATCACTATCGATTCCATTACTGAAGACGGCGTCATCAATAAGGAAGAATCCGAAGGTGATGTAACGATTACTGGTACCGTCGGCAAAGACGTCAAACCTGGCGACAAGGTCACCGTGACCGTTGGCGGTAAAGAATACGAAACCACCGTTAATCCGGACGGCAAGACCTGGAGCGTGGACGTTCCTGGCTCTGAGCTGGTCAACAACGACAAGGTTGAAGCCAAGGTCACTACGACTGACGACGCAGGCAACACCACGACCGCTACCGACGAGAAGCCGTACGACGTAGACGTAGCGCCTCCCGAAGCCGAGATCAAGATTGATCCGATCACGGGTGACGACGTGATCAACAAGGATGAGTCGGGCGGCGACGTCACGATCACCGGTACAGTTGGTAAAGACGTCAAACCTGGCGACAAGGTCACCGTGACCGTTGGCGGTAAAGAATACGAAACCACCGTTAATCCGGACGGCAAGACCTGGAGCGTGGACGTTCCTGGCTCCGAGCTGGTTAACAACGACAAGGTTGAAGCCAAGGTCACCACGACTGACGACGCTGGCAACACCACGACCGCCACTGACGAGAAGCCATACGACGTAGACGTAACGCCTCCTGAAGCCGAGATCAAGATTGATCCGATCACGGGCGATGACGTGATCAACAAGGATGAGTCGGGCGGCGACGTCACGATC